>JACVCJ010000046.1 GCA_016742095.1 Bacteroidia bacterium
AAGAGTGAAGAGTGAAGAGTGAAGAGTGAAGAGTGAAGAGTGAAGAGTGAAGAGTGAAGAGTGAAGAGTGAAGAGTGTCGATGCCTAAATAGTGTTGACCGTTTTTGCGTACTGTTAAACAATCATTTTAGTTATCTATTGAGGTTTTTGTTTAAAGAGGGGGTGTTCATTAGATACAAATATACTTTTTTCGAAAGTAAGAGGACTTACTCTTTTGAGTTTGATATGTGGCTTTTTTTCGTTGTAGAGTTGTACCGAACGGTCAACTTATTTCAGGCATTGACACGGACGATCAGGAGTCTCCTTGCTCATTTCTCATTTCTCCTTACTATCTGTACAGACCCTCAAAAGCTTCTTAACCCGTTCCTCATCACGCATTACTTTTTATCAGCCGGACTTCGGACCCTGTACTACATTTTATTTGCAAATAAGAAAAAAACCGTATATTTGCCGCCCGAAATAGTAATTATTACGTTATGAATCTATATGAAACGGTGTTTATTATAACGCCCGTGCTCTCTCAGGAACAAGTGAACGAGGTCACGTCCAAGTACAAAGAGCTGCTTCAGGAAGGCGGCTGCGAGGTAATCAACGAAGAAAGCTGGGGCCTGAAAAAGCTGGCTTACCCGATCGAGAAGAAATCGACCGGTTTCTACCAGTTGTTCGAGTTCAAAGCCTCTCCCGATTTCATCGAGAAATGGGAACTTACCTTTAAACGCGACGAGCGTATCCTGCGTTTTATGACCGTTCGCCTGGACAAATACGCGGCTGAGTACAACCAGAAACGTCGCAAAAAACTGGCCGAGAAAGCCGCTAATTAATTAACAAACAAATTGTACGTATTATGTCTACTCAGAATACAGCTACGGAAACAAGCGGAGAAGTAAGATATCTTACTCCCATCCCGGTTGAAGTTAAAAAACAGAAATACTGCCGCTTTAAAAAAGCCGGTATCAAATACATCGATTACAAAGATCCCGATTTCCTTCTGAAATTTGTGAACGAGCAGGGTAAACTCCTGCCGCGCCGTATCACCGGTACATCTTTAAAATACCAGCGCAAAGTGGCCACGGCCGTTAAACGTGCCCGTCAGATCGCTCTGCTGCCTTACGTAACCGATATGTTAAAATAATAAGGAGGTACGCTATGTTAGAAGTAATTTTGAAAAAAGAAGTTCAGAACCTGGGTTCTAAAGACGAGATCGTTAAAGTACGTCCGGGTTATGCCCGTAACTTCCTGGTTCCCCAGGGAATTGCGGTAATGGCTACCGAATCGAACCGTAAAGTACATGCCGAAAACCTTCGTCAGCGTGCGCACAAAGAGGCTAAGATCCTCGAAGATGCCAAAGCGATGGCTGAGAAAATTTCGGCCCAGGTGATCAAGATCGGCGCCAAAGCCGGTGAGAACGGCAAGATCTTCGGATCCGTTAACACCGTTATGCTGGCCGATGCCTACGAAAAAGCAGGTATCCCGGTTGACCGCCGCCAGATCGCTCTGATCGGTGACGATACCATCAAACAACTCGGAAACTACAAAGCCAACATCAAACTTCACAAAGAAGTTTCTGTGGAAGTAGATTTCGAAGTGATCGGAGAATAATTCCATTTTTTACATACTTTTAATGCGGGTTCCTCGAATCCGCATTTTTTTTATCCATGCAAAAGCAAATAGATCTCCTGTACCCCGTACACAACAGCGAATTTTACGAACTGATCGACTGTGGCGGCTTTGAAAAACTGGAACGTTTCGGCGAGTTCATTACCATTCGTCCCGAGCCACAGGCCGTATGGGACAAGGTGTTGAGCGAAGCGGAATGGAAGAAGAAGGCCCATGTGAAATTCGTGGGTACCTCCAGCAACAGCGGGCGCTGGGAAAAGTACCGCGCCATGCCCGATAACTGGCAGGCCACCTACCGCAACGGAGATCTGCGCCTTACCTTTAACCTGGCCCTTACCGGCTTTAAACACGTAGGCGTATTCCCTGAACAGAGCGCCAACTGGGACTTTATCTACAGCCGCCTCAACGAAATGAAAGGCGAAACGCCCGCTTTCCTGAACCTGTTCGCCTATACGGGCGGAGCTTCCCTGGCCGCCAAAGCCGCCGGCGCCGACGTAACGCATGTGGACAGCATCAAACAGGTGGTGAGCTGGTCGCGCCGTAACATGGAAAGCAGCAACCTGGACAATATACGCTGGGTGGTGGAAGACGCCGTAAAATTCGTGAAACGCGAGAAAAAACGTGGAAAGCAGTACCAGGGCATTATCCTGGACCCGCCGGCATTCGGCCATGGCCCCAACGGCGAAAGCTGGAAACTGGAAAAACAGATCAACGAACTGCTGAAAGACGTGCTGGACATCCTGGACCCGAAGCAGGGCTTTATGATCCTGAACACCTATTCACTGGGCTTTTCGGCCCTGATCGTGGAAAATATGGTACTGGCCATGACGGCCGCCCGCAAAAACAACTGGAAGCCGCAGTTCGGCGAACTGTACATGCCCGCCACCAGCGGAATACGTCTGCCCCTGGGCGTTTACTGTCGTATGTGATCTATACCGATTCTTTGTAAGGTACGCGGTTCAGGATCGAACGTCCGAGCGTGACCTCATCGGCATATTCGAGTTCTCCGCCGAACGAAATACCACGGGCAATGCTGGTAATGGGCACCTGTATGCCCTGTAGTTTCTTGTAGAGATAAAAGGAGGTGGTATCGCCTTCGGGCGTGGAGCTAAGCGCCAGGATGATCTCACCGAGTTCCTGCGTATGTGCACGCTGCACCAGGCTGTCGATCTGCAGGTCCGAAGGGCCCACGCCGTCCATCGGGGATATCTTGCCCCCGAGTACATGGTATACACCGCGGTACTGGTGCGTATTTTCAATGGCCAGCACATCGCGTATATCTTCCACCACGCACACAATGGCATGCTGGCGGCGGGCATCGCTGCAAATGCTGCACAAAGGCTCGTCCGAAAGGTTATGGCAGTTGCGGCAGCGCTGTATGTTCTCCTTCATCTGCGTAAGTGCGTGTGCAAACTGCTGTACACGGCCTTCGTCCTGCTGCAGCAGGTGCAGTACCAGGCGCATGGCGGTCTTTTTACCGATGCCGGGCAGCAGGGCAAACTCATTTACGGCGTTCTCCAGTAATTTAGAAGAGATATTATCCATAGATATACTGCAAATATAGGCTTCTTTCCGGTAGCCGGACTTAAAGCGGGTCTGAGATTTCCACACCGAAGAGGGGAGAAGCCAGCACTTCGGCCTGCACGCTGAGCGGGAACGATACCAGCCAGTTCACTTCGTGGGTGTACGTTCGTTGCAGCCATTGCCCGCGGAAACGCTTTACCCAGGAGGTACATTCGCCTTCCTTATCGAAAGCAAAACGCATCTGCAGGCTGAATTCCGCTTCTTTTTCCACTACGCCGGCCAGGGTCAGCGCTTCATCAGCGGCGGTCTTATAGGCATGGATGAGTCCGGGTACGCCCAGTTTGATGCCGCCGTAATAGCGTACCACGGCCACCAGTACATTGCTGATGTCGTGACTGTAAATTTTATTCAGGATGGGGCGGCCTGCGCTGCCGGAAGGTTCTCCGTCGTCATGCGCGCGGCCCTGACCTTTATGCAGGTCCAGCAGGTAACCCGAGCATACGTGTACGGCCTGCGGGTGTTCCTGGCGCAGGCGCTGAATGTGTTCCTTTACCTGTTCTTCGGTGCTTACCGGGAAAACAAAAGCGAGAAAGCGGCTTCCTTTCTCGCGGTATACAGCTTCGCCCGTCCCGGAGGGATAGCGGTGCATTTCCATGTGTGACATTACTTAAACGGCAAAACGGGAACCGGCATAGTCCCAGTTCACCAGGTACCAGAAATTATCGATGTAATCGGCGCGTTTGTTCTGGTATTTCAGGTAATAGGCGTGTTCCCATACGTCGAGCCCCAGGATGGGCTTACCGCCTTTTTTACCCAGCATCAGCGGGTTGTCCTGGTTCAGGGTGGAAATGATCTTCAGTTCGCCTTTATGGTCTTTGATCAGCCAGCACCAGCCGCTGCCAAAACGGGCCAGGGCTTCGTTCTTGAATTTCTCCTTAAAGTTCTCAAAGCTGCCGAAGGTAGCCTGTATCGAAGTGGCCAGGGAGCTGTTGGGTACGTTATTGGCCTGTCCGCGGCGCATCAGGTTCCAGAATAAAGTATGGTTCCAGTGTCCGCCGGCATTGTTGCGGATGGCATCGTTGTATTTGGAGATATTGGCAAACACTTCTTCGAGGTTGGCCGGGAAACGGCGTTCCTTTTCCACCGCGGCGTTCAGGTTCTTTACATAGGCCGCGTGGTGCTTACCGTGATGGATCTGCATGGTGGACATATCGATATAGGGTTCCAGCGCGTCGTAGGCATAGGGCAGATCGGGCAGGGTAAATACGGGCCCTGCAGCCGGAGTTTCCGCCAGGGCGGAGGCAAAACCCATCTGTGATGCGGCCAGCGCACCTACGCCCATCAGGGCGCCTTTCCGTAAAAAATCTCTTCTTGAATTTTCCATGATCGTTTATGTATCGTAATAGAATATGATTGCGAAATAAAGTTGAAAAAAAACGACTAAAATGTGAGGTGAAGTTATGAATATTCTAAGGAATAGACCAACTTTGCACTGCTTTTTTTAAGGGAATATTGATACAGCGCATTTATATACTGTTACGGAAAGACCTGCGTCTGGAATTTCGCAGTAAGACCGGTTTATCTTCCCTGCTGATGTATGCGCTCGGCTCCGTTTTTATTATTTACATGTCCGTAGGCGAGCCGGAACAGAGCCTCACCTGGAACGCCCTTTTCTGGATCACACTTTTGTACAGTTGTGTAAACTCGGTGATGCGGGCCTTTTACTACGAAACGTCGTCCATGCGGCTGTACTATTACCAGATCGCACATCCGCAGGAAATTATTTTTGCCAAGCTGCTGTACAGTTATGCGCTCAATACCCTGCTGCTGCTGGTCAGTTTCGGAGCCTTTACGCTGGTGCTGGGCAACCTGGTGCAGAACATGCCGCTGTTTGTGCTGGTATCGCTGCTCAGTACCTGGAGCATCGGGGCTATGCTTACCCTGATATCGGCCATTTCGGCACAGACCAATAATGCAGCGGGTATACTGCCCGTACTGGCCTTCCCGGTGCTGCTGCCACTCTTTCTTTCGGCCATTAAGGCCACCTCGGCGGCTATTGACGGCGAAGCCTTTGCACAACAATGGGAAAATATAGCCGTTCTGGGGCTTTTCAATATACTGGCATGGCTATTTTCTTACCTGTTATTTCCGTATCTTTGGCGCAGTTAAAAAAAGAGGTATCTGAAGCATGAAAATGATAATTCGACACGGTTACAAAGTGCTGGCAGTTCTGATAATGCTGTACGTGATACCTATGGCCTGGACGGGCGAGGTCTCGGTACAGGTGATCCTGCATGAGACCATCCGCAACCTGTACTGGCACGTGGTGATGTGGTTCGCCATGATCCTGATGTTCGGCGTTTCGGTGTATTACTCCGTTTCGCAGCTGGTGGAACCTTCGGAAAAGAAAGATATTTACGCGCTGGAGTTTGCCCATGTGGGTATGATGTTCGGCCTGGCCGGTATCGTTACCGGAATGATCTGGGCACAGTTCACCTGGGGCGCGCCCTGGACCAATGATACCAAACTGAACGGCTCGGCGGCCAGCCTGCTGATCTACGCGGCCTATTTTATCCTGCGCAATTCCATACAGGACAAGGTAAAACAGGAACGTACAGCGGCCGTTTACAATATTTTCGCCTTTGTGATGCTGCTGATCCTCGTGGGGATCATGCCCCGCCTCAAAGAAACCCTGCATCCGGGTAACGGCGGCAATCCCGGCTTTGGTGATTATGACGATCTGAAAGGCTCTATGGCCATCGTATTCCGTCCGGCCGTACTGGCCTGGATACTGATCGGTGTGTGGATCGCCAATATTCGTATACGCATTAAAACACTTCAACTGAAAAAAGAACAATGGTAAAACCGTACATCCTGTCTCTTATCTTCTGTGTTTCGGGCATCCTGTGCGCCGGAGCCGCCACGCCCGATACCCTGGCCGATCTGAACGGTATGCTGGGCGGTATCAAAAATATACAGATCAGTAAGGAAAAACCCATTCCGGCCGGTTTTACCATAGCGCCCGACGGCTGGGTGAGCAGTGATACCTCGCTGCTGACGAACAAGGTATACGTGTTCGAGGTAGTGGCACAGACGCCGGAAGATGAGACCTTTAACGTAGCGTTCAAATACGATAACCGTACGTCCGTTCCCAAAGTGACCGTTATTGCCGATAAGATCGAAATGGCCACCGGCCTGCGCAAAGACGGTATGATCTGGGTGGTGGTGACCGTAAGCATGGTGGTGTTTGCCGTACTCATCGGCTACCTGGTGCTGCTGGACCGCAAAGTGCGGAAAATAGAAAAAGCTGCTTAATATTTCACGACATGAAAAAATTTTATATCATTCTGGTACTCACCCTGGCCGCCGCCGCCGCCATTATCGTGTATACGGTGGACAATGCAGGCTCCTACGCGTCCTTTGCCGATGCCACTGCCAAACCGGATCGTGAGCACAGGGTATCGGGCTACCTGAACCTGGAAAAAGAGATCCGTTACAACCCGCGCGAAAACGCCAACCTGTTCTCCTTTTTTATGAAAGACAAAAAAGACGGCAGGGAATGTAAGGTCTATTTCAACGGCGCCAAACCCCAGGACTTTGAGCGTTCCGAAGAAGTGGTGATCACCGGTAAAATGAAGGGGGACAGCTTTTATGCCACCAAAATACTGATGAAGTGCCCGTCTAAATACAACGACGCTTCCGAAGTGACCGAAATTACCGCCAACTCCTGAGATCAGACACATAACATTCCTGCTTTTTTAGTATATTCATGGATGAAATTACGTATATAGGTGAACACCTTTGGGCACAGACATTAGGTAATATATTTATAGCACTGGCGCTGACTTTTTCGATCATCAGCACGGCCGGTTATTTCCTTTCGTTCAAACGCGCCGGCGAAGAAGACTTCTGGCTGAAGCTCTCCCGCTGGTCATTCCGCATACACGCTTTCAGCATTTTTGCCATTTTCGGACTGTTGCTGTACATGCTCTTTAACCGGAACTTTGAGTACTATTATGTATGGTTCCACAGCAATACGGCCATGGCCTCCAAGTATATTCTTTCCTGCCTGTGGGAAGGGCAGGAGGGCAGTTTCCTGCTCTGGATGTTCTGGCATGCGGTGCTGGGACTGATCTTACAGTTCACGGCCCGGCAGTGGGAAGGCCCGGTACTGATGGTCATCAGCATTGTGCAGGTATTCCTGGTGAGTATGATCCTCGGTATCGTGATCGGTCCGCTCGATCTCAAGATCGGAAGCAATCCCTTTGTGCTGCTGCGCGAACAGGAAGACATGCGTTTCATGCCCTTCCTGCAGTCGGCCGATTACCTGAGCAAGATCGACGGCCGCGGTCTGAACCCGCTGCTGCAGAACTACTGGATGACCATACACCCGCCCACGCTTTTCCTGGGTTTTGCCTCAACCATCGTGCCTTTTGCCTATGCCCTGGCCGGCCTGGTAAAAAAAGACTTTAACGGCTGGCTGAAACCGGCCCTGCCCTGGGCGCTTTTCGGTATCGGTATACTGGGTGCGGGTATCCTGATGGGTGGCGCCTGGGCCTACGAAGCCCTGAGCTTTGGCGGTTTCTGGGCCTGGGACCCGGTAGAGAACGCGTCCCTGGTGCCCTGGCTTACCCTGGTGGCCGGTACGCACCTTATGGTGATCTACCGCAACAAAGGTACCTCGCTTTTCCTGGCTTTCCTGCTCATTATCCTCAGCTTCCAGCTGGTGCTGTGGAGTACCTATCTTACCCGTTCGGGCGTACTGGGCGAAAGCTCCGTACACGCCTTTACCGACCTGGGCATGAACGGACAACTGCTGCTCTTTGTGTTTGCCTTTACCTGGCTGCCGGCCTTTCTCTTTAATATACAGCCTAAAACGCGCCGTTATTTCCTGATCGTATCCCTGCTGGCTTTTGCGGCCGGTATCATTTTCGGACTGAACAGCTATACCTTCTCGGCTTACCTGCTGCTGCTGCTTTTCGGTTTTGGCCTGGCTATGATCAATGCCAAGATCTATTTTCCGTCTACCAAAGAAGAAGAGGAATTCCTTTCGCGGGAGTTCATCCTGTTCCTGGGCGCGGTGATCCTGTTCCTGAGCGGGGTGTTCATCATATTCAGCACCAGTATGCCGGCCCTGAGCAAGTTCTTTGAACACATTCCCCCGCTGTCGAAAATGTTTGCCGACCTCACCACACCGGATATCGAATTCTACAATTCCGTGTCCATCTGGTTTGCCTACGGCATCCTGTTCCTCATGGCCATCGGGCAGTTCCTGCGTTATAGGTCCACCCCGGTTTCCCTGCTCATAAAGCAGATATTGCCGGCATTGCTGCTGGCCCTGGGTATTACGGTGTTCATCTCCATTTTCAGCAAGGATTTCCTCAAACGTTTCGATTATGCGCTTATGTTCTTTACGGGCATACTGGCCGTGATACTCAACGCAGACTACATACGCCAGGTGTTGAAGCGCAAATGGAAAAGCTATGGTCCGCCCGTAGCGCATGCCGGTTTTGCGCTGATCATGCTGGGTGCGTTGCTATCGGCCGGACACAAACGCGTAATTTCCGAGAACAATGCTTCGGTGATCAAGCTGGACCGCCTGAACGAAGATTTCAGCAATAACGAAAACATCCTGCTGCACAAAGGCGATACGGTAAGCATGGGCGATTATATGGTTACGTATTCGCGTGACAGTGCCCACGATAAGAACGCCTATTTCCTGGTGGATTATTACAAAGTGGAGAACGGCAGCTGGAACAAGGCGTTTACGCTTACGCCCATGATCCAGACCAATCCGCGTTTCGGTAATGTGGCCGAACCGTCTACCCGGCATTTCTGGAACCGCGATATATATACGTACACACCCTATGCCGATATGGACAAGGTGAACCAGCTGATCAATCCGCAGCCCAAAGACAGCCTGGCTACCGATCCGGTGCGCCAGGTGGGTACCTTCGAGGTAATGGAAGGCGATACCATTTACTGGGCCACGGCCTACTTTATTTTTGCCGATCTGCGTTCGCTGAGCAAGCTGGATACTTCGGCCAAAGTGGGCGACAGTACCCGCATCGATCTGCAGGGCGATTTTGTACTGACCGATCTGAAAGGCAAAAAACGTATACTGACCCCGGGTATTTCCATTACTACGGCGGGGATACAGACCTTCCCGGCGATGGACGGAGAAACCGGACTCAAGGTAGAGATCAGCCGCATAAATCCCGATAAACGCAATGTAGAAGTAGTACTGTACGAAGTACAGACGGCGCGTCAGAAGGACTACATCATTATGCAGGCCATCGAGTTTCCCTGGATCAATATCCTGTGGCTGGGCTGCGTGCTGATGGTGATCGGCAGCTTTATGGCCATGGCAAAACGCTTCGGAGAAAACCGCAAAGCCAATGCATAAGCGCATTGGTATACTCGGTAACGGAAAACTGGCTAAAGCACTGGCGCAACGCCTGCTGGCCGCCGGCCGGGCACCTTTGTTCGTAGCCGCCCGCACATGGACGGACGAAAAACGAGAACATTTCAAAGATGTTCCTTTGTATAACCTGGGCGAGGCACTTCCCGTGACGGATATACTTTTTTTCTGCGTAAGCGACAGTGCCATCACTGCATTGGCAGAACAGTATTCGGCAACAGAGATCAATATACACTGTTCGGGTGCTATGCCGCTCGGGCTGCTGCCTGCGGGCAATGTGGCAAGGGCCGTGGTATGGCCGGTGCACAGTTTTACCTGGAACGATACCGACTGGACGGATATTCCCATAGCGGTTGATGCGGACCCGGAACAAAGTTTACGTATAGTTATGGAACTCTGCGGCAGCATCAGCGGCGGAGTGATACGGCCCATGAAGGACGAGGAGCGCAAACAGCTGCACCTGGCCGCGGTATTCGTTTCCAATTTTACAAATGCCATGTTTGCCGCAGCGGAAGAAGTACTGGAGCAGGACGAAGAAAAGATGCAGATGCTGTTGCCACTACTAAAAGACACCGTATTGCGTTACGAAGGAACGAACGCGGCGGAATTACAGACGGGTCCGGCCTTACGCGGCGATGAAACCACGATGGCCCGGCATAAAAAATACCTGGAAAAGCATACTCTACTTAACATATTGTACAGCGCCGTATCCGATTATATCCGCACGCTGCGTAAACCGTAGCGTACAGCTCAAGGCTGAAAGCTATACGCTGTCCTCCGGTTTTACGGCGTAAAAGGCTTTCAGTATCGGTTCCCGCCAGCCTTTATGCGATACGTAATGTGTATCCGAAAATCCGTTTTTCTGCAACAGTGCCAGTAGTGCCGACGGTTGTAAAAAGCGGCTGACACTCCGTACGAGATACGAAAAAATACGGCTTTCACCCGTGAGCAGGGTACAGAAAGGCAGTATAAATCCATAACCGAGCACTTTCCAGTACCCTTTAGCCCAGGCATTTTCACTCAGGGAATAGTCATGGACCAGGAGCTTTCCGCCCGGTTTTAGTATACGGTACAAATTTCGTATACACGTTTCATAGTCAGGCATATTGCGCAATCCGTACGCCATAAAGATCACATCCACACTGTTCTCTTCATACGGCAGCTGCATGGCGTCGTACAGCAGGAATTCCGTTTTACCGCTTTCGCTTTCTGCACGGAACTTTTCGCGGGCGGCCCGCAGCATTTCTTCCGAATTATCGATCCCGGTAATTTTCCCGCTGCAGATAAAGGGCAGGAGAGCGGCCGTACTTTTTCCGGTACCGCAGCAGAGGTCCAGCACGGTCTCATCGCCTTTCAGCTGCAGCAGCGAAGCACTTTTTTCAAGATCGTAACCGTAGCCCTGACTCAATCCGGTAGCCAGATCGTATCTTCGTGCGATCTTATTGAACTCTTTCGGAACGATCGCTTTATTTTCGATAAGAAGCGTGGCAGACATACAAGAAGATTTGAAATAATTTAGTAAGGTAAACAAAAGCGGCGTCATTTTGTTCTACCTTTCCATCATGCAATCTACACAGTGAAAGCAAAAAAAGTTGTCATCATAGGCTCGGGACTGGGCGCATTATCTACGGCGCTGCGTTTAACAACGGCAGGCTGTCGCGATATTACCATACTGGAAAAATACCATCAGGCGGGCGGACGGCTCAACGAACTGCGCAGCGAGGGTTTTACCTTTGATATGGGGCCTTCGTTCTTTTCGATGTCGTACGAGTTCGACGAACTTTTCCGCTCCTGCAACATGCCCAATCCGTTGCAGTTCCGTAAGCTGGATCCGCTGTACACCGTACATTTTGCCGGCAGCGATAAACGCTATTCCGTAACGACCGACCTGCAGCAGCTGGCCCGCGAATTTGCAGAAATAGAACCTGATTTTCTGTCTAAGGTGGAAAAATACCTGCGGAATGCCGGCGCTATTTTTCACGATACGGAAGAAATTGTGATCAAAAGCAATTTCGATTCCCGCCTGGAATACCTGCTGTCCCTGGCCCGGGTACCCTGGAAGCACGCCCCGCGTATGTTCCGCACCATGTGGGCCGACCTGGATAAAAGTTTCGACGCACACGAAGTAAAGGTAATTCTCTCCCTGGTGGCGTTTTTCCTGGGCGCCACGCCCTTTGATACGCCGGCTGTGTACAAGCTGCTGAGCTATACCGAGCTGAAACACGACGGTTACTGGAACATCGAAGGCGGCATGTACCGTATTACCGAAAAGATACAGGAAGAACTGCTGCGCCGGGGCGTACGTTTTGTATTCAATACGGAAATTACATCCGTACGTACCGAAGGTACCCGCGCCGTTTTTGCCGACACGGAGGGAACCGAATACCCGGCAGATATCTATATTGTGAACAGCGATGCGGCGGCTTTCCGCGGACAGGTACTGAAGCGAAAGGCCTTTTCCGAAGAAAAACTCGACAACATGGAGTGGACGCTTTCGCCCTTTACCATTTACCTGGGCGTACGCGGCAAAATTCCTCAGCTGGCGCACCATAACTATTTCCTGGGCGATAATTTCAGGGATTATGCGGATAAGATCTTTAAAATGTCCGTCAACCCGGAAAAGCCCTATTATTATGTGAATGTAAGTTCGCGCTCTAATCCGGGTACTGCGCCGGAGGGCTGCGAGAACCTGTTTATCCTGTGCCCGGTGCCCGACCTGCGCTACAAACCCGACTGGAGCGATGCCGAACAGCTGGCCGATACCATCATCAGCG
Source organism: Bacteroidia bacterium (assembly GCA_016742095.1). Taxonomy (GTDB): domain Bacteria; phylum Bacteroidota; class Bacteroidia; order CAIKAF01; family CAIKAF01; genus JACVCJ01. The sequence continues at coordinate 12,337 of JACVCJ010000046.1, forward strand.
ACCTGTCCGCACGGGTGAACTTCGATATAAAAGCAAATATCATAACCCGTACCGTGCTTACGCCGGCCGACTGGCAGCAGCGTTTTAACCTGTACCGGGGCAGCGGGCTGGGACTGGCACACGGTCTCAACCAGGTGGGCGGTTTCCGTCCACGCAATAAGGACGAAGAATTCAGCAATGTATATTATGTAGGGGCCAGCACCACGCCGGGTACGGGTCTGCCCATGGTGGTGATCGGGTCGCGCCTGGTAAGCGAACGTATTGCAAAAGATTTCGGAACTTTACCCCCGTCAGAACAAAAGGAGGCATCTCTTGTTTCATCTTTAAACAGCAACACCGAATGAACCAGATCGCCCTTTTCGACAAGGTATCCTACAGATCGGCCCAGGTGGTGACCATGCGTTACAGCAGCTCGTTCTCCCTGGGCATACGCATGCTCGACCGCAGTATGCGGGCACCCGTGTACGCCATTTACGGCTACGTGCGCTTTGCCGACGAGATCGTAGACACTTTTCATGAGCAGGACAAGGCACAGCTGCTGAAGGAATTCAGCGAAGAGACCTGGAAAGCCCTGGACCGTGGCATTTCCATGAATCCGGTGATACACGCCTTCCAGGACACGGTGAAAAAATACGGCATCGACCGGGAACTGATCCAGGCCTTCCTGGACAGTATGGAGATGGACCTGGCCGGACAGAACTACGATCATGCCCTGTACCAGAAATATATTTACGGTTCGGCCGAAGTGGTGGGCCTGATGTGCCTGCATGTGTTCTGCGGCGGCGACCGCAGCCTGTACGAGCGCCTGTACCACCCGGCCCGCAGCCTGGGCGCGGCTTTTCAGAAGGTGAACTTTTTGCGCGACCTGAAAGACGATCATGCCGAACGGGGCCGCATGTATTTTCCCGGAGTGGATTTTGCACGCTTCACGGCGAATGACAAAAAGCTGATCGAACAGGATATCCGCCGCGATTTTGCGGACGCTCTGCTGGGTATCCGTCAGCTGCCCGTACAGTCGCGCAAGGGCGTATACATGGCTTACCGTTATTATACGAAGCTGTTCCGTAAGATCTGCCGTAAACAGCCGGAATCCATCCTGCAGGACCGCATCCGCATCAACGGGGCGGGCAAAATGTACATCCTGGCCAAATCGTACGCACGCTACACCATCAATTTCTTTTAATGGCCGGATCGTACACCTATCTGCTCATCGACCTGGGAGCCTGGCTTTTTCCGCTGCTGCTCAGTTTCGATAAAAAGGTGGCCTTTTACCGGCACTGGCCGGCGGTGTTCAGAGCGATCGCATTAACGGCGCTGCCATTCCTCGTATGGGATTATTTCAAAACGGACGCCGGGGTCTGGGCCTTTGCGCCGGACAAGGTCTGCGGTATATATATAGGTAACCTGCCGCTGGAAGAATGCCTTTTCTTTATTATAGTACCCTATAACGTACTTTTTATTGCGGCCTGCCTGGAGGCATATTTCGGCGAAAAGCTGAAACAGGCCGGTAAGCGCTTTGCCCTGGCGGTGCCGGTACTGGCGCTGGTGCTTATGGTGCTGCATTACGACAAGGCCTATACACTGGCGGTTTCAGCGGCGGTATGCATCTATACGGTATTCTATATACGTATACTGAAAGGGGAGCACCTGGGTATGCTTTTCGTCACGTACCTGGTACACCTGCTGCCTTTTTTCCTGATGAACGGACTGCTTACCGCGATACCGGTAGTACTCTATAACGAAAAAGAATACATGGGCTACCGCTTCGGAACGGTACCTGCGGAAGATACTTTATACAGTTATGCCATGCTTTTATCCTACCTGGGCTGGTATTATTACTTCCGCAGAAGGAGCGGAAAAACGCGCTGAGCGGCGTATTTCGGGAAACAGGGATATACGAAAACTGAAAATTTTACCCTTGTAAATCTGCGCATTAGTAAAAAAGGCTAAAAAAAGTTTGGTAAAGAGTTTGCGGAATGAAAAAAGGCTTTACCTTTGCAGCCCGATTCGATGATACCGCAAGGGGTTTGAGAGGAGGCGACGTTCTTTGGGAGTAAGCGGAAAGCAGGAGTGAAGATCTGCGGAAGGTAAGGGAAGAAGCGAGGGATATGGATGAAAAAAAGATTAAGAAAAAGTAAAGAAAAATTTGGCAGGAAGAAAAAGATGCTTACCTTTGCAACCCCAAAACGAGGGAACAACTAAAACGAGAGATTGTTTGGTTGAACAAAAAAGAGAAAACGTTCTTTAAAATATTGAAGCTATAATAGCAGAATAGCGGATCCTAAGAAATGAATTTGAGGACAAGCGAGAGCTAAGGGTGTTGGTAAATAACTAACATAATTTAATATCAAACTATACAATGAAGAGTTTGATCCTGGCTCAGGATGAACGCTAGCGGCGGGCCTAATACATGCAAGTCGAGGGGCAGCGGAGGTAGCAATACTTGCCGGCGACCGGCGCACGGGTGCGTAACGCGTATGCAACCTACCTTTGACACGGGGATAGCCCGAAGAAATTCGGATTAATACCCGATGGTATCATTTGGTGACATCGTCAGATGATTAAAGATTTATCGGTCAGAGATGGGCATGCGTCTGATTAGCTAGTTGGTGAGGTAACAGCTCACCAAGGCTACGATCAGTAGGGGTTCTGAGAGGATGATCCCCCACACCGGTACTGAGACACGGACCGGACTCCTACGGGAGGCAGCAGTAAGGAATATTGGTCAATGGGCGCAAGCCTGAACCAGCCACGCCGCGTGCAGGAAGACGGCCCTACGGGTTGTAAACTGCTTTTGTTTGGGAAGAAACCCTCCTTTGCGAAGGAGACTGACGGTACCAGACGAATAAGCACCGGCTAACTCCGTGCCAGCAGCCGCGGTAATACGGAGGGTGCAAGCGTTATCCGGATTTATTGGGTTTAAAGGGTGCGTAGGCGGCCTGTTAAGTCAGTGGTGAAAGTCGGCAGCTCAACTGTCGAATTGCCTTTGATACTGGCAGGCTTGAATGAAGTTGAAGAGGGCGGAATGTGACATGTAGCGGTGAAATGCATAGATATGTCACAGAACACCGATTGCGAAGGCAGCTCTCTAAGCTTGAATTGACGCTGATGCACGAAAGCGTGGGGATCAAACAGGATTAGATACCCTGGTAGTCCACGCCGTAAACGATGATCACTCGCTGTTGGCGATACACAGTCAGCGGCCAAGCGAAAGCGATAAGTGATCCACCTGGGGAGTACGATCGCAAGGTTGAAACTCAAAGGAATTGACGGGGGCCCGCACAAGCGGTGGAGCATGTGGTTTAATTCGATGATACGCGAGGAACCTTACCAAGGCTTGAAAGGCGTCTGACAGATCAGGAAACTGGTCGTTCTTCGGACAGGCGTCTAGGTGCTGCATGGCTGTCGTCAGCTCGTGCCGTGAGGTGTTGGGTTAAGTCCCGCAACGAGCGCAACCCCTACTGTCAGTTGCTAACAGGTAAAGCTGAGGACTCTGGCGGAACTGCCCGTGCAAACGGTGAGGAAGGCGGGGACGACGTCAAGTCATCACGGCCCTTATGTCTTGGGCTACACACGTGCTACAATGGGTGATACAGAGGGCAGCCACTGCGCGAGCAGGAGCAAATCCATAAAATCACTCTCAGTTCGGATTGGAGTCTGCAACCCGACTCTATGAAGCTGGAATCGCTAGTAATCGGATATCAGCCATGATCCGGTGAATACGTTCCCGGGCCTTGTACACACCGCCCGTCAAGCCATGGGAGCTGGGTGTGCCTGAAGTGCGTGACCGTAAGGAGCGCCCTAGGGCAAAACCAGTGACTGGGGCTAAGTCGTAACAAGGTAGCCGTACCGGAAGGTGCGGCTGGAACACCTCCTTTCTAGAGTATTTTCAACACCTGCTCAAATTCTTTTCAACAGCTTTCGCTGTTCTGCATTACTAGCTTTAATTTATTCGCTGTACCTTATATAATAATAAAGTACAGCACTAAGTGGAAACACTAAAGTTCTTTGACATTGATGGGAAAGAGTAGTTTGTAAAGGAGAAACAGACTGCTGCGTAGGTGCGCAAGCACCAACAGATAGAAAAACAAAGTAAAGAAAGTGGTAAGTAATATTACTGCTACAATTTAAAACTGATTCAAGAAGTTACTAAGGGCGCACGGGGGATACCTTGGCTCTTAACGGCGACGAAGGACGTGATAAGCTGCGATAAGCCTGGGGGAGCTGCAAACGAGCATAGATCCCAGGATTTCCGAATGGGGCAACCCATCATACTGAAGGTATGATATTCCGCTAGACGGAAAGCACACCCGGAGAACTGAAACATCTAAGTACCCGGAGGAAAAGAAAACGAAAGTGATTCCCTAAGTAGCGGCGAGCGAAAGGGGAGAAGCCCAAACCGGAGTTGTTGCGGCAATTCCGGGGTTGTAGGACCACGACATTGACTACAGATATCAAGCAGAACATTGTTGGAAAGCAAGACCGTAGGGGGTGATAGTCCCGTAGGCGACTGGTATTTGTTACATAGTGGGCTCCTGAGTAGCGCGGGGCACGAGAAACCTTGCGTGAATCCGGCCGGACCATCGGCCAAGGCTAAATACGTTAAGAGACCGATAGAGAACCAGTACTGTGAAGGAAAGGTGAAAAGAACCCCGAACAGGGGAGTGAAATAGACCTTGAAACCGTGCGCTTACAAGCGGTTGGAGTCTCGCTTCGGCGGGATGACAGCGTGCCTTTTGCATAATGAGCCTACGAGTTACACCTCACTAGCGAGGTTAAGGACATGGATGTCTGAAGCCGAAGCGAAAGCGAGTCTGAATAGGGCGTTTAGTTAGTGGGGGTAGACGCGAAACCTTGTGATCTACCCATGGCCAGGTTGAAGCCCCGTTAACCCGGGGTGGAGGACCGAACCAGTTAGCGTTGAAAAGCTTTTGGATGAGCTGTGGGTAGGGGTGAAAGGCTAATCAAACTGGGAAATAGCTCGTACTCCCCGAAATGTTTTTTGGAACAGCCTCAAGGAGAGTATGCCGGAGGTAGAGCTACCGATAGGGCTAGGGGGCTTCACCGCCTACCAAACCCTGACGAACTCCGAATGCCGGTATATATACTTGGGAGTGAGCCCATGGGTGCTAAGGTCCGTGGGCGAGAGGGAAAGAACCCAGACCATCATCTAAGGTCCCCAAATCTATGTTAAGTTGATAAAACGTGGTGTGATTGCAGAGACAGCCAGGATGTTTGCTTGGAAGCAGCCATTCATTTAAAGAGTGCGTAACAGCTCACTGGTCGAGCGATCATGCGTGGATAATAATCGGGCATAAAACATAGTACCGAAGGTATGGCATCAGTAATGATGGGTAGGGGAGCATTCCTGTTGCGTAGAAGGTGTCTCGTGAGAGGTGCTGGAGCGGCAGGAAAAGCAAATGTAGGCATAAGTAACGATAAAACAGGTGAAAAACCTGTTCGCCGATAGACTAAGGGTTCCTGGTCAACGTTAATCGGATCAGGGTTAGTCGGGGCCTAAGGATAAGCCGAAGGGCGAAGCCGATGGACATCAGGTTAATATTCCTGAACTGGCTGTAATTGCGATGGAGAGACGGAGTAGTGACACCACCGCGTACTGACGGAATAGTACGTTAAAGCGTGTAGATAGATCTTGTATAGGCAAATCCGTACGAGATGTCGAACGTGATAGTACCACAAAGCTTCGGCAGCGTGGATAGTGTGGGTAAACAGACTTCCAAGAAAATCTTCTAAGCTTCAGATTACAGGCACCCGTACCGTAAACCGACACAGGTAGTCAAGGAGAGAATCCTAAGGCGCTCGAGTGAATCACGGTTAAGGAACTCGGCAAATTGGCCCCGTAACTTCGGAATAAGGGGCGCCTACCCAGCGATGGGAGGCCGCAGTGAAAAGGCTCAGGCGACTGTTTAGCAAAAACACAGGGCTCTGCAAAATCGAAAGATGAGGTATAGGGCCTGACACCTGCCCGGTGCCGGAAGGTTAAGAGGAGAGGTTAGCGCAAGCGAAGCTTTGAATTGAAGCCCCGGTAAACGGCGGCCGTAACTATAACGGTCCTAAGGTAGCGAAATTCCTTGTCGGGTAAGTTCCGACCTGCACGAATGGTGTAACGATCTGAGCACTGTCTCAACCGTGAGCTCGGTGAAATTGTAGTATCGGTGAAGATGCCGATTACCCGCTACGGGACGGAAAGACCCCGTGAACCTTCACTATAGCTTTACATTGATATTTGACAAAAGATGTGTAGGATAGGTGGGAGGCTATGAACCGGTATCGCCAGGTATCGGGGAGCCATCGTTGAAATACCACCCTTCGTTTGTCGGATGTCTAACTCCTGAAGAGGGAAGACAGTGTATGGCGGGTAGTTTGACTGGGGTGGTCGCCTCCAAAAAAGTATCGGAGGCTTCCCAAGGTACCCTCAGCACGCTTGGTAACCGTGCGTAGAGTGCAATGGCATAAGGGTGCTTGATAGTGAGACAGACAAGTCGAGCTAGGACGAAAGTCGGGCATAGTGATCCGGCGGTTCCGCATGGAAGGGCCGTCGCTCAAAGGATAAAAGGTACTCCGGGGATAACAGGCTGATCTCCCCCAAGAGCTCACATCGACGGGGGGGTTTGGCACCTCGATGTCGGCTCGTCACATCCTGGGGCTGGAGAAGGTCCCAAGGGTTAGGCTGTTCGCCTATTAAAGTGGCACGCGAGCTGGGTTCAGAACGTCGTGAGACAGTTCGGTCCCTATCTGTAGTGGGCGTAGGAAAATTGCGAAGATCTGACTCTAGTACGAGAGGACCGAGTCGGACGCACCTCTAGTGTACCAGTTATGGCGCCAGCTGTATCGCTGGGTAGCTATGTGCGGAATGGATAAGCGCTGAAAGCATCTAAGCGCGAAGCCAACTTCAAGATGAGTTTTCCATATCAGGATCCTGGCAGACTACCAGGTTGATAGGCCGGAAATGTAAAGACAGAGATGTCAAAGTTGACCGGTACTAATTGTCCGAAGACTTCTTGCAATAGCAGTACTCAAGTATCCAATACGCAAAAAATTATTCTTTCCCTTCATTCAATGTCACAGCATTGCCTCGCTTGTAAAAGTGAGACGACCGATTTATGGTGGTTATAGCAAGGGTGTCCACCTCTTCCCATTCCGAACAGAGAAGTTAAGCCCCTTAGCGCAGATGGTACTGGATCTAAAGTCCGGGAGAGTATGTCGCCGCCGATTTTTAAACCTCATTCCTAACCAGGAATGAGGTTTTTTTGTTTTATAGACTTCCACCGGTCAATAAAAGTACACCAGCACAGCGCTTTTAAGCGGTATTCCCTCCGGAATTCCTTATTTTCGTGCCTGAGATCCGGCTAACCTATGAACTTTTCGCATCGTACAAACCTGCAGGAATGGCTCGCCCGTTTCTTCACCCTGAAGAATAACAGCCTGCCTGTAGTACTCTTCCTGTCTCTGCTGCCGTTACTTGTCTGGTTTAATAATCATCCGCTGCAGGTACGTACTTACGATACCGTCATCACCGGTATCGCCACCTTCGATAATGTAGACGTAAAAGCCCGTATATCCCTGTACTACGGCGCCGTTTTTATTTTCAGTATATCTTTTGTCCTTCTTACAGCGCTGTTTTACCTGCTGTACAAACGGTACGGCGTTGGAAACACAACGTTGCGCCCCTGGATGTATATTTCCTGCTGGGGAACACTGAACCTCCTGCTGATGCTGGGACAGGCAGAAGGAGGGCCCGGCCTGGAGATGCCCGCCGCCTTCGGTCTTACTTTATTGCTCTGGCAGCTGTTCCGTTATGTTAAGAGAGTTCCTTCAGGCATTAAAAGTCCGTTCTTTTTCCTGTTACTGAGTCTGCTATCGCTCTCGCTGGCGGTTTTCGCAGTACGCCTTGCGCAGGCTTCCGAGCTTAAACTGCCCTTTTTTACCGCCTGGCTCATCGCTGTTGTTATTTCGGCGCTGTTGTGTTACTTCACAACCGGTTCCGGACCTTCATTCCGCGTTCCCGCAGCCCTGGTCCCGCTTTTCTTTTTCGGACATCTGTCCGTGCTGGCCGATGAGCTCTACATGATCAGCAACCAGCATAACCGGCCTTTTCTTACACCGGATACGCTCTTTTTCAGCGGTTCCGCACTGCTCTTGCTGAGCTTTATCCTGCTGCAGCTTTTCTACCGCCGCCACATGCGCCCGGCGGCTTATTTTAAAAAGATCGCCCTTCCGGCCGTACTTTCCGGGCTGGCCCTGTATGCATTGTACAACCCCTTTGTGGAACAGAGTCCCGACATGTTTGAGCTGGCCAACCCCGCCAACGGCGTTATGCGGCTTTTTCTGCACGGGGAACTGCCCATTGTGGATGCACTTTCTTCGCACGTACTTTCCGACATCGGTTTTAAACCTCTGTATGTATTGCTCAACGGGTATAGCAACGACCTTTCTTTCTTTGTTTACGATTTTCTGTATGCCGCCTTACTGTTACTGATCCCGTACTATTTTCTGCGCCGCATATTGCGCAGCGCCGTGCTGGCTTTTGCCCTGGTGCTGCTGTTCCCGTACCTGCCTTATCTTGTGCTGGGACATAATATCTTTGCTGCCGTTCCGCTGTTGCTGCTCATGCGTATGGGAAAACAGCCTGATATGCGTCGCCTGATGCTTACGGGACTCAGCCTGCTGTTCCTGGTACTCTGGCGTATCGACGTGGCCGTATCGGCCCTGGCAGCGTCCGGCGTACTCCTTTCGATACAGATATTACGCGCTCCGCAACGTATGCAGGCACTCTTTAGCGTTGTAAAAACAGCTGCAGTGTTCCTGCTGATCAGCGCGACCGCATTTGTGTTGTTGTATATACGAAATAACGATGTATATACGAATTTACTCAGTGCAAAAGCGTATTTCGGTACGGCCCAGGCGCATGCACTCACGCATCTTACGCATCACCCGGACCGGTTGTTTTACCTGCATTACGTAGTGTTTCCCCTGCTGATGGCGGTATTGCTGCTGTGGACACTGTACCGCAGCTTTTATTCGGAATATAAAAAGGACGGTGCTTTTCTGCTGAGCGCCCTGCTGTTTTTCCTGGTGTACTATTTTGCCAATGCCCAGCGTGGCCTGGTGCGGCATTCCTTCATAGAAGAGAATGAATTTCACATTTCGTCCTGCCTGTACCTGGTTACGGCTATTTTTGTATACTGGTTGTACCGTTCTAAAAAAGAGGCCGGACTGATCTTTATATTCTGCGTTACCGTAGCTGTGTTCAGCTTTTCAGCAGGTGGCGGATTCGGTTTCCGCAGTCTGAACGAAACCCTGACCCGAACGGCAGAAGCGGGGAGGCTCATCCGTCCGCAGCCCTACAAAATAAACCGGGTGCGTGGTTCGGAAGATTTTGCCCTGCAGCGTTATGCACAACTCAAAAGATTTATGGACAGCCATCTGCCGGCAGACGCCACCTTTGCCGATCTTTCCAATTCCCCCATGTTGTATTTCTACACGGAACGCCGCGTACCCTCGTATTTCAACCAGTACCTGCAAAATACGGTCACGGACTGGCTGCTGGAAGAGAACGTAAAAAAACTAAGGTCGATGAATGTGCCCCTGGCCATTTTCTCATCCGTACCGCAAAGCTGGTTCGATATTACCGACGGCGTACCCAATACCATCCGTTACCTGCCCGTTACTTCGTATATTTATGAAAATTACGAACCTTACGCCGTGCTGAACCGCTATTATGTCTGGAAGAAAAAAGACCTCGCGTTACCGTCACCGGACAGTCAGCAGGGGGATACCGGCATTATACGGCAGCCACAGCTCTACGATGTGCGGCATTATCCGTACATACTCGGCCGTTCGCCGCTTTTACAGCAGCTCCGACCCATAACGGAATGGAAATACAGCCGCGGAGCGGTCTACGATGTGCCCGTTGCACAGCAGAAATTATCCGGCTACCTGCGTGTCGATTTTGAAGATATTCCTTACGAACAGACCGTGTTCATGCATTATTTTTTCGAGAACGACAGCCTCGGCGGCTTTCAGTTCATACTGCACGGCGGTGCGGGCATACAGAGCTGCCTGCTGCCCGTGGGCGCACAGTACAACTGGATATACCATTCCGTTACAAATATGCGTTTCCGCGATTCCAACGGAGCCATCATTCAGCCGAAGAGCGTACATTTGTTAAAAAGAGAGCCTGAGGCATGAGGACAAGTTCCAAGATATTCCTGGATACGCACGTGGTCGGTTTTGCGGCGCGCCTGCTGAACCTGCTGGTGATCCCGCTGGGTAAGGTACTGCGCCTGGACCACAGTCTAAGCCACCCGTTCCGTACCATTGCCGTGTGCAAGTACAAGGGTATGGGAAGCATCATACAGGCAACACCGCTCATCAATACATTGCGTGCGCAGTATCCCGATGCGCGTATCGTTTTTGTTACCTCTGCCGAAAATGTACAGATCCTGAAACATATTCCGGGTATCGATGAAGTGGTATCAGTGAACGACCGTTCCTTTTCCACACTGCTATTCAGCATACTGCCTTTCCTGCGCAGGCTTATCGGACTGCGGATCGACGTGTACCTGGACCTGGAGGTCTATTCCAACTTCAGTACCCTGGTATCTGTGCTGAGCATGGCCCGCAACCGCATGGGCTTTTACCTGAACTCGAAACATTACCGGCTGGGTAATTACACCCACATGATGTATTACAATACACGCAGTGCCATTTCGGATACATACCTGCAATTTGCACGCATGCTGAACTGTGCGGACGTAAAACCCCGGCTGACCCTGCTGGATACGGGCATCCGTACGCTGGAATACGGGGGCGAACATATAGACCTGGCTTCGGCCCGTTATATTGTGGTGAATCCGAATGCGTCCGACCTGCGTATTGAACGGCGCTGGCCCGCTGAAAAATACCGGGAACTGATCCGCTGGCTGATGACGGCATACCCGGACCACCGCATCATGCTCATCGGTTCGGGAGGCGAAAAGGCTTACGTACAGGAAGTGCTGGAACCGTTGCAGGCTCCGCCCGAACAGGTATTTTCCCTGGCCGGAAGTACGCGTATCCCAGAGCTGATCGCCGTGATCAAACATGCCTCGCTGTTCATTACCAACGATTCGGGGCCCATGCATATTTCCTTTGCCACCCAAACCCCGGTTATTGCCTTGTTCGGGCCCTGTTCGCCTTCGCAGTACGGAGTTAATGAAAACTGTTACCCGATATACGAAAATCTGTATTGCAGTCCCTGTGTGCATGAATTTGTGCAGCCTCCCTGCGGTGGAAATAATCTATGTATGAAAATGATCGCGGAGGATAAAGTGAAACTGTATGTAAAACGCATACTGGAAACCAGGGAGAACCCCGTCAGCACTCCGGCGGAGATCCTGTTCAAGGTAGGGCCCGTGACCGTGGGCCGGCTGGACAGGACACAGGCCCGGCTTCCCGCCGCACCGGAACCATAATTATAAAACGATGGATATGAAGGACTTTAACTGGACGGAATTTACCCGCCGCATTGCCGTAAAAGCACTGAAATCGCAACTTTACAATGCCTGGACCCGCCCCGATGAAATAGAAAGATGGTTCCTGAGCAAGGCCGTTTTTACACAGGATGGGGAAGAAATGCTGCCTTACAGCAATGTACAGGCCGGGGCGGAGTATGCCTGGAGCTGGTACGGCTACGATGTTACCGAACGCGGCCGTATCACGGAGGCCAACGGGACGGACCATATCCAGTTCACGTTTGCCGGCGAATGCCTGGTGGACGTAACCCTGCGCGAAGAACACGACGCCGTGGTGGTAGAACTCCGCCAGCACAATATTCCTACCGACGATGCATCCAAACGCGGGATACGCCTGGGATGCGCCAGCGGCTGGTCGTTTTTCCTGCTGAACCTGAAATCGGTATACGAAGGCGGTCTGGACCTGCGCAATAAAGACGATCGTTTTAAAGGACACATCAATAATTAACGGATATGGAAAGTAAGGACAAAATACGTGTAATTGTTACCGGGGCGAGCGGAATGGTAGGCGAGGGCGTACTGCTCGAATGCCTGCAGAACCCCGCCGTAGAGGCCGTGCTGGTGATCGGCCGCCGCAGCTGTGGCATCACGCATCCCAAACTGCAGGAGATACTGCATGCCGATTTCTTTGATATAACACCGCTGGCCGACCGCCTGGGCGGGTATCATGCCTGTTTCTTCTGCCTGGGCGTATCATCCGTGGGTATGAAAGAGCCCGAATACTATAAACTTACCTATACGCTTACCCTGCACGTGGCTACGATCCTGTCTGCCCGTAACCCCGACATGAGCTTCTGTTATGTATCCGGGGCCGGTACCGACAGTTCGGAACAGGGTCGCAGCATGTGGGCGCGGGTAAAGGGCAAGACCGAGAACGATCTGCGCAAACTGCCTTTCCGTGCAGCCTATGCGTTCCGGCCCGGAGTTATTGAGGCCAGTCCGGAACAGAAAAACCTGCCCGGCCTGTATAAATGGCTGAGCTGGCTCATCGGGCTGATGAAACTGCTTATGCCCCGCTATGTAT
>JACVCJ010000047.1 GCA_016742095.1 Bacteroidia bacterium
TCATCTTCAGATGTGTAATAGACACAGTTTGGTACCATCAGCGTAGCTGTGAAACGTAGTCCCGCAGCACTTCACAAAGATTTTAAAGAGGCCCAGATCAAAAAAGAGCTTTTTGAAAAAGTGAAAAAAGCGATCGAAGCGCTCCCGTCTGACAAAAAAGGGCGTAAAAAACGAGCCACCAAAAGAAGAAAAGCAGCTACCCTGGTAACTGCCGAGGCGGCCAAGCGCAACCGCAAGGCCGAAGAGAAGGCCGACACGGAAAACACGGCCGAGAACGCTTCTTCGGAGCCCAAAAAACGCGGCCGTAAACCGGGTAGCAAAAACAAACCGAAAACCTTCGATTTCAACACTTCTGCCACCTCGGGCACACGTGACTACAGAGCCCTCTATTTTGAACAGTTAGAGATCAACAACAAGCTGATCCGCCGTCTGCTGAACTTATAACTGTGTATTCTCTCTGTCGATCCTACATTGACAAAAACTGATCCCGGCGGTGAAACTGCCGCACATCATTAACCAATAAAAAATGGAGTTCCGTAAAAGGACTCCATTTTTTTTATCGGAGTTTATCGCGTTGTATTCCTGTTTAGCGGAGCAGATTGATATGTCCGTAGAGCGATTTTTCCTTACCGTCGAAATCGATATACTCTACCTTATACACATACATACCCATCTGCACGGGGTTGGAAACATCGTTGCGGAAGCCGCCGTTCCAGCCTTTGTAGGGATCGTTGGAGACAAAGATCAGCTCACCCCAGCGATCGAAAATATAGAGCGAATAGGTAGTTACGTTCGAAATTACAGGTCTCCATTCGTCGTTTATACCATTGCTGCCCGGCGTAAAGGCGTTGGGAATATAGGCGTTGGACACTTCGCGGATATCGATCGGTTTGGTAAGCGAATCCCGGCAGGTATAACTGTTGGTCACCCACTGCGTAATGTAATAGGTGCCGAACGACGTATAGAAGAATTGCGGCGAAGGTGCGGACGAGCTGTTGCCGTTGCCCGAAGTATAGAGATAGGAAATTACATCGGGCGAGGATTCGTCGTAGATATGTACAGGCTCCATGACCGGGGCCGATCCGGCGGGTTTGGTGCTGAACCCGGCCTGTGGCAGGGGACGTACCGTAACGGGCGGATTAAAGTCTGAACTGTCGCGGCAGCCGTTACTGGCCTGCGTGACCAGCAGCACACTGTACACGCCTTCCTGGGTAAAGCAGTATTCAAAGGTCTGATCGTCAGACACCATATTGCCATCGATGTACCATTCCCAGGCCGTCAGCGTTTCATTGGGCGGCGCCGTGCTGAGGCTGCTGAGTTTCATACACTGCTCGTCGCAGATCTCGGTCACATAACTGCTTATGGCATCGGGAAGCGGCTGATTATAGAGGATCATGGTATCGGCAGCCGGCGGACAGGTACCGTTCGTAAGTGTCCACACATACGCATAATTGCCCGGCACCAGCGCCGAAACACCTGTATTGTAGAGATTTATATCGGCAAAAACAGGTGTACCCGGTCCGCTGATCACAGACCAGCTGCCCTGCGCGGTACCCGGCGGCATATTCCCCGCCAGGGTGGCCAGCGGACTATCACATAAGAATATATCCGGACCGGCATTCGATACCGGCTGGTCGTAGACAAATACCCGCATAGTATCCGAAGACGGTACGCAGGTACCGTTTGAAAGTGTCCAGATCAGCTGATAGGTGCCTTCCTGCAGGCCACTGGCATCTGTATTGAAAAGCGTATCATCCGAAAACGTAACGCCCGAAGGATTGGCAAAAGCACCGTCCAGGGTCCAGAGACCCATAGCCGTGCCGACGGGTGCATTGCCCGCCAGTAAGGTATTGTAGATGTTACACAGCGAAATATCCGCACCGGCATTCGACACCGGCTGATCGTACACCATCACCTGCATCGTATCCGACGAAGGCACGCAGGTTCCGTTTGAAAGTGTCCAGATCAGCTGATAGGTACCTTCCTGCAAGCCACTCGCATCGGCATTGAACAGCGTACTATCGGAGAAGCTTACGCCCGAAGGATTCGCAAAACCGCCGTCCAGTGTCCATACACCCGTAGCCGTGCCCTGCGGGGCATTCCCCGCCAGTAAGGTATTGTAGATATTACACAGCGGGATATCCGCGCCCGCATTCGATACCGGCTGGTCGTACACGAAGATCTGCATGGTATCCGAGCGAGGCGCACAAGGCCCGCTGCTCAGCGTCCAGATCAGCTGATAGCTGCCTTCCTGCAGGCCGCCTGCATCTGTATTGAAAAGCGTACTGTCGGCAAAATTCACACCCGAAGGGTTTGCAAAATTTCCGTCCAGTGTCCACACGCCCGTGGCCGTTCCCTGCGGGGCAATGGCCGGCAGCAGGGTATTGTAGCTGTTGCAGAGTGAAATATCTGCACCCGCCTGGGGTACAGGTTCCGGGAACACGATCACCGTTACCGTATCCGAGGCCGCACAGCCGGGTTTCTGGATCTGCCGTACGAATACGATGGTGTCCGTAACCGGATATGCCGTGTTATGCAGGAAATCGGGCTGCGCCGCCGTGGCGCTGTCCAGGTACCCCGCATTGTTCCAGTTGTAGGTATAATTATTGATGGCCGGGTTACCGATGTTTATGGTATTGCCCGAACAAACCTGGTATTGCAGGGGCGGACTGTGCAGCTGTATGGGAATGTATACCTGCTGCGTGGCACAGATACAGGGATTGGCCGAAGTATCCACCACGGCGATGATGCCGCAGGTGTAGGGCGAGTTTACCGGCAGCGTATGCGTATAATTGAACGTGCTGTTGGAACCCAGCTGATCCGTAATGGTATGTACGCCGATAGGCACGTCGCCCGCGGAGAAAATGCCGTTGCCGTCGGCATCGCCGTAATAGCTGATCACCGTATTGGTGCCCGCAATAATGGTTTCGCCGGAGTTAAAGATATCGAACGACACCGTGGCCGATTCGCCCGCCGGAGGCGCCGGCACCGATACCCCGGAGCCATTGCTCAGCTGCAGGTAGCCTTTGTAAATGAATATATTGCGCAGCGTATCGCCCGTTACCACCGAAATATTACAGGAAGCCCCGTTCTGGCTGCAGCTGGCAAAACCCGATGCGGTGGAAGACGCCGAGATCTGTACAATGCCGCATTCCAGCAGCGAAGGATCGGCATCGAGCATAACAGAGAACACCGACGAATCACCGGGAACCACGCCCTGCGGCAGATGCCAGATCAGTTCCTGGAAACCGTTGGGCGAAGTAATGAGCGGCGCCCCGGCCGGTGCATTGTGGATCGGCACCTGGCTGCCTGGTATAAAGTTGAGCCCGTTGGTAAGAGAAAGGCGCAGGGAATCGAACATATCGAAAGGCTGCGTACCCAGGTTCAGCACCCGGATCAGCAGCTGTGAGCCACCGGTGCAGGGTGTGATGAAGTCCATCTTCAGTTTTATATCGGCCTGGTAAGGCGGCAGGGCGTCCTGCACCAGCAGTGGCGCCGAAAACACCGGGATGGAAGAAACCCCGAGTCCGCAGAAGGCCTCGCCCGTGCTCTGCACACGCACCCGTTCACCCGAGATAAAATTACAGGTGGCAAAGGCCCGGAAACGTATCCAGAAACTGTTGGACTGCGGATCGTAAATTCCCGCCAGGCCATTGCCGGCCAATACCTGGCTCATGCCGTTTATGCTCCACTGCCAGGTGGTACCACCGAGCAGCACCGGATCGGGTACCGAAACAAAAGCTCCGTTGTACTGGAACTGTGAGGAGCCGGGCACCAGCGTAAGACCGTTGGGCAGCAGGATCTGTGTGAGTATGTTGTAGGCATTTCCCAGCTGGAAATCGCGCACCAGGATCTCGTATTCCGTCGTATCGCAAAGCGGAATAGTATCTGCCGTAAGAATGGAAATACTGTTCTCCAGCGCAGGGAAAAGCGGCGTAATGGTCAGTTTGAGCGGCGTAACCGCGCATTCGTAACTGGCCAGGTTCGTGGGAATTCCCGAACAACCCCAGCCGAAATAGATCATAATGCTATCCGTTGTGCAGGAAGTGGAATGTGTATACAGTGTGTAGGTATTGGTAACGGCCGGCCCGATCTGCTGCAGGTTGAAGATATTGCCCGGCCCCGGGTACAGCATCTGTCCCGTTCCGTTCACCAGGATACTGTCGGCCACGATATTGCCGTTGGAAGAATACCCAATCCAGAGGTTGGAGCCCGTAGATACGTTGGACTGGTTGGTCATGGTGAGCGTCCAGTTCACATTACCGGTGGAGGTGTTTATGGAAAGCAGGTTCGACTGCAGGCTTACCAGCGGACTGTTGTAGGTGACATCGTCATTGGTAAGCACGTTGGAAGTGGGCGAGGTAGGCGATGGCTGCAGCTGCGCCGACTCGTCGAAGGTCCAGTAATAGCCGATGTAGCCCGTGCTGTCGGCCACGTTACAGTTGGGTTCAAAGGTTACCTGCAGGGTACCGTGGAAACCATCGTCGCCGAAAAGGATACTGTCGGCCGCCGTGCTTCCGAAGTAACCAGAGACATCAAAATCGTAGGTATTACCCACAACTGCCGACGGATTTATGTTGAACCAGGGACTGGTGGACGTGACCAGGGTCCCGGCCGTTCGTACAAAATTGAAGCGTGCCCGTATATACGTATAGTCATCAGGCATTACCACCCGCAGCATGCGCGGCGAGGCCCAATGCCTGTATTCAAAGGGGAACAGGTTGCCG
Source organism: Bacteroidia bacterium (assembly GCA_016742095.1). Classification (GTDB taxonomy): domain Bacteria; phylum Bacteroidota; class Bacteroidia; order CAIKAF01; family CAIKAF01; genus JACVCJ01. The sequence goes on from JACVCJ010000047.1 coordinate 4,728, forward strand.
CCGCCGTAGTTGTTACAGCAGATGCCGATACTGAGGTAATAGTTCTGTGAAATGGTGAACTGGTTGCAGTTATTGATATCGTAACTGTCCGGGCCGTAATTCGTATAATAATAACCGATCACCGTAAAGGTGCGCACTACCTTGTTGCAGCCGTGCAGGTCGTTACTGTCCACCGGCTGCACATACGGTACGGCCGAGGCGTACATATAGTTTACACTGTTGCCGTTCACCGAAGCTCCGCCGATATTCGAGGTAACTACGTAATTCATTTTCCAGAACACCGAATCGCCCGTTTTAAGCGTATAGCCCGCGGGCAGACAGCCTCCGGCAAGCGCGGCCACATTAATATCGTGTGCATAGCGTACGCCGCCGGGTATATTAGTGGTAGTGAGCGCAGAAGGCGCATTGCAGCTGTAATAGTTGCCCGTGGCCGCGTCGTAGATACGCAGGGTACCGCTGCCGTAGGTAAAGATATTGCCCGTGCCCTCGATGTTGGAAACGGCAATGATATGGCCCCAGTTCTGGCCGTTGGGATCGTGAATATAAGCCACCTGTTCCACGCCCAGCGTATCGCCGTACATAAGACGCGTGGTCTTTACCTTGTTAAAGTCGATGGCCCCGCCCGGGTCGGGCAGACCGTTATTGTCGTTATCGGGCAGACCGTAGTTCACCCGCTGGCAGTTCACCGTGGTCAGGTTAGCGCCTTCGCAGAGGGCCGGACACAGGATTTCGATACTGGTGGTAACGCAGCCCAGGTTTATGGCACATCCGCAGGTACGGTCGGGTATGTATACCGACGACAGTGAAATATTCTGCACGCCCGTACTGGCGCAGGAACTACAATCCAGCGATATGTCGAACAACAGCTGGGCCTGCACCCCTCCTACCGGACCGCTGTAATAAAAACGCACCAGGTTGCCGTTGGTTACCATGGAATCGGGATTGGCCAGCTGGTTGCCCGCGGCATTCAGTATGCGGAAAGAACCGGGCACCACCGTTAAACAGGGCGGCAGTGCAACTTCATAATAGAACAGGTCATTGGCCGTATTGCGCGGCAGCACGGTCTCAAAATTGGAAAACAGGAAACTGATGGTCTCTGTGGAAGAACCCGTCATGGTTCCCGGCGAATTGTCCACGATAAGTGTATTGCGGAAGTACGACACGCCCGCGGGAGAACTTACCAGGGGAATGGTATAGGGCGTATAGCAGCGGTTCTCGTACGTACCGCGGAACTGCCAGCCCAGCATATGTTTACGTTCCGTATTGGTGCAGAGGTTGTTGTAACAGCAGGTAAAATGGTTCCAGCGGATGGTGACCACATCGCCGGGCAGGATACTGTCGATGGTAAAATACACCCGACCCTTGGGATTGGGCGGCAGACAGGGCCTGGCCACCGAGTTGGACGTGGCCGTAAGTGTAAGCGGCAGAACAGGTCCGCCGTTCAGCTGGTATGTAAAGCTGCCCGTGTTGAGGGAACTGTAATAATCGCTGGTATAGTTACCGCCGTTGGCATGCTGGTACAGTTCAATATCTACATTGTATGCCGTACCCGTGCCTGCATTGGTTATGTCGAAGCCCGATTCAAAATCGCCCATGGCATTGTTCCCGTAGCAGTTGGCATTGAGTACCGAACCGGTAAAGGAATTGAACGGGGTAAAGGTAAGATCGGGCACTTCGCCGGGGAAATTCACATTGGCGCCATCGGTCTGTATTTCGCAGGTGTCCTGACCGCAGCCCCAGTAATAGTAAAAATCGGACGATACGTCGGCGCAGGCCACCACCTGTACGGTTTCGCAAAAGGTGATGTTCTCCCCGGGTTCAAAAAGTCCGTCCCCGTCGCCTACGGTCATAAAATCGGCCGCGGTAAAATGGATCAGCAGTCCGTTGGGCACCGGCGTAAGCGTACCTGCCGATACCGCATTGATGCTGATACCGACGCCGTGTTCGTCTTTAAAGTAAAATTCGTCCAGCGCACCGTTACCTCCGTTCACAATGGTGATGCAGCGGGTGAACACATCGCCTACACTGGCGTTGTAGCTCTGGTTCGTAACGGTGGTCAGCGCCAGGCTGGGTATCGACACCGAATATACGGCGCTGTTCAGGGTCTGGCTGCCGGGCGTAGCCACCCCGATGCCGTTGGAGGCGTCGAATTCGAACAGCACGGTATTTACCAGCTGTCCGCCGCTGCTCAGGAAATCCCGTATCCCGCAGCCGGCCTCCAGGGTCACTGAAAAGTTGTGCGAACTCAGCGAATTCATGTCCGGTATCCGGAATACCGGGTTCTGCAGGTCACTGATATCCACCTCGATACCGCCGGCAATGCTGCCCGGCTGGTAATAGACGCCCGTCGGCAGGGTCATGGTCACCGTGTCGTTCAGTATATTGAACGGCGAAGGGTTTTCAACCTGCAGCTGAAAGGGTATCTGGTTCAGGCACACAGTAAGATTCGTTCCGACCGATGAGTTGATCACCAGCAGATTCTGTTGTGCCCGGAGGGCTTCCGTACCGAATGCAAGAGAGAAAAATAAGAAGAGTGAGAGGGTTAAGTGGTAGCTTAGCTTCATTGTATATTGATTCACGATTTAGTACGGTCATGCCTGGTGATCTAAGCCGGGCTTACTAAATGCGGGAAACAGGGATGTCTCACAGTTCTTCAGGCAAATATGCATCTTTTTTGTACGCGTGTCAAGTAAAAAAAGAAAACCGTCCCTGAATTACTCCGGGGACGGCTTCGTCTGTAAGCTTATGTTTCGGCAGTACCGCGTGTGAGGCGGCCCGCAGGAATTACAGTTTGCGTTTTACTTCTACTTCTTCGTAGGTTTCAATGATATCGCCTTCCTGGATATCGTTGAAGTTCTTGAGGCTCAGACCGCATTCGTAGCCGGCGCTCACTTCCTTCACATCGTCCTTGAAGCGTTTGAGACTGTCGAGTTCGCCCGTGTGCACCACAATACCGTCGCGGATAACGCGTACTTTGTTCTTGCGCTCCACTTTGCCGTCGAGTACGTAACAACCGGCAATGGTTCCCACTTTCGATATTTTGAATACCGCACGCACTTCGATATTGGAAGTTACCTTCTCTACCAGTGTCGGCTCCAGCAGGCCTTCCATCGCGTCCTTAACTTCTTCGATGGCTTTGTAGATGATGGAGTAATGGCGGATATCGATCTCTTCTTTCTCGGCCAGTTTCTTGGCATTGGCGGCCGGACGAACGTTAAAGCCGATGATGATGGCGTCGGAGGCGGAAGCCAGCATTACGTCGCTTTCGGAGATAGCTCCCACCGCCTGGTGGATCACGTTCACCACGATGTTCTCGGTAGAGAGTTTCAGCAGGCTGTCTGTAAGGGCCTGTACCGAACCGTCGGTATCCCCTTTGATGATGATGTTGAGCTGCTTGAAGTCCCCGATGGCGATACGGCGTCCGATCTCGTCGAGTGTAATGTGTTTGCGGGTACGCATGCCCTGTTCGCGCAGCAGCTGCTGGCGTTTGTTGGCAATATCGCGGGCCTCGCGTTCGTCTTCCATAATGTTGAACAGGTCGCCCGCCTGCGGAGCCCCGGAAAGACCCAGGATACGCACGGGGGTTGAAGGACCGGCGGTGTCGATCTTGGCGCCGCGTTCGTTGAACATGGCTTTGATACGGCCGCTGAACGGACCGGCCAGGATCACGTCGCCCACCTTGATGGAACCGTTCTGTACCAGGATGGTACATACGAAACCACGGCCCTTGTCGAGCGAGGCTTCGATCACGGTACCCAGTCCGCGTTTGTTCGGATTGGCTTTCAGGTCCAGCATTTCGGCCTCGAGCAGTACTTTGTCGAGCAGTTCCTTGATGCCCTTACCCTGTTTGGCGGAGATCTCCTGGCTCTGGTATTTACCGCCCCACTCTTCCACGAGCAGGTTCATATTGGCCAGGGCTTCGCGTATTTTATCGGGATTGGCTCCCGCTTTATCGATCTTGTTGAAGGCAAACACCATGGGTACGCCGGCGGCCTGTGCGTGGTTAATGGCCTCGATGGTCTGCGGCATCACGCTGTCGTCCGCGGCAATTACGATAATGGCCACGTCGGTCACCTTGGCACCGCGGGCACGCATGGCCGTAAAGGCTTCGTGACCCGGCGTATCGATGAAGGTGATGTATTTACCGTCGTCCTGCTGTACGCTGTAGGCACCGATGTGCTGGGTGATACCCCCGGCCTCGCCCGCAATTACATTGGCATCGCGGATACGGTCGAGCAATGAGGTCTTACCGTGGTCAACGTGACCCATTACGGTCACCACCGGCGGACGGTGCTGCAGGTCTTCCGGATCGTCGGCCTCTTCTTCGAGCACTTCCTGGGCGTCGGCAGAAACGAATTCAACCTTATACCCGAATTCCTCGGCAATGATGGTAATGGCTTCGGCATCGAGGCGCTGGTTGATGGACACGAACATACCCAGGCTCATACAGGCCGAGATAATGGAGGTAACGGGTACGTCCATCATTTTGGCCATTTCGTTGGCCGAAACGAATTCGGTCACCTTCAGGATCTTGCTTTGTTTTTCGATCTCGCGCTCTTCTTCCTCGCGGCGTAAGCGGCCTTCCACACGTTTGTCCTTGCGGAGCTTGGTGCTCAGGTTCTTCTTACGGTCGTCCAGGCGTTGCAGCGTTTCTTTGATCTGGCGCTGGATATCTTCTTCCGACAGTTCAGCTTTTTCGGCTTTTACGGGGCGTTTTTTCAGGCGCTGGTTGTTACCGCCGCCCGTATTGCCGCCGCTGCTGCCGGTCTGCTGTTTATCGTCGTAAACCTTCTCTTTTTTAATATCGACCTTATCGGCTTCGATACGTTTACGTTTCTTTTTGGGGCCGTTGGGATCGCTGCTTCCGGCGCCGGCTTTGCCTTTTTTCTTGAATTCGCTGTAATCGGCCTTTTTCTCCAGGCTGGGATTCAGCTGTATCTTACCCAGGATCTTGGGTCCGGAAAGGGCTTCTACCTTACCGCGGATCAGTTCCGGCTCTTTGGAGGCGGGCTCTTCGGCAGCGGGAGTTTCCGTTGCGGCAGGTGTTTCGGGCGTCTGCGGCGCTTCGGTCTTCGCTTCAGGCTGTTCGGCAGGCGCTTCTTTTTCCTTTTCCTTCTCTTTTTCTTTTTCTTTTTTCGGAGCGGTTTCCTTTACAGCTTTGGGTTCCGGCGCTTCTTCCGCTTTTGCGGGCGTTTTTTCGGCCGTTTTCTTCGGCTTTTTGGCTTTGGGCTCCAGGTCTATTTTTCCTAATATCTTAGGACCTGCCAGACCTTCCGTTTTGGATTTTTTCTCTTCGGCAGCAGGCGTTTCTTCCTCCGCAGCAGGTTCAGCCGGTTTTTCAACAGGAACGTTTACCGGGGCTTCTTCTGCTTTGGGTTTAGCCGGTTCTTCGGCTTTTTCAGCCTTGGGTTTTTCTGCAGGAGATTCGGTTACAGGGGCTGTTTCGGCCGTTTTTTCAGGCGCAGCCGGTTTTTCTTTTGCCGCGGCCGCTTCGGCAGGGGCGCTTTCTTTTTCTTTGGCTGTAGTACGTACAATGGTAAGCTTCTCCGCTTTCTCGCGGGTGTTCTTATCCCCCGCATACTCCTTCGACAGCAGGTCATAGGCCTTGTCGTCGAGTGCATAGTTGGGGTTGAATTCAACCGGCAGACCTTTGGCCTGCAGGAAATCCACTATGGTAGACATCCCTACGTTGAACTCTTTGGCAGCTTTACTGAGTCGTACCTTCTTTACTTCACTCATATTCTTTTTGTTCCTGTTTCTTTTTACATAACATGGAAAGGGTTTTATACACAGTACGCCTATGCAGAAAACCCTTTCCGGGGTGCCATGCTACTGCAGGACACCTTTTTAATTGCCATATGTTATGTGAGACAGGCTTACATAATCAGCAGGCAATTTTTCTGCAAGGTATGTTTGCGGTTGTGCACCACTGCATTATTCTTCAAATTCAGAACGTAATACAGCAAGCACTTCCTGTATGGTTTCTTCTTCCAGGTCGGTACGTTTTACCAGGTCGGCAGCACCCAGTTCCAGTACCGATTTGGCCGTGTCGCAGCCGATGGCTTTCAGCTCGTCGATGATCCAGTCTTCGATCTCGTCGCGGAATTCGTCCAGGGCAACGTCTTCGGCATCTATACCGTCGGTCTCGCGGAATACGTCGATCTCGTAACCGGTCAGTTTCGATGCCAGTTTAATGTTTTGTCCGCCTTTACCGATGGCCAGGGAAACCTGGTCGGCTTTCAGGAATACGTCGGCCTTATGGGTATCCTCATGCAGACGGATGCTGGAAATTTTGGCGGGGTTCAGGGCACGCTGAATGAACAGCGAAGAGTTGGAGGTGTAGTTGATCACGTCGATATTTTCGTTACGCAGCTCACGAACGATGCCGTGGATACGTGAACCTTTCATACCTACGCAGGCACCTACGGGGTCGATGCGGTCGTCATAGCTTTCTACGGCTACTTTGGCACGCTCACCGGGGATACGGGCAATTTTGCGGATAGCGATGATACCGTCGAAAACTTCGGGAACTTCCTGTTCGAACAGTCTTTCCAGGAATTTCTCGGCCGTACGCGAAAGTACGATCACCGGCAGGTTGTTCTTCAACTCCACACCGTGCACGATGGCGCGCAGGGTATCGCCTTTCTTATAGAAATCGTTCGGGATCATTTCGCTTTTGGGCAGCAGCAGTTCGTTGCCCTCGTCGTCCATGATCAGCAGTTCTTTTTTCCAGATCTGGTACACCTCGCCGGAAACGATCTCGCCTACACGCTCTTTGTATTTGCGGTACAGGGCATCTTTTTCCAGGTCGTTCACACGCATGCGCAGGTTCTGACCCAGGGCCAGTACGGCGCGGCGACCGAAGGACTCCAGCTGAACGGGCTCCGATACCTCGTCGCCGATCTCGAAGTCCGCATCGATCTTGTGTGCCTCGGTAAGGCTGATGTGGAAGTTCTCATCGTAGTCGAAGCTGTCCTCGGCCCATTCGTCGTCCACGATCTCGCGGTTGCGGAACAGTTCCAGGTGACCTTTATCTACGTTGATGATGATATCGTAATTGTCAGAACGACCGTATTTCTTGGTGATCATATTGCGAATCACATCCTCCAGGATGCTCATCATGGTCACTCGGTCAATGTTTTTCAGGTCCTTAAACTCTGCAAACGATTCTATCAGGTTTACTTGATCCATGACAGGAAATTATTTAAAATTGATGATACGTTTGGTTTCTTTTATCGTGTTGAACGCGATCTCGTGCTGTACGGGTTCCGCGTTTTTGGAAACTTTCATTCCTTTTTTGGGTGGTTTGGGGGCTTCTTCCACAACAACGGAGTCTTCGCCGACTTTCGACAGTACACCGCTGATGCTTTTGCCGTCAAAGGTAACCACTTTTACCTCTTTGTTCAAGTTTTTATGATATTGTTTCATGCTTTTGAACGGGCGGTCCATACCGGCAGATGAAACAACCATATCAAAATTATCGAGCTGCTCGCCGAATTCCTTGCGGATCACCCGCATGAGCGCGGCACAGTCATCCAGTGTAAAATACTGGAAACTATCTACATAAACAGCCAGCTGCCCGCCAGGCGTCAGATCGATCTCCGTAAGAAAATGCTCTGTGCCCTCCAGGTGACTGTTTACAATTTCCTCTATTTTTTCTTGTGTAACCATGATCTATGTTCAATGAAAAAGGGGACGATCCCGGTCCCCTTCTTTCAAAAGTTTTGCAAATGTACGGCGATTTTCGCTAATAAAAAAATAATCTGCTAAAAATTACCTTTTTACCGCTACCCGGACTTTCTGTTATTCAATTATATGTACGTCTGTGGCCTGTATCACCTCGTTGTTGCTTACCTTATATACGAAAGCCAGTACTTTGAGGTGTTCGGCATGGAACTCTGCCGGAACCACGATCTGCCATTCCCGGCGCTGTATCTTGCCGGCGGCATTGTTGGCGCCCAGGCTCACGCCCCATATGGGACTGATGTTCCGGCGCAGCATGTCCATATGTACATAATCGTGCATGTAATCGTCCACCAGGCCCTGGTTGTACCATTTCTGTGCGCCCACGATGCTGTCCTCCACCAGGTACACGCCCAAGTTCACCTCGTCGGAAATCGTTTCCACGAAACCGCTGTGTACATAGGTGACCAGGCGGCGGGTAGACGGATCGAAATAGGTTTTTACGGCCAGTTCCACATCGGCAATGGGATCTTCGGAAAGGTACTGGTTCACCAGGTTGGCCCAGGAGGTATGAAATACGATGGGACTGCCGCTCACCGAACGGCGGTTGATGAGTCCGTTGGGCTGCCCGGCCGAAGATACGCCGAAGCGGTTATCGAAAGCCGTGCCCACTTCGGTACGCCAGTCGTCCGGGTATTTGGGCGGCTGCGGCGGGGCAAAGGTACTGCCCGCATGCACGGCCAGCGCCACCACATTGGGATTGGAAGCCAGTATACCCTTGAGCACCACGGCCGCATCGGGGCAGTTGCCGCAGGTATGGCCCGTATAATCCTCGATAAGCACCTTGCGCGGCGCATTGGGATCGATGCTGAACGAAGGCGGCGGGTACAGGGTGGTATCAATATTGGAAGCGACGGTAGAATACGGGGCCGGTACTTTGTCGCAGGAGGACAAAGCAGCCGTTAACAGCAGCAGAAGCGCCGGCAGCAGGCCCTTACCCGTTTTTAAGTTCATTACATTCATCTTTTTTGAATACGGAAAAGTACAAAATTTATCAGAAACTACCTATATATCCGAGTGTTAAACCATTGGCAGCAGGTACCGCACGGCATACCCCGCCTATGCAGAGCACCCCGGCACGCTGTCGTCCGTAGCTCAACTGGAAACGGTGACTGCCCATATTGTACACTACAGAACCCAGGGGATAATTGAGCCTTTTTTCAGGCACCGGGTGCCCGATATTGTACTGGTTCATGAGCGATACCGACCAGTGCGGGGCAAAGGTCCACTCCACCAGCCCCATCAGCCAGCTGCCCTGGTCCTGTTTGGTATACATACCTTCGGCCTCGATACGCAGCGAATGACTGTTGTTGATACGCCAGGTAAGATCGGCCACCCCGATGTGTGCGTGTACAAAAGGGTCTTTACCCAGGGTACTTACGGTAAGTACGTTCAGGTTGGCCCAGAGCTGCATATACATTACAGTGAGCTTCCATTTTTTGTTGAATTTTTTGGTGATCTCGATATTGAAATCCTGGTAGTATTCCTTGCCCAGTCCGGCGCCGGCACTGTAGCCGTAACGGTCGGGCGTGAGCACGGTATCCGAACCGAAAACGGTAGCGCGCGAAGGACGGTTGGTGGTATCGAGCCCGTATACGATAGAGGCGTTGATATTGATGTCCATACCGTATTTACCGCCCAGTTTACTGCCCCGCGGAATGGTAAAGTTCAGGTCGGCCTGCAGTCCCTGTTCGCCCACGTACTGCACGGCGTAGGGATAAATGGAAGCGGCCAGCGCATAGGTGTGCTGTTTGTTGAGCATGGGTACCCAGTTCACCAGCAGGCGGTTACCCACAGCCTCGCGATCGGTACGGTAATCGAAGTTATCGATGCGTTTGGCGCCCACGGAAATACCCCAGTTGGTAGCGGCATAGGTAGCCGTAAGCAGGGCCGAGGCACCGGGTTTGTAAATATAATGGTTGGGTGTGGAGGGATCGTTGAACTTATAGGCAAATTCACCGCTCAGCGAGAAGTTGCCGTAACCCAGGTTGAGGCGGCCGGCGGCATTACCTACGTTCAGGGGCAGGGCAAGCACTTCCTGGCCGATCACTTTTTCGCCGTCGGGGCGGTTTACGCTTACAAAGCTACCTCCCACGCGCAGGCGGAATTTGCTGTTCTTCAGTTTGGGCACCGTTTCGTTAAAGTTGATCTCGGCGTCGATACCGCGCACGGTCCCGCGGCTCCAGGTCCAGAAATCACGCATACGTCCGAATACCCCTTTGATATAGATCCCTTTTACATTGTATTTAACGCGAAAGCCCTGCAGAAAGTTATCGAAACCCAGCTGCCGGGCCTCGTAAGAGCGCAGGGTGAGGCCGTTACCGAACTGTTCGTAAAAGCCGCCCGCTGTAATATCGAGCCCTTTGTACTGGTAACCGGCAAAATAATAGGGAATACCCTGGCCCTGGAAACGCTCGTCGATACCGAGCAGGGGTTTGGGCTGGTAAAACTCCATGCGGGCGCCCGCATAAAAGCCGCCTTTACGGTAGTTGAGGAAGAGAAAGGCGTTCATCCGCATTTTTTCGGGCACTACCGGCGCACCGATAATGCTGTCGCGGGTGTAGAACTGTACATCGGCACCTGCCAGGCCGGTAAGCGTTCCCCAGTTGTTTTCCTTGGGGGTCTGACTGTACGTGACGGCGCTAAGACCCAGCACGGACAGGCCGGTAAGTATATGTTTCTTCATAGATGCCTTTTGCAGATAAGTCTTAATGTTCGAAAAAGGATACGCTGTTATTCATCTACTTTTTCGCCTCTGGCTACTTTCTTCACCACGTCAAAAAGCACTTTTTCATCGCCCAGCTGGTAGCCCATGTGCTGCCATACCACGCTGCCCTTACCGTCCACCACAAAGGTATGCGGCGGATTCTGCACGCCCAGGGCGCGTTTCAGGTCCTCGTTGGTATCGAGCAGTATTTCATAAAGCCAGGCGCGGCTCTTTACAAAAGGGGCCACTTTGGCGGTATTACGCGAGTCGTCGATAGAAACGGCATAGAGTTTTACACCGGTTGCCGCTACCCATTCCTCGTATTCGTCGGCAATGGTACTCAGCTCCAGCACGCAGGGTTTGCACCAGGTAGCCCAGAAATTAATGATCATGGGTTTACCGTCGTTCTGCAGGGTGGCCACGTCCACTTCGTTCCCGTGGATATCCTTCACCTTGATGGAAGGCAGTTGGGCAAAGCCGAAACCGGCCATGAGAAAGAATGCAAGAGTGAGTGCTTTTTTCATTTTGCGCTTTTAACTTTTTGTTGTGTTAACCAAATGTAATCACATACAGCCACTTTGTGCCGATTGTTAAGGCGAAATTAACAAAGTTTTTTAATCCTTTGCATCCCGGGCCACAGAGCGCGCACAGAGGCTGCATGCAGGCGGAACGCGCCCGCCGGGACTGCCCGCCGCCCGGCGTTAACGGCAGCCGCTTTAAAAATTGTCGACCCGGGAAGTAGGTTTTACCCGCAGAAGTAACAGAAAAACTGCATAGTACCCGGAAACCAAACGATTGTTTAATTTTGCGTAAATGACGAATCATTCCGTACTGATCGCCGATTGCGGCGCCACCAAATGCGAATGGGCCCGGACACAGGGCTCCGGACAAACCTCCTGGTCGGCCTCCCGGGGGTTCAACCCCAATGTGCTGCCCGAAGCCGAAATAAAAAAACTGTTGTATGAAGCGGCCGAAGTGAACCAGTGGCTGACGGACGTGCCCGGAAGCATCTATTTTTTCGGGGCGGGTTGCGGCACCGCGCACGGCAATGCATCGGTAACGCGCAGCCTGCAGGAGATCTTTCCGCAGGCAAGTATACAGGTGCAGAACGATATTATGGGTGCGGCCCTGGCCCTGTACCACGAAAAACCGATCGTAGCCTGCATCCTGGGCACCGGTTCGGCCTCTTTGTATTTCGACGGACAAAGTCCCCGGCCCCTGCGGGCCTCCCTCGGCTGGACCATCGGCGATGAAGGCGGCGGCTGTGCCATCGGCAAGCGGGTACTGCGCAATGTGTTCTACCAGCTCTGGCCGCGTACGGTGATCGATGCGTTTTACGAACAGTATCCCGGGTTTACGGTGGAGAAATACCTGCAGACCATGCGCGAAGACACGGCGCCCAACCGCTTCCTGGCTACCTTTGCGCCTTTTGCCTCGAAATACATTCATGTACCTGAAGTACGGCAGGAAGTGTACGAAGAGCTGGAAACCTTTGTGCGCTGGCAGGTTACGCCCTTCTGTGCCGAATACAACTGCGAAGCGGCCTTCTGTGGCTCGGTGGCCCATTATTTTGCAGATATACTGCGCGATATATGTAAAAAGAACGGTACAGGGACCGGCAAAATAATTGCCAAGCCCCTGACCGAACTTGTGGATAAATTAGCGCTGCGGGCTTAACGGCTGGTGCGGACCATTTTGCGGGTATCTATCACGCGTTTGTCCACAATAAGTGCATACAGGTAAATGCCGGCCTGCAGTTCACTGCCCGCGATGGTAATACTGCCTTCGCCTTTACCTGTAATGTTGTACGAACGGATCTCCTTTCCCTGCAGATCGTAGATATTTACCATGGCCGAAGCGGCACGCTGCGGTATGCGGTACCCGATCTGTGTGTTCTCCGTAAAAGGATTGGGGATATTGTCCCGGAGCAGGGCGGCATCCGCCGGGTTTTCTGCAGAAGGCAGTTCCATACTGCGTGCTTCGCCGGAGCCGCAGCATTCTGCCTGTTGCTGTGCTAAAAGCTGGTACTGTTCCGTGAGGGTTTCGAGGGCCTGTTGCTGTTCTTTGTAAGCTTCTACCAGCAGGGGGATAATACCGTTGTAGTTCAGCAGTTTTATGCCTTTGGACGTATCCACCAGGGCCGGGGCCACCAGTTCCACTTCCTGGGCCATAAGACCAAATTCGGCAGAAAGTTCCTCCCCGCTGCGGATATCGTAGGAATACCCGTTCAGCGCCTGCAGTATGGCTGCGGCATTGCTAATGGGTTCTATATTTTCTTTGGTACCGCTGTCTGACTGTGTGTAGTACTTCTGGGCATACAGCTTATTATGCCCGGTAGCAGAGTACCAGAAATCGATCCGGTCGGTACTGCTGCCCATTTCCGTGCCGGGATTATCAGGCAGTATGCGAAAGGTGTTGCCGTTACCGGTGAGAAAGATACGCCCGTTCACGTGCAGGCGTGCAATGGGATTGGTAGTACCGATGCCCACATTGCCGCCCGGAACGATCTTAAGCTGGGCAAAAAAGCTCTGCACAAGGCAGAAAGACAATAAGAGTGTGATGATTTTTTTCATGACGATTACATGTATTTAGATTGTTATTTAGTATACAGATCAGGTGATTTGCGGGCATAGCTCCGCCAGGCAGACAAAATCTGCGTATATGCATGGCATCGCCAGGGGCAACACCGGGACCAAACAATAGAGTACCGGGCAGACGTACAGTGGCGTCTGCAATTACACGGTAATATGGCCTGTGGCAGGGCCTTTACCCGGCGTTCACTTAGTTACGGGGAAAGAGCGTAAAGCTGCCCTGGATGGTGTCGTAATACACCGTGGGATTTGTATAGGTAATGATAACGGTCTCGAAACCGCCTTCCGCCTCATTGCCTTTCAGCGTACCCTGCAACAGGAAGGGCGTCTGTTGCTGTACCTGTCCCAGGCTTACGTCATTGATGCGCAGGGCGCCGCTGAGTTCTTTCCCGTTCTTCTGCAGCACGGAGCGCTGGGCTTCCTGGTACATTTCCACGCTGTCTTTACGCGTATCGGTCACCTGCAGGTCGAATTCCTGCAGGTAGGCCCCGGCGTTACCGTTAAAGCGGATGCGGTAATCGCCTTCCATGGGGCGGCTCCCGGTACAGGCTGCACACAGCAGGGTAACAAGCAGGGCGCTTATGTTCAATCTTCTTCTTTTCATTACTGACAGGCACTTACATCCATAAAACATTCGGCACTGGCCGGCACGGTAAAGTCCCCGCTGATCTCAATGCCTTCTGCGGCACGCAGCACGATATTCGACCCCGCCGGCAGACTGTTTACACATCCGTTTCCACCGATGAATATACTTTTTTTCACTTTATTATCATAACCCGCAGGATTGAACGAGCATACCTGGAGCGGTACCGAACAGTCGGTCCTGAGCCTGTAATAACGGAACCAGTCAATGTACATGGCCGAAGGCAGCAGGTTATCGGGCGGCAGACTGTTGTCTTTATCATAAAAGCCCATACTGAAAATTACCCGCTGGGGTTTCCACACGCCCGGGTTATTAATACGCCGTACTTCCTTGTAGTCCACGTACCATACGATCTGTTCGGGCGACCATTCCATGCTGTAAATATGGTACTGGGTATAATCGCCTACGGTGTTGATGCCCGGTTTCTCGGCAGGCTGACCGTTTACGCGGTAATGTACATTGCTGGTCATTATATAGCGGTCGTGGTAGGGAACTCCGTACTTATTGATCCCCGGCAGCATTTCAAAAATATCGATCTCGCTGTAGGGATTATCCCCGTCGCGCAGCAGGGTCCAGAAGGCCGAATTGATGCCATAGGTCTCCGGTACACGCATGCGTGCTTCCATGTACCCATAGGTAAAATTCTGGTATACACTTTCCACATAGCCTGAGGTATAGGTATAGGTTTCGCCGGTCTGCGCCTGTTTATAGCAACCATAAAGGCCCAGGGCCTCGGGCGGACATGTGTAGGCCGCTTTGTTCATCTGTACGATCAGGTTCCCGTTCTGTACGCGTACATTCGCCGGAGTATTCACGTGCACAAGCGGGTTCATGGAAGGATAGCCGTAGGCATCGTAATTGTGCCTGAGAAGCCATTTAGCGGTGTTCAGTGTGTTAAAATCTTCGGTATAGTCCAGCTGCCAGTGCGGGTCTGCGGAGGGTTGCTGTGCCTGCAGGCAGGGGATACACACCGCGAGCAGGCAGGTATGAATAACGGTGGTATACGAAGGCCATTTCATACGCAGGCGGCTGTTAATAAGTACTGTAACGGATAAAAACGCGTCTTCAGGGGGCGCGGAACCCTTCCGGGCGGCCATGCGGCCATGTTTTTCTGAAGTTTCATATCAAGTGTTATTTAAAGTTTGCATAAAATTACTCGATAATAAACTAAAAAATTCAAACTAAAACTACTTATTTAGTACATTTAGGGACATTTTATACGCATGAAGTATCAGATCGCCGATAACATCCGCAAAATAAGAGTGCTGAAAAACTACACCCAGCAGTTTATGGCGCAGGAACTCGGTATATCCCAGAAAAGCTACAGCAATATCGAGAACAATGTGCACACCCTCAGTATGGAACGCTTCCTGAAAATAGCCGCCATACTGGAAGTGACACCCGCCGACCTGCTGCATTTCAACGGCCGCGACGTAATGCGTAAACAACTGAAACAAAATGGCCGCAGCCGCGAAAAAACGCCGCCGGAAGTACAACTGATGGCCGATCGCGAGAAAAAACTGCTCGAAACCCTGATCCTTACCCAGCAGGAACTGCTTAAGACGCAGGAGATCCTGATCGAGACCCTGCACCGCAACCTGAAACCCTGAATATACGATCCATGTCAAAAACGTATATATATCAGAGGCTTCGCCGGCAATTTACCGAACACTTACGTGTAGTTTCACTAAAAATACACCCATACAAACTCCCGGTTTCTATAGTTCTGCTGTTCGCCCTCATTTTCGCACTGCTCAGTTTCCCGAACCATTACCTGTTGCGTACCTACGCCCTGGACCTGGGTATGTTCAACCATGCCCTGTACGACTTTGCCCACGGACGTCCCAATTATTTCCTGCTGAACGTACACGGAAAGAACGTACATTATTTCTCCGATCATTTCTCGCCCATCACCCTGCTCTATGCACCTTTCCAGTATATTTTCGGTTCCTGGACACTGCTCATTATCCAGTGGCTGGGCATACT
The DNA here is from genome assembly GCA_016742095.1 of Bacteroidia bacterium. Lineage (GTDB taxonomy): Bacteria > Bacteroidota > Bacteroidia > CAIKAF01 > CAIKAF01 > JACVCJ01. Next base: position 20,398 of record JACVCJ010000047.1, read on the forward strand.
GGCCGGTGGCTGGGGTATGTTCCGCCTGGCCGAATTAAAGTTAAAGAACGTGCTGCAAAGCTCCCTTGTCATGTTCCATTTCTTCAGCATCTGGGGCATTGTGTACGCCTTGTCGTTCGATTTTCACAACAATGTGATGGCCGCCATGTTCGTGCCCTGGCTCTTCTATTTCATGGAAC
>JACVCJ010000048.1 GCA_016742095.1 Bacteroidia bacterium
ACCAGGGACCTGCCCATGGGAACCGCCTATGCGGTGTGGACAGGTATAGGAGCCGTTGGTACGGCCCTGCTGGGTATGCTCGTATTTAAGGAGCCGGCCGATCCGAAACGGCTTTTCTTTATTGCCACGCTGATCGCTTCGGTGATCGGACTGAAGGCGGTGGCACACTAAAAAGGTGGTTTTGCTGCGCGGAAACCAAGTCTGCGCATGCATAGGTTTAAGACGAAAAGGTAATATTCTCAGGGGTATTACCTTTTTTGTTTTCATATATTTGAAGGGAGAAAAACAGGGGAAATGGAAAATTTTATAAGCAAACTTTCGGGGAAAAAGTTCCCGGCGGCAGAACGTGTAAAGGTGGGCCGTATACGTCAGCCGGTAAAAGGCATTATACTGGACGATCATAACGATCTGGCCGATGAGGACTTTATTGCCCTGAGCGAGCTCAATGAGTACCGCCAGGAATACATTACCCGCGTGCTGCGTAAAGAGGTGGACTGGCTGAGCGAAATAGACTACCGCACGGTGGACGTACTGAACGAACGCTCGGTAAAAGGCGGCTCCCTGAGCCAGGAAGTGACCACCGAACCCGATACGGGGCAGCGCATAGCCGATAAAGTGGCTTCGTTCGGCGGCAGCTGGACCTTTATCCTGTCCTTTCTCGGGTTCCTCGTACTCTGGATCGCGCTGAACGGGGTGTTCCTCGCCAACAAGGGCTTCGATCCCTATCCCTTTATTTTGCTCAACCTCTTTCTTTCGTGCATAGCCGCCGTGCAGGCGCCCATTATTATGATGAGCCAGAACCGCCAGGAAGCCAAAGACCGTGAAAAAGCCCAGCAGGATTACATGGTGAACCTGAAAGCCGAACTCGAGATCCATTTCCTGCACGAAAAAATGGACCACCTGCTCATCCATCAGCAGCAGGAACTGCTGGAGATACAGAAAATGCAGATGGATACCATGAATGAAATACTGAACAGCTTACATTCGAAACATGAAAAAAAATCCTGAAACGGACCGCTATATTGAAAAGGCAGCGGCATTTGCCCGGCCCATATTATCCACCCTGCGCGATCATGTACACGCGGCCTGCCCCGAAATAACAGAAGAAATAAAATGGGGCATGCCGGTATTCGTATACAAAAAGAAGATCCTCTGCAATATGGCCGCATTCAAGACGCATTGTGCCTTTGGCTTCTGGCTGGCGCCGGTCATGGAAGACCCGCACGGGCTCATCAGCATGAATGCCAGCCGCTCCATGGGCGACCTGGGGCGCATGAGCTCCGAAAAGGACATTCCGCCCTACAGCGTGCTGGAGTCCTATATTCAGCAGGCGGCCTTCCTGGTGGACCAGGGCGTTACCCTGCCCAAAAAAGCGGCCCCGCGCGAAGAGATCGAAATACCGGACTATTTTGCCGCCCTGCTGAACGCCGAACCGGAGACCCGCGATAATTTTATGGGCATGAGCCCCTCGCACCGCCGCGAGTACCTGGAATGGATCACCGGGGCCAAACAGGAAGCCACCCGCGTAAAACGTATGGCCCAGGCCATGGAATGGCTCCGCGAAGGAAAAAGCCGGCACTGGAAACACAAAAAATAGAACGAAGCACGCCCTTTTCTATATTTGAGCCCGATCTTACGGCATTGGCAAACATACTGATCATAGACGACGAAGTAAAACTGCGTAACCTGCTGGCCAGGATACTGCGCCTGGAAGGTTTTGAGGTCACGGAGGCCTCGGGCTACAGGGAAGGCCTGCGCCTGGCCGGGTCCCGCGATTTTGACCTGGTGCTCTGTGATGTAAAACTGCCCGATGGGAACGGCCTGGACTGGCTCAGTGAGGTCCGCCGCAGTGCCGCCCCGCCCGAAGTGATCCTGCTCACGGCCTACGGCACCATACCGGATGGCGTACAGGCCATCAGGAACGGCGCTTTCGACTATATTACCAAGGGCGACGACAACAACAAGATCATTCCGCTCATCTATAAAGCGCTCGAAAAAGCAGCCCTCAGCCGTAAGGTACGGCAGCTGGAAAAGCGCCTGGGCGAAAAATATTCCTTTGAAAGTATACTGGGTACGGCCCCGGCTTTCCGGAAGGCCCTGGATATGGCCCGGCGTACGGCAGCATCCGATGTGGCCGTGCTGCTCAACGGTGAGACCGGAACGGGCAAGGAAGTATTTGCACAGTCGGTACACAATGCAGGGCCGCGCCGTCTGCAGGCCTTTGTGGCCGTTAACTGCAGCGCCTTCTCCCGCGATCTGCTCGAGAGCCAGATGTTCGGGTACAAGGCCGGAGCGTTTACAGGAGCCATAAAAGACACCCGCGGTCTTTTTGAAGAGGCGCATAAGGGCACGTTGTTCCTGGACGAGATCGGCGAGATGTCGCCCGACCTGCAGGCAAAACTGCTGCGCGTGCTCGAAAGCGGTGATTTTATAAAAGTGGGAGATTCGCGCAGTACCCGCGTAGACGTACGTATTATCGCCGCCACACACCGCGACCTGCGCAAAGAAGTGGAAGCGGGCCGCTTCCGGGAAGACCTGTATTACCGCCTGTCGGTGATCCATATCGTGATACCGCCCCTGCGGGAACGTAAGAGCGACATCCCCATGCTGGCAGAGCATTTTGCGGCCTTCTACGCACATAAGGTAAATGCCCCGCTGCGCAAACCTTCGGCAGATTACCTGCTGGCCCTGCAGCAACACGCCTGGCCCGGCAATATCCGCGAACTGAAGAACGTAATTGAACGCAGCGTGATCCTCGAGAACGGTCCCGAACTGTCGCCGGAGACCCTGCCTTTCGATTTTTATACACCGGCGTCCTCCCCCGCAGGCGAACTTTCGGCCTTTTCTCTGGCGGCCGCCGAAAAACTGCATATACAGAAGGTACTGAACTATACCGGGGGAAACAAGGCCGAGGCCGCCCGCCTGCTCCAGATCGGCATCAGCACCCTGTACCGTAAGATCGACGAATACGGCATCTGAGTCTTTCATTTTGAGAAATACCCTTTCATTTTGAACGGGTGTCGCGGAGGTATTTTTCTTTCCTTGTTGAATTATTCTTCTGTTAGTTAGTGATTTGCGTTTTATTCTTTTGCTGCGGCACAGCTTTTGGCATAGCATAGGAGTAAAAGATAAACGTATATGAAAAAGTCATTGCGCTCTGTACCCGTAAAAATGAGCCGTCTCGCCGATCTTACCATCGATTGTATGCGTAACGGCCGTAACGCAAGAGCCGAAAAAATGATGCAGGCCGCCGAATGGCTGCTGCAGAACGGAACGTCCCAGGTTGCCGGGGCGGTTTCAGCGGTTTATGTATATACTCTTTCTATGTTCCTGGACCTGCATCCCGAACTGAGAAAGCGTTACCTGGCAAAACTGCCTCCCGGACTTATGAATGAATACCGCCGTCAGCTGTATGCCTGCGGAATGTAAAAAAGGAGGCTGAAATGATGACCATACTGCTCCTATCGGCTGTGCTGCTCCTGTTTGCACTGTTTTTTAAATGTACCGACTGGTTCGGCAATATCTGAAAATAATAAATATACTAAAATGACAGCTCTTCTTATTGCAGCGATAGCCGTTTTCGGATATATGTGTTATGTACTTGTAAAACCTGAGAAATTCTGATCGCTATGTATACAGAAATACCTGGTATCGTAATGATATACCTGGCCGTACTTGCTTTTGCCTGGCCCCTGGGCCGGTACATAGCAGCGGTCTACGACGGCAAACCTCATTTTTCGGACCGCATCTTCGGACGGGCCGAAACGCTTTTGTACCGCCTTTCGGGCGTCGATCCCACGCAGGAAATGGGCTGGAAAGAACATATAAAGGCCTTACTGCTCATTAACCTGCTCTGGTTCTTTTTTGCCATGCTGGTGCTTATGAACCAGTCCTGGCTGCCCCTGAACCCCGACCAAAACCCCGATATGTCGCCGCACCTGGCTTTCAATACGGCCGTTTCTTTCCTGGTGAACTGCAACCTGCAGCACTATTCCGGCGAAACGGGCCTCAGCTATTTTTCCCAGATCGTATGCATCATGTTCCTGCAGTTTGTAACGGCGGGTACGGGTATGGCTGCGGCTGCCATGGTCTTCCGGGCCATGAGAGCGCGCACGGCCACTACGTTCGGGAATTTTTACGTGTATTTTGTGCGTTCCTGTACACGCGTCCTTTTGCCGGTATCTTTTATCGCCGCCGTACTGCTGGCATTCAGCGGAACGCCCATGACCTTTGAGGGGAAACAGGAGATGACCGGCCTGGAAGGAGATACCGTACAGGTTTCCCGCGGGCCTGCGGCGGCCATGATCGCCATTAAGCAGGCCGGGACCAATGGAGGCGGTTTCTTTGGAGTAAATTCGGCCCACCCGCTCGAAAATCCCACGTATTTCAGCAATATGCTCGAGAATATGCTCATCCTGCTTATTCCCGTGGCCATGGTCTTTGCCCTGGGCTTTTACCTGAAACGTAAAAAACTGGCCTGGACCATTTTCGGGGTTATGACCCTGGGCTTTTTTATGCTGCTGGTCCCGGCAGTGTACCAGGAGATGCAGGGCAATCCGGCCCTGGACGCTATGGGTATTGCACAGGAGCAGGGCAACAGCGAAGGCAAGGAGACCCGCCTGGGCGCGGCCGCTTCGGCATTCTGGGGCGTTAGCACCACGGTTACCAGCAACGGATCGGTAAACAGTATGCACGATAGTCATATGCCGTTGAGCGGGGCCATGCAGATGCTGGGCATGATGATCAACAGCCTCTACGGAGGGGTGGGCGTGGGCTTCCTTAATTTTTACATATTCATTATCCTGGCAGTGTTCATCAGCGGGCTTATGGTGGGCCGCACCCCGGAATTCCTGGGAAAGAAGATCGAGGCCCGCGAAATGAAGATCGCCATGATCACCGCGTTGTTGCATCCCCTGCTGATCCTTTGCGGCACCGCGCTTTCTGCGTATATATATCACCGTAACCCGGAGGTAGGCTGGCTCAATAATTCAGGCTTTCACGGTTTCAGTGAAATGCTGTATGAATATACCTCTTCGGCCGCCAATAACGGCAGCGGTTTCGAAGGTCTGGGCGATAATACGCCCTGGTGGAACATCAGTACGGGTATCGTGCTGCTGCTTTCCCGTTACCTGCCTATCATCGGTCCGCTGGCTATTGCAGGCATCCTGGCTGCCGGGAAAAGTATACCCGAAGGGCCGGGTACCCTGCGCATCGATACGCCTACGTTCGGACTGGTGGTCTTTGCCGTGATCTTTATCGTGGCCGCGCTTTCCTTTTTCCCTGCACTGACGCTGGGACCGCTGGCCGAGTATTTTACATTTTCCAAATAATAGTATAGTTATGAGAAATAAGCGGCAACCTTTGCTTTCAGGCCCTGTGGCCGTGCAGGCCCTCAGGCAGTCCTTCCTGAAAATGAATCCCCTATATATGATCAAAAACCCGGTTATGTTCGTGGTGGAACTCTGCACCGTGGTCATGCTCATTGTAAGTATCTCTTCCGTCGTAACGGCTCCCCGGGCAGAATCGGGCTATAATCTGCTGGTATTCCTGGTACTGCTGCTGACCCTGCTTTTTGCCAATTTTGCCGAGGCTCTGGCTGAAGCCCGCGGTAAAGCCCAGGCCGACAGTCTGCGCAGGACCCGGGAAGAAACACCGGCCCGCCGCGTGACAGATCCGGCTACGGAGGCTACCGAAACGGTCTCCTCCAGCCAGCTTGCACAGGGCGATCTGTTTATCTGTGAAGCCGGCGATATTATCCCTGCCGACGGAGAGATCGTAAGCGGACTGGCTACGGTAGACGAAAGTGCCATTACCGGGGAAAGCGCCCCGGTGATCCGGGAGGCCGGCGGCGATAAAAGTTCGGTCACCGGCGGAACACGCGTGTTGTCGGACCGTATTAAAGTGCTGGTGACCACCCGTCCCGGCGAAAGTTTCCTGGACAAAATGATCGCCCTGGTGGAAGGGGCCAGCCGTCGTAAAACCCCGAATGAGATCGCGCTCAGCATCCTGCTGGCCGGGTTTACACTGGTGTTTGTGATCGTTACGGTCACCCTGCAGCCCTTTGCCGTCTTTGCAGGGGCGCCCGTATCCGTGGCCGCTCTTATTTCCCTGTTCGTATGCCTCATCCCGACCACCATCGGGGGATTGCTTTCGGCCATCGGTATTGCGGGCATGGACCGTGCCCTGCGCGCCAACGTGATCAGTAAATCGGGCCGTGCCGTAGAAACGGCGGGAGATATCGACGTACTGCTGCTCGATAAGACCGGTACCATCACCATAGGGAACCGCCGCGCCACCCGTTTTTACCCCGCGGCCGGCACTTCGGAAGCCGATTTTACACAGGCTGTGGTATGGGCGTCCCTCGCCGATGAGACCCCCGAAGGTAGATCGATACTGGAACTGGCCGGTCCGGAAGCCCGGCTGCAGAAACCGGAGTCCCCGGAGTACATCCGCTTTACGGCAGAAACACGCTGCTCCGGTGTGGACACCGGCGGCATGCGTATACGAAAAGGAGCTTCGGATGCCATCCGGCGCCTGGTAGAGAATGCGGGGAATGTTTTCCCGGAGGATGTGCAGGAGCGCGTGGACCTGATCTCAGCCGACGGAGGTACCCCGCTGGTACTATGCCGGAACGAAGCTGTACTGGGCGTTGTTGAACTGCAGGACGTGATCAAACCCGGCATCCGGGAGCGTTTTGAGCGCCTGCGGAAAATGGGCGTGAAAACCGTGATGGTCACGGGAGATAACCCGCTTACCGCACGGTACATTGCCGGCAAGGCCGGGGTAGACGATTACATAGCCGAGGCCCGCCCCGAAGATAAAATGAACTATATACGGAACGAACAGGCCGCAGGCCGCCTTGTAGCCATGATGGGCGACGGTACCAATGATGCGCCGGCGCTGGCCCAGGCCGATGTGGGCGTGGCGATGAACAACGGTACCCAGGCCGCCAGGGAAGCAGGGAATATGGTGGACCTGGACAATGATCCCACCAAACTGATCGAGATCGTGGAGATCGGTAAACAGCTGCTGATGACCCGCGGCACCCTCACCACTTTTAGTATAGCCAACGATGTGGCCAAGTACTTTGCCATTATACCGGCTCTTTTTATCGGCTCGGTACCGGCCCTGCAGGGACTCAATATCATGCGGTTGCACAGTCCGGAATCGGCAGTGCTGTCGGCGGTGATCTTCAATGCACTTATTATACCGGCGCTTATCCCGCTGGCCCTGAAGGGTGTGGCCTATAAACCGCTGGGGGCTTCGGCCCTGCTGCGCCGTAATTTATTTATATACGGACTGGGCGGAATACTGGTACCTTTCCTGGGGATTAAACTTATTGATCTTTTAATTTCTTTGTTTTTATGAAAACGCATTTTATAACCGCTTTACGTCTTACGGCCCTGCTGCTGATCCTGCTTTCGGGCCTGTATACGCTGCTGGTCTGGGGTGCGGCACAATTTGCCCCGGGCGGGGGAAAAGGGCGTATGATCACGGCGAATGGCCGGTCGTATTTTGAGCAGGTAGGCCAGTCTTTCCGCTCTCCCGCCTATTTCAATTCCCGGCCATCGGCGGTAAATTACAATGCTGCGGGCAGTGGCGGCAGCAATAAAGCGCCTTTTGATTCCGCATACCTGTCTGTAATGCAGGCCCGTATCGATACGTTCCGCAAATACAATCCGGGTCAGCCTCTGCAGGAGGTACCTGCCGAACTGCTCAGTGCCAGCGGCAGCGGGCTCGATCCGCATATTTCCGTACAGGCGGCCAGGGTGCAGGTAAAACGCATCAGCCGTTACCGGAATATCCCCGAAATCCGCCTGCAGCAACTGGTGACAGAACATACCGAAGGCCCCCTGCTCGGTATCCTCGGCCCGGAAAAGGTACATGTCTTACATTTGAACCTGGCGCTCGATGCGCTGACGGCAAAAAAATAATACAGATGAAAAAACGATACCTGCAACTGTTCTGCCGCTTTCTTTTGGTGTTTTTCTGCCTGCCTGCCGCGGCACAGGTCTCTGACGCGGGCCTTATGGACACTACGGACGGTGAAAAACCCGGTAAAATTTCCATCGGGGGCTATATAGATGCGTATTACGGATACAATTTCAGTAATCCGGCCGACGGGAACGTGCCTTATTTTGTTTCTATGGCACGCAGCAACGAAGCCAATATAAATCTTGCCTATATCGATCTGCGGTATAACGGGGAATACGTCCGCGCCCGTTTTGTGCCGGGCTTCGGAACGTATATGAATGCCAATTACGCGGCAGAACCGGGTGTGCTGAAAAACATAATAGAGGCCAGTGCCGGGGTAAAACTTTTTCGCAGGAAAGAAATATGGCTCGACGCCGGTGTGCTGGGTTCGCCCTATACGAACGAAAGCGCCATAAGCCGCGATCACCTGATGTATACCCGCAGCTTTGCACCGGAATATGTGCCCTATTACCTCTGCGGCGCCCGGCTGAGCCTGCCCCTGCATAAAAAAGTAACGGCCTGCCTGTATTTTCTCAACGGCTGGCAGCAGATCCGCGACCAGAACAAGGGCAAGTCTTTCGGGGCACAGCTGGAATACCGTCCGGCGTCCAGGCACCTGATCAACTGGAATATCTATATCGGGGACGAACGCAGTGCGGCCAGCCCCGATTTCAGGACGCGCTATTTTACAGACGTCTACTGGATATTCAACCCCGAAGGCAAGGTAAGCATCACTTCCTGTGCATACGTGGGCATGCAGGAGCGCCTGATGCCCGGCGACCGCATTTCAAGACCCGTATGGTGGCAGGCCAATTTTATCACGCGCTGGCGTTTTCACAGGATCCTGTCGCTGTCGGGCCGTCTCGAATATTTCAGCGATCCGCAGCGGGTAATGATCGCCCCGCTGAACGGAGTTCCGGCTTTTTCCAGCTACAGCGCCGGTCTTTGCCTCAATGTAAAGATACGTAACAATGCCCTGTTTCGCCTGGAAGGCAGGCAGCTGATGTCTGACCGCCTGGTGTATACGAACGCGGCCGGTGCTCCCTCGGCCTCTTCAACCTGGCTCATATCCAATGTAACGGTCTGGTTTTAATATGAAAGCGTACCCGTCAGAACCTGAGCATTTCCTGGAACTCATCCGCCGTTCGCGCCGGGGGAAGTTTAAGATCTACATAGGGATGAGCGCCGGTGTGGGCAAGACCTGCCGTATGCTGCAGGAAGCGCATACCCTGCTCCGGAGCGGCATGGACGTAAAGATCGCCCTGGCAGAGACCCACGGACGGGCCGAAACCGAGGCCCTGTTGCGCGGTCTGCCCGCCATACCGCTCAAAAAAGTGTATTACAAAGGTAAAGAACTGAGTGAAATGGACCTGGAAGCCGTGCTGGCCCTCCGTCCGGAGGTGGTGATCGTGGATGAGCTGGCGCACAGCAATATCCCGGGCAGCCGTAACGAAAAACGCTGGCAGGACGTGCTGGAGATCCTGGATGCCGGCATTAACGTGATCAGTGCGGTGAACATACAACATATCGAAAGCCTGAACGAAGATGTGCAGCGGATCACCGGGGTGGAAGTGAGGGAGCGTATCCCCGACCGCGTGCTGGCCGAGGCCGACGAAGTGGTGAACATAGATCTTACCGCCGAAGAGCTGATCACCCGGCTGAAAGAAGGCCGGATCTACCGCTCGGAAAAAATTGCGCAGGCCCTGTCCAACTTTTTTGTGCCGGAACAGATCCTGCAGCTGCGCGAACTGGCGCTGAAAGAAGTGGCTTCTCATGTAGAACGTAAGGTGGAACGCGAAATGCCTGCCGGAAAGGAACCCGTGCACGAACGTTTCCTGGCCTGTATCAGTACGAACGAAAGAACGGCCCGTAACGTGATCCGAAAAACGGCCCGCCTGGCTAATTATTACCAGAGTAAATGGTATGTGCTGTACGTGCAGACACCCGCGGAAGATCCCGATCGCATTCCGCTGGATAAACAACGGCATCTCCTCAATAATTTTAAACTGGTGAGCGAACTGGGCGGAGAACTGCTGCGTGTAAAAAATGCGGTCATTGCCGACAGCATCATCGGGCAGGCCGAAAAACTACAGATCAGTACGGTGTGCATCGGGAAACCACACCTGGGTCTCCTGCGTATAATATTATCTACCGGCGCCTTCAACAAATTGCTGCGCAAACTTTCTGAATCCCGCATCGATCTTATAATTCTCTCCTGATCATGAAAATAAAGACCAAAATAACCCTGGGTATCGGGTTCCTGTTTTTTCTTATTGCCCTGCTCACCTTCCTGGGCGCCGACCGCCTGCGGCATATGGAAAAGGTAACAGAACGTATACTCATGAACAACTATTACAGTCTTTCGTATACACGCGAGATGATGAAGGCGCTCGATATGCCGGATACCCTCGGATACCGGGCCTTTGAGAGTAGCCTGGAAAAACAGTCGCAGAACCTTACCGAAATGGGCGAAGCTGAACTCACGGCCTCCCTGGGCGAACGGTTCCGTTTGCTGCGTTCGGGGGCTGCGGATAAGGAAATGCTTCGCCGGCAGATACGGGGCGATCTGAACGAAATTATGCTGCTGAACATGTCGGCCATACAGGTAAAAAGTCAGGCTGCCGAGAAAGCCGCCCGCGTTGCCGTGCTCTGGATCGCGGTCACCGGAACGTTCTGCATCGTACTGGCCTTTTTCCTGCTGGTACGCCTGCCGGGGAATGTGGCAGGGCCCATGCAGCAGCTTATTGTCAACATCCGCAGGATAGCGGCGGGCGATTACCGGCAGCAGCTGCACTTTGCTCCCGGATCGGAATTTGCTCCCCTGGCCGAAGCCTTCAATACCATGGCGGAAAAACTTACGGAATACGATAATAGCAATATGGCCATGGTGCTGAAGGAAAAGAAGCGGATCGAAGCGATCATCCATAACCTGCAGGACGGTGTCATCGGCCTGGATGAAAATAAACGCATCCTCTTTGCCAATCCCGAAGCCCTGAAAGTGCTGTCGCTCTCCGAAAAAGAGGTGACCGGCAAATATGCACAGGAAATTGCCACACGCCACGACCTTATGGCCAACCTGATCGGGAATATCATGCTGGCCCCGGGCCGTTACGAACAGATGGAGCACAATACCCTGCAGATCTCCCTGGACGGGAAGGAGCATTTTTATGAAAAATCGGAACACGAGGTGAGTATTGTACCTACCGGCGAACATGAGACCCGGCTCAGCGGCTTTGTGATCGTGCTGAAAAATGTAACCGCCTACCGGGAGCTGGACTCGGCCCGTACCCATTTTATCGCCAATGTATCGCATGAGCTGAAAACGCCCATTTCATCCATAAAAATGAGTCTGCAACTGCTGGAAGATGAACGTACAGGGCCGTTGAATCCCGAACAGCGGCAATTGCTCAGCGGCATCAGCGACGATGCCGGGCGCCTGCTGAAGATCACCGCCGAACTGCTGAACATGACCCGGCTGGAAAGCGGTCACCTGGCGCTGAACATGGAAGTGACCGATGTGTCCCGCATTGTACAGTATGCCATGGACGCCAACCGGCAGGCGGCACAGAAAGCCTCTGTTACACTCCGGGCCGGGCAGATGAACGCTAAGGTAAGGGTGGATGGTGAAAAGGCGGCCTGGGTACTTACGAACCTTATTTCCAATGCGGTGCGTTATTCCCATGAACACTCCGAAGTATGGATCAGGGCCCGTCATACCGAAAAATTTCTCCAGCTAAGCGTAAGCGATCAGGGCCGGGGCATCTCGCCTGAGTACCGGGAACGTATTTTTGAGCGCTATTTCAGGGTGCCCGGCAACCAGAAAGAAGGTACGGGCCTGGGCCTGGCTATTTCGCGGGAGTTTATAGAGGCAATGGGCGGCTACATAACGGTAGAAAGCGAGGCGGGCAGCGGCAGTATCTTCAGCGTGTTCCTGCCCCTGGCCGAAAATAAAAAGGTAGCGGACCCGCAGGTATAAGCGGCTGCTTTTGCGCTGTTTCTGCAGGTGCTATCCCTTTATTCAGGGGGAAGAAAAAGTTTTGGACAGTACTGAAAAAGAGCCCCTTAAAAAAGCTTAAACATTTCTTAGCTATATAGTAATTTGTAATTTGGTGCTGCTAAAATTTAAAGCCTATTGTATGAAAAGACGACTACTATCGTCCACCCTTGTTTGTTTACTGGCTACGCCGCTTTTTTCACAGGTACAGAAAATGTCCTATGAGAAAGTCGCCGTATTCCCGGAGGTCGGCACCCGCCACATAAACCCCGATGTATACCTGGGTATACAGGTAGACTATCAGGACTGGAAAAACATTCTTTCTCAGGCCCCGTACGAGAACAGCGGCCCGGGAGCGCTCATTGCCCTGCCCACGCCGGACGGAGGCACCGAAGTGTACGAAATATGGAAGTACAACATGCTGGAACCGGCTCTGGCAGCTATGTTCCCCGAGATCGGCACCTACCTGGGGCGCAGTACCCAGGTGCCTTCGCGCCGTATCCGCCTGGACCATACCTACCAGGGACTACACGCAATGGTCATGGGACCGGGCGGTACCTGGAGCATGGACCCCGCTGGTAACCAGAGCAATGCCTATTACCAGCTTTATTATAAGAAAGACCTTAAAAATCCGCACAGTGATTTTGTGTGCAGCGTGAACGAGAGCATCCTGCCCGAAGAAGAAGGCGGAATGATCATAAAATCGCTGCTGCCCAACGGTACACAGCTTAAGACCTATCGCCTGGCCCTGGCCGCTACCGGCGAATACACGGCTTTCCACGGCGGAACACTGGCCAACGCACAGTCGGCACAGGCTACCACCATGAACCGTGTGAACGGCGTGTACGAGACCGATCTGGCCGTACGCATGGTGATCGTAGCCAATAACAACCAGCTCATTTATACCAATGCAGGCAGCGATCCCTATACCAATGGAGATCCCAACAGCATGATCACGCAAAACCAGAACAACATTACTTCAGTGATCGGTTCGGCCAACTACGATATCGGGCACGTGTTCGGTACCAACAGCGGCGGTCTGGCCGGTCTGGGCGTAGTGTGCTCCAACTCCCAGAAAGCCCGCGGTGTAACGGGCAGCGGCGCCCCGGTGGGCGATCCCTTTGATATCGACTACGTGGCCCACGAAATGGGACACCAGTTCAACGGTTCGCACTCCTTTAACTCCAGTACGGGCTCCTGCGGCGGCGGTAACCGTTCGGCCAGCAATGCCTATGAGCCGGGCAGCGGTTCTACCATTATGGCCTATGCCGGCATCTGCGGTTCAGACGACCTGCAGCCCAACTCCGACGCCTATTTCCATGCACGCAGCTTTGAAACGATGCGTTCCTATATCACTACCGGCAACGGTAACTCCTGCGATGTGGCCACGAACACCGGCAATGCCATCCCGACCGTGGAGGCAGGCCCGAACACGTACCGCGTACCACTGAGCACACCGTTCCGTCTTACGGCGGTGGCACAGGATGCCGATGCCGGCGATCAGCTTACCTATTGCTGGGAACAGTACAATACCGGCAGTTCCGTTACCCTGGCGGCAAACCCTACTTCGGGAAGCCATCCGCTGTTCCGTTCCTTTGACCCCGATACGTCGGCTACCCGCGTATTCCCGCGTATGTCGCTCATCGTGAACAACCAGACCAGCAACCAGGAAAAACTGCCTTACTACGGGCGCCGTATGAACTTCCGTGTAACCGTGCGTGACAACCATGCCGGCGGCGGCGGGGTAAGTATGGATTCTACGAGTTTTATTGCCGTAGCCGGCACCGGACCTTTCCGCGTAACGGCCCCGAATACGGCCGTGGCCTGGACAGCCGGTACCACACAAACCGTAACCTGGGACATTGCCGGTACCACGGCCAACGGCATCAACTGCCAGAACGTGAACATCCGCCTCAGTACCGACGGCGGTTATACATATCCCATTATGGTACTGGCCAATACCCCGAACGACGGTACCCAGCAGATCACCGTTCCCAGTGTGGGCGGGAGCTCTGTGAACACCTGCCGCATTATGGTAGAGTCCGTGGGCAATATCTTCTTCGATATTTCTAATGCCAACTTTACCATCAGTCCGAACGGCGCTGCTCCGGTAGCGGCCATCGGTACATCGGCCGGTTCGGGCGTATGTAAAGGGACTGCCATCAATTTCAACGACCAGAGCTCGGGTTCGCCTACCTCATGGCAGTGGACATTTACCGGCGGAACTCCGTCAAGCTCCACACAGCAGAATCCCAGCGGCATCGTATGGAATACGTCGGGTACCTATAACGTATCGCTTACCGTAACCAACGGAGCGGGCAGCAATACCGTAAGTTCGCAGGTGGTTATTTACAACACGCCTACGGCAACCACTTCGTCCACCATTTCGGGCGGCAGCAACGGTACGGCCACCGCCACTCCTTCGGGAGGTATGGCGCCTTACACGGTAACCTGGTCCACATCGCCGGTACAGACGGGCAATACGGCCAGCGGCCTGGCCCCGGGTACCTATACGGCCACCATTACCGATGCACGTGGTTGCCAGGGTACGGTACAGGTAACGGTTGCCAGCAATATATCGCTGGATGAAAGCAATGCTCCCGAACTGAACGTATTCCCGAATCCGTTTAATGAAGGCTTTAACGTGGACGTACCGTTTACGGCAGGTACCTACAGGCTTACGGATGCTGCCGGCAAAACCGTACTGGAAGGGCGCGTGAACAACAGCGGACTGCTGTACATCGCTGCAGACCGCCTCAGTGCCGGTATGTACATTCTTAAAATGTATGCGGCAGACAAGGTATATACCCGTAAACTGCTGAAGAACTAAGATCTTTTTTATACATAATAAGGAGGCCGTTTCGCTACAAGTGGGACGGCCTCTTTTTTTGTGCCGCTCCGTACGCTGCAGAAATAAAAAAGGAGCCTGTGTGAACAGACTCCCTTTCATGCTTATCTAAATGCCGTCAGAGGCGTTCTCTTTAAAAGAAAATTACTTTAAGTGCGATGAGCAGGGCTACGGTGGCGATCATAAGCCATACGCCGGCCCAGTTTCCTTTGCCTGAAGAGGCCTGATTTTTCTCTTGCATAATAGTTTCGTTTTTTCCGCACGCGGGGTGCGGGGATGTACTAAAAAGATCAAAAAGGTGCATGCTGCTGAAAATGCAGCGCATGACAGTAAAAAAAGAAATACGATCCGGTAAAAAACGAAAGGGCTATAGCCTCAGTACCCGGTGTGCCAGGTAAATGGACATGCCGGAATAGATACGGAACGATTGTCCGTAGGGGAAATCTGAAAACAGGGTAGACGCCGCTTCGGGCAGTTCGGGCCAGGTGCACAGGAAAATGGCATGGTCCTGCATAAAGAACACGAAAGCCTGTGTGGTCTGCAGTGCGCGGTCGTCGAAGGCGCCGCTGCCCGATGGTATGGCAGAATACAGGGCGTTCAGTTCCTGGTGGGTAGCCGGTTTACTGGCCTCGGTGGCCGCCGGCATCAGGCTGAACAGCAGCGACTGGTATACCAGGTAACATACCATAAGCGATCCGCCCGCCACAGAGCGCAGCGAATGATTTCTTATGTTCCTGAACGTACCCATTAGGACAAATATACATTTTATTTTTGTTACGTTTTGTCCGTAACAGTATACTAACGTTTTAAAAGACAATGTATTTTGCAGGAAACGAGAAAGATATATCTTGCACGGTCCGCAGCGGCTGTATGGGGGTACGGGCCTGTGTGCACGCACCCGATGGGAGTGGCCGCAGGCCCGACCGCAGGGTCCCGGACCGGCTTTATGGGTACGGCCGCTTGACTGCGCCTTAATTTTTGCCTTTCTTTGAAAGAAAAAAAGAAAAACCGTATGAACGATTTTCTGCTCACGCTTATTTACCGGGTAGCCACTTACAAGATCATTGTGTTTATGGCAAGCCTGCTGCTGACCCTGGTGCTGGTGGTACTGATACGGAAAAAGAGCCTGAAACCGCTCGGCGCTCTTCCGGCCGTGATGGCGTTTTTTAATATTTTCTTCGGTTCGGCCCTGTCGTCGAAACTGATCTACCGTCACGGCGAAAAGGGGATGGGCAAAGTGGTTGCGGTGGAACAGACCAACAGCCGGTACAACGATCAGTGGATCTATGCCTATTCGGTGCTGCTGCGCACCGCGGACGGGAATACGGTGGAAACCTCCTTCCGCAGCGATGATTTTATGATGTACCCGGCGCCGGACGAAGGGTATAATTACCCGGCACAGGGCGTGGAGTTTGAGGTACGTTACGTAAGATCGCACCCGGGCGCCTTTGTGATCGTAACCGACGGTGAAAGTGACTACAGCCGGCAGCAGCGCTGCGCGAAAGCCATACTGGAAGTGAGCACCGCCCGCAGTAAATATGAGTTTGCCCGGGAAAATGCGGAATATAAACAGCGCTATGCACAAAGTATACAGCATTACCTGGACCAGGCCTGCGCTACGGATACCCATACCGTAACGTATTACAGGGCCGAAATAAACAAACTGAAATAAAAAAAACGCCTCGCTGATAGCGAGACGCTTTTTTATGTTTTACAATACATTTTATTGTTTTACGATACGCAGTACCTGTTCGCCGCCCGCTGTGCGTACCTGCAGCAGGTAAATACCGGCAGGAGTGCTCTGCAGGTCCATGGTAAGAAAACCGAGCCCGGCGGGCTGCTGGCTTACGTTACGCAGCGCAAGCAGGCGTCCGCTCATGTCCAGCAGGCGCAGCTGCACATTCGATGCCTGGGGCAGGTATAGCTGCAGGGAAATACCTTCGGTAAAAGGATTCGGGTATACGCCCACAACCACTGCGCTTTCTTCTTCCTGGGTGGACGTAGGCGGGTCTACGATCACTTCTTCGTATTCGCGCGGCCATTTGGGCGCCGGGATCTTGTCCATATCGTGCCGCGGGAAGGCCACGGTACTGGTGTGCCGCAGGAAGCGTTCGTTGTGGTTCTCGTACCAGGAATCACCATAGGTATAACCGTTGCTGGCCTGGTCGATGGTGTTTACAAAGAACCAGTCGGACTGTATGCGCAGCTGGTTGATATCGAGCAGGATAAAGCCGTGCAGGTCCAGGTTCACGAATTTTACGTGCGGGTTCATGAGCTTTACCACGCCGGCGCCTACGCCTACCGGGAAACCGGGTGAGGTAATGCTGGGCGTTACAAATTCCACGAAGGCCGATCCGCTGCCGTTGCTCTGGTAATTGGCCGTGGGAATATCGTTACCCCAGCTGCAGTGAATATCGCCGGTGAGTACGGCCACATCTCTGATATCGTTGGCCAGTACAAAACTCATGATCTTGTTGCGTTCGGCGGGATAGCCGTCCCACTGGTCGCCGTTGATGGCAAAACCGGCCACTTTCAGCGGGGCCATCATTACCTGTTGTGCCATTACTTTCCATTGTACGGCATTGGTCATGAGGTTTGAGGTAAGCCAGTTGTACTGTGTGGTACCCAGCAGTGTGCGGTTGGGATCGTTCACCGTGGAACCGGTGGTGCCCGACTGCTGTTCGCGGCCGATGAGGCGGGTGTCCAGCATGAGCAGGTCTACCAGCGGACCAAAGTTGATCTTGCGGTAGATCTCCTGGATATTGCCCTGGTTCCTGGGACGTATCGGCAGCCATTCCATGTAGGCACGCTGTGAGGCCCGTTTACGGTCTATCCAGGGGCCTTCGGAGGCGTCGTGGTTCTCGGCCCCGTTCATCCAGCTGTCGTTGGCGCTTTCGTGATCGTCCCACACCATAATAAAGGGATATTGCTGGTGCAGGCGGATCAGGTCATCGTCCAGCTTATAGCAGGAATAGCGGGTGCGGTAATCGGCCAGGGTAATGATCTCGCTGGACGGTTCCCACACGCGGTTGGCCGTGCTGTTAAAGGCATAGCCGTTGTGTTCGTACTCGTAGATATAGTCGCCCAGGTGAATGAGGGCGTCCACATCGTTGCGTTCGGTAATAACGTGGTATACGTTAAAGAAACCGGCCTCATAATTGCTGCAGGAAACCACGGCAAAGCGCAGGCTGTCCTGCATGGAAACGGGCGTAGTGCGTGTACGGCCGCGGATGGAGTGTTTCTGGTTGTAGGTGAATTCGTAATAGTAGTACGTGTTCGGACTCAGGCCGGTTACGTCCACTTTTACGGTATAGTCTACGGAATCGTGCGTGGTGTGGGTGCCCGACTGCACGATCTGGGTCATACCGGTATCTAGCGCCATACGCCATTCTACGCTGGCGGCCCCTGCAAATCCGCTGTCGGGGGTAACGCGGGTCCAGATAATGACCCGGTCGCCCAGGGGATCGCCGGAAGCAACGCCGTGGTAAAAAGGTTTCAGCGCGGGGTTAAAGCTCAGGCTCCGTACCTCCGGGGTCTGTGCTGTGGCAAAGGGGATGCACAGCAGGAAGCCCAGTACCAGGAACAGGTTTTTCATGGGTGTGTTGTGGTGTTTAGTATTTAATGAGCTTCTTAACGGAGCTGCCTTTTTCGTTGCTGATGCGGATGAAATAGAGGCCCGGGCTCAGATCGGCCACCGGAAGCTGTACAGTATTGCCGTTCAGGTCGCTAATGTACGATTCTTTCACAATTCTGCCGGTTTTATCTGCTACCGAAAGCGTGGCTCCGTTTTGCAGGGCCAGGTTGCTCAGTTTGATGTATACATTGTCTGAAGCGGGGTTGGGGAAGATGCCGGAAATAAGTTCGGGCAGGTTCTCCAGGCCTACGCCGGATGTCTGGCAGGCGCTCTGTGCCAGGTTGTACGTACCGAGGGCCGCGGTGTCGCCGGGAGTGGCTCCGCCGTTCACGGTATAGGCCGCTGTGAAGATGTTATCGGAGCAGTCGCTTACAAATATTTTGATACGTCCGCCGCCGCCGTTACCGCCGCGGTTACCGTCGTTACCGTTACCGGCCGTGATGGACTGTGTGCCGCAGAAAACGCCGCCGTTGTAATCACAGGTAACGCCGTTGCCTTTGGTGCCGGCAGTACCGCCGTTGCCGCCGTTGGCGCTCAGGGTTCCTGTAATGGCTGAGTATTGGGCGCAGCGCAGCAGGATACCGCCGCCTGAACCTGCACCTGAACCGGCTCCGCCGCCGGCACCGGCTGAAAGGGTACGTTCACCGGCATCGTTACAGGCATCGCCGCAGCAATCGGCCGTCTGGTCGCCGTTACCGCCGTTACCGCCGGTCAGTCCGTCCTCGCCGTTGGCCAGGATGGTCCCGGTTACGATGAGGCTGTCCTGTGCATTCAGTTCAATGG
>JACVCJ010000049.1 GCA_016742095.1 Bacteroidia bacterium
CAGTACAGGCCCGGTGTTTGCATGCATACGGGCGGACGCAGCGCATACTGCCCGGTATGGAAGGCCGGAAAATCGTCGCGGTGCTGGAAATACTCGTGCACAATGCGCAAACCTTTCAGTTCAGGAAAATAGATGTAGAATTCTTCCAGCAGGGCACGGCGTATCTCCTGTTCATCGCGCAGGTCGTCGGGCAGCGAGTAGGAATGCAGTTCAAAGATACCGCCTCCGTGGGTACGGCTCCACTCAGCGCTTTCTTTTTCCAGCAGGTGAAAAAAGGTAATGCTGTCCAGGGCGCGGCGCTTATCGGTCATTACAAAGTAGGGCGTTTCCCGGGCTTCAAAACGGTCGGTCCAGATGCGGTACACGGCATAACGGTCGGTCGCTTTCAGGGAGCCCAGCTGCTGTACATCGGTGCTATGAAGTCCCTCTGCCCGTTGCAGCAGGGCCGACGTGCCTTTTACGTCGGTGGCCAGGATACAGTAATCGAAATCTTCCCCGTTCAGCCGGAAGCCCGGCTCTGTCTTCTGCAGCGATTCCACGGGCGTCTGCATGCGTATGTCCACGCCCAGGGCCCGCAGGCGTTGTTCAAAAGGCCGCAGGAAAGTATATTCAAAATCGTCGTTCAGGCTTTTGTAGATGAGGCCGCCCTCGTTGCTGAGAAAGTAAAAGTGAAAGCTTTTCATCAGTTCCGCCATGCTCATTTTGTGCGGTTCCGCAAAAAAGGCGCGGGCAAAGGAGTTGAACACCACCCGCATTTTTCGCGGCATCAGGGTACGGCGTGCAAAACGGGTAAAACTCTCCTTGTCGTAGCGACGGAAGGTCGTATCCGGATCGTAACGCAGTAGTTGCAGCAGGGGAATGCTGAGCGGGTTGATGAGTGTAAACACGTTAAAGACACCGCGTTTGCGCAGGTCCAGTATATTGAGCACCGGCGTGGGGTCGATGCCTTTGAAATGCTGCTTTTCGTGTTCGTTGAACAGCACCACATAGTCGTCGATCTCTTTCAGGTTCACGTCCAGGCCCAGGCGCTGCATCAGGGCCAGCAGGTTGTAGTACTGGTTAAAGAACGCGTGGAAACCGTGCGTGGTGCGCAGGGTCTCTCCCCCGCTCTCAAAGGTCCAGCTGCCGATCTTGCCACCGAGGTAAGACGCTTTTTCGAACAGGGTCACCCGAAAACCTCTTTCGGCCAGGGAAAGCGCAGCCACCATACCTGCAATACCCGCTCCGGCAACGGCTACCCGTTTTTCGCCGGAAAGCATCAACGGCGCCGAAGGATCGGGTGTGTTCAGCGGAACTTTATAGTTTTTTAGTTTGGAGCGTATCTTATTCCGCAGCAGTGTCTTCATTCGCTTTTGTATTTGCATTCCAGATGCGGGTAAATTCAAAGGTGACCTCGTCGGAAGGCGTTACCAGCAGATCGTTGTGACCGGTGGCCTCCTTCACCTTTTTACTGTTTTCAAGAAATACCAGGTCTTCTTCCACGATACGTAACGATTTACGTAACATGAACCAGCGGGCAAAGGGGGGCAACGTGCGGAAAATATTGTCCCAGAGCGTAACCTGGCACATGGAAATGCGCTTTTCGTCCAGCGGGTAATAGAATTCGTAAATGACCATTCGCCGCTTCGGAAAAGCAATGTCCAGCTTGGACGTATGCGGGAACCAGAAGCCGAAATGCGTGGTGATCTGCGGCTGAAAACCAAAGTACAGCTTTTCGAAAAAAGTACCGGCATTCTCGCGCAGGTAGGTGCCACTGAGCCAGTCGGGCCCCTTGCGGATATTAAAATCGACCTGCCCGGCATACAGGTTTCCCATAAAAGTACCGATGCTGTTACGGTGTACGTGGTTAATATGGTAGGCATCGATAAGGCTTTCGGCCACCAGCTTCAGGTCGGCTTCGAAGATATGATAATTGTATACACGCGGCCATGTATCCATTTCGGGCATGGAAGGCAGTCCGGTCGATCCTGCCAGGGCCTCGTCCCCGATCCACACCCAGGTAATATTATATTGCTGGCGGGTCTGGTAGGAACGCAGGCGGCACACGGCCGGAATGGGTTTATCTGCGGGCAGCGAGGGAATTTCCACGCAGGCGCCTTCGGTATTGTAGGCCCAGCCGTGATAGGAACAGCGTATATGTTCGCCGTCGATATAGCCCAGGCTCAGGTTCACATTGCGGTGACAGCAGCGGTCTTCGGTAATGCCGATCCTGCCCGAAGCATTGCGGAACACCACCAGGTCCCGGCCCAGTATCTTTTTGGGGAGCGGGTTCTGCCGGTCCAGTTCTTCGTTCAGGCAGGCGGGATACCATCTGTTTTCAATAAATTCCATACGTCAGCTACAATAACACGAAGGTAGCCATTTTGTTCGGCAGGCTGAAGTTTGTTTATATACGAAAATTCTGATCACACGCAGGCCACTGATTATATCACAAAAATTAATACACATATCTGACAATCAGAATAAAATAAAAATATTTCAGATAAAAACATTACACACCGGCACTCATAATCAACTTTTAGACTAAGGCACTTCGTTCGAATTTTGCAGTCAAAATAACTTGCAACTATGAAACAGTTTCTACTTTTTGTCTCTGCAGTGTCCCTGTCCTTAACGGGCATAATGGCACAAACCCAGGATGCGCCCTTACATCCGCACAGTACATTAACCGCCTCCCCTTTTCCTGAAAAAGCGCTCAGCTACGGCGAATACTGCGGTTACTCCCTCCTCAGCACCACCACTACCGGTAACGGTAACGAAGGGGTGATGTTTATGGTGAAGGCCAAGACCAACCTGGTGATCTCCGGCTTTACCACCGTGCTCAACGGCACTCCCGGGTACGTGCACATTTACCGTAAGAACGGCAGCTTCGACGGTTTTGAATCCTTTGCCGCCGCCTGGACACTGATCGACAGTGCGTATGTTGCGCCAACGGGCCAGCAGACATTCATTCCTGTAAACGCAGGTAATTTTCTTACGGCCGGCGCTGAAATGTCGTACTACATCGTTGGCCGCAGCCCGATACAGGTAGACTATACCAACGGGGTTACCGAAGGCGCCGTGTATGCCCAGAACAACGACCTGATCTTTTATGAAGGCGTAGGTATCGACGGTATGTTCGGAAGCATATTTACCCCGCGGGTGTTTGCCGGCTACATTCACTACTGCAAGCAGACCGAACTGCGTTGCGACAGCAGCAGCACTACCTTTGGCGACCTCAACAGCAACTACGGTATTTTCTTTGACGTAACTACCAAATCGAAAGACATTAAGATCGACAATATTTTTGCCGATATGGACCTTCCCAGTGGCGGCAGGCTGCAGGTATATACCCGCCAGGGTACCTTTGCCGGTAGCGAAAGTAATCCTGCCGCCTGGACCCTGGTAGATTCCAGCTTTATCAGCTTCCCGATCCCGAATGCGCCCGAAGCCGTTACCGACAGCATGTCGCTGGTGATCCCGTCCAATACCACGCAGGGATTCCATATCGTGTTTAAAAATATAGGCTACGTAAATTACAACAACGGCACCACCATGGGCAATGTCATGTTCGAGGATTCGCTGCTGCAGATCAAGACCGGTGCCGGCGCCGATGCTCCCTTTATATCCAATAACCAGCCGCGCAATTTCCAGGGTACCATTTCTTACTGTATCATGGAATATGCCGGACTCGCAGGGGAAAGCCAGGAGAAACTGCGTATATGGCCCAATCCCGCATCCGATGTGCTGAACCTTGCAGGCATACAGGGAAAACAGGACGTGCAGATCATGGACATCAGCGGCAAGACCGTTATGCTCATTGCCAATTACAACGGCGGCTCCATACCTGTACATACGCTGGCCCGCGGCACCTACATCATACGGGTGAAGAGCGACAAGCACATGTACAGCGAACGTTTTATAAAGCTATAGGGTATTCTTACCCACCCTCTGTGTACCATCCATTAAGTATCAATAACAGTAAAAGCCGTCCCGTTCGTGCGAGGCGGCTTTTTAGTATATAAGGTACGTTTATTTTTTGGTGAACAGGTGAACGGTACCGTGGTATTCGTCCAGCGCTATTTCCAGTATCCAGTAATATACGCCTTCCGAGGCTATTTCGCCTTTGTTCATGGCCCGGCCGTTCCAGCATTCGGCGCCGGCTTTCTCTGAATCGAAATACAGCTGTCCCCAGCGGTTGTATACATATAAACGGTAGCAGGACGGATCCAGGTTGCCCGGGCCGAAGCATTCGTTCATACCGTCCTCGTTCGGGGTAAATACATTGGGCACCTTATTGTTGTCGTAATAATCGCCAAAGGCACCTATGGTCTGTGAAACGGTAACGCTGTCCTTACAGATGCCGTCCGACACCACCAGCGAAATATAGGCCGTGTCTTTGTAAGGGATCAGGAAGCTAGGATTCTGTCCGTCGTAAATACCGCCCGGCTGTACGTTCCAGTAATACTGGTACGCGGGGTTACCCACCAGGTCGGGCGTTACGATAAGCCCGTAACAGGAAGGCCCGCTGGTAAAACCATAGGGCGGAATGCCGAAATCCCTGATGTTGATGTTCACCGTATCGTAGGCGGCGCATTGCCCGCCGTTCTGCAGGCTCACCGAAAGTATGTAGGACGTATTGCCCAGGGGAAAGGCCAGGGGATCGGAAATGCTGTCGTTGCTCAGGCTGGAGGAAGGCGTCCAGCTGTATACGTAACCGCTCTGCGGCGGGAAGCCGATGCCTACCGTATCGCCTTTACAGATCACGGTATCGTCGCCCGCCATGGCAGATATGGCAAAAATGTTCACCAGCTTGCTCACCGTATCCTGACAAATGCCGTTGGAAATGATACAGGTAAAAAGCGTAGTGGTATCGGCCCAGACCTGCGGATCGGCCAGGGTATCATCGCTGACCTGAGCCGGGGGGAACCATTGGTAGGTAACTCCCGGGAAGGCCGGAATTTCATGTATCTGTATCGTATCCCCGGAACAGATGGACGTATCGTTCATATTAAAAGCGTCCGGCGTAAGTACCGCAACATTGCGCCGGGCCGTATCGCTGCAGGTAAGGTAACTGTACACCAGTTTGAAAGAAGCCGGAGCTACTGCCGTATAGGTTGGGTTGGCAATGTTCGGGTTGCTGAGTCCCGAAGAAGGTATCCATTGATAGGTATACGCCGGCGGCAGGTTATTGCTGCCTACGTTCACCACGGTGCCTTCGCAAACCAGCGTATCGCTGAACTGTATGTTCTGCAGCGGGTCTACGGTCACGGTCTGTGCAATGGTATCGGAGCAGGCGCTGTTGGCAATGATCAGCTGATAGGTCTGCGTTCCGGCCGCAGGATTAAAAATAGGATTGCTCACCGTGGGGTCTGAAAGACCGGTGGAAGGCAGCCACTGATAGGTTACCCCGCCCACACCGGAGGGAGGCATACCGATCTCGAACGGCGTACTTTCACAGGTGGCCATATTGGGCAGGTCCTGGGCATTGTTCCCCAGTACCACCACCTGTTTGGTAACACTGTCTACCGGGTTGCAGGTGGTTCCGCTGCCATTCAGGGCGTACAGGGTAACCTGATATACGCCGGAATTGGTAAAGGTAAAGGTCGGATTGGCCGCCGTAGAGGTCTGTCCGTCCGAAACGCTCCACTGGTACGAAGTAGCGCCTTCGCTCAGGTTTACAAAACTCATGTTCACCGGTGCGCAGCCCGAAGGTGGAATATCGAAATCGGCCACGGTCATCGGGAAATCGAACTTAAACTTAAATACCCCGTTGTTGCAATTGGGACTGTTGTTCGTGGGACTCCAGGCATTAGACGGAAATATCGGGAAATCGCTGTGCGCCCCGCAACCGGCACATACGCTCTGGTAAATTTCGCCCTTGCGGTTAAAACGACTGGTACCGCCGTCCACGTGTTCGGCCGAGGTAGGTCCGCCGAAGAACGTAGAATACGTGAGCGAAGATGCGTTGTCTTCCATCACCATCAGGTAAAAATCGCTGCCGGTGGTACTGCTCTGGTAGGCGCCCGGCGTAATGTCCAGCCCGCTTACCGTGCTGCCGGGAATAAATCCGCCGTTCACCGTTCCGCCCCAGCCCGAGATATAAATTTTGTTACATACGTCTACCAGGAAGGCCGAAGGGGAAATATCCGGGTGCCCGTTGCCGTTGCCGAAGGCCGTGCTCCACTCTACCTGGTCGAGACCCGGCTTGAATTTGGTGATGAACTGGTTGCCCGCCGGGTTGCCGTAAATGGCGTTGTTGAAATAAAAACCGGCGCTGTGGTCCGTCTGCCCCAGCACAAAAATATGGTCGTTCTTATCGGCCTCCACAAAGTAGATCTGATCATATTGTGACGTGCCATACAGCGAAGCTTTTATGAGTGTGTTACCCGTAGCGTTGATGCGCGCCACAAAACCGTCCACACCGCCCGAAGGCGTATTGAAGGCCGTACCGTTGGCCGGGAAATTGGCCGAATTGGTACCGCCGGCAATAACAATATGGTTGTTGCTCAGGGCCAGGGAATAAATGGCATCCGCGCCCGAGCCCCCGATGTACGAAGACCAGAGCAGGCTCGTAAGCCCGTTGTCCATCTTGATCACGATACCGTCCTGCGTACCGCCTCCGTACGAAGCCTGGAAGCCGCCGGAAGTACCCGGAAAATTGGATGAGGACGTGGTCGTGGCCAGGTAGATATAGTTCGAATTATCGATGTCGATCTCTCCGCGGGCATCATCGGCATAGTTGTGTTTGAGGCCACCCGCCAGGTTCAGACCGTCGTTGCCGGTACCGCCGAGGTAGGTGGATGCCAGCAGTCCCGTTCCGGTCTGGTTAAAGCGCGTTACAAAAATGTCACAGCCCGATGGGTATACAAAACCCATGCCGGTTCCCGTAACACTGGTGCCCCCGTTAAAGGTCTTATCGAACGCGTTGGAAGAAGTGGGGAAATTATTCGATCCCGTGGTGCCGAACACAAAAAGTTCATCGTAGTTGTTCACTACCAGGCTGTGCGGAATTTCAGAACCGTTGCCGCCCAGGTAGGTGGAGAAAATGAGGAAGGTACCCGTAATATCGTATTTGGTGATGGCCACGTCGATGTTACCGCCGCCGTAATTCACCTGGTAAGCGCCGGGCGTGGTAGGATATCCCAGGGCGAACACGTTACCGCCGGAATACAGGTAGCCTTTGCTGTCGTAGGTGGCCGTAAACCCGAAATTATCGGCCGTGGAGCCCGAATAGGTACTGAAGATCAGCACCGGATCGATCACCAGGGGCAGGTCCTTATCGTATTCCGCATCCAGCACAAAGCGTACGATGTTCTCTTTCAGTTCAAAACGACCGGGCACTGCCAGCGTATCGCCGTTGCGCAGCTGGTAGATAAAAGGCCGCATTTCCTTCACCAGGTTCAGCGAGGTCTTTACGTTCAGGTTGCCCAGTTCATCGATATACATCTGTTCCTGGCCCTGGTATTGCATGGCTATCTGAGCGGGATCGGCCCCCGGGGCCACCACAAATTCGTATTTCAGGAAGCCTTCGTCCTGTTTATACAGCACGTCGATGCCGGGGTAAATATTTTTACCGCGCACTTCGCCGTAGGCATATACGTCCGTAGCCCAGCGTGAGGGATCTGTGCCCAGGAAGTAGTTGTTGTAACTTACCGAAGCGTGTTCCTGCGTGTATTCGGCCAGGGGATCGGAACCCAGCAGGCGTATACGCAGTGCATGGGCACGTATTTCGGGCGTACGTGCAACACCCTCGTGTCCTTCGAAATGATCGTGGATGGCCACCAGTTTGGCATGGTCGAAAAAGCCGTAGCTGATGCCCTGCGGTTCGATCCACATATTTCCGCCCGGCAGGTCGGCCTTATACAATACGGGCGCAACCCACTGTCCCTTGTTCTGAATGAAAGGGTACGTGGTATGACCGTCATGGGCCCGGGCGCTCATTACAAAGAGGGGTAGAAACGCGAGTAAGGGGAGAATTCTCCTCATAAGCCTGATTTGTTAATCAAAGTTAATTATTTATACGAAAGCGTCGTAAGAAAGTTTGTGTTTTCCTAACATTTTGCATGAGTAAATAATATACCTTTACGCCATTCTGTATGAAAAGCCGTTTTGCCTTCATAGGACTTATCCTGTTCCTGGTGGCCTTTTCGCCGCTGGGTGAGGTATTGCAGGTACCCCTGCTTTTTGTGCATTATTCCGAACATAAGCAGCAGGACCCGTCCATAGACGTGGGCCGTTTCCTGGAAATGCATTACCAGGAGAGCGGGGATGCCGATAACGATTACCAGAAAGACGCCCAGCTGCCCTTCAAAAGCCTGGAACATTCCGTGCTGCTGAAGCTGATGTTCCTGCCTGCGGGCACTTTTAAAGCCCCTGAATGTACACAGCACCTGCTGCACGTGGCACATATCCCCTACCGGGAACGTTTCAGTTTTGCCACGCCGGCCTCCATTTTTCACCCTCCCAAAGCATAGTTCCACAACCGTTTTTTTATTCATGGCTGCCTGTATGGGCGGCCCATTGTGGTATTTTATGCATTGATCCATGATTTATAAAATAGCTGCCTTTTCGGTACACAATAAGCTCATTGTGGCCTTAGGCACCCTGGCCCTGCTCATCTGGGGCATTTTTGAACTGCGCCGCCTGCCGGTGGACGCTGTACCCGATATTACCGACGACCAGGTGCAGATACTTACCGTATCGCCCTCGCTGGGCGCCACCGATGTGGAACGCCTCATTACCTTTCCCGTGGAACTGGCCTGCAGCAACGCCCCGCGCGTAAAACAGGTGCGCAGTTTCTCCCGCTTCGGACTTTCGGTGGTGACCGTGGTCTTTGAAGAAGGCACCGATATTTACTGGGCCCGGCAGCAGCTTTCCGAACGCCTGGTACAGGTACAGGCCAGCATTCCGCCCGGGCTGGGTGTGCCGCGCCTTGGGCCGGTATCCTCCGGACTGGGCGAAATTTACCAGTACGTGGTACGCTGCAAAGACGGCTACGAAGGCCGCTATTCGCCCGCACAACTACGCTCCATACAGGACTGGGTGGTACGCCGCCAGCTGCTTTCCGTAAAAGGCATTGCCGATGTAAGTTCGTTCGGCGGACTGCTGAAAGAATACGAAGTACAGCTGCAGCCCGCCCGGATGAAGGCCTATAAGGTCACTGCCAGCGAAATTGCCGACGTGCTCAACGCCAATAACGAAAATGCCGGCGGTTCCTACATCGAAACAGGGCCCACCCTCTCTTATATCCGCAGTGAAGGCCTTATGCAGACCCAAAGCGATATCGGGAACACCGTACTGCGGCATACAGAGAACGGACTGCCTGTAAAGATAAAGGACGTGGCCGTGGTGGGCGAAGGACACGCCATTCCCTACGGGGCACTCTGTTACAACGGCGACTGCAACGTTTCCGGGGCCGTGGTAATGATGCTGCGCGGCGAAAATTCCTCCGCTGTCATCGAGCGTGTAAAAGACAAAGTAGAAGACATACAGAAAATGCTGCCCGAAGGCGTGGTGATCGAACCTTTCCTGGACCGTAGTAAAATGGTGGACAATGCCATCAGCACGGTAAAGACCAACCTGCTGGAAGGCGCCGCCATTGTGCTGCTGGTGCTCTTCCTGTTCCTGGGCGACCTGCGGGCGGCCTTCATCGTGGCATCGGTAATTCCCCTGGCCATGCTCTTTGCCATCGGGCTTATGAATATGTTCGGCGTAAGCGGCAACCTGATGAGCCTGGGCGCCCTCGATTTCGGCCTGCTGATAGACGGGGCCGTGATCATTGTGGAGGCTATCCTCTTTTATTTTATGCAGCACCGGAACGAAACGGTGAACAAAGACGCTCTCACCGCCGATATTGCCGGTAAAATGCTGCGGGCGGCCATCTTTGGTCAGCTCATCATCCTGGTGGTGTACCTGCCCATTTTTTCGCTGCAGGGCGTAGAAGGCAAAATGTTCAAACCCATGGCACAGACCGTGTCCTTTGCACTGGTGGGCGCCTTCCTGCTCTCGCTGACCTATGTGCCCATGATGAGCGCCTGGCTGCTGAAGATACCAGCCCCCGGACGTAAGAACTTCGCCGACCGCTGGGAACATTTTCTGCAGGAAAGATACAGCCGTATACTGGCAACGGCTATCCGGCATAGAAAGATGGTGCTGAGCCTGGCCCTGCTGCTCTTTATCCCGGCGGCTGCTTCGCTGTTCTTCATCGGCGGAGAATTTATTCCCCAGCTGGAAGAAGGCGATTTTGCCGTGGAGACCCGCCTGCTGCCCGGGGCCAGCCTGCATACCACACAGGAGCACACGGCCAAGGCCTCACAGGTACTGCTGAAATTCCCCGAAGTAGAAAAAGTGGTGACCAAGATCGGCAGCAGCGAGATACCCACCGATCCCCTGCCGCTTGAAATTGCCGATATGATCGTAGTACTGAAGAATAAGAAAGAATGGACCACGGCCCACAGTTTTACCGAACTGGCCGATACCATGAACCGCGCCCTTTCGGTAAATCCGGGCGCCACGTTCAGCTTCCAGTTCCCGGTGCAGATGCGCTTTAACGAGCTGCTTACCGGCGCCAAACAGGACGTGGTATGCAAAATTTTCGGCGAAGACCTGGACAGCCTGGTGAAGTACGCAGACCATCTGCGCAGTATCATTGAAAACACGGAAGGCGCTACGGATATCTATGTAGAATCGGTAAGCGGTATGCCCCAGACCCTGATCCGGTACAACTATGCTGCCCTGGCGGCCTACGGCGTACAGGTATCGGAACTGAACCGCGCCGTGGAAGCCGCTTTTTCCGGCACAAAGGCCGGCCAGATCTACGAAGGTGAAAAAAGCTACGATATTGTGCTTCGCCTGCCCCCGGATATCCGCAATTCGGCAGCAAGCCTGCGGCAGCTGCCCGTGCAGACCGCCTCCGGAAGTGTGGTACCTCTGGAAATGCTGGCCGATATCCGTGAAATAAGCGGTTATAACCAGGTACAACGCGAAAATACCCAGCGACGCATCATTATCGGGTTCAATGTAAAAGGCCGCGACGTGCAGAGCGTGGTAAAGGACATACAGGCACAGGCCGCGTCCCTGGCACTGCCCTCCGGGTATTACATCCGCTACGGCGGCTCTTTCGAGAACCTGCAGGAAGCCTCGGCCCGGCTCAGCATTGCCCTGCCGGTAGCACTGGGTCTCATTTTCGTACTGCTGTTCTTTGCCTTTGGGTCGGCCATACAGAGCCTGAAAGTGTATTCGGCCATTCCGCTGAGTTCTATCGGCGGTATTGCCGCACTCTGGCTGCGGGGCATGCCTTTCAGTATTTCGGCAGGCATCGGTTTCATTGCCCTGTTCGGGGTAGCCGTGCTCAACGGAGTGGTTCTGGTGTCGGAGATCAATAAACTGCGTGCCGAACAACCGGACGATGCTATGAGCGCCATCGTAATGCAGGCCTGTATCAACCGTCTGCGGCCCGTGCTGCTTACCGCCACGGTAGCTTCCCTGGGCTTTTTGCCCATGGCCCTCAGCAACGGGGCCGGGGCCGAAGTACAGCGCCCGCTGGCCACGGTGGTCATCGGCGGACTCATCAGTTCTACCCTGCTTACCCTGCTGGTTTTGCCGGTATTGTTCCTGCTGCGTAAAGTACCATCTCCCAAAGCGGCCATGGTCCTGCTCCTTTTCGCGATAACAGGCAGTGCGGCTGCACAGGTGCCGGTACATTACCACGAGGCACTGCGCATCCTGCGGGACAGCAGTCAGCGCTTCCGTGCGCTGGACCTGGAACAGCAGAGCATAGCCGCCCGCAAAGGTACCGGCTGGAACCTGCCCAAGACCCAGTTCAATTTTTCCTACGGGAACATCAACAGCGCGGCCGTGGACAACGGGTTTCAACTACAGCAAAGCCTCGAATTCCCTACGGTATACACCGCACAAAGCCGTCTGCTGAAAAGCGACCAACAGGGCGCCTACGCCGATAATGCCCTCAGCCGCCGCGAAAAGGAAAGAGAACTTTCCCTGCACTTCTGGAAATACCTCTGGATACAGCATAAAATAGCCCGGGCACGACAGAAGGACAGCCTGCTGCAGGTTTTCAGCGCCGCGGCACAGACCCGCGTACGTATGGGCGAAACCGGCCTCTGGGAAGAAAAAAGCGCACAGAACGAACAGGTACTGGTACGCCAGGAACTGCTGAACCTGCGCAACGACTCGGACCTCACCCTGCAGCTGTTCAACAGCCTGTTGCAGACGGACACCTATTTTATCCCCGGTGCCGACAGTATGCTGGCTCCCCTGCACAAAAGCAAAGAAGGCATACATCCCCTGCTGCTGAAAGCTTCGGCACTCGAAAATTCGGCCCTGTACCAGTGGCGTGTACGCAGGTCCAAAGCCCTGCCGGACATCCTGCTCGGCTACAACAACATGACCATTATCGGGTACCAGAACCCGGACGGAAACGAAGTGTACTTTGACGGACGGAAACGCTTCGGCACTTTTGTGGCCGGCCTGGCGCTGCCCCTGTTCCCCGGCGCTGCCATACAGGAGGCCCGCGCGGCACGCTACCGTTACCAGGGTTTACAGGCGCTGAACCGCTCGGTACAGGCCGAGTTCAATGCCCGTTACAGCACAGCGGCCCGCCGTACCGATCGTCTGCAGGCCAGTATGGACACGTACCGGAACGAGCTGCTGCCTGCCGCCGCAGAAATGGAAAAGATCGCCCTTACCCAGTGGAAGAACGGCGCCATCAGCTACAGCGAATGGTTCCTGATGTACCGCAACTGCCTCAGCATATACGATTCCTGGCTGGACCTGCTGTGGGAATATAATGCAGCCGTTATTGAATACAATTATCTGAATCCATGAAAACAGGATCCATGAATATTCGTAAATATATAATTATTGCCTGCCTGAACGCAGGTTTCGTTGCCGGTTGTGGCAGCGGAAATGAAAACAGAACCCCTCCGAAACAGGGGCCCGACGTACTTATGCTCAGTCCGCAGCAGGTACAGAACGCCGGCATTAGCAGCGGCCCTGCCGACAGTGTGGAAATAAACAGCGAGGTATTGCTCAACGGCATGGTGGAAGCCCCGCCGTCGCATAAGATCAGCATTTCGTTCCCCGTAGGGGCCGTCGTAAAGAACATCGGGGTGCTGCCGGGACAGAAAGTACAGAAAGGTCAGCTTTTATGTCGCCTGGAATCGATGCAGATCGCCGAAATACAGCGGGCCTATCTCAGTTCCGAGGCGCTGTGCCTGCAACTGGAAGCCGAAGCCGCCCGCCAGGAAGAAATGGCACGCAGTAATGCCTCCAGCGAAAAACAGCTCCAGGAGGCCCGGACCCGGCTGTTGGTGGAAAAAGCCGCCCGCGAGGCCCTGAAACAGCAGCTGGCCCTGCTGGGCGTACGCAGCAACGGTCTGCAGGCCGCAAACATCCGGTCTTATGTAGATATTACGGCCCCCGCAGCGGGTTATATCAGCGAAGTGAGTGTAAACGAAGGTATGTATACCGATGCCGGCAGAGAGATCCTTGTGATGATCGACCCGGCCGATATGCACATCAGCCTGCAGGCGTTCGAAAATCATCTCCCCCTGTTACGTGAAGACCAGCAGGTGCAGTTTTTCACGAACAGTAGCCCGGAACAGACCTTCAGCGGCCGTATCATCGGCATCGGCAGGCAGATCGGGGCTGACCGCAGTTTTACCGTACACTGCCATACTGATGACCCCGCCCTGTTACTGGTACCGGGTATGTTTGTAAACGGAAAGGTACAGGTACAGAGCGGCAGAGTACATGCCCTGCCCCTGGCCGCCATCGTACGCAACGGCGATAAGGCCTTTGCATTTACCGATGAAGGCGGTGGACGGTTTCAGGAACACCTGGTGAAGACCGGACTGAGCGACGAAACCCATACGCAGGTGATCTTACCCGCGACGCTTTCCGGCAGGAAATGGGTAAAGACCAATGCCTATACGCTCTGGCTTAGTCTGCACAATGCCGCTGCTGACTGACCAAAAGATAAATACATATACGAAAACCGGTATTTGTCCGCTGAAACCATAGACAGATGCCGGTTCTTTAAATTCCGAAAACTAAAAAGACACATTTTAGTAACAGCTTTACTTGCTGTTTATAAGTCATTTAAAAATAAACACATACATTTTTAGACCGATAAACTGCCTCTGCATTTTCGGTATCATTAAAGATTTATTAACATTGTATATAATTTATACCATTAATAAAACCAAACAATTCTATCTCAGGTATGAAAAAAAGTTCTATCCTTTCCTTAGGCGTATTTATATGCCTGTTCATTTTGCCTTCTCTCGCCAGTGCCCAGTTAGCGGGTTACTATAAGCAGAGTTTCGAAGGCACGCAATTCCCGCCCGCAGGCTGGCAGGCCACCAGCGTTCAGGGCGCCAATGTATGGCAGCGCACTTCCGACGAAGCCTATGACGGTTCGTTCAGTGCGTATATGCAGTACCAGTCCACAGGCGGCCAGGACTGGCTGATCACCCCCAAATTCCAGGTTGCCAGCGGCGACTCGCTCATTTTCTATATGACGCTGGAATACGACGGGTTTCCACCCGATTCACTGATCGTACGCGCATCTACGGGTGATTCGGCTCTCGCCTCCTTTACTTCTACGCTGCTGCAGCTGGAAGAAGGCGTGAACTATCCCCTCGTTGCCGGTGTATGGCAGCGCTATGCCGTTTCCCTGGCACCGTTCGCGGGTCAGGACATTTTTGTGGCTTTCAGTCACTATAATGTTGATGGTGACGGTGTGTACATCGACCGTGTGCAACTGGGTACCCTGCCGGCACTGGACGCGGAGGCCTCTTCTTATGATGGTCCTGCGCAGATCGTAGCCAATACTTCGTTTACCCCGCAGGCTACCGTGGCCAACAACGGTCCCACCCCGCAATCGTTCAATGCCACTCTGGAGATCCAGGGCGGTTATATATCTATTGTAGGTGCTCCCAACGTACCTGCCGGAACCAGTACACAGCTGAGCTTTACCCAGTGGACGCCTGCATCTCCGGGTGTTTACCAGGCCAAACTGTATACCGGTCTGGCCGGCGACCTGGTACCAAGCAACGATACCCTGCAGTTCAGCATTACCGTAATGCAGGATTTCGAGAACTACGGCTGGACCACATTTACTCCGCTGCCGCAGCCGATGTGGGCTTCTGCCTCAGCCTTCCTGAAAGGTTGCGGCAGTCCGACCGATTCGGGGTACATCTACCACATCAGCGGTAACGACATGAACTTCAACACCATTTCGAATGCCTACAAACTGAACGTGACCAGCGGCGTATGGTCCCCGATCGCCAACCTGCCTACCGGCAAACAGCAGATCGGCGCGGCCGCCATCAAAGGTAAAGTATATGTACCGGGCGGTTATGTGGGTTCTTTCGTTCCGACCACCAGCTCACATGCCTATGACCCCGCTACCAATACCTGGACGGCCATCGCCAACATGCCTACGGCCGTAGGTGACTATGCCATTGCTTCCTATGCCGACAGCCTCATGTACATCGTGGGCGGTTATAACGGTTCTTCCGATGTAAACACCGTACAGATCTACAACGTAAATACCAATACCTGGACCACAGGTACGGCCTTCCCCGGTATTGCCGTGAGCGGCGGCCGTATGGGTATTACCGGTAACAAGATCGTACTCGTGGGCGGTTACAACCAGGTTACCGAAACTACCGACCAGGCCTGGCTGGGAACCATCAGTACCAGCAATCCTGCACAGATCACATGGACCGTACTGCCCAGCTACCCGGCAGGTCCTTCCGGACGTCTGGCCGGCGGCGCTACTCCGCTGAACGATGGTAAAGTATACTTTACGGCCGGTGACCCCGATGGCCAGGGTCTGTTTGTAATGAACGCCACTTTTGCCTTCAACGTGAACACCAACCAGTGGGAAGGTGGTCCGGATAAACCCTCGTCCGTAAGTAACGTATTCAACTTCGTGGCCTTTACGGCGAATGACAGCGTATACCTGGCCTGTATGGGCGGTTACGACGGAAACGATATCCTCGATAATGTAGAGGCCATCAATGTAGGCGCACTGCCGCAGCCGACCATCAGCAGCACTACAGCCACCGTGTGCGAAGGTACTTCCATTACCTTTACGGCTACAGGCGGCCAGAGCTACCTGTGGGAGCCTGCCGCTTCCTTCAGCGATCCCACACAGGCCACACAAACCATTACTCTGCCCGTGGGCGTAGGCGGTGTGGTAGGTTATGTATACCAGGCATGGGGTTGTCCGCTGATCGATACGATCGAAGTGACCGTAAATGCGAAACCGACTGCGGCCCTGGGTACTTTTGCCACGCCTTGCGTATACCACAGTCCGTTCGCCCTGAGCGGCGGTACTCCTGCCGGCGGTACCTATAGCGGTACAGGTGTTACGGCCGGTATCTTCAGCCCCGGAGCGGCCGGGATCGGTTCACATACCATTACCTATATCTACACTTCGCCGGAAGGCTGTTCCGATACCACGAGCGAAACCCTGAGCGTGAGCGCCTGCGCCGGACTGGAAGAGGAAGAAGGTGTTGCCTTCAGCATTTACCCGAATCCTTTCCGCGAGCAGTTCGTGATCCAGGCCGAAACCGCCGGAATTGAAAAGACCGAAGTGTTCAATGCCGTTGGACAACTGGTTTACAGCAACCAGAACCCGGCTGCCACACAAACGATCGATCTGAACGGATTTGAAAGCGGCGTATACATCATCCGTGTGTACAGCGCTGATAAGACAATTACCCGTAGAATCATCAAACAATAGTCTTTGCGACTTAAGT
The DNA here is from genome assembly GCA_016742095.1 of Bacteroidia bacterium. Taxonomy (GTDB): domain Bacteria; phylum Bacteroidota; class Bacteroidia; order CAIKAF01; family CAIKAF01; genus JACVCJ01. The sequence continues at coordinate 16,773 of JACVCJ010000049.1, forward strand.
GCAAGAACGCTGTTCCACCCGGGACAGCGTTTTTTTTGTGCATACACGTAGCTGCAAAAAAGAAACGCTGCCTGTTTAAGCAGCGTTTTCGTTTATAAATACGGATGTATCGTTTTACATATTACGACGGTACTGCCCGCCTACTTCAAAGAGGGCATTGGTGATCTGTCCGAGTGTACACCACTTGGTACTTTCCATGAGCACTCCGAAGAGGTTCCCGTTGCGTACGGCGGCCTCTTTCAGGTCGTTCAGCTGTTTTTCGATCTCCGCTTTATTACGTTCCTGCTGGTTGCGGGCCGTCTGTATCTGGAATTCTTTCTCTTCTTCGGTACTGCGGATCACTTCTGCCGGGATCACCGTAGGCGAGCCCTCTTTACTCAGGAAGGTGTTCACCCCGATGATGGGGTATTCGCCCGTGTGTTTCAGGGTTTCGTAATACAGGCTCTCTTCCTGTATCTTACCGCGCTGGTACATGGTTTCCATGGCACCCAGTACACCGCCGCGCTCCGTGATCCGGTCAAACTCGGTATAAACGGCCTCTTCTACCAGGTCAGTGAGTTCTTCAATGATAAAGCTGCCCTGGATGGGGTTTTCGTTCCTGGCCAGACCCAGTTCCTTGTTGATAATGAGCTGTATGGCCATGGCACGGCGCACGCTTTCTTCGGTGGGCGTGGTAATGGCCTCATCGTAGGCATTGGTATGCAGACTGTTACAGTTGTCGTAGATAGCATACAGGGCCTGCAGCGTGGTACGGATATCGTTGAAGGATATTTCCTGTGCGTGCAGGCTTCGGCCGCTGGTCTGGATATGGTATTTAAGCATCTGGCTGCGCTCATTGCCGCCATATTTGTACTTCATGGCCTTGGCCCATATACGGCGCGCCACACGGCCGATCACCGAATATTCGGGGTCTACGCCGTTGCTGAAGAAGAACGACAGGTTGGGCGCAAAACTATCGATGTGCATGCCACGGCTCAGGTAATATTCTACGTACGTGAAGCCGTTGGCCAGCGTAAAAGCCAGCTGGGAAACGGGATTGGCCCCCGCCTCGGCAATATGGTACCCGCTGATACTTACGCTGTAGAAGTTACGTACGTTATTGTTTACAAAGTATTCCTGTACGTCGCCCATGAGTCGTAAAGAGAACTCGGTAGAGAAGATACAGGTGTTCTGCGCCTGGTCTTCCTTCAGGATATCGGCCTGTACGGTGCCGCGCACCTGGCTCAGGGTATGTTCTTTGATCTTCCGGTATACATCGGCCGGCAACACCTGATCACCCGTAACGCCCAGCAGCAGAGTGCCCAGACCGTCGTTTCCGTTGGGCAGCTTACCGTTGTAATGCGGACGAACGGCTTTTTTGGCTGCGTAAATAGCGTCGATCTTAGCATTTACTTCGTCCAGCAGACCGTTTTCGCGGATGTATTTTTCGCACTGCTGGTCGATGGCGGCATTCATAAAGAAGCCCGTCATGATGCTGGCCGGACCGTTGATGGTCATCGATACCGAAGTGGCCGGATCGGCCAGGTCGAAACCGCTGTAGAGTTTTTTGGCATCGTCGAGGCAGCAGATACTAACCCCGCTGTTGCCGATCTTTCCGTAAATATCCGGACGGTAATCGGGATCGTTCCCGTAAAGCGTTACGCTGTCAAAAGCCGTGCTCAGGCGTTTGGCCGGCATCCCTTCGCTTACATAGTGAAAGCGTTTGTTGGTACGCTCGGGCCCGCCTTCCCCGGCAAACATGCGCGTGGGATCTTCATTGGTGCGCTTGAACGGGTATACGCCCGCGGCATACGGAAACTCGCCCGGCACGTTCTCGGTCAGGTTCCACTTCAGGATATCACCCCAGTCCTTATACGCCGGCAGAGCTACTTTGGGCACTTTGGTACCGGAAAGGGACTCGGTCTTGGTCGGTACACGGATCTCTTTCCCGCGTACGGTGTATACGTATTCGTCGCCCGTGTAATTGGCCTTCCTGGCCTCCCACTCTTCCAGTATCTTTTTGTTACGGGGATCCAGGTTCAGTTCCGTTTCACGATACAGTTTTTCGAGTTCGGTATAGGTCGGCGAATCTTTTTTACCACTGATGATCAGCACCTGCATGGTAAGCGAAATGCCGTAGAGCTGACGGGCCACTTCAGCCTGCTTCTCCGCCGTTTTATTGTAATTACGGTTGTTTTCCGTGATCTCGCTGAGGTAACGCACCCGGTCGGGCGGAATAATGAATATTTTTTCACTCTGCCCGGTGGTCCAGTTCAGCGTGTGGGAAAAACGTCCGTCCGTAATTTCGTTCAGTTTATCGATCAGCGCCAGGAACAGGGCATTGGTACCCGGGTCGTTGAACTGCGAGGCAATGGTACCGAACACCGGCAGGGATTCCTCGGCAGCGTCCCAGAGGTTATGGTTGTGGCGGGGATCGGCTATCACACCGGCCGGGCCG
>JACVCJ010000050.1 GCA_016742095.1 Bacteroidia bacterium
AAAGCTGAACAGGGCAACATCGATCCCCAGACCGTCGTCGTTACCACCGATGTTCGGATCTTCCCATTTAACCCAGAGCGTACTGCCCGGAGTAAGCGTAAGACCGGAAATGGCACCGCTGATGGTAGCACGGTTGCTGGCATTGTTACCGTCGAGTACGAGGGCCGTAGCGGCAGCTGTAGTATTGATGGAAGTACCGTGCAGGGTAGCCACAGGGGTCCAGGTACCGGTAGTTAAACTGGTTGCGTCGGTAGAATACGAAAAGTACAGGGTATCCTTGGCTCCGGCCGTAGCATTGGCACGACGCCACTGCTCCAGTACATAGGCCACGTTCACGGCGCTGATGCTCTGACCGGTGTTATTCACAAAACTTACACCAAAAGAAGTTTCTACCGAACCGGAGGCCACGCCGCCCAGGGCACGGTCTGTATTGGTACCTGTACCGAAGGAATAGGTATCTCCGTTATTTGTAGAACCATCGCCGGCTCTGTAATTGGAGTTCGCACCTGTGCCTGTTTCAGCAATGGCCCAGTTGGTAAGGCTAAAGGGATTGGCGGTACCTGAAGTGGCCAGTGTATTAAAATCCTGCGTATACGTAGGATTTGCGCCCGTAAGCGCAACCTGGGCATTTGCTACCAGACCTGTAAGCAGCAATGCGCCTAATAGAGTAGCTTGTTTTTTCATCTTATTTTCTTATTTTAATTGACAATTGATATTTTATTATAGCGCACGCTGTCGCCGTTGCGCAGTACAAGTATGTAGAAACCAGGTGTCCATGAAGAGGTATTCGATATCAGCGTACCGTTACCGCGCTGCACTGTCTGGCCCTGCATGCTGAGCAGCTCCCAGCTTACAGGCCCGCTTACCGGCGTCTGGATATTGATATCGCCACCGCGAACGGCCGGGTTCGGATACACCGAAGCGGCAAAGGTATTGGCTGTATTTTCTTCCGTTCCGAAAGTGAACAGGCAACCGCTTTTGATCGTTACGTTGTTAAAGTCGATGCAGTCTACCCAGTCCGGGTAATCGATAAAGGGATTGCGGTTCTTCTGGAGCGAATACACATATTCGTTGTGGGCGATCTCTGCGGGGCTCACCGGGTCCTGGATATGCCAGGTAAGCAGTACGTTCAGGTCCTGGTCCTGCGCCTGTGAGGCCAGGTTGTCGAAACCCCAGTTCTGTCCGCCCAGGCCGTTGTAACAGATGATCTGGTAAAAGATATTGCGTGCGGCATCGCCCTTGATGCTTTCCTGCGGTTCGTACACGGTATTGCCTCCGGCGTCCGTGCCCAGTTTGCCCTGCAGGTACTGGTACGTTACATTGGCCACAATGCCGTAGGGATTATTGGAACGACGGGCATTCACCTTACTTTGCTGCGTAAGAATAAGATTGTGGTAATCGGCGCCTTCCTGCGAGGAAGTGTTACCGCCCGTTGGCATCCAGCTGCGGCAGAGGGCGTGCTCGCGGGAATAGTCGAGCGGCACAAAGGAGAACGGCGGCGTGTACACCTTGGTCTCACCGGAATACTGGCAGTTCACCACTTTTTGTCCGTTGATGGTATCGCGCTCCAGCAGGTTGGGAATGATCAGGTCGTCGTAATCGGCATAGGTCTGGAACTGGCGGCCGCTGTTCAGGCGGAATTTCAGATCGTCGAGGAACGAAGGCGCTGCCAGGTTAAGACCGCTGTAATAGCTGCCGGGCTGTTTGCCGGCGCTGGTCACCGAACCTGTAAGCGGGTTGTTCTTTTTATAGGCAATATTGGCACCGGTGCCGTTGTAGCCAAAAACGGTAAAGTAATACTTGGTATTGGCAACCACCTCGCGGATGCTCATAAAGGTATTGGCCATTACGGAAAAGACCTTTCCGTTGCCCACACCCTGCCCCACCTGGTAGCTCTGGCCATCCTGCGGAATAAAGCTCAGGGGACTGGTGGAACGTACCACCAGGTATTTTTCGGCGTCAGAGGGTAAAAAGGACAGGTCGAACACATAGGCCTTTACATTCTGGAACTGCAGATTCGTGGGTTGGTTGTTCGGTTCCTGTGCAAAAGCACTTATACCGATGAGGAATACTAAAAAGGTCCACGTTGTCTTCATCCGGGCGATCTATTTAAGTCTGTAAAGGTAAATAATTGTAGGGAAATGGTCGCTGTAACCGCCTACATATTCGTCGCCCACATAGGTGCGCCAGGGGTATCCCTTAAAGTTGCCGGTTTTCTGTGTAAGGAACATCTGGTTAAAGACCTCGGCCTTTTTGAAGAACCACTGCTTTTCGCTTTCCGGTTTCAGGAAGCCCTGCGAAACAATGATCTGGTCGAAAAGGTTCCAGCTGTCGTTCCAGGCCAGGGAACCGATGCCTTTTTTATAAAAGGAATAGAAGGGATTAAAGAGTTGTCCTTCCAGCAGTGCGTCCTGTTTGCCCTGTGCCTGCAGCACTTTGGTAACGCTGGCATTGGTAGGGTCGTCGTTCAGGTCGCCCATTACAATGATCTTGGCCTCCGGATCGGCGGCCTGTATACTGTCGATCATATTGCGGCATACCCGGGCAGCCTGCTGGCGGCGTGGCGCCGAAGCTTCCTCCCCTCCGCGGCGCGAGGGCCAGTGATTTACAAAAACATGCGTTCTTTCGCCGCAGAGCAGTCCGCTTACGTACAATACGTCGCGGGTATCATATAAAGGCTTTCCCTTATCGTCGGTAAGCGTTACGGTAAGCGGTTCCGAACTGGTAACCGTAAAATACTTTGGGTTATAGAGCAGGCCTACGTCCACGCCGCGGTCATCGGGCGAGTCGTAATGTTCGATCTGGTAACGGCGGCCGGCAATGGCTTTTTCTTTCACCAGTTCTTCCAGCACATAGCGGTTCTCCACCTCGGCCACACCAACGATGGCCGGACCATCGGGGGTCATGCCCGTGCCCAGCTGGCCCAGTACGGAACTGAGCTGGCCTAATTTTTCACGGAAGATCTTACCGGTATATCTTTTGGTACCCTGCGGAAGGAATTCCTCATCATTGATGGCAGGGTCATTAATGGTATCAAAAAGGTTTTCAAGGTTATAAAATGCAACTGCGGCTACCTGGTACGAGTTTTGGGCGACAGAAGTGCTCTTTAATCCGAAAACAAAGATTAAAGATATAAAACAGAACTTAATTTTTTTCATCAAAGCAAATAAAATTCACCGGGCAAAGATACTTCCTTATTTCAATTTTGCTTAAGAATAGTCTATTAAGTTAATATTATTATTACCCAAAAGGTCAGAATTTAAAGAAACGCAATTAACTTTGCACCGCAAAATTTTTTAGATGAAGAAATCTTTCCTCACTTTCTGGGCAATGCTCATTTCTCTTTTAGCAATGGCCCAGACGCAAACTTCCCGGATCACGGGAAAAGTGGTCGACGTTTTTAGTAACAAGTCTGTGGCCAATGTCCGCGTACAGCTGTTACCTGCCGGTATTGAAGCCATTTCGAATGAGAACGGAGAGTTTTCATTGAAAGACGTTCCGTACGGCAAATACAACATCCAGTATTCCGGCGAAGGTCTGGTTACCGTTACCCGTAATATCCAGGTTTCTTCCCCCGACATCACCCTGGGAAGCATTCCTCTCTCCCAGTCCACCGGTGATATTGCCACCATTGCCGACGACGTGGTACCGTCCATTACGACGGACGACGAAGGCAGCGGCCAGGACAACAGCGGCGACAACAACATCAGCGGGGTACTATCGGCCTCGCGCGACGTGTACGTGAACACAGCCTCCTTCACCTTTGGTCAGGCCCGTTTCCGCACCCGCGGCTACGATGCCGACAACTATGTGGTGATGATCAACGGCATACCGATGAACGAGCTGGACAACAACGAAGTATACTGGAGCAACTGGGGCGGTCTGAACGATATGTTCCGTTTCCGCGACAATACCTATGGCCTGGAGGCCGCCAACTACGCTTTCGGAGAGATCGGCGGCGCTTCCAATACCGACGCCACGGCCATCCGCCAGCGCAAACAGTTCAGAGCTTCCTATGCCTTCTCGAACCGTTCGTACCAGCACCGTGTTATGGCTACCTATTCCAGCGGTATCCTTAAAAAAGGCTGGGCCTTCTCGGCCTCGGCTTCTTACCGCGGGGCCAACCGTTCGTATATCCCCGGTACTTTCTACGATTCCTGGGCCTATTTCCTGGGCGCTTCCAAAAAGATCGGCGATAAACACGTGATCAGCCTTACCGCCTTTGGCGTACCTACCCGCCGCGGTAAATCCTCCCCGGCCGTACAGGAAATGTACGATATTGCCGGTACCAATTTCTACAACCCGGTATGGGGCTACCAGGAGGGCAAAGTGCGCAACTCCCGCGTATTCAAAAGCCATCAGCCTACCTTTATCTTCTCGCACGAATACAAGATCGATAAAACGTCTACATTAAATACGGCCGTGGCCTACCAGTTCGGCGAAACCTCCAACAGCGGTCTCAACTGGTACAATGCCCCGAACCCGAACCCCGATTATTACCGCAACCTGCCTTCGAACCAGGCAGATTCCGGGCTGGCCGCACAGATCTACGACCTGTACTCTTCTTCGGAAGCTGCCCGCCAGATGAACTGGGCCGGTTTCTACGAGATCAACAACAACAGCCAGGACACCATATACAATGCCAACGGCGTCGACGGCAACACGGTGACCGGTAAAAGATCACGCTACGTGGTGGAAGAGCGTGTGGTACGTTCCAACGAGTTCTCCTTCAACACATACTACAATAAAGTATTCGCGAAGAAAGTAGAGTTCACCGCCGGCCTCAATTACCGTTTCAACCGCGCACAGAACTTTAAACGCATCAACGACCTGCTGGGCGGCGATTTCTTTGTAGACCTGAACCAGTTTGCCGAACTGGCCTTCCGCGACAGCGTAACCAACCAGAACAACTTGGCTACGCCGAACCGCATCCTGAAAGAAGGCGATATGTATGGTTACAACTACTTCTATACACACCACAAAGCCGGTGCATGGGCCCAGGCCAAGGTAAACCTGAAGAAAGTGGATTTCTTCGTTTCGGCCGCCCTGAACTTTACGGCTTACTGGCGCACCGGTATGTGGCAGACAGGTCTGTTCCCGAACGATTCCAAAGGAAGATCGGAGACCTTTACCTTCCTGAACCCGGCCGTAAAAGGAGGCGTTACCTACAAGATCAACGGACGTAACTACATTTACGCCAACGGTTCCTTCCTGACACGTGCCCCTTACATCTTTAACGTATTCCTTTCACCCAATACCCGTAACCAGACGGCCGCCAACGTAGTGAACGAACAGATCGGCGGCGTAGAGGGCGGTTATGTGCTGAATACCCCGAAAGTAAAACTGAAAGCTACCGGTTACTGGACACGCTTCCTGAACGGTACCGAAACCAAACGTTACTGGCACGATCAGTACAACTCCAACGTAAACCAGACCATGACCAATATCGACCGTGAGTACTTCGGCGGGGAGTTCGGCGTGGAAGGGAATATTTACAAAGGATTCGGAATGAACGCCGTGGTAGGTATCGGTAAAGGCCGTTATATCGACCGCCCGAACGTAACCGTGACCAGCGACAATACGGCTGAAATACTGCTCGACAACGAGACCGTATACTTTAAGAATTTCTATGCCGCTGCCGGTCCGCAGTGGGCCAATACCGTAGGTATCTTCTACAACTCGCCCAAATTCTGGTTCGTTCGCCTGAACGCCAGCTGGTTCGACTGGATCTATGTAGAGGCCAACCCGATCCGCCGCACCGCTACAGCCGTTGAAGGCCTGGAGCAGGGCAGCGATCAGTACGATGCCATCATTAACCAGGAGCGCCTGCCGGGCCAGTTCATTATGGACATTTTCGGCGGTTACAGCTGGAGACTGAACAACACCTTCAAGAAAATGAAAGGCGGCTCCAAGTACATCAACTTTACACTGAGCATCAATAACCTGCTGAACAACACGAAGTTCCGCACCAATGGTTTCGAACAGCTCCGTTTCGACTTTACCGACCGCAACCCGAACAAATTTGCTAACAAATATTTCTACAATTACGGTATCAATGCGTTCATTAACGTAACATACCGCATGTAATCACCTATTTATAAATCGAATAAAAACCTTATATTTACATATGAAATCGATCGCAAGTAAAATTAGTGCTCTCCTGATGCTCGTTGTCACGTTAGGCAGCACCGGATGTATCCAGGACAGATTCGACCAGCCCCCGGTGAACGGGTCGGACCCCAATATTACACCCACACACAGCATCGCCGACATTAAAGCCATGTATTCCGGAACAAGCGTGGAATTCACCGATTCTATGATCATTTCAGGTATCGTGAACGCCGATGACAAATCCGGTAACTTTTACAAAGTGATCACCATGCAGGACCAGTCTGCAGGTATCGCCATCCGTGTGGACGGCAACAGCCTCTTCAACAATTACCCGGTAGGCCGCCGCATCTACATAAAACTGCAGGGCCTGGTAATGGGTGAATACAATGGTCTTATCCAGCTGGGCGGCGCCAGAACCTCCGGTTCTACTACCGAAGTGGAGCCCATCCCGCAGCCGCTGCTCGATAATTTCATCATCAAAGGCAGCCTCAATAACCCCCTCACTCCGCAGGTGGTTACCATCGGCCAGCTGAACAACAGCATGCAGAACATGCTCATCCGCCTGGACTCTGTACAGTTCAGCGCCGGCGACACCAATAAGACCTACGCCAATGCCGTAACACAGCAATCCGTGAACCTGACCGTACAGAACTGTACACAACAGAGCGTGATCCTGCGTAACAGCGGCTATGCCGATTTCGCCGCCGATAAAGTTCCCGACGGACGTGGTTCCCTTACGGCTATTTACAGCGTATTCGGTACCGATAAGCAATTCCTGATCCGTAATACGGACGATGTACAGTTCACCGGTCCGCGCTGCGGTTCTTCCGGAGCCCCCGGCACCCTGATCGCTATCCGTGACCTGCGCGCCATGTACACCGGTTCTGCTACCGCTGCTCCTGCCGGCAGAAAGATCAAAGGAACCGTGATCAGCGACCGCACGGCCAACAACCTCGTTAGCCAGAACGTAATTATCCAGGACGCTACCGGCGGTATCACCGTTCGTTTCGGCGGCAGCCACAGCTTAAGCCTGGGCCAGGAAGTAGAAATTCCGCTCGACGGAGGTACGCTCACCCTGTATGCCCAGCTGATGCAGCTCGAAAATATGTCTGCCAGCAACGTTACCGTACTGGGTGTGAACCCGGTTACTCCGCGTGTAGCTACCATCCAGCAGATCAACGACAGTATCTCCAAATGGGAAAGTACCCTGGTGCGTATCAACAACGCTACCGTTACCCCGGGCCCCACATTCGGCAGCAGCAGCGGTAACCAGTCTATGAACGACGGTACGGGAAGCATTACCCTGTATACACGTGCAGCGGCTACTTTTGCCAGTGGCGCTGTTCCTGCAGGTCCTGCCACGATCACCGGCGTAGTTGGCCGTTTCAACTCTACACGCCAGATACAGATGCGCAACGCTTCGGACGTACAATAAAGAAAAAACACTATATTTGACAGAGAAGAGTATGGACAAACCATACTCTTTTTTGTTTTTATACCTGTATGTTTCTCCGGATTTTTCTTATACTGATATGGCTCTGCGGAAGCCTGGCCCCGGCCCTTGCGCAGCCCAAAACGCCTAAACCCGAACTGCGCGTACTCTCCTACAACATCCAGATGCTGCCCCGCTGGATCGCTCACCTGGGGCACCGGCCCCTGCTGCGTGCAAAACTGATCCCCGAAAAACTCATTGCCGACAGTATCGACGTGATCGTATTCCAGGAGGCCTTCGACAAAAAATGCATGCGCATCATCCGCAGCCTGCTGATACAGCACTATCCCTATGTGGTGGGGCCGGCCAACGACCGTAAGGCCGGTATAAAACTGAACAGCGGCGTAATGATGTTCAGCCGTATTCCCCTGAAACTGGTAGACCAGATCGACTTCCGCGAGTGCGAAAAAGAAGACTGTTTTGCCCGCAAAGGCGCCTTACTGGCCGAAGCCGAATGGCAGGGCAAAAGCATACAGATCATGGGCACCCATATGGAAGCCGGCGGTACGCCCGAACTGAAGACCACCCAGTTCATGGAAATAAACGAAATGATCCGCAAACATGCACGCGAAGGCGTTCCCCAGCTGCTCTGCGGCGATTTTAACATACGCAAGGGCTCCGAACTGTACAACACCATGCGGCAGACCATCGGTATGGAAGACGGCCCCCTGAGCGGTGAACTGCAGTACACCGCCGACCATAAGCTGAACGATATGTGTCCCTACGACCCCGAAGACCGCAAAGTGATCGACTTTATCTTTTACCGGGCCAACGGCGCGCCCGCACTCTTTATAGACCGCGAAGTAAAACGCTACCGGCAGCGCTGGAACAAAAAACACGAAGACCTTTCCGATCATATGGCCCTGCTGATGCGGCTCCGCTTCTGATCTCCGTATTATCTTTGCGTTAAAGCGCCCGGAGCGCCGTATACTTTGTATTTTCGTAGTATGAAACATCTTTTTACGGCGCTGGCCGTGTTGTTATCGGTAGCACTCCAGGCGCAAAAGAACGCTTCGCCCCAGGCGGCGGCACAGCCTAAACTGGTAGTAGGCATTGTAGTGGACCAGATGCGCCACGATTATATTTACCGCTACTGGGACCGTTTCGGCGAAGGCGGCTTTAAACGCCTCGTGAACCAGGGTTACTTTTACCGCAACATGCAGTACAACTACGTGCCCACCTATACCGGGCCGGGCCACGCGTCCATCTACACGGGCACTACGCCCGCCGTGCACGGCATCATCAGCAACGACTGGTACCTGAAGCACGAAGACCGCTATATGTACTGCACCGAAGATAAAACCGTAACATCCGTGGGCAGCAACGGCAAAGAAGGACAGATGTCGCCCCGCAACATGCTGAGCACCACCATCGGCGACGAGCTAAAACTGGCCACCATGCAGCGTTCTAAGGTTTTTGCCGTTTCCCTGAAAGACCGGGCTTCCATATTGCCCGGCGGACATACCGCCAACGGCGCTTTCTGGTTCGAAGGCGGCGGCAGCTTCATCAGCAGCAGTTACTATATGAATGCCCTGCCGCAATGGCTGGTCGATTTTAACGCACAGCAACTGCCTAAAAAGTACCTCTCGCAGGGCTGGAAACCGATGTATGCCATGGAAAGCTATACCAACAGCACGGCCGATCAGAATGCCTACGAAGGGCCGCTCGGGAAGAACGAAAAAGTGACCTTTCCCTATAGTTACGAAAAACAGCTCGAAAAAGGCAGCTACGGCATTATCCGCTCTACACCCTTCGGTAATTCACTGACCAAAGACATGGCCATTGCCTGCCTCAAAGGCGAACAGCTGGGTAAACACGACGTAACGGACATGCTCTGCATCAGCTTCAGCAGTACCGATTACATAGCGCATTATTTCGGCCCGCGCAGCATAGAGACCGAAGACGTGTACCTGCGCCTCGATAAAGACCTGGAAGAGCTGCTGAACACGCTGGACAAAGAAGTAGGCCGGAACGGCTATATCGTATTTCTTACGGCCGACCACGGCGGATGCGATGTACCGCACTACCTGGAAGACCTGAAGATCCCCGCGGGATATATAGACGAAAAAGTAATGACCACTCAGCTGAAAACCTTTTGTCAGCAGCAGTTCGGCGACAGCCTGATCCGCTCTTACTCCAATCAGCAGGTATTCCTCGACGAAGCATTGTTGCAAAGCAAAGGCCTGCGTAAGGCAGATGTGGAACGGGCCATAGGCGATCATGCACTGAGTTTACCGGGCATAGCCGAGGCTTACCCTTCGGATGCGCTTAAGTACGGATCTTACGGTAAAGACTTTTTCAAATACCTGATCCAGAAAGGTTATAACCATGTACGCAGCGGAAATATAGCCATATCGTACAATCCCGGCTGGATGGAGGCCATGAGCCATTCTGCCACCACGCACGGAGCTTCGTATAGTTATGACACCCACGTGCCGCTTATCTTCTACGGCATGAATATACCAAAAGGCAGCAGTGTCGAAAAAGTAGAAATTTCCGATATTGCCCCTACGCTTTCCATGCTGCTGAACATTTCATTCCCCAATGGCTGCAGCGGCAAACCGCTCAGGGAAGTGATCATTCGTTAAGTATACGAAATTACAGGCCCGGCGCCCACTGTTTCGACGCATCGAACCAGGTAAGTCCGTCCTTGATGAATAAAGGCGAAGGAATATTCTCCGTAAAAAGCCTGCCTGTGCCCAGTCCCTGCGGCAACGGGTTCTGGCGCACATAGGTCCACTGACTGATGGCATTGAGCCCGATATTGCTTTCCAGCGCCGAGGTGGCCCACCAGCCTATACCCAGCTCTTCGGCCTCATTGGCCCAGGATTCCGCGCCGCTCAGTCCGCCGCAAAGCGTAGGTTTTAGTATAATATACGAAGGCATAATGGTCTCCAGCATTTCCTGCATCTGAAAACTGTCTGTAATGCCGATCAGTTCTTCGTCCAGAGCAATGGATACGGGACTTTCCCGGCATATTTCCTCCATCTGTTCCCATTTGCCGGCCTTTATCGGCTGTTCCATGCTGTGTATACCATATGCGGCCAGGGTTTCCAGTTTGCGCAGCGCCTCCCCGAAGCTGAAGGCGCCGTTGGCATCGAGACGTATTTCTATTTCATCCGGCGAAAAACGGCTGCGTACCATGCCCAGGATGTGCAGTTCCTGCTCAAAAGGCAGGGCGCCGATCTTCATTTTAAGTACGTTGAAACCTTCTTCCAGTTTCTCGTTGATCTGTTCCACCACGTATTCGGGCTCCCCGGCCCAGATAAGCCCATTGGTAGGTATGGCCTCGCGGCCTTTGGTAAAATCACTTTCGAACAGCAGTCCCCGGCCAAAGCCGTGCAGATCGAGCAGGGCCGTTTCCAGAGCAAAAAGCACCCCGGGAAAGTCGTCGAGTCCGCCGGAGAGATAGTTCTCAAAATCGTTTATACGTTCCGCCACTTCGGCCAGTTTACGTTCGCCGGCCGTTCCAAAGTCCGGGCTCAGGCCCTTCAGCGGAGAAAACTCACCGGTACCTGCAAGGTCCGGACTCCCCTTTTCCCACACCTGCAGGAACCAGGAATCTTTTTCCTTCAGCACGCCCCGTGAGGTATAGGAAGGTTTTTTGAACTGAAAGCTCTTTTTCAGCACACGGGCTTCGAGCGAGGCAAAGCCCAGGTTGCGGAGCAGATCGTATACATCGGGAGCGCTGCCGCTGTTGCGGTCATAAAATATTTCCATAATTCAGTCAGGATATCGAGAACCCGATCACACAGAATACAAGGCCGTATATCAGCGTGCTGAGTACCGTTAATTTCAGGATAAGGTCGTATTGCCGGGCTTCGTTCACGGCATACATTTTACGCAGGGTGATAAAAAAGGCGGGTACGGCGGCAAAGTAGAGCCAGTTCAGGTCAGACGGCACCCCGAACTGCAGGTAGGCCCAGCTCAGGAACAATCCGCCGATAACGGCCACCAGCTGGTAGAAACGAGCAAAATTCCGGCCGAAACGCACGGGAAGCGTACGTTTACCCATTACTGCGTCGTTTTCCAGGTCGCGTGTGTTGTTCATATTGAGTACGCCCATCGAGAACAGTCCCACCGAGGTGGCCGGCAGCAACACGGACAGGTCGATCAGGCGGGTCTGCAGGTAATACGCTCCTTTTACGGATACCCAGCCGAAGAAGAGGAATACCATCACATCGCCCAGACCGTGGTAGCCGTAGGCATTTTTACCCACGGTATAGGTAACGGCCGCCACGATGCAGAGCAGTCCCAGGGCCAGGAAGAACAGGAAATCGTTCCAGCTGAAATGCCGGAAGGCCGTCAGCAGCAGGTAAATGCCACAGGCCAGGGCCAGCAGACCGCAAAGGATCATGGCCAGCTGCATCTCCCGGCGTTGCAGGGCGCCCGATTGCAGGGCACGTTCGGGCCCCACGCGCTGTTCGTTATCGGTACCTTTTACAAAATCGCCGTAATCATTGGCAAAGTTCGACAGTATCTGCAGCAATATGGCCGTGGCCAGGGTAAGCAGGAATACCGTCCACGAAAAGATACCGGCGATATGTGCGCAGGCATTACCCACACATATACCCGTAAGCGCCAGCGGAAGCGTGCGGAGCCGCGCCGCCTGTACATAGGCTTTTAATTTCTGCATAGGACAAAAGTACATAATCTGTCCGTACACTTGTCCACCCCGGCAAAAAGCTGCCGACGCTATGCAGATCTCCGGATCTCACCTGCTCAGGGGGGAGAAGGCCCGCCGGACCAAAACAAAAAACCCCGGAAGACCGGGGCTTTTCATCAGGAGTTGGAGGCTTTGTATCCTTTCTTGTTGGCGAATTCCATGACCGAGTTGGTTATGGCGGCCCCGAGATCGTCCGTATCACCCTGTTTCTTCATTTCCTCGTCGATATAGGCCTGGCGTTTACGGCCCAGTTCGCTGATCTCTTTCTGGATCTCTTCACGTTCCCTGCCTTTGGCTTCCACGTATTTTTTACGTTCTTCTGCCGATTTGCCCTTCAGTTCGGCCGGCAGTTCCGATTCTTTCATGTCTTCCACCTTCAGTTTACCGTTCTTCTCGGCATCCACCAGGTCCCAGTCGTCGTTACGATAGGCAGAGGAGCCTTTACTCACGGTACGTTCCACCATATTGGCCGAAGCCATTTTCTGAGCATTTTCGTCCTGCATCACCTGGTTCTCTTTTTTGGCAGCGCCCAGGGAACCGTAACCGATATAGGTACCGTTCAGTTTAATGTTGAGTTCATTGATGCGTACGTCGTACGGAGTAACCACGTACAGCACCTGGCGGTTGGCGTCGATATTAAAGTACCTGCCCTCGCCGCTCACGGCGCCGTCCTGCCAGAAATCGGTAATGCCCTGGTCTTTACCGCCGCAGTAAATGGTATTGATATAGATATTTTTCTTTACGGCGTCTTTACAGATCTCTTTATAGCTGACAGGCCCCTGGTTGAACGGCTCGTTACCGGCGATGTAGATCAGTTTCATGTCGCGGGTGTCATTGCTCCATTCCAGGTCTTTCATCGACTTACTGATCACGGCTCCGCAATACTCGCTGCCTCCGTTGGTACGCAGGGCAAAGAGTTTTTCGGAGATCAGGTCCAGGTCGGTGGAAAGGGGCACTACGCGGCGGATGTAATGATCGGCGCTTTCGAGTCCGTCGTTGCCGTATTCATACAGGGCTATTTCGATCTGGGGACTTTTCCCTTCGTATTTAAGGGTGCTGAGCGTGTTCACGATGTTCCACAGGCGCGATTTGGCCTGTTCAATGAGTCCGTCCATACTGTTGGAGGTATCGAGGAGCAGCGCTACCTGGATCTTACGCTCAGAAGTAGTGCGGGTGTTTGTATTGCCCGGACGGGGGTCCGTGGGCGTGGTCTGGGCGTTTGCGCAGCCTGCAAGGCCGATCAGTCCGGCGCAAAGTGCGGATAATACGATCTTTCTCATTTTCTTCTGAATTTTAGAGTGTATACACCGCTGTGTAAAAAGGGTTCAAAAAAGTATATTTTTTTGCTGACGATGTTCAAAATAAAGCGCCATTCCCATTTCGTAACAAACTGATTAAAAAATAGTTAATTCGGATTTTTTAACACCGGAAAAATTGTGTGCCGTGTGCTAATTCTCTACTTTCGGATAAAACTATATAAAAACAATAGCGTTATGAAAAAGATGTACACCCTGCTGCTGCTCTCCTGCCTCTTCAGTCTGCCGCTTTTCAGTGCAACCGGCTACCTGCGTTATTCCATCGGGTATTCCGGGCGAGACGCACAGAACTACAAACTTATGGTCTATCCCAGGCAGATAGAACTGTTCTTTTCGGACGAGGCAACGGCCATACGTACAAGCGGAGGCTTGCTGTCATCGGCACTGGGAACATCCGTCTGGTTCAACTCCCGGCCCGATACGTTATATATGGTATCTCACTCCAACAAGACCATCTTTTTATACGACAGTCCTCCATCTGACATACTGGGTTTTTCAGCAAAAAAAACCGGCCGTACGCTCCAGGTAGCCGGTTACGAGGCCAGCGAATACGAAGTATCTTATCTTACTAACGGCAACCTCATTAAGCAGCGGGTCTGGAGCAGTTCTGCACTCCGTTATGACAATATTTCCGACATGTTCCGCCCGGATCCTCTTGTTTCCCTTACGCAGCTATTCAACCGCCCCAGCCTGGGTTTTCCTCTTAAAGTGGAATATGAAGAGGCAAAAGATGACATGCAGTTCACCGTTACGATAACACTCGTGGAAGAAAAGTGGGTGGTGCCGGACAAAAACATATTTGTATTGCCCGCCGCGTATACACGTAAACTCGTTGCCCCGGGTGATCCTATCCAGCTGAAAGTAGGGAAGAAAAAATAGCAGGGACTTGCCCGGCAGCCTGTACCGGTCGTAACAAAATATTAGCAGATTTATTTAGCTTTTTACTGAATAAGTACCGAACTTTGCTGCAAATTCTTAGGGTATGAATACAGTGATTCCACCCACCGCAGGAAAGCGTATTGTGGTTATCGGCGGCGGTTTTGCCGGGATAAACTTTGTAAAGGAAATGCGTTATACGCCTTACCAGATCGTGATGATCGACAGGCACAATTATCACACTTTTCAGCCTCTTTTGTACCAGGTGGCCACGGCAGGTCTGGAGCCGGACAGTATTTCGTACCCGCTGCGCCGTACCCTCAGCATTTCAGAGGACTTTATTTTCCGGGTGGCCGATGTAAAGAACATTGTTCCCGAAAAAAACTACATAGAAACCACGCTGGGCGATATCGAATACGATTACCTGGTGATCTGTACGGGCAGCAAGACCAATTATTTCGGCAACAAACGCCTCGAAAAGAACACCTGGCCCATGAAAAGTGTGCCGGAAGCGCTGAACCTGCGCAGCATGATCATACAGAACTTCGAGGACGCGCTGGTGGCCGATGCCGAAACCCGCAAGGCCCTGATGCACTATGTGATCGTAGGTGGCGGCCCCACCGGTGTGGAACTGGCAGGCGCCCTGGCCGAACTGAAAAAGAACGCCTTCCGCAGCGATTACCCGGAGCTGGACCTGGCCGAGATGCAGATCTGGCTGGCCGAGGCCGACAACCGCGTACTGGCGGCGATGTCGCCCCAGGCTTCACAGAAAGCCCGCGAATACCTCGAAAAAATGGGTGTGAAAGTGATGCTGGGCACCAAAATTGAAGATTACGACGGCGAAAACCTGGTATATAACAGCGGACAGACCGTAAAAGCTTCCACCGTGATCTGGGCGGCCGGGGTAGCCGGTAACTTCCTCAGCGGACTGCATGCCGATGCCGTGAACCGCGGCGGACGTATCCGCGTGGATGCCTACAATACCGTGGTCGGCTACGATAATATCTTTGCCCTGGGCGACGTAGCCTGCATGGAAAGCGAAGAACTGCCCCGCGGCCACCCGATGCTGGCCCAGGTGGCCATACAGCAGGCCCTGAACCTGGCCGAGAACCTGGACCGCGATTCCGATATGAAAACGCCATTCCGCTACAAAGACCTGGGTTCTATGGCTACCGTAGGGAAGAACCGCGCCGTGGTAGATCTGCCGCATATTAAGTTCCAGGGCGTATTTGCCTGGTTCGTATGGATGTTTGTGCACCTGCTGGCCCTGGTGGGCTTCCGGAACAAATTCATCACGTTCGTGAACTGGGTATACAGTTACATGAAGTTCGACAAGGGTATCCGGCTGATCATACGTCCTGTGCAGCGGCGCCGCGAAGAAAGCATTGTTCCGCCCACGCCTTCTCCTTCTCAGAGCAACCTGTCGTAAACGGCGCGGTAGGCACGTATGCCCGCAGCCAGCGAAAAATAGTCCAAAGCCCCTGCACGGATAGCTTCCGGATCGAATGTCGTTTCACGGAACCGCTCGATCGCCTGGCAGTAAGCCTCCTTTGTATATTCGGAAATTACGATACCGCTGTTATACGTTTTTAGTATGTAGGACGAATCCCCCACGCCTTCGTTGCAGAACAGGGGTATGCCCATGGCCATCATTTCGCCCTGTTTCACGGGGGAACTGGCCATTTTAGAAAAAGCCTGTTTCAGGAAAAAGATACCGGCATCGGCGCCGTTCATTTCCAGGGCCATATCCCGGCGTTTTACCGCTTTTATGATGAGTGCGCTGCGTTCTATGCCCAGTTTATCGGAAACTTCGTATATAGATGATTCCGGCTCCATCGTAAGGATCTTGAACATAGCTTCTGGATAATATACACGCAACTGTACAAAAAAATCGAGCATTTCTTTCAGCAGGTACCAGGTGCCCAGCGATCCGCTGTACAGCAGTGTAAAAGGCCCTTTCAGCGGCTTGGGATGCGGCACGAACAGCGTTTCGTCCGTACAGCAGGGGATCACGCTCAGGCGTTCCGGGGCAACCCGGTAATGTGCCTTTATATGGTCCGCGGCCGCGTGCGTCAGGGAAACCACAGCATCGGACCGCTCCAGCCATTTCTTTTCCTGCTTCTTGAAAAAATTATAGACACGTCTGTACAAAGTGTGTTCGAGGTTCCACAGACCGCCGTCTACGCGTTCATCGGCCCAGAACCCGCGCATATCGAAAAGGATCTTCTTTCCCGCATTCTGAAAGGGGAAGGCCGCCTGCATGGCAATATAACTGCGGCAGTGCAATATGGCAAAATGATGCTCCCGGTCCAGGCGCCGTATGGCCGCACGCATCGTGCGTATATCTTTCAGGGTAGAAAGCACCGGCGGACTTTTCGTATACGCATGCGGATGCCAGGTTATACCGTATTCCATGCATATACGTCGTATCAGGTCCTGCATTTCGGGGAAACGCTCCGGTTTTTCAAAAGACAACAAATGTATTTCCGTACCGGAATTGCTCAGTCCGCACAGGTAGGGCAATACCTGCGACTGTCCCAGGGGGTCGGTCATTCCGTCGTACGATATGAAAAGGATCTTATCCGGCATTTTTCATCAGGAATTGCTGCAGCAGGATCATGGCCCAGATGCGGTTATACAGGCGGTCGGCGCCGTGTTTCCAGGCATGCAGTATTTCTCTCACCATTACGGGATTCAATACGGCCGTGGTTTCCAGGGCCTCTTTGCTCAGGTATTTTTCCACCAGCACGTACAGGTCGGTCTGCAGCCACTTTTTCAGCGGAATGGCAAACCCACGCTTCTGACGGTTAAAATACGACTCAGGGATACGTTCGTACAGGGCTTTTTTCAGGAAACCCTTCAGCATATTGTTCTCCATGCGCATTTCCACCGGCAGCGAAAGAGCAAATGCGGCCAGGTCCTTGTCCAGGAAAGGACTGCGCATTTCCAGCCCGAAGTGCATAGAGGCCCGGTCGGTCTTCACCAGCAGATCGTCTTTCAGGTAATAACGCAGGTCAAAGGCGTTCTGCCGCTGTATGGCCTCCTCCTGTTCAAACACAAAGGAGGGCTGCAGATCGGCCGGCTGCCGCATGAGGCGTTCCAGCTCAGGCAGGGAGAAGAAATACTGTTCCTGTGAAAAAATATGGCTCTGCAGGCTGCCTTTCGAATACCCGAACACATCGCCCGCACGTTTTTTATGATCGTCCTGCGTGTGCAGCACCATGGAAACGGGTTTACGCAGCGTATACCAGAAAGGGTTGGCCATACGCTTTGCCCAGTGGTAACTGCCGTAGCCGAGGAACATCTCGTCGCCCCCGTCGCCCGTAAGCACCATTTTCACTTCCGAAGCCGCCATTTTCGATACCAGCAGGGTCGGTATGGCGCTGCTGTCGGCATAGGGCTCGTCGTAGATCTCGGGTATCTTAAATACGTATTCCAGGGCCTCGCGCTCTTCCAGTATGTATTCGTGGTGTTCGGTGCCGAGAAAATCCGCTACTTCGCGGGCATACAGGCTTTCGTCGTACGCATTTTCCTTGAACCCGATGGTAAAGGTTTTGAGACGGCCCGGCGCTTTTTCGCGCGCTATGGCGGTCACCAGGCTGCTGTCGATCCCTCCGCTGAGCAGGCTGCCATACGGT
>JACVCJ010000051.1 GCA_016742095.1 Bacteroidia bacterium
GTGCAGGCCATGCAGGGCAGCGCTAACTTCAACATCGATGCTTCGGCCCTGAAACCGGGCGTATATATGATACAGCTGGGCTCTGAGCGTATGTACAAGACCATTTCCTTTGTGAAACAATAAACGGTTAAACGTTCATTAATACAATGTGAAAAAGCCGTTCCGTTCACCGCGGGACGGCTTTATTTTTTGCTTTTACGGGACGCTGCGGCAACTATATTATTTAGCAAAAAAGGCTTTGCGTTATCAAATGAAAGCCATAAATTCGCAGCCGTCAATTAAACTTATATTTCAGCAATGAGCGTTCTGGTAAACAAAGATTCTAAGATAATCGTACAGGGTTTTACAGGTAAGGAAGGTACTTTCCATGCCGAGCAGATGATTGCCTACGGTACCAATGTAGTGGGCGGTGTTACCCCGGGTAAGGGTGGCAGCGAGCACCTGGGCAAACCGGTTTTCAATACCGTTGCCGACGCCGTTGCCGGCGCCAGGGCCAATGTAAGTATCATTTTTGTTCCGCCTGCATTTGCGGCCGACGCTATTATGGAAGCTGCCGAAGCGGGCATTAAAGTAATTGTATGTATTACCGAGGGCATCCCGGTAAAAGATATGGTGGCCGTTAAGAACTACCTCAACGGTAAAAACGTTACGCTCATCGGGCCGAACTGCCCGGGTGTGATCACCTCCGACGAAGCCAAAGTGGGTATTATGCCCGGTTTCGTATTCAAAAAAGGCCGTATCGGTATCGTATCCAAATCGGGTACGCTTACCTACGAAGCTGCCGACCAGGTAGTAAAAGCCGGTATGGGTATTTCCACAGCCATCGGTATCGGCGGCGACCCCATCATCGGTACCACCACCAAACAAGCCGTTGAACTGTTCATGAACGACCCGGAAACAGACGCCATCGTTATGATCGGTGAGATCGGCGGTAGCCTGGAAGCAGACGCTGCCCGCTGGATCAGGGAAACCGGCAACAAAAAACCGGTGATCGGTTTCATAGCCGGACAAACCGCTCCCAAAGGCCGCAGAATGGGTCACGCCGGAGCCATCGTAGGCGGCGCCGACGATACGGCCGAAGCCAAAATGCGCATCATGGGCGAGTGCGGTATCCACGTAGTGGCCTCCCCTGCCGATATCGGCAAAAAAGTAGCCGAAGTAATGGGCGTACACGCCTGATACATAAAACATACTTCATAAAAAAAGTCCCGTTCTGCGGGACTTTTTTGTTATGCGTTATTTCTTTTGGTCCTATTGCAGGGCACTGTAGAATACTTCCTGTATACGTGCCCGGATGTTTTTGTTCATGAGCAGCTTATTCTCGGCATCGGGATGCACACGGTTGCTGAGGAACACGTACAGGATGCCCGTTTCGGGGTCCATCCATACCATAGTGCCTGTAAAGCCCGTATGTCCGTAGCTGTTGTAGGAAACGCACTCGCAGGGCGTTCCGCCTGAATTAGGCGCGCGGTCAAAGCCCAGGGCCCGGCGGTTGCCGTTGGCGCAGAAACGACACTTGCTGAATTCCTCCACCGTTTTCACGGACAGGTAACGTACACCGCCATAGCTGCCTTTATTGAGGTACATCTGCATCATTTTGGCCAGGTCGTTGGCATTGCTGAAGAGTCCGGCATGCCCGGCCACCCCGCCGCACATGGCCGCGCCCTGGTCGTGTACATAGCCGTGTATCAGCTGTCTGCGCCAGTAATTTTCCTGTTCGGTGGGCACAATACGGTCCCGCGGGAAACGCTCCAGGGGTTTAAAGCCCAGGGAATAAGCCCCTAACGATCTGTAGAACATCTGCTGCACCATCTGGTCCAGGGGTTCTTCTTTCCAGCGTTCTACAATGGCCTGCATAAAATAGAAGCCAAGATCGCTGTATACGTAGCTGCCGCGCGCACCCAGCGGCGAAGCGTACATTTTTATATACATACTGTCGCGGTAAGTATCCAGGATGTACATACTGTCGGCCACCTGCCGGGTCTTGCCCGGAAGCGGCGTACGGGAATACAGCGAAGGCAGCAGTTTTTTATTAGCGTCCATCGTCTGCAGGTAAAAGGGGATCCAGGCTTTGAGCCCGGCCTGGTGCGTAAGGATGTCCTCGATGCGGATGTTTTCTTTATTGGTGCCTTTTACATAGGGAATATAATGGCCGAAGGTCTGTTTCAGGTCCAGGGCCCCTTCGTCGTACATTTTCATTACGGCGCCGAGCGTTGAGGTCACTTTGGTAACGGAAGCCAGGTCGTAGATATCGCTGTTGATCACCGGGCGTTCCTTTTTATAGGTATGGTAACCGAAACTTTTATAGTAGATCACCTTACCGTTCTTGGCCGCCAGTATCTGGCAACCCGGGTAGGCGCCGGCGGCAATGCCTTCCAGGGCAATTTCATCGGCTTTTCTGAGCCGGGCCGAGGCTACGCCGAATTCTTCGGGCATGGTGTACTTCATGCGGATGGGCATGCGGCTGTCGAGCCCGAAACCGGCCTTCCAGCGGTCTGAGATACTCACCGGCAGGTGCCCGCGCGACTGTATGCCGCCAAAGATCAGCTGCGCCGCCATCGACTGTGCATAGGCGTTGTTCTGGTATGCCATTACTACCCCACGCAGTTTATTCTGTTCCGGCAGGGCCCGCAGCGAATAGGCATTGGCAAATACGGTAAGAACGGTGTTGTTCTGCTCCGAAATGCTTTTCACCAGGTCCCAGTCGCCGGCGTAGATCTTATAGTTCTTCCAGGGATTTTTATCGGACTTGTGCACCGATACGATCACGGTGGTATAGTCTTTGAGCGAACGTACAAATTCAGCATCTTTCTTTGTATCGCGGTCTTCGGGCATATCAAAGGCCACCATGGGGAAATACAGCTGCAGGGTGGAATGAAAAGCTTCGTCTTTTTCGCCGCCCAGACGTATCAGCGCTATTTTCTGGGTCTCCAGGTTTTGCAGGGGCAGTATTTCGTTCTCATTCTTGATGAGGGTCATAGCGTTCTCGTACAGGCTGCGGTTCAGGTATTCGGCATCCGTGGTAAAGAGGTCTTCGTATATACCTTCCGTTTTTACGGTCTGCGGCCGGGTAAGCCCCAGGCGGTACTTACAACGCAGGACGCGTTTTACTTTCTGCTCCATTTCTTCAGAAGAAAGGCGGTTGCTCTGCACGGCTTCGAGTACTTTGGTAAGCACCATTTCAGGATCTTCGGGCATCAGCAGCACATCGGCCCCCGCTTCCAGGGCGCGTACCGAAGCTTCGCCGGAAGGAAAACGGTCGGCTACGCCCTTCATATTCATGGCATCGGTAAAAATAAGGCCGTTGTAGCCCATTTCCACCCGCAGTTTTTCATTTACGATGCGGCGGGAGAGCGAGCTGGGCAGGTTGGGCGTGGAATCGAGCGCCGGCACAGAAAGGTGTGCCACCATCATACTGCCTATACCGGCGTCGGCCAGGGCCTTAAAGGGAAAGAGTTCCAGCGAATCGAGCCGCTGCCGCGAAAAAGGGATCAGGGGCAGGTCTTTATGCGAATCTTTATCCGTATCACCATGGCCGGGAAAGTGTTTACCGCTGGCCAGCACGCCCCCCTCCTGCAATCCGGCGGTAAGGGCAATGGCCTTCTGCACCACGTTGTGCTTGTCTTCCCCGAAAGAACGGGCCCCGATAATGGGATTGGCCGGGTTATTGTTTATGTCGAGTACGGGCGAAAAACTTACGTTCACCCCGATGCGGCGGCACTGGCGGGCCATTTCCAGGCCCAGTTTACGTATCAGTTCGGTATTTTCCACGGCGCCCAGGGTCATCTGCCAGGGGAAACGCATGGCGCTGTCGAGCCGCATACTCAGGCCCCACTCATAATCGCCGGCCACCATCATGGGCACACGCGAACGCGTCTGGTAACGGTTGGTGAGTTTCGCCTGCTGCAGCGGATTGCCCTGGAAAAAGATAACGCCGCCCGGTTGCAGGCGTTCAACCAGCTGTTCCGTTTCGGTATAGGCCTTTTCAGTCTTGTTGCTGTAGGCAGGCACCATAAGCAACTGTGCGGCGCGCTGCGCGGGAGTAAGTGCATTAAAAACGGAATCGACCCATGTACGTTCCTTGTCCGAAGCATAGCGGTCCAGCTGAAAACGCTCACGATACCCGATCTCTTTACGGGCATTACCCATCAGTACCGATAAGCCCAGAAATATTCCTAATGCACCATTCATATAACAAACAATCCTTTTTACAAAAATAACAGGAGCCGCAAGGCCGGCGGGAATTTTCGCTTTTTTTAATTCATAGCCCTTTGTGAATTTCAGGGCTTCCCGTTACGTATACGCAAAGGTCCGCCTTGTTTTATAAACGAAAAACGCTGATTTATCGTTATATTTGTAACAAGTATTTAACGTCATGTTACTTTCACGATTCGGAATATTCAAACAGCGAAAGCCTCGCGAATTCAGCTACAAACCGCTCTATTACAGAGAGGAGGAGGAAGCGGACACGCTCAGCAACCCGGGGGAGCGCATCCGCGCGGCCTACGGCAAAAGCGAAGGCGGCAGCAGTATGCGCGATAAAATGGAGAACCGGCGCCATTTCGGCAGCGGGTATGATCCGGCCAAAAGCTCGCGCAAACTTATCTTCCTGCTGATGCTGCTTGCTATTATTGCTGTGGTGTACTTTGTATACCTGTAGTTTCTGCGGCCTGTTTGGGCTCGGGTTCCACTTCCAGTATGGTATACAGGCTCATGTCCCGCTCTTTTCCCTTCAGTTTGATCGTACTTACGAATTCGGCCTCATAGTAGGGGTATAATTTGAGGCGGCGTACCACGAACTCGCTCACCAGTATCTTTTTGTGCAGCGGATGGCACTGGTTCAGGATACGTTCGCTAGTGTTCACCACATCGCCGTGGAACACGATATCGCTTTTAAGTTTACCCACAATGGCCGTAATTACCCGTCCGCCATGGATCCCCGCCTTGAATTCCGGCCGTATGCCAAACTCTGCTTCGTAGCGGTTACGCAGGCGGCTCAGGATATCTTCCATTTCGAAATAACAGCGTATGCAGTTGTTCTTTTTGATGCCGTCCTTAATATCCCAGGTGATCACCACCTCATCGCCCACGTACTGGTAAATCTCGCCTTTGGTACGGGTAATGGCGGGTGAAATATCGTTGAAGAAGTTCACCAGCAGCTGGTGGTATTTGTGGGGCCCCAGCATTTCGGCATAGGTGGTGGAGCTGTTCAGGTCGATGAACATGAACAGGCGCTCTTCGGCATGGGGACGGAAATAGCGCCCCAGCACATAGTTGGTAAGCACCCGCGGCCCCAGGATGCGCGAGGTGAGGCGTATAAAGTTGAGCAGGAAGCTGATGAGCAGGGTAAGAATGATGAAGCGGAAAATGTTCTCCGGCGTGGAAAAGATGAACTCGATCTTTTTTGTATACAGGCGGTTGTATTCCTCCTTACTGAGCAGTACGGCGTACATAACGGTACTTACCACGATGGACATAAGGAAAAGGCCGCCCATGGCCAGGGTACGCGCTGCCAGGGACACGGCAAAGGTACTGTGCGCTTCCAGGGTCTGGGTGTATTGTTTTTCGTAAATACGCAGTACGATACCGATAAAGACCCCGGCCAGCACCGAAATAACCACCAGGTGCTCGTCGATGTTCCAGAAAGAAAAATTGAGCGTAAACGAGATCACCATACCCAGCGCGGCGGATTGCAGCACGTATTTGATGACCTTTTTGGAACGTTTGAGCGTTTTTTTGCCCAGGCGCTGCGTAAAACCGTTCTTTTCTTCCAGGATCTCCCTCAGTTTCTTGATCTTGGCTACATTCTTCTCTTTGAGCACGGTATAGTGCTTATCGGCATAATGGGTAAAGAAATGGGTCTCGTTGAGGTAACTGGCCTGTACGTCGAGCCAGTCCTTCTCGCTGTGCTGCTTGCCCAGCCATTCCTCCCATTCGGCGCGGAGGCGTTCGCCCGATTCGGTAAAGTTCACCTTGCCCATGCCCAGGCGGTCGGCATCGATCATGCAGGCTTCGAGGTTGCTTTCGGGCTCGTGCTTGTAGCGGGTGGCATTGATGCAGGAGAGCACACTGCCAACGCTCGCCGGCGGAAATCCCTCTTCCACCAGGAATTCGGAGGCCAGACGCATACTTTCGTCCTCGTGCCCCAGGTATTTGACGCAGTAGCCCGTATCGTGGAACCAGGCGGCAATGAGGAGTATCTCCATCTGTGCGGGCTCCAGTTTTTCACCCAGGCCGATCTCTTCGGCAGCCGACACCACATCTTTGGTATGCTGCACATTGTGATAGAACATCCGGGCCGGAAGGTTCCGTTCCAGGTAGTCCTCACAGTACTCCTTTACCTTATAATACAGCGGCGTTTTATACGACATACGGGATATAAAGGTACAACTTACTCTCCTGCACAACAAATTTTCGGCACATCGTTTAAAAATGTACATTTGTACTAAACTTTATGCTTGCTATGAACCGAAATCAAACGGCATTACTTATCGGAATTTCCCTGCTTACCGTGTCTTTTGCACGTCTTGTTCCCCATCCGTTCAATTTTACGCCGCTGTGCGCCATGGCCCTGTACGGGGTTACCTACAGCCGCAACAAATGGCTTGGGTTCCTGATGCCGCTGCTGGCTATCGTATTCAGTGACGTACTGGTAAACCTTACCGTACAGAAGGAACATACCGCCGTGCTGCAGTATTTTACCGAGCCTACGGCTTATTGCGTATACGCATCGCTGATGCTGGTGGGTGCACTCGGCCTCTTCATGAATAAAGTAACGGCACCGAAAGTGGTACTGTTCTCGCTGAGCGGTTCCCTGCTGTTTTACCTGCTTACCAATACCACGGCCTGGATCATCGATATCGATAACCTGTACAGCAACGACCTCGGCGGACTGCTGCAATCGCTGTACGCAGGCATTCCTTTTTACAATAACGAAATTACCGGAAGCTTCTTCCTGAACGGCATCGTGGGCGACCTGTTCTTTAACGGACTGCTTTTCGGGGCGCATGCCCTGGTCAGCAAAACGGTTTTCCGCACACAGACCGCATAATATTTCAGGCGCCCCTGAGGCGCTTTTTTTATATCTTTTAGCCTATGAAATTACACACTGTAGATACGGGCCTGTTCAAGCTCGACGGCGGCGCCATGTTCGGCGTGGTGCCCAAGACCATGTGGAACAAGGTAAACCCGGCCGATGAGAACAATATGTGTACCTGGGCCATGCGCTGCCTGCTGGTAGAGGACGGCAACCGCCTGGTGCTGATCGATACCGGCATCGGGGACAAACAGAGCGAAAAGTTTTTCAGTCACTACTACCTGCACGGCGATGCTTCGCTGGATAGATCGCTGCGTAAACTGGGCTTTGCCCGCGAAGATATTACCGACGTATTCCTGACGCACCTGCATTTTGACCATTGCGGCGGAGCGGTGGAATTTACGCCGCAGAAAGACGGGTACCGTCCCGTATTTAAAAATGCCGTGTACCACAGTAACGATGCACACTGGCAGTGGGCCGCCAATCCCAACCCGCGCGAAAAAGCCTCCTTCCTGAAAGAGAACTTCTCTCCCCTGCTGGAAAGCGGACGGGTAAACTTCCTGAACAACGGCGATAAACTGGGCGAACACATCGAGGTACATTTTGTACACGGGCATACCGAATCGCAGATGTTGCCCCTGATCGGATACAAAGGCCGCAAGGTACTGTTCTGTGCCGACCTGGCGCCTTCGGCCCCGCACATACGCCCCTCCTGGGTGCTGGCTTACGACATACGCCCGCTGGACAGTATGCGCGAACGGGAAGAATACATGACCCGTGCCCTGAACGAAAACTGGGTATTGTTTTTCGAACACGACGCCTTTAACGAATGCGCTACCCTGAAAATGGGCGAACGCGGCATCGAGATCGAACGTACGTTTACGCTGGACGAGCTCTGATCAGCGGAACGAGATACGGATATCGTCTATAAATACAGGCTCTTCCGAGGGATTATGCACATATACCTTCAATGTCCTGGCAAGCGGGAATCCGGCCGGCAATGTAAATTCGTGCCGGAAATGATTCCAGTCAGCGCTTTCATGCTGCATAGCCGCCAGGGGTACATCCGTACGGGTGTAGGGAGCTGTGCCGCCCTCTAACTCCAGTATCAGCCGGGCCGGGCTCTGTGTTTCCGCAGACAGCCATTCCAGTTCCACGCTGCAATAAGAACGCGCATAAGCCGGTATGTCCTGCGGACGATAGCTGAACGTTATACTGAAGGGATCTTCCCCGCCGGCCCGGGAGGACCATTTTCCGCGGAAGGCCTTCTCCCGGCGGAGACTCTCCATGTTGTCCCAGCCGATGGGCCATTCACAGTTGTTAAAGAAACGGGTACGTCCTCCACCCTTTTCGTAAAGCACAAATCCGGCAGGATGAAATACACGCAGGGTTTCGGCCACGTTACGCGCTATGATACGACGGCCTTGTTCGGTATAGTGTTCCGTGGGCCAGTCCCGGTCCGAAAAACAGGAATCGGGTACCCGGTGCAGGTTATCTACCACAGGTACGCCTTTACGTTCGTAATACGATACAAGAAGTTTACGGTTCTCTTCCATCAGGTACACCAGGTCCTCACCGGCCAGTTGTGCGGCCCTTTCTGTATTTTCGGCCATGAGGTTCAGCACCAGGTTCCAGCCGCGGCGGCGGGCCAGTTCCACGATCTCGTCAACGTCGCGGATACGCGGATTACGCAGGGTATCGATGCAAAACGCATAATTCTTTACGAAATGGCAGGCCGTTTCCGTAAGTTTCTGATCGCGGGTACCGTCTGCGCCGTACATCCCTTTGGAAGAGATATGGTTGTCCCATTCCCGTACATTCTTATGGGGAAAGGCATAGGGAAAATGAAGCGGGTCCTGTTCCCAGGCCTCCAGGCACTGTTTCCGGCGATCTTCCTTTGATGCATGGTCATAGGCCTTAAAAGCCAGCAGAAAGCGGTTGAACAGCGGCGGACGGTAACGCAGCAGTACCATACTTTTCTGCAGGGACGTTTCCAGGTCCGAATAGATCCAGCCGGCCCCGAACGAACGCAGGTTCAGCGTGAGCACTACGGTCTTTACCGGCGAGCTTGGGGGAATACGCTTCAGCAGCTCTTTATACACTCCGGCATGAGCCGCGGGTTTGGTAATATCGTACACGTACAGCGAGGGATAGTACCCGGCCAGGAAAGTACTGATACTGCTCCAGTTGGTATCTTTTTTGTTCGGGGTAATGTTGGACGATTCGCCCAGGTATACGATCTCTGTTTCCTGCGGCAAAGAGTTGACCAGGTGCAGCAGGTCCTCATTTTTACGCAGATCGTCCTCGTACCAGAATTTAGTATATACATAATTCATCAGGAAGGGCATCAGCAGTATAAAAAGGGCACGTATGGCCCAGGGACGGTACTTTTTCATAGGCGTCAGAACTGGAAATAGATAAAGGGAAAATCTTCGAGCCCGGAGAACACGATGATCACGAAACAAAGTACGCTGTATACGCTCCAGCGCAGTACCAGCGGCCATTTATCCATGCGCAGGTCGAGTCGCCGGGAGTACAGGTATATATCGCTCAGGATAAAGAACAGCAGGAAGATCCAGACAAAAAGCGGTATATGAAGCTGTTCCGTGGCTACGACACCGCTCCGGAAGGGCAGTTGCAGCATATGCAGGGCATCGCCGAGGCTCTGGCTGCGGAAGAATACCCAGATGAGCGTGACCAGCAGGCTCGTTTTAAGCACCAGGAATACATGTGTTAGGGAAAACGAACGGTAATTCGTATCGATCTTCAGCAGCCCGTTCACCTGTTTTTCTGCAATGTACAGGAAGCCGTAGAGAAAGCCCCAGATTACAAAGGTCCAGTTGGCGCCGTGCCACACCCCGCTTACCACGAACACGGTCATAATATTCAGCATCCAGCGCAGTTTGTCTACCCGGTTACCGCCCATCGGGTAATACAGGTAATCGCGGAACCAGGTGGAGAGCGAAATATGCCAGCGCTGCCAGAATTCGGCTATGTTACGCGACAGGTAGGGCGTGCGGAAATTATCCATGAGCTTAACGCCCATAAGCAGGGCACTGCCCACCGCAACGGTGGAATACCCGTAAAAATCGGCATAGATCTGGAAGGAATAAAAGAACCAGGCCGTAAGAATATCCGCCCGTCCGTAGGCATCGGGGTTTTTATATACCTGGTCTACATATACGGACAGGTTATCGGCCACTACCATTTTGATGAACAGGCCGAACAGGATGAGCCGGATGCCGCGTGCAAAATTAGCGTATTCAAAGCGGTGGGCCTGCCTCAGCTGGGGATTGAGCGAAGAAAAACGCTCGATGGGACCGGCCACCAGTTGTGGGAAATACGATACATACAGGGCAAAATACCCGGCATGGCGTTCTGCCTTCTGTTCGCCCCGGTACACGTCTATGGAATAGCTGAGGGTCTGGAAGGTATAAAAGGAAATACCTACAGGCAGCAAAAGCTGTAGCAGGGGCATGCGTGTGTCCAGGCCCAGTTTCCAGAACAGGGAGTTGGCGCTGCCGGCCGCAAAATCAAAATACTTAAAAAGGAACAGCAGGCCCAGGTTCATGACCAGGCTTATGAGCAGGTACGGCAGGCGTGCCCTGCGGGTGGGCAGACGGTCCATACGCAATGCCGCAAAATAATCGACCAGGGTGGAGAACAGCAGCAGCAGGCCATATTCAGCCCGCCAGCTCATGTAGAAAAAGTAACTCGCCGCCAGCAGCAATACCCAGCGGTACCCGGCCGGCAGCAGGTAATAGAACAGGATAACAGGCGGTAAAAAAAGAATGAATTCAATGGAGTTGAACAACATACACGAAGGGTAAAGATGGACCGGATCATAAAGGTAAAGCAGACGATTGTACCGTGGAGGAAGGGAAAAGCGGAACTTAGTGGGCGGCATGCATAGAGGCCTGTTCTGCAGAAAGAGGTAAACAGCTTTTGTACAAGATACTAAAAAAAAGAAAAACGTAAAAATCTCCGCTGAGATTTTTAGTAAAAGGGATAGCTCGGGCCCGAAAACAGAACGGAGACCCCGTCAGGGATCTCCGTCTGAAAAAAAAATCATTATGGTGATTTGAAACTAGCCACATTCAGCGCCGGTTTTGAAGATATTACCCTTCTCTCACCGTTGATGGAACAAATATGTGATTTTAAATGCGCACAGGTACCGGTCTTTTGATAAACGGTACTGTTGCTTTAACGAACGGTATGAAGGGACGGAAAAACGGTTCGGTTTAACGTTTCTGCGGCAGAAACTGCTCCTTTATTTCCCCATTCTGTGTATATAAGGTACAAAAAAAGAGGTTCTCCACACGCGTTAAAATTAGTCAATTTACTGATAAACAAAATCTTAATCTCAATGGCACATTCTTTGGACTGCCCATCACAGGTGTTTAATTCTAAACGATTAAGATTATGAAAAAGGGACTATTTTTTACGGTTGTGTGCGTGATCATAGCACTTGGATTTACATCCTGCAAGAAGGAAGAAGCGAAAGGAAATACCTTTAAAGTACGTATGACGGACTCTCCCGGCGATTTTGTACAGCTGAACATACAGATCACAGGAGTAGACGCCTATATGGCCAACAAAGGCTGGGTGAACCTGAGTTCAGAGACCCGGTCGGTGGATGTACTGACGCTGACCAACGGTAACGAGATCGTACTGGCCAATGCCACTTCGGTAGATGCCGGTGTGTATACCAAACTGCGCATCCGTTTTGCCTCGCAGGCCAGTATTCTGCTGGTGGGCGGCGGTTCTACGCTGGCGCTGAACTGGACGGGCGGCACACAGGAAGTGGAGATCGACATTAACCAGAACATATCTGCCGATGCCGGCGCCAATATGCTGCTCGACTTTAATGTGGCGCAGTCCGTGACCGAACTGGGCGGTGTTTTCTCTCTGAACCCGATGATCACTGTGATACAGGACGAGGAAACGGGCATACAGGGAACGCTGAACGGCGCCGCCAATGCCATGGTACAGGTAAGCAACGGAAACAATACCTATTCGACATACATAAACGCGCAGGGAAAATTTCTGCTGAGAGGTCTTACACCGGGTAACTACACCATAGCGGTGATGGAAAGCGGTTCTGACCAGACCCAGCAGGTGGGAAATGCAACGGTGAACAAAGGAGAAATTACGCAGGTAGGAACACTGGATGTGTAAGGGACATTGGAGAAAGAGACATGAAGAAAAGGAAAAAAGGAGTGCCGCGAAGCACTCCTTTTTTTTGCCAGGGGTTGATGCTATGCAAATGGCTACCGTATCTCAGAAGCGGATGGTTTTGACCCCGGTTCCTTTGGCCATCAGGGGATGCGGCCCGAAGATGGCATCTCCCGTTTCTTCATCATAGAACATAGATATACTGCCGCCTTTTACATCGTAATGTTCGGAGTATTCTACCGTTGCCGGTAAGTTGAACTTTCTGCGTACGCTTATTTCATCAAAACAGCAACCGAAATTGACCCAGTTCCCCGGTCGGCCGCCATATACGGAAGAACCGTTATAACTGGGTTCATGTCCGCTGTTAAGCAGATAGTCCAGCAGTCGCCGCAGAGGTACCGATCTCATTTCAAAATGTGTTGTATCCACTACTGCGGGTTTCTCCACCGGTCCGCAATAGCCCCGGAAACCCTTATGCACGTAATTCAGTATGTATTCGCATCCGCAGCGGGTACAGCGGTACAGGGTGTTATCGAAATGATTTTCGTCCACATAGTTTTGCAAAAGCTCCAGCAGGCCTTCTTCGAGCAGTTCCCGGAAGCGCTGCCGGACCTCTGCCAGGTCCTCTTTCGTTTTCAGTGCCCTGAAGGGAAGCCGGGCGGAGCAGGTACACGTTGTCATAGCGTATTTATACCAGTTCGGCCTTTACAAGTTCGGTATTGATACCCGTTGAAGTATTGCTCTGTATCAGCCCTACTCCTTTGGCATAATAAAAACGGGTAACCTGGTTCAGGTTCATGGGCGAGCCGTTGATGATCATTTTGGCCTCGCCTTCCAGCAGGAGTACGTCCGGGTAGGTATTGCCCGCCACGGTCATGGACGGCAGATGTTCTTTCACCCGCATTTCCATAATATTATCGTAGCCGTTGGCATGGTATTTTATGCTCCAGGTATCCCCTGCCCTTGCCTGATCGTTGAGGATCGGCTGCATATTACCGGCTTCGTACATATCGCTCAGGTATACGTGGCCTTCCTTTTTTACAAGGTAGCTGCCCAGGAAACCGTTCTTCACCAGGTATTCGCCCGAACTCTTTTTTTCGGTGATCTCTACCGACATGGGCGAGCCATAATACGTGTACGCCCAGCTGTTGCCCGCCGCCAGCGGATAATAGCCTTCGTGGTCGGCCAGTGCGGGGCTGTCCTGTCCGGCGGAAGTTTCTTCATCGGGAGCGGCATAGGCCCTGCCGAACCAGTTTGCCTGGAACCATTCCACGTAATCGAGGAAGGGATAATGCCTGATCTCGTCTCCCGGTTTTATGAGTATGGGCGAACAGAAATAGGTGGGATCTTCAGCGCCATCGCCAAAACTTCCGGAACCGGTCACATTGCCCTCGTCGTCCTTTATCACATAGGTAAGTTTCTGTCCCTGCTGCTTCTGCATATACCACAGGCTGCCCGTAAAAGGGCCGTTCAGCGGCATGATGATAAAAGTACCGCTGCCATATTCGGAGATGAAGAGATAACCGCCGGCCTCTTTAGAAAGTTCGATATCCCGGATACTGCCATTGTCATACGCCTGTACCTGTTCTTTTGTTACGGGAAAAGGTTTAGACAGGTGTTCAGGGTGCCGCTGCAGGTAGTCTTTTTCCGGTGTATCGAGGGGCAAAAGACAATTTTCCAGCGCGTACATACCGTAAAAAGGGCCCGCTCCTCCGTTGGCCACCTCCAGGAGATACTGCCGGTATTCCAGCGGCAGCTGTACCTTATGCTGCCGTTCAAAAGCTTCCAGCGTCTCTTTGCTGATGGAGCCTGAAACGTCGTAATGGTGCATAAAGGCCCCGAAAACTTTTTCCTCCGGGTCCTGCACCCGCAGGCGATGCCAGGAGGTCTTTACCGCACCCAGGCGCTGGCTGAGCGCTTTGTGCGGGTTGAACCAGTGCTTCTGGGCTATTGCTATCCAGTCGGCAAAACCGGGAATATTCAACTGCTCTTCGTTCCATTTCAACAGGGGACATATATACAGGCAGGGTTCCGGGCTGCCGTTCTCCGGTGTGCGCGTACCCGGTCTCATACGCCATACTTCCCCTGCACATTCCCCGTTGAGCGGCATGATGTAATAGGCTCCGTCCCCCGCTTCGGCCAGGAACAGGTACCCGCCGGCGTCTGCCGGGATGCTGATATCGGGAATTTCGTAGGTGGGATAATGGATCTTGTGGGTAAGGTAGCGGATCACGTCTTCATCCGGCAGGGGAAAAGCCTGTTTATAATGCCCGGGATTCTGTTCCGCGTAGTTTTGTCCGTTCTGCGATAAAGGCGCCAGCGAATCGGCATAGGGATACATGCTTTTGCCCGGAGAAGCCCCGCCGTTGCTTACCTGCAGAATATATTCCCGGTACTCTTCCGGGAACTGAAAATCGTATTTCTTTTCAAAAGCTTCGATCTCTTCTCGCGTTACATTGCCCGTGTTCAGCCGGTACGCGTGTTCCTTTGCATAGCCTTCCTTCAGGTCGGGGTCGGCTTCTTTGATCTTGAGCCAGTTTGTGCGGATGTCGTTCAATTTTTCGGTCAGGTTCTGTTCCATAAACATCAATTTTTGCAGGTCAAAAGTCACAGATATTCCGGCGCTCCGAAAATCCAAAGCGACGATCCTGTGACTAAAAAAATTGAATATTTCAAAAGGGATAACATCATTCCATGTCATGAAAAAGACATATTCATGAAAGAACAGGCTATTTTCTGTGACTAAAAAATATGCATTTCCTAACCGAAATACCGGCAGGATCACTTACGCATTTCGCGAAAAATTCTGGCGATAAGCCGCGGCGGATGTACAAAAGCGCCCGGATCCCTGATGAGCTCTTCTATTTTCTTTTGGTACCGGTTCAATGTGGCTGCGGGCATTTCCCGTCCGCTTTCACGCGCCAGGCCAAAGCGCAGCAGCTGCCCGAGTACCGCGGTCAGGTTCCGGAGGTCGGGCCTTTCATTCTGTTTTATCGTTCTTGTTTTCAGCAGGTTCTTAAGTTCATTCTCCGCCTCGTCCCAGCGGTTTTCCGTAGCAAAGGACAGCAGCAGGATCACTTTCCAGTACACAAAATCGAGTTCCGACGTATGTTCCTTCATGCGGTTCAGTTCTTTGCGGGCCTGCTGGGGTCCGGGAACGTCCAGGAAAAGAAAGCAGAGCGCCTTGAGGCAGATGTATTTATAAAAAATGGCCCCGAATACCTGTATCTTCTCTTCGAAGATCACCGGTGCGTTCAGTGCCTTCTCATAATCGCCCACGCTCATCAGGGCCGAAAGGTAATTCAGCACGGCTTCGGGCAGGCGTGCAAATTTTTCGATCTGCGGACTGGCAAACAACGCGTCGTAATACAGGATGGCATTGTTGTAATCGTGCTGCAGGTAATATTCCAGGCCCGTACTGGCCCTGAGCCACCATATCTCATCGGCCCCCAGCCCGGGCATGTTGTGATCGCTGAGAATTTCTTCCGCGGCCAGCAGCAGTTTAATTTTTTCCTGCCCGGAAACGTAATAGGATGCCGCTTTCAGCTGCCGGTAACGGACCAGGGGATCCGCGGCGCTGCTTTCCGGAATGCGGGACGGGCATGGCTGCGGCACCGTATCGGCCAGTATGCTGTGCACTTTTTCGGCATAGGCCTGTTTTACTTCATAATCGGCCATGGTACGGCCATACAGGAGGTCGAGCCGCTCCCGGCAGGCTTCTATAAGGCTTTTTATCCGGGCGATATGCGGCGTGGACATGGGCAGGGAGGTCATAAAGTACAGGAGGTAAACGGGATCGATGGTCTGCCAGAACAAAAGATCGTTCCCGTACTTGCGGCTCAGCACATCAAATTCTTTGCGGAAGAGTTCCGTATTTCCGCTGTCGATGATGGCCCGCAGCCGGGCGGCGTCGGCCACACCGGGATAATAGCGCTCTATGCTTACCTGCCGCAGGAATTCTTCGGCTTCATCGGTAAGCTGCCTGTACTTGTTGCGCAGCAGAAAATCGTCGGCGGGCGTGTATTCTTTACCGAAAAGCATCCGGTACACTTCTTCTTTCGGGGATGCGGGCTGTTTTTTCTCGATCTGCGCCAGGCACAATTCATAGAGCGGAAGCAAATTGCTTTTCCGTTTATTTTTGATCACATTCCTGAAGCGTTTCCGTTCCAGGGTGTCCATAATGGCTATTGTTTCTATGAGTTTATTCGGCTTCATTCGACAGAAAAATAGTCACAAGTATAGGAAAAGCACTTCTATTTTTAAAATCTGTCCGGACCGCAGCGTGCAGCAGTAAGGCCCGGCCTCATAAAAAAGGAGTGCCCTGAAAGCACTCCTTTTTGTTATACATTCCTTATTCTGCTATAGCGATCCTTATTTTTTCACCTGCGCTCCTTCTTCGTCACAGTCACAATCGACCTTCCTCTTCCGCGTAACTTTCTTTTCACTGTGCGTTTCTTCGCGGGGTTCTTCTTCACCCGGGATTCTGTCTGTCGGACTTTCTACCTTGCTTGTAGACACCAGTTTACCATTTTCATAGATCTTTGTTGTTTTTTCACTGGTATATGTGGTCTCAGAAATATCCAGACGGAACTGGGCCAGGCCGCCTTTTATTCTCATTTCGACAACAAATGGCGTTTTTTCTGGTATCACGATGGCGTCCTGATAGTCGTGTAATGCGTTCTTACTATCAAAAATCACCTCTCCTGTCTTCTTATTCCTGATGATCAACCGTTCGTTCCGTGCATCTCCGAATGTATCATAAGAGACCCGGTGTCCTTTGTTATTTTCATCGTAGGTTTTTTTGAAAGTTTCCGTTGCAGTACTACTTCCCAGATCATCTATAAAAGTTTCACCTGTTGGCTTTATTACCTCGGTAGTTACTGTGGTTACCTTAATGATCTCTTCTTCATTTACTATTTTAAAACAGGTCTTTGCCGGGGCCTCCTGTTCTTTAAGCCTTTTGAACCTTATCCAGAACGGCCTGATGCCTTTATGTTTTCTGTACAGGGGGAACGCAAACTCTATATAGGCATTTCCCGGTAACTTGATCGTGTGTATCCGTCGGGCTTCCATACCTTCCAGTTCTATTGTATGCACCACTTTGTTTTCACTAAAGGCATACGGCGAATTGTAGGCATACTGGGCGGCCAGCGGATCCACGGTAAAGAAGCGTCCGATGCGCGGGTCATGCATACGGTATTCAAAGTTTAGGGAGTTTCCGCTTCCCTTCGCTTCATCATCACGTTCCTGTCCCTGGTAACCGTAGCGGTAGGTGCTGTTATCTGCCACCAGGTCACGGCTGGCAGTTCTGAGGAAGATGTTATCCAGGCGGAATGTGCGGGTTCCCGACAAATTCTGGCGCATTTGTATACGCAGATTGGGCATGGTCGGCGTTATCGTTACGGTATACGTACCATTGGACGACATAGCCAGGTAAGGAACCGGGGTCATGAGGCTGAGGCTGCTGGTAGTCACGAACTGCCATACGATGATGTTTACCGCACCGGCCGTGCCTACGTCTACATTCATGCTGAGCGTGTAGGTCTTGCCCGGGGTTACGGCAAAGTCTTTATGCGTACCGTGCGTTGGGTTCGAACTGGTCACTTCCAGCATCTGGCTGCCGCCGGATGTTACCACGGAAAGGGTAGCCGCGCTGTAGCGTCCCCAGCCGTCCACGGTCTGCACATTTCCTCCCGACATAACGATCACCGGGTTTTCGAAGTTCACAAAATCGAGCGTATCGGTCACATCTA
>JACVCJ010000052.1 GCA_016742095.1 Bacteroidia bacterium
GCTTAAAATGAGTAAGATAAATATTCAAAGCTCGCGTATAACAAAAAAATAGTTTTTAGTTTCCAGAAGAATAGAGTTCAATTAATTTATAAATAATTAGTAATAAGTATTTTAAAATCGATATTACTTATTTTCAAAAAGTGAAATTTGTCTCACTTTTTGCACAAACAAAAATAAAATACTATATTTCAGAAACATATGCAATGAATTCGTTTAAAATAGCCCATTTCCTGTTTCATAAAGTCGAGGAAACAATAAAATTTAAACTCTATGTTGCAGAAGTAGTGATACGCTTTGAATTCAATGAAAGTTACGGGAATGAATACATCCGTTTATCCTATTCGGTTACTCCCAATGACAATTTCGAAAAACTTTCTAAAAAGCAACAGGACAGTATGTTTAAGGGAAGCCCGGATTACATATTTTCACTGTCAACACATGCTGAAAGCTATACCTCTACAGAAAATAAGCTACTGCGTATCCTGGAATTCAGACATATTTACGACGGTATAATGAGTTATGTTCTACTGCAATTGGAGCAGTGTATGCCTCAAGCAGTTGCTCTGAAAGTAAAAAACCCGGATATGTGGCCATTGGCAAGCTATACGGAGAGCTATTTAAATACACTTCTTCATCAAAACAGAAGTCTTCTGTTATACGAGACCGCAAAAAGCGATTCCTTTCAATG
Organism: Bacteroidia bacterium; assembly: GCA_016742095.1. Taxonomy (GTDB): domain Bacteria; phylum Bacteroidota; class Bacteroidia; order CAIKAF01; family CAIKAF01; genus JACVCJ01. The sequence goes on from JACVCJ010000052.1 coordinate 689, forward strand.
GGGCCGTTTACATAGCCTTAGTAAGCGATCAGCCGCATTATTTTCTCAGGAAAAGAAATATTACAGTATAACAGATCTGGAGCTACAGACACAGACGGGGTTATCTCTTCAGGATATCCGGTGGTTGTTGCTGCATTACGAGGTGCCGCTAAAAACCAAAGGCAGCAGAATTATTGAAAAAGTAAAGATTCACGCACTTAGACTGGCAACTGCCCTCAAAAAAGAGCTGAATGATGGATCTTATGTGTACAATACGCATGCGTACAGGCAGATACTGGATCACTTATATAAGTACCATTTACAGGATGAAAGAAAAGCTCTTCTTGATTTACAGCGCGAAACGTTTCTGAAAGACCTTCCCATACAGAAAGGAGATTTGCTGCAATTAAAAGATACCCGTATCGTGCAGGTTCTCTCTGTAACAATCGATGATGAAAACGTGCTGAAATTTACCTACGTCATCATCAAAGCAAATCTGGAAGCCGGAAAACGAACACGCCAGATACGTTCAGCCGATATTGCCTATATGATAAAAAAAGAAGATTTTACAACATACATTGAGGCTACTCCCCTGAGGCATCTTGATCTCCTGCATAAATGGGTCTTAAAAAAACGGACTAAAGTCGTTCTTCCCGCTTTTGTTCCCGATCTGGTTAGAGCAGAACAGTAATTCGCACTATAGTAAAATATTGGTATTTTTTGTCCGGATATTTTATGACTGACTACGCTGCTCAAAGACCCGCACAGACTGCTTACCGGCACCGGTAACCTGATCCGGCATATCGACGTACAGAAACCGGAAGATCACCGGGATCCGCAGGTAAAAGAACGTATTGAACAATCCCTGGCCTTTGCCCTGCGCACGATGGATAAACCCACAAAGGCAAAGGGAAAGACCCTTTCAAAAATCAAAAAAGATAGCTGAACCGGCCGTTTCAGCTTTTTTCGATGCTTTCGGCGATCCAGGCGCGGAGAATTTCCTGTAAGGCTTCCCTTTTTTCGTCCAGGTCGGCTTCGTCCTTTATCTTCAGCATACGGCGGCCGTCGGCATGATCGCCTTCGAGCAGGGCATGCTGCAATACAGACCCGGTCGGAAAGATGAGCAAAAGATGGCCTTTCTGGCGCAGATTCATCACTACCATGTCGCGTTTATAGGTTTTAGGGTCAAAATCTTCCATTTCGCCCGTATAAAAAAAGGCCGGTGCATTCCATTTCAGCTGCTCCCCGATCCGCCGGTCCGCATCCAGGATCGCGCGGCGCACTTTTTCTACCAGTTCCGCCTGTACGGGCGCCAGTTTTTCAATATAGGCCGTTACGCCTTCGGGGTCGTGTTTATCTTTGGCTGTCATTAATTCTGTGTGTGTAGTGTTTGTTCCACTGCAACAATTTCTATCTTCGTCCTTTACAAGTACGTTATGCAATTCATCGCACATTCGGCCACGATCCTTACGATCTATGGCGTATTCCTGATCATATGCGGCATTGTGGCCGTAAGCTTTATCGGTTTCAAAGCCAAAACAGCCCTTGTTTCGGGCGGAATGTCGGGCACTTCGGCCATTATATGCGGCTGTCTTATCGGTCATGGCCACAGCTGGGCCTATCTTCCGGGGCTCGTTATCACGCTGGGCCTGCTTTGCGTGTTCTCCTGGCGCTGTACCAAAACCCTGTTCACCATTTTTGATATGATCCCGGAGAAACATCCCGATCTCAAAGGCAAAGGCATCGCCTTCCTGATCATCGGCTGCATGGCCCTGGTATCGCTGTTTAGCCTGTTGCTGCAGTTCGTTTTCTATAAACCGGCCTTCAACGGTTTTCTCTGACCGACACTCAGGCATTGTTATAAGCGTTCTGCAGCTCTGCCATATCCATTTTTTTCATTTTCAGCATGGCCTGCATGGTGGCTCCGGCCTTGGCGGGATTGGGGTCCATCAGCATCTTATCGAGCCCTTTGGGTACGATCTGCCAGGTAAGGCCAAAACGGTCGCGCAGCCATCCGCAGTTCAGCCCGGTACCACCTTCGCCCAGACGGTCCCAGTACGTATCTATCTCGGCCTGACTTTCACAGAGTACCATCAGGGAGATGGCATCGCTGAAAGCCACTTTGGGTCCGCCGTTGAAAACAATGTATTCGTGCCCGTACAGACTGAACGTAGCCGACATGAGCGTGCCTTCGGGCATGGGGCCGTGCTGACCGTAACGCGACTCGGACAGGATACGTGCTTCGTCCTTAAAAACAGAGGTATAGAGTTTCAGCGCCTCTTCGGCATTGCCATCGAACAGTAAAAACGGAGTAATTTTCTGCATGTCGTTTCTTTCTTTTAGTATACGACAAAAGTACGGCGAAGTTTCAGCGCGCGCACGGTGTAAAAACGTCAGGTTGAGGGGGTATTTGCGCCAGGATGCACTTCCATGGTTCAACGCAGGCGCACAAACCAGCTGTAATCCGGTATTTCGAACTGCTGAATACCATAGCCGCCCGTACTGGGGAACGAAGAATACAGTTCCATGCTTCCGGCCGCTACATCGATGCTTTTCACAATACCGCAATGCCCCCAGGAACCGGGATACCAGAACTGCACAAAATCACCGGGCAGTACGTCCTCCCGCCGGTCTACCGCCATACCCTTTCCGTTGGCCGTAAGTGCATGATAAACGCCTTTGGGCAACGCAGAACCCTCGCGGATCAGCTTATGTACGTCCTCTTTCACAATGATACGTATACGTTTTTTATCGTCGGCCGTCAGGACAAAGAAACGGTTCAGTATGCCGATGACGAGCTCTGTGCATACGGCTTTTTCGTAGGTGGGCGATATCTGCGGTCCATATTGCTGCACGGCCTCGATCACCTGCCGGTTACGCAGGGGCAGTGAATCGTTCTGGGCAAAAGAACAGCAGACCGAAAGACAGAGAAACAGACAATAGTGTAAGAGGCGCATTTTTCTTTTAAAGATAGTGTTTTTTCGGGAAGATCGAATTCAGACGTTCTCCGGTACAAAAAAAGCCTCCCGCAGCTGCAGGCCGGGACGGTTGAGCCGTGCCAGCGTAGTGCGCAGACGTGTAAGGGCCGATTCTTTTACCAGGGGAAGGATCAGGTCTTCGAGACGGAGACCCAGCAACAGGTGCAGCAGGATAACATCTTCCTGGGAAAAAGGCCGCACGCCATTTACCAGCTCGGACGTATAACTTTTACGGTGCCCGAGCAGATCGGCCAGATCATTCTGTTTCAGTCCGAAGCGCTTCAGCGCATTGCGGATCAGGTCCCGGCGCCGGCTGATGAATTTTTCGCGGCCGAGTACCTGTTTTTCGACATATTCCGCTTGCTTTACCTGTGCTGCAGAGACCTCTTCCACCCGGGCCCAGTGTATTTCTTCATAGGCTTTTATAAGTTGTGCAAGATGTTTCCGGACCGGTTTTAAGGAAGGGCTGTCCGCCGCCGCAGGACGCAGTTTGAGGTACAGGTGCTGGGCCTGGGCCAGTTCAGATTCGGACCCCAGCGCTTTTATTTTTAGTACGTTATCAATGGCAAACTTGTCCATGGCTGTGTGTTTTAATATATGTAGTTCCGGTCTTTCAGCCATTTTTCAATGGTATTCCGGTTGTTTTTAAACGTTCTTTCATAAGCACTGTGCGATCCTGCCCAAAGCAGCATTACCGTTCCGTCTTCGTCTTCGCCGCTATATTCTACAAGCGCCAATACCCGGTGCAGATGTATGTCAAAGAAAAAAATACATTCTTCGTATACGCAGTCTGCGTCCCTTCGCTCCTGCTGCAGGTCTTGCCGGTCCCGCCAGCAGGCTTTTTCCAGGTCAGCACGCAACTGTTCTGCGGCTTCGGTGAGCCGTTTATTGCCACGGTTCTTCCGCAGCAGCTTTACGAGATTGTTTGATCCTATAATCTGCACTATAATGGTTAGTAAACACCACAAATGTACAAAAAGTTCTATAAAAAACAGAACTATTTCAAAAAAAAAGACCCGGCGTGCCTGTTCGTATTATATTTTTCTTGTTTCGTATACTAATTAAAAAACTCGTATACCTTTGCGGCCAATTAATTCATCACCTCTATGAAATACAATCGTATCATTGCAATGCTGGGCATTATGGCCCTTTCCTTTTCTGCTTCTGTAACTACCGTTTCTGCGGCAGGTCCGTTTTCTGTGAACGTGCCGGCCGGTACGGTTATCGATCAGTTCCTGGCCATGCTGGACGGCACGGAAGAAGCAGCCGGCGCCGCTATTAAAAAGTATGGTTCTGCCGATGTGATCGCCAATGGCATGATCCCATTCGGTAAAAACCCGAAGAAAGTACTCACGGAGGACAATTGCGTGCGTTTCAGCCTGGAGTGGGACGATCAGGTGAACGTGTACGAAGTATGCGAAAAAGACGGTAAGATCAGTTATTTCGACTGGTATTTCGACGAATCGGAAGAACAAGGCGAATAGTATTTTCCTTCTGGCCACTGCCATTTCTGAAAGGCTCATCTGTGTACAGGTGAGCTTTTTTTACATCCATGAACGAAAAGGCATACAAAACCCCGTAAAAATACCCGCCCTGTAAATCAGGACATTTTCCCCTTGTACAGACAAAACGGCGCCTGTACTTTTAGCCCCGGATTTGCCCCTGTCCCGGTTGCCCTCAGAACCGTAAAACAAAGAACTGATCGTTATGAATATTGCTCGTTTTAACCCAGACCAGGCCGGCGGCCGTCCTATTCTGTTCACCTCCCTCTCTTCCCTTCACCGGATATCACTATTTGTCGAACCTTTTACACTTTGCCGGGTCCGGGGTTTATAACCGGACCCGCCGGCGATCGTCTGCCCTTTATTTATGCCGTATCCTGCAGCAACTATCCTGCTTTGTATAACCATGGCCGCCGTGGTACTTCCGCTCAGCACGGCCTGGCGCTGGTATACCCGGCTCAGTGCCCCGCTGCGCATACTGCCCTGGCTGCTGTCCCTGATGCTGCTCTTCGGCATCTGCCGGGTGATACTGAATCCTCCGGACTGTGGTAATTTCCCTCTGCTGCATGTATATACGCTGCTTGAGGCCGGGCTGGTACTGCTCTACTTCCGCCGGGTGCTCAGCGGCTTTGTTCCTGATATTGTGCTCTGGGTTTCTTTTCTGCTCTTTAATGTACTTACCCTGGTGCATGCCGTATACCAGCCGCATAACGACCGCCCGGACATGCTGCCCCGCTGTGTGGAAAGCATCGGTATCATCCTGCTCTGTGCCGCCAGCTATTACCGCATCCTTAAACAGCTGCGCATCAAAAAAATATACCGTGACCCGGTTTTCCTCGTTAATATAGGTCTGCTGCTGTATTTTTCGGAACCCCTGTTCCAGCTGATCATACATCCTTACATGGCGGCTTTACGTATACGCATCAGTAACCCCGAATGGATATTGCACAACCTTTACTTCCTTATTCTTTACCTGTTTGTATTCGCGGGTCTTTTGCAAAACCGGCGCGCTTTCTCCTGATACATATACGCTTTTTCCGCTGTAAAAACCGGATAAACTTCCGTACTTTTGCAGCATGAAATTCCCGGATAAACGTTCGGCACTCAGCCTGAAGCAGTTTTTACTGAGCCAGTATTTCTACGACGGCCTCAAAATTACGGTGGGCGTGGTATTTCCGGCGGTTATCCTCAATTTCTTCGGTCTGCCCGAAACGGGTATCACTATTTCGCTGGGCGCGCTTTACGTAAGCATTACCGACAACCCGGGGCCCGTACGGCACAAGCGGAACGCACTTATGGCCGCCAACCTGCTTATTTTCCTGGTAGCGCTTCTCATTGGCTTCACCAACCACTCGGTATGGCTGCTGGCCATTGAAATACCCCTGCTCTGCTTCCTGCTCTCCATGCTTACCGTATACGGGGCCCGGGCTTCTTCCGTGGGTATAGCCGGACTGCTGGTGCTTATTATCGGTATCGACCAGCAACTGACCGCGCAGGAAACCCTGCTGCATGCGCTTTTCCTGCTTTGCGGCGGCGTATGGTATGCGCTCTTCAGCCAGTCGCTGTACCAGGTGATTCCTTACCGGCCGGCTGAACAGACCCTGGGCGAATGCATGGAAAAAGTGTCGGAGTACATCCGTATCAAAGCCTCTTTTTACGATCCCGACCAGGACATCGATACCAGCCAGACCCGCCTGCTCGACCAGCAGGTGCTTGTATACCAGGACATCGACAGTGTACGCGAACTCATTTTCAAAACGCGTAAACTGCTCAAAGACTCCAGCGAGCGGGGCAATATGCTCATTATGACCTTTATCGACGTGATCGACCTGTATGAAAAAGCTACGGAAAGTCACCTCGATTATGCGCGCATGCGCAGCGAATACGGCCATCTGCCCCTGATACACCGCTACCGGCAGCTGATCGAGGAGCTGGCCCGCGACCTGCGTTACATTGCCGTATGTATCCATAACCACGAAGATCCCGACTGCGGCCCGCGCAACGAAGGCCTGCTCGACGAAACCAGGAAAGAACTCGAAACACTGAGCGCACAGGGCGTAAATACCCTGATGCTTACGAAAATATGGCTGAACCTTCGCTCTATTTCACAGCGTATCAAACAGATATACAGTTACCAGGGACAGATGCCGCGGGTGCCCGAACACCGGCGTAAAGAACTGGAACACTTTATTTCGCACCAGAGCCTCGACTGGAAAATTTTCAGGGAGAATCTCAGTTTCCGCTCCACGGTATTCCGCCATTCCCTGCGGGTGGCGCTGGTGTGCCTGGCCGCCTTCCTGCTGGCGCGCAGCCTGTATACCGGTCATCACAGTTACTGGATACTGCTAACGATCATTGTGATACTAAAACCGGGTTTTAGTCAGACTAAAAAGCGGAATTACGGCCGTATACTCGGTACCGTAGCCGGCGGTTTGCTGGGCATTGGCATACTGTATGTGGTGCACGACCAGCAGGTACGTTTCTGGCTGCTGGTGCTGTTTATGCTGCTCTGCTACAGTTTTATCCGTATACGTTATGTACTGAGCGTATTCTTTATGACGCCCTTTATACTGATCCTCTTCAGTTTTATCGGGCATAACGACAGTATCATGCTGCTGCGCGAACGCATCATGGACACCTTTATCGGGGCCGGCGTGGCCGCACTGGCCAGTTATTTTATCCTGCCCAGCTGGGAAGCTTCCCAGATCCGTAATATGATGGCCGATATGGTGCTGCGCAACCTGAATTACCTGAAGACGGCACTCGAATACCGCGCAGATGATTTTGCCACCCACAGCGCCTATCGCATTGCCCGCAAAGAGATCTACGTGAGCAGCTCTAACCTGGGCTCGGCCTTCCAGCGTATGCTGAACGAACCCAAAAGCAAACGCCTGTACGTGAACGAGGCCAACCGCTTTATCCTGCTCAATACCGTATTTTCGTCCTGCGTGGCGGCCCTCTCCTCACGCCTGCAGCAGCAGGAAACGCTGAGTGACACACAGGTACGCGATCTGCGTAAAATATTCCACACGATGCGCGGCGCCTACCAGGCAGTTTCAGGCAAGCCCTGCGAGATACAGGACCCTGTGATACATACCGTGCCCGATATCGTAAAAGAGCAGGACCCGCTTTTTACACAAATGCTGCAGCTGAGTACCGACCTGCGTAAACTGGCCGCACAGGTAGAACCGGAGAACACCCAGAAAGAGAACTACCCGGGCAACAGAACGTCCTGATCCGTTCAGGGTCTTAGTATCCGCCGGCCGTTCCGGTCTGTCCATTCGCCCTGCGGTATACCGTCTGTAAAGGTGCAGTACCCGCTTACACTGCCGTTTTCGTCGTACTGGAACCATTTTCCGGCAGGCGCTCCGTTTTTGTATTCCATGTGCATTTTCAGCGTTCCGTCGGGATAATATACATTCCAGTCGCCCTGCATTTTATGGTTGCGGATGGTATATTGCTGCAAAAGCGTTCCGTCCGGGTAAAAGTACTCGAACACACCGTCGGCTGGCAACTCTTCGTTACTATGCAACAGCATGAATTTTCCTGCACGACGGTACCCGCTCATCTGAAGCTGGCCGTTCGGGTAAAATTCCCGGTAGTGACACACATTCGTCAGTGTATCGGTATCTTCCATCCTCCACAGGCGCAGGCCGTCCCGTTCTTTTCCGTACAGATGGCGGCTTTGCAGGACACCGTTTCCGTACATGACGATCTCCAGCGTATATTCATCTTCATCCAGGTAAGTACCATTGGCCGGCTTCCGGTCCAGGTAGAACTTTCCGTTTTCATAACACACGCGGGTCTTGTATTTTCTGTCTTTTTTCCCGGAAGCAGCATAGGCCGATGGCCAGCGGGGCAGTTGTTCCCATTGCAGAGGCCGTTGTTCGTATACAGTTCCTGGTATATGCTCCGGAGCCGGGATACCGTATTCATTTCTTGCTTTTATTGCGCCCGGCCTTACGGCGAACGAATCGATGCGCAGCGTTCCCCGGCCTGCTTCTATACTGACAGGCAGGGGTAATTGATCGTCGAAGGAATACATCCGCTCAAAACTCAGACGCCAGTAGTATGTTTCCATACGGTGATCGTATGAAAACGCTACATTTTCCGGCTCTCCGTGCAGGCCTGCCGCACGGCACAGGGAAAGAGCGCTGTCCAGCGATATCCAGGCCGACGGGCAATGAAAAGGCCGACGTATCCTGCCACGTCGGCTCATGGTCAGCTCCGAGGTATACAGGCCGATGCCGGACGCCGTATCCCGGAAGCTGATGAAAAACGTATAAGGTGTACCATAGCGGTACTTTTCGTAGCGGAAAAATCGGCTGCCCTTCACCATTTCGCCCCCGGATACAAAAAGCCGCGAATACATTACCGGGCCGGCCGTTTCCAGCAGGTGCGCCTGTAGTTTCTGCCGTATTTTCGGTGGAATTTCTTCAAAGGAATATGGGGTAGCCGGTTCGTAATAGCCCATTTCAGTAGAATAGGCATACTCCCAGGCCCAACCTTTACGGCGCGGCAGATGATCCGGGTCTTTGTGCTTCAGCTGAAAGATGATCGTATCCTGCGCAGCCTGTATCGGACGATGGTCCAGCCGATAGCCGTCCGATTCGGTCTTGAGCGAATACGCTGCCCGAGGCCTGAATTTTTCCGGGGAAAGCCGGATGATCCCCGAAGAATCGGCATTGGAAAAATCTTCGAGGTAATCTCCGTTGCGCAGCAGGCTCACCCAGGCATCCGGCATTTTTCGACCCAGTGAATCGTATACAATGATGTAAAAATTTTTAGTTTCCTGGGAGAAGAGTTCAAAAACGTCGCTTAAAAACAACAATACGATGATGAAAAACGTTTTTTTCAAGGTCTGAATAACTGTTTTAGGGTGTATTCAGAACGAAAAAACAGGCTTTTCGTGTATGCAGGCCGTTTTTTATTCGCTGCTCCAGGTCTCCAGGTACAGGTCTTCTACCTTTTTGCGGGCCCAGGGCGTTTTGCGCAGGAAGGTAAGGCTCGATCTCACACTGGGGTTCTCGTTAAAACAGCGGATAGGGATACGGCGGCCCAGCTCCTGCCAGCCGTAATAGTCCTGCAGCTGTACCACGATCGTTTCGAGCGTTTTTCCATGTAAGGGATTGTTCGGCTGTGTCATGCCCCAAAAATACAAAAGCCCGTCGTATGACAGGACTTTGTTCGTATTTTAGTTGTACTTATTGTTTTTTAAGTCGCTCGCGTATTTCTGAAAGTGTGACTTCCATCAGCAGTTTACCGTCCGCATAGACCACATGCAGCATACCACCGCTTTCTTCCTCCCGGCTCACACGGTCTTTCATGCCGCTCACCTTTTCGCCTTCGCCTTGGATGAGGATCAGGCCGCGGGCCGATTGCTTGGTTCCGTCGTCCGTTTTTGGACTTTTAAAAATTTCGCGCCCCTCGCCTTTTACCTCGCCGTAGGTGGCCTTCATGGCAAAACCGAAGGTATCGCGGGTAGCGTACTGATAGGTATACGAACCGATGCCGAAGACCACATTGGTAGAGGCAAAGCCTTTGTCGTGCAGCTGACGGCAGATGTTCCCGCAACGTTCCAGGGTGATACTGTCGCCGTAAATGAGCCCTATGTGCGGATCGAGCAGCTTAAAGCCCTTGTCGGACACGCTTCCGCCGAAGGTTTCCCAGAGGCATTCCACGGCGCCTTTGTATTCGGGACTGCCGGGTTCGGCCGCGGGATCGCCACAGATGATCTTCACGGGATCGCCGGAGTCGGGACGGATCACCACTTTGCCGTTGCGGGCCAGTATCTCGGATCTCAGTGCAGGTACGTACTCCGTGATCACTTTCCAGAAATCCCAGGTATCCGAAACGATGCTCACGATGCCGGCAGGATAAATATCCGATATCAGGCGGCGGAAGGTCTCAATTTCACTGTCCTGCGTGCCCATACACATTACGGAGTGTTCCGTGGCGGGTACACTGCCCCCGATGATCTCTTTTTCACAATCGGCCCCGTAATAGCGTTCCAGGAAGTCGATAGCGGGAATGGTATCCGTACCCGTAAAACTGAGCAGGTGCCCGGCTCCGCTCATCATGGCCGCTTCCAGGCCGGCCATACCGCGGAAACTGAAATCGTGCCCCTGCCAGGGTACAAAAGCCGTGTCGCCACCGGTAAGCATAGCATACTGATCGAGTTTTTTGCGGTATTCGCGGGCTACGGTAGCGCTGGTGCAGGGCATCCAGATAATGCAGGACAGGATGGTCTCCAGGAAATTGGTGATCCAGAAAAATTCGGGGATCGTATTTTTTATGGTGAACATCGGCACCCGGAAAGGCACCACTACGCCTTCGGGCAGGGCTTTTATCTCCACGGGCAGGTAACCCAGATCGTGCAGGGCCTCCACGTGTTCGTAACTGATAGCGTCCGGGCCCAGGTAGGCCGATATGCGGCGGCGGTATTCGTTTACCACCTCCGCTTTGGGGCGACGGAAAAAATGGGTGTCGAAATCTTCGACCAGGTACTTTTTAATGAAATACTGCAAACCGAAGAATACCACGCCGTCGGAATTTTCCAGGCGGCTTTTGCGGGGTGTCCAGTTCGAATAAACGAGTTCGGTACCTTCGGGGTATTGGCGGCGGTGATCGACTTTATAACCGTCGGCCAGGTGTAATGTGTTCATATAGTAATTGATTTTTTTTAGTTCGGATTTATATACGTGATCAGGCCGTTAAACCTTCGCTGAAGCGGATGCGGGTAACGCCTTCGATATCTTCGGGCAGGAAAGAATCGGAACAGTAGATCTCATCGTAGATGCTGCGCAGGGTCCCGGCTCCTTTGCTGAAGATACCGTGCGATACGATGAGGATGAGTTTACCGGCATTTTTGGCTTTGAGCTGTTCGGCCAGCCCGATAAAGGTACCGCCGCCGTCGCAGATATCGTCCACCACCACGCAGGTCTTACCCTGCAGATCATCGGTATATACCATAAAGTCGGACAGTTTACCCGTTCTTACGTCGCGGCGTTTGCTGCATTCGGTCACGGGTTGTCCGCCCAGGGCTTCCGACAGTTTGTAGATCTTTTTCAGAGCGCCGCCGTCGGGCGATATCAGTATATAGTCCGGGTGGCCTTTCAGCGCTTTTTTTACAAGTGTGTAATTGGGAATGACCACGCAGTTGTTCAACAGGGCCGGCGCCACTTCCGAATGCACGTCGAACAGGTACACGCGTCGGAAAGCGGCTGCATTTACCAGGTCGGCATATACTTTTACGCTCAGGGGCTCGCCGGGCACCATCACGCGGTCCTGCCGGGCCGCCGGAAAATACGGGATGAACAGTTCCAGGTGATCGATACCGAAACGGCGCAGCGCATCGGCCGCCAGCAATACCAAGCCAAACTGCTCAAAACTGCGGGCACGGCAGGTGATGGTCACCGCATCCGAAGCCGAGAGTTTTTCGCGGATGTGAATGTGAGGTTCTCCCCCTTTGAACGTAAAACTTTCGAAGTCGATGCCCTTGCCGAAGGGCTCAAACAGAGGGTCTATATTCAGGTATTTCATCATTTCCATTTATTGTATTTATTACACAAAATTCCGGACTTATTTCCAGACTTGCAACTATTTTGTGTTAAATTCACACATAATAATTCACATCAAGAATCAACCCACTAATAATCAGATAATTTCAAGTACAATCCCTTTTTCTTTCAGGGCCTGGTATTTCTTTTTATTGAAACTGAAGAGAGTTGCCGGTCGTCCCAGTCCACTGCTTTTTTCACTGAGTTCGTCCAGGATGCCCAGGGCCATGAACTTCTTTTTAAAGTTACGGCGGTCGATACTGCGGCCCAGCACTGATTCGTAGAGGTTCTGCAGGTCGGAGAAGGGAAACTTCTCCCCAAGCAGTTCCAGGCCCAGCGGTTCATAGCTGAGTTTGGCGCGCAGGCGTTCCCGGGCTTTGGTCAGGATCTGTGCGTGGTCAAAGGCCAGGGCGGGCAATGCATCCACGGGGAACCAGCGGGCATCGGCCGCATCGCTGTCGGCCAGTACACGGTGTCCCGACTGTTTTACCAGGGCCACATAGGCTACGGAGATCACACGTTTGCGCGGATCGCGGCCCGGTTCCCCGAAGGTATACAGCTGTTCCATATAGTTCACCTGCACCCCGGTCTCTTCGCGAAGTTCGCGTTCCACGGCGGCTTCGAGCGATTCCTGTTCGTATACAAAGCCCCCCGGCAGGGCCCATTCGCCCCGGAAAGGTTCTATGCGGCGCTGCACCAGCAGTACTTCCAGTCCGCGCCGGACCTCGTACCCGAATACAACCGCATCTGCTGCAACATCTATAGCCATAAAGGTTTATGTAATTTCAACAATAATACGTAAAAAAGAGGACTTTACCCATAACCCCGTAAAAATACCCGGAACAAAAAACGGGTGATTACACGCTTACAAAATACAGGGGCTTCGCTCACCTTTGTGATGCTAAATGAATGAAACCTCACATGGGAAGATCGAAAACCATAGAGCGGCTGCTGGAAGAGAACGAAGACTTCCGCGTCTGGTTTGCTGCCAGGGAGTCTGAACTGCACGCGCAAAGTGCGGTACTGACCGCTGGTTTAGAGGCTATGGCCGCCGATTATTACCGTACGAACACATTTACACGGCAGCAGGTCCTTTCGGGCAGCCGCAGCGATTTCCGGCATATGGAAAGCTGGTCGCCCGAATTACTGAGAGACGCTTTCCAGGCGGTTTCGGCAGGTATTTTCAGTGAGAACACCGGTACGGGACCATTATTGAACGGACGTCCCCTGCCCAGTATGAAAGACCTGGAGCTGTATGCCACCGGCAAGGCCCTCGAAGCTGTATCGGGCATATCGCTAATGGACGGCGGAAAAGAAATGACCTCCGGAACGGCACACATTGCCCTGGGGTACGGGTTTCACCTCTTCCTGGGGATCAGCCGGCGCAGTTTCCGCTCGGCAGCGTTCTTAGGCAACCGGGACATCGACGGATCGCTCTTCTGTTTTGATGTAAGCTTTTCGGAAGAAGAATACCTGCTGTACCCGCAGATCGGTTTCCAGAAGCTGTACACCGAAGCCCTGGCCACAGCCGGCAAGTATACCACCCGCCTGCTCGACGATTTCGGCCGGGACCGTATCACGACCGATGAATTTGAAAAACGTTCGGTTTTCTGGGAAAAACTGATGAGCGACTATCGCAGGAAGCTCGAGGAACTGAACCGGAAACATCAGAAATTACTAAAAGAATACAGTAGCCTGTAACCATTAACATAACAACACCACCGTTTACACCTTACTTCGTTTATCCTTTCCCTACACAACGGAAAACAGCCGTTCATCCAGCGGCTGTTTTTATTTTGACCTTCAGGCCCTCAATTCCTATAACTGATCCTCACCCATCACCACAACCAACACGGGATTTTCTCTCTGCTCCGGTCCCGCGTTTGTTACAAAGATGAACGAAGAGACATAAAATATACCCATGCACGGGATGGCAGATGTGCGGAGTTACTTTTCATAGTTTAGTCCAGGCCATTTTATTCTTCCACATCGAAAAGCTTGTTCTGTATGGCAAAACGCACCAATCCGGCGGTATTGCGCACCCCCGTTTTTGTCAGCAGGTTGTTCCGGTGCCCTTCCACGGTGCGGTGGCTGATGAACAGGCGTTCGGCTATTTCGGGCATGGTGTATTCCTGGCAGATAAGTTGCAGTATCTCCTTTTCTCGTTTTGTAAGCACTATTCCATACCTGGAGACTGCTACTTTCTTGCCGGGGTTCATCACATGCGCGTGCATGGCCTGGATCATCAGGTTGTTGTAATACACCCCCGAATGATATACATTGCAGATGGTGGTATATACATCTTCCGGTTCGCTGTCTTTTACCAGGTATCCGCTGGCTCCGTGCTCCATCATATGCAATACAAAACGCTCTTCTTTCAGTGCCGAAAGCACAATGATACGTATTTCCGGGTACTGGTCCTTGAGCTCTTCAATGGCGGTAAGTCCGTCCATGCCGGGCATACGCAGGTCGAGCAGGATGATATCGGGAAGCTGTTCCATGGCAGCGAGGCCGGCCAGCAGTTCATTACCGTCTGAAGCCTGCAGCACCACTTCGAGTCCTTCAAAAGTACCCAGCAGGGATACCATGCCCCTGCGGAAGAGCAGCTGGTCGTCGGCGATGGCTATACGAATCGTTTTCATATTGTAGGAGTATAAGGTATGTACATCTGGGCCTGCATGCCTTTGCCGGGTCCGGAGCTGAAGCTGATCTCCCCGAGCAGTGCCGATATGCGGCTTTCCATATTTTTAAAGCCCAGGCCGCGGCCCGTGCCGTTTTCAGGTATCTCGAAGCCCTTTCCGTCGTCGGAATAAAAGCCTTCGATGCGGTTGTCTTTATAATGGATGCGCACGCAGATATGCTTGCAGGCGCTGTGTTTGAGCGTGTTGTTGATGAGTTCGGTATAGACACGGTACACGGCCATTTCGGTCTTGGTGTCCAGGTCCAGCCGTTCCAGGTCGGCAATTTCGGTTTCCACCGATATTTCCTCGGCCACGGATATCTGCCGGCAGAAATCGCCCAGGGCGTGGTACAGGCCGAAGCGGGCCAGTGCGGGCGGCGAAAGGTCGTGCGCTATGCGGCGTATGCCCGAAATGGCAATGTCGATGAGTTCTTTGGTCTCGAGCAGTGCCGGGTGATCGGAGTTCTTCATGACGCTGTACAGGTTGAGGCGGGCCGCGGCCAGTATGGCGCCCGTATCGTCGTGCAGGTCTTCCGAGAAGCGTTTGCGTTCTTTTTCCTGCACGTCGATGCTGTTCTGCAGCAGGCGCAGGCGATGTTCCACTTCCAGCTGCCGCAGGTCGTTCTGATGTTTGATGCGGCGGTTCTGGTAATAGATAATGGCCGAAATAACGGTAAGGGCCAGGATGAACATGCCCATGGTGCCCGCTACAAGTATAAAATAGATATTTTCCGTTACGTTCGTTTCCATAAACCAATGGCCACCAGGATGTATAAAACGATCATGAACAGTGCGTGGATGGCCCACACCGTATGACGGATCTCCGCTTCAATGATACGCACATAGTTACTGAGCGTAAACAGGAAAAAAGATACGGAAAAATACAGGAAATAGCCGGTATTGATCCAGAAAAAAGAGCGGCTGAAGATCGAGTGTTCGCCCTTTTCGGTGAGCAGCAGGTAATAACCGGCGGCTCCGAATCCTATGAGGATCAGCGCTTCCAGGCTGCGCGCATAGGAGTTCATGTGATAGATACTTTGCAGGTAGAGGGAGTTATAAACGGCAAAAGCCGTGAACAGCAACGCCGTAACCAGTATTACGATACGGGCCGTGTTGCTTTTCCACCGCAGGGCATAATAGGCCGAGAGGAACAGGAATTCCGTAAGCGTATATACATGCAGCAGGGGCAGATTGTTCTGCTTGCGGTGCCACATATAGGCCGAAACGAAATTCACAATGGTAGCCAGGCATATATGCACGATAAGTACCCGGTTGCTTACCGGGCTTTTACGAAAAAGCAAAAGCCCGGCAAACAGGGGTAATAAAATAGCAAACGGTGAATTTTTTATGATCTCGTTTGCAATATCCTTCATTATACTTGCTCAGGAGGAGGCAGTATACCGGTATACAGCGGACTTTTCAGGTCGCAGGTACTCGGACATGGCATAGAGAAATCGTATACACCCGGGTTCGGCTCCACGATGATATCGTCGCCTTCCTCGTTCACGGCCACCAGCACCAGGCGCATATCGCCTTCTGCGTCCGGGGTATCTTTACCCAGGTAGACGCGGATGCCGCAGAAACCTTCCTGATTGGTAAGGGCAATAATGTCTTCCTTGCTTACTTTGAACGCTCTTTTTGCACCCTGATGCGGCTCAAAAGGTTTGTTCAGCTGCGTGTATTCCACCCAGTTCTGTGTAAGATCAACAGCCTCTGCCAGAGGGATTTTAATAAGGGTTTTTCCCAGCGGTTCTGTTTGTACAGGTTCCATAAAAAACGATAGATTTAATTAATTTTGATGGCTAAGATATAAATATTCGTTTTTAAAAAGTCCGTTTAACGCGTAAATACGAACAGACGCACACTTTTTTAATATTTCCGTAAAAATACCCGGAACGGCAACGCGCCCGACCGCATGATCCTTTACGCTTCATACATAGGAACTTCCATCTGCGTACCGATGGTTTTTCCTCGTCCGACACCCCGGTTGCACACTTCTCCCGGTTTTTAAATTAATGAATATACGTAAAAATAAAAGTGGTATCCGGCTTACTATTTCAGGACGATCTCCGGAGTATTCGTATATGAATGAACAAAGTATATACTAAAAATATTTAATGAATATACTAAATTAAACGATGAATATACTATTTTACAGGGAATTATGT
>JACVCJ010000053.1 GCA_016742095.1 Bacteroidia bacterium
GCATATACCGTATACCTGAGAAGACCGGAGGACATTATGGGCCGGCGCCTGTTCGATGAACGCCTGTATTCTTTTTGTATACAGGATGACCGTCTGTGGATGGGAACATTTAAAGGACTTATGTACTATGATATACCGGCAGACCGTATAAGCGATGTACAGTTCAGCGTTCCGGGCAACGGACGGATAGAAGCACTGCAGTCCGTAGGGCATGATGTACTGTTGCTGGGGACCAGTAACCAGGGTCTTTTTTTTGTAAAGGACGGCCGCGTGCTGAAGAATGTGGGGGTGACGGACGGCCTTTTCGATCCGGACTGCAAGGAGATCGACGCTTTTGCCGGCGGCTGGGTTGTGCGGCATCCCATCGGCCTTTCGATGATCGATGTACATACACGCGAGATCCGTACCCTGTCGCAGTGGAACAACATTCCCGTGTCCAGTATAAACAGCATCTCTATCTCCGGCGACTCCATCCTGCTCTCCACCACCGGGGGCCTGTTCATCGAATCGCTGAAGAATATGTTCAGGCAGCGCAACGAAATACGCCGTGTGGAGCTGCTGCGGATCAGCGGCCGGGAAGGACAGCTTTTTCCGCAGGACCTGCAGCTGCCCTATACGGAGAACAAGCTGAAAATAGAGTTTGCCATGCCCGAGTACGACCAGCCCGAAATGATCGTTTACCAGTGGCGCATCAACAAGGGCATATGGAATAACGCCGCCACCAATATACTGGACCTGGCCGATCTGAGTTCCGGCGATTACCTGCTGGAGATACGGGGCAGGGCGCCCGGGTATAGATGGTCGGCCATTACAGGGCTGTCCTTTTCGGTGGAAACACCCTTCTGGCGTTCGCCCGTTTTTTTTGTACTCCTGGTATTTGTTCTGGTACTGTCCCTGAGTTTTGCACAGCAGTTCCGCTACCGCCGGCAGTTACAGAGCGAACGGGAAAAGGCCTCCCTGCAGTACCAGCTCATCAATTACGAACAGCGTGCCCTCAATGCCATGATGAACCCGCATTTTGTTTTCAATGCCATGGGCAGTATTCAATACCTGCTGAATAAAGGTGATGTGGAAGAGGCCAATAATTACCTGGTGAAATTTTCAAGGCTGATCCGTAAATCGCTCGAGGCCCTGCAGAAGGAATACTGCGTGCTGGAAGACGAGATCGAACGCCTTACCCTGTACCTGCAGATGGAAAAAATGCGCCTGGAAGGTCGTTTACATGTTCATATAGAGGTTGATAAGAACCTGGATGCCGAAAAACTGAGCATTCCCGGCATGATCTTACAGACCTATGTAGAGAACGCGGTGGTGCACGGCATCGATCCGCTGAAAAAAGAAACGCATATCCGCCTGTTGTTCCGGGCCGAAGGAGACCGGCTCCTGGTGAGCATAAGCGATAACGGCCCCGGTTTCAATACGGACAACACAGAAAAACGCAGCCGGCGTTTCGGACTTTCCGCCACCGAAAAGCGCCTGGCCCTGCTGAGCAAAATTACCGGTAAACCACACCGGGTAAGTATTCTTTCCCCGGCTGATGAAGACGGAGGAACCCTGGTAAGACTGGAGTTCCCGTTGCAGCAGGTGGAGCTGTGACCATTATTTGGGAATTTGCTACCGTTTGTGCAATTAGAGTCGCCGTTAGTCAGAATGGACGGACAGAATTGTGAGAAATGAGAGAGTTTTGTTATAAATACAGAACTATATGAAAGGAAAATTAAAAACAATCGCTTTATGCGGCTTTCTGTTTGCCGGCCTTGCCAAAGGACTTAGCCAGAATCCGCTGTGGACATTGCCGTCTAAGTACCTCAAAGGTGGTTCCATATATAATTTACCTGTGCTTACTGGGGGATATTCCGGGCAAACTGCCGCCCACGGCCATAATTCTATGATCAATGCACAGGAAAACTTAAAATTTTACATAGTAGATAATAAAGTCTACAATGCTTCGGGTGCCCTGATCGATGAAATGTACTACCCGGGAGGAACCATCAGTGGCGTGAACTTTGACGAATACGTGGCTATCAGCGGAACTTCGGAAACGGTTATTGTTCCGGATCCGGCCCCGGGAAAATGCAACCGGTATTATATACTGTTGGGTGGTACAGAATATGAAGGAACCACAAATAGCGACCGAATGCCTTTCTGGGGATTGCTTGACCTGGATGCCCCGGGCTACAGCATGAACATGATCCCCATGCTGAGCATGGTACCTGTTGGAGAATGGACAACCAGTTTTCCTGTAAAACTGGGAAACGTACATATAGCGGCTACAGACAGACGTTCTGACGGAAGCTATTTCGTATATGTATCAGGTCTGCATAAAGTATGGCGGTTTAAAATTACAGCTTCCGGCATTACCTATGATAACTATAGCTTTGCGTTACCTTCGGGAAGCGGTTACGAGGTGAGAGCAGAAATGGAAATAGCCTCACTGACTGGTGGTGGTTATCGTATAGCGGTTCCGTACCAGAAAACAGGTGGTGGATGTTCTGTTTACACGGCTGAACTGACTTCTGCCGGCACTGTAATATCGGGTACCGAACGTGTGTTCGATTTTTATAAACCGGTTGGATCTACAGAAGAATCGCCTTTTGTCCATGGGCTTGAATTTTCGGCTAATGGCGGAGTCTTATATCTGACGCGGCAGGTTTCGGTATCTAACCCCGGAGCCGTTCAGTTTTTCGATTTTTCCAATCCTACGGCCGGCCTTCAGACGTTAAATGTCCCTAACGCAGACTATTACCAGTTTACACAGATCGAGAGAGGTAAAGATGGATGGATGTATTTTGCACGACAGAATGGTTCCACAAATACAGCCAACTATTTTAGTGTGCTGGGAAACAGTAATACCCCCTCTACCAGTGCATCCTGGATCAGTGCCAACTGGCTCAACGCAATTATTGGTATTTCATATCCGGCCTCCTTTCAGGGCTTTCCGGCAAGTTCCTCCTATAATAATATGAAAAGTTACCTGCTGCCGGACCAGATCGACGGAATGAACTATACAAGCCACCTGTTTTCTGACCTTTCATGTTGTCTGGCAAATACCCCGTATACGATCGATAGTTATACCGCTACCGCATCGGGAACCTGGCAGGCGGGCATAGGGCAGAATCCCTTTTCTGGTATTATCAACTCTTCCAATACAGTAACGGTTCGTAAAGAATTACGCATTCCGGCCGGTGTTACGGTTAACATTACAAATATGATTTTCCGTTTTGCTCCGGGAGCTAAAGTAATTATAGAACGTGGTGTGATTAACGGAGCGTCCAGCGGTAAACTGATCCTGAACGGAACTACTTTTACCGTAGAAACAAGCTGTGATGCCCAGGCCATGTGGGAAGGCGTTGAAGTATGGGGCTATTCGAACCAGAACCAGACCACGTCCCAGACCACGAACAAGCAGGGCTTTTTATCTGTAGAGAACAACTCCCTTATCGAGCATGCCAAAACGGGAGCCATGGCCGTGCGGGCACTATCGGGCAGCACATTCGATGTAAACTACACCGGTGGTATTATCCAGGGTTCGGCATCCACATTCCGCAACAACGTGATCGATGTGCGTTTTATGAATTACAATGCGCCCAACCTTAATCCCAACCTCTCGTACTTCAACAACTGCCGTTTTATAACGAACGGGCTGCTGAACAACCCGTCCCTGCTGCCCCAATACCACGCTTATCTGTATGAGGTGAACGGAGTGAGTTTCCGCGGCTCGGACTTTAAGAACGAAACACCGGCTTCCTATACCTATAACCAGACAGGTTATGGGATTTACGCGTACAATTCCAAAATAAACGTTACCTACCTGTGCAATAACATTATGTTGCCCTGTACTTCGTTCGATTTCGGCAGCTTCGAAAACCTGTACTATGGTATTTATGCCACCACGTCTAATACGGCCCGTAACCTGGTGGTGAACCGTATAAACTTTACCAATGTGATCCGCGGTATTCACCACACAGGTGCCGCAGGTAGTACTTTCCTGCTGAACAATTTCCAGGTGGACGCCTATCACCTGATACAGACCTGGGGCCTGAATATGGCAAACTGTACCGGCTACCGCGTGGAAGAAAACACCTTTACCCAGTACAACTATGCTTCCGGAACGCCGGGTTATGATTCCTACGGAGTTATTGTAACCAATTCCGGTTCCGTGCATAACGAAATTTACAAGAACAGTTTCCACGATATCAAGGTGGGTGTACGTGCCCAGGGTAATAATGGTACCATATACGATGTGGTAAGCGGTAACCCGGATCCGAATGCGGCAGTGGGTCTGCAGATACTTTGCAATACTTTTTACGGAAACATGTATAAAGCCGATATAGAAGTAAGTTCAGGACGGATCGACTACCAGCAGGGACTCTGTTCCAATAACACACTTACACCGGCAGGCAATACATTCAGTCATTCCACCAATACCACTGATAATGATATTTCTGTGGGCGCCGGCGTATTGTTCTTTACGTATGCTCATCATCCGGACGCGCCTCGTACCCCTCAATATTTCGATGCAATGAAACTGAACCTGGATGCGTGCAGCAATGTATCCTTTTCGGCAGCTTCCTGTCCCACCAAAATAAGCGAGGGCATTATTATTATCCGCGACAAAATGCTGTCTAAGCCCGATTCTCTGCGTAGTGAAATACAGCGTGGCGAAGCTCTGCTGAATGGCGGTAGTAAAGAAGCCCTGCTGGAAAGCATCCGCACGGGTAACAGCCGTAAAATGTCGGAGGCACTGCTGGCAGCTTCGCCTTTTGTTTCTGCCGATGTGCTGGCTGCGTATATACAAACGGCTCCGCATTACACGGATGCGGCAGAGATCCTGCTCAGGAACGCTCCGCTGCCCCCGGCCCTGTTACAGGAAACAGAGTTGCTTGGCTGGCCTGCGGATGTTATGGCAGATATTTACAAGGCCCAGGAGAGCACCCCGGCCCTGGCAGAGGTTCAACAGCGTATTTCTTTGATGGGCAAAACGCGTGAAGAATATATTAACAGAATGCTGAGCGAAATACAGGCCGCACCTGAACAGTACCAGGCCGATGATATAGCTGCCCTGCTTATACATGAATCTTCGCAGGCCCGTAAACAGCAGCTGTGCGATTATTATATCGATCGCAGAGACCTGGCGCGTGCCCGGGAAATAAACCGGGAACTGGTTGCCCTGTATGGTTACGATAACTATTCAAAACTGGCCGAGATACAAATGGCTATGCTCAGTTCGGAGGCTTACCTGCAGTCGGGCATTATAGATCCGGCCTGGATCCGTATGGCAGAAGAAATAGCAGGAGATCCTACAGATATGCAGAACGCCATGAAGGCCATGGCATTTATTGCCTTTGCTAAAGACTCGATGATTGAGTTCCTTGCCGAGCCTATGACAGCAGGCGTGGTTCAGCAGGGAGAACACCGCATTACAGATAAGAAAACGATTGCTCAGGTTTCTGTAATAAGCGTATATCCAAACCCGGCAGACGGTATGGTCACCATTGAACTGGGCGGTCCGGGGGCCTTTACCTCCGGCGGACTCATCGAGATACTGAACATGTCCGGCCAGAAAGTACGTGAAATAAAAATTGCGGCTGCCGGTAAACGTGTTTATTTCGATGCCGGAAGCCTGGAACCGGGAGTATATATGTTACGTGTACAAACCGGAACAGACATTTCCGAAGTGAAAAAACTCATTGTACGTTAATATCTTTTTTCGCTAATCTTTTAAAAAGGAGAGCCTTAAATGGTTCTCCTTTTTTATTGGATAAAAATGTACAGAACTGTAGTGAAAACAGGCCTTTTACCATTCAATGGATCAAAATAACCGTTCGTTGGTAAAATATTACCGTTTATAAGAGCAACTGAATTTTCTACCGGAATAAACGGACTTTTGAGTGTGTGAAAAATGCGGTGATCACACGCTTTTTTACATCATAAAATACGAAATGTAAAACCGGTTTTCAACACCTATGAAAAAACTTGCAACCGGCTTGTATGTATGTTTAACGCTGCTGTTCATGCCTGTGATGCATGCACAGTACGTTCTTACCTGCATAGCCCCGCCGCCCCAGTTCAGCCACGACGATCTGTGGAACCTGAGCATTACCCGCACGAATACAAGCGATAACTACGCGCAGTTCTATGTTGCCATGCGCATTTACAATGCCCATAGCCAGCTGGAAGTAAAGACGAATTCGGCAACCATGGCTCTCCCGGATGTGCTTACGGTCATCAACCTGGGCACGATCTCGCGGGTACAGCCTTTTACCATTAATTATTACAACAGCGGCACCCTGCAGCAGATCATCGGCAGTGGCGGTATCTTTCCGCCGGGTACCTATAACGTGGATTTTACGTTGTACGGTCGTCCGAGCGACGGAGAGTTTACCGAACTGGCCACGGTATCGGAACAGCTGATCGTAGATGCCATGTGGCCCCCGATGCTCTTATCCCCGGCCGATGGCGACAGTATACAGACCCCGAACCCGGTACTCACCTGGACGCCGGCCTTCAGTACCTACCTGAGCGGCTCGGTTTCATATATGCTTCGCGTAGCGCCGATCTTTGAAGGCCAGAGCAAACAGCAGGCGATCACGGCCAACCTGCCGCAGTATACGGAGAACAATATACCGATGCCCTTACAGATCTACCCGAATACAGCCCAACCCCTCGAGGAAGGCAAACGTTATGCCTGGCAGGTGGAAGGGCGTATGGGCAACAGCTCGCTGGGTTACAGTGAAGTGTGGGAGTTCTGTTATTGCTTCCCCGAACAGCTGCAAACCAGCTATAATGGCTTTTACTATAAACTCACCGAGCATCCGCAATCCCAGTTCGAACTGCTGAAAGGCAATATGGTTCCTGTGGCCTTCCCGGAGAAATATGTACCGACGGAAGAGAAACTTATTTTCCGCCTGAAGAACACCGCCGGTAAACAGCTGGCCGACCAGCGTGATTTTGACGCTCCGAAGAAGATCGGCCTGAACAAATACCAGATCGACCTGTGTTCGGCCTCCAGGCTGGACATAGCCAACGGGTATTACATCTTTGAATTTCCGACGGAGAGCGGACAGACCTATTATTTACGTATACAACTGAGCGAACGCACGAACTGTCGTTAGCCACAACCAAGCATTATCGAACTTATGAGACACACACCTGTATTCAAACGGATCCGTGAGAGCAAGGCTGCCCGCGGGCTGGCTTTGCTGCTGGTAACGGAATTGGTGGTACAAACGGTACAGCCGCTGGCCCTGCAGGCTCTTACATCCGGTCCTACACAACCGGAGGTACAGGGCTTTCAGCCGATCGGACTCACCGAGATGGTAGACCCTTTCACGGGTGACTTTTCGTATAACATTCCGCTGATGGAGATCGGGGGTTACCCGCTGAACCTGAGTTACCAGTCGGGCATCTCGATGGACCAGGAGGCCAGCTGGGCGGGCCTGGGCTGGAACCTGCACACCGGGGCCATTACCCGGCAGCTGCGCGGCTTACCCGACGATTTTTCGGGGGATGTGGTGACAGAACGGATCAATCTGAAGCCTAATAAGACCATTGGCGTAAATGTTGCTTTTGATATGGAGCTTTTCGGTTTTGAGGCGAACTCCATTATTTCTGCCATCGGAGGCGGTGGAGGCAGCGGCAGCATGTCTGTAGGGCTCGGTATCGAGTACAATAATTACACCGGCGTAAGTCTGACCACTACATCGGGTATCAGCCTGGGCGGAGGCTCCAAGCTGCCCATGAATGCCAGCCTGAATATGACCTCTGGTAAAGACGGGCTGCAGATATCGCCCAACGTATCCTATTCGGGGCGTATCACCAAATCCGGCAGCAGTACCTCCGGTAAAGCCAATATTGGACTGGGCGCGGACATCAATTCGCGTAAAGGTCTTACCAATATTAATCTGAGCGGTGGCGTAAATGTAGGTTCTTCCAAAGAAATTGCCGGGACCTTCCGGAACTTTAACAACGATGAGTCGAAAGCGGCAACCGGTACTTTTTCGAAAGGCGGCCGGGGCGGTATCAATAACAGTTCCTCACTTAACCTGGGTGCACATACGTTCACACCATCCATTGAGCATGCCATGGAAACCTATTCGTTCTCGGGCCGCTTCAAGATCGGCGGAGCTACGCTCAGCCAGGATTTCGGCGGAAGCATCTCAGCGCACGGCAGTGTACAGCAGCTGGTAAGTAAAGAACTCAAAGCCCCGGCTTATGGCTATATCCACTCCGAAAAGGCCAATAATAATGACCAAGCCCTGCTCGATTACAACCGGGAAAAGGATAATGTGTTCTCCATGCACCATAAGAACCTGCCCCTGACGGCCTTTACCAACGATATGTTCTCCATTTCTGCACAGGGGCTCGGAGGTACTTTCCGTGCCTACCGCAACGATGTAGGCTATGTATACAATAACCGCAAGTTCAGTCCCAGTAATTCCGGTGCACTCGGTGTAGAGATCGGCCTCGGCAACATTGTGGACGCCGGTATAGATATCAGTATTAATTCGGTTACTTCGTCTTCCGGGGCCTGGCGCGATCAGAACAATGCCATCGGAGCTATTCCTTTCCGCGGAAAGACAAAGAATGAGATCAAAGAGAACTTTTTCCTGCGAATGACCGGCGAAAAGATCCCGGAACAGGATCCTTCTTTTGTAAACAACACGCTGAAAGGTAAAGACGCTATCCGCTATAATTTCAAACATAAAAAAGGACTGCCGCAATTATCCGTGGTGAACAGCTTTACTTCGGCACAGGGAGCTCCGGTAACGCAGATAAGCACCAATGAGCGTAACACCCGTCAGCGCCGGAACACCGCTGTATATTTTCTTACGGCAGATGAAATACGTAATGCGTACCCGCATAAGGTAAAGTACCTGTCGGCCCATGCAAAGGGGCACCACATTGCCGAAATTACGGTAGTAACGGAGGAGGGAATGCGTTATGTGTTCGGCCTGGCTGCCTATAATACCAAACAGGTAGAGCGTTCTTTTGCCGTAGGCGGAATGATGGGAAATCCGGGTGGCGGATTCGCAAACGGATCGGCTGATAATCAGAAAGGTCTGGTGAATTATTCGGCATCTGCGGCGAGTGTGAACAATGGTATGGGCATCGATAACTTTTTCCAGGAAACGGAAACGCCTGCCTATGCACACAGCTGGATGCTGACGGAAATTTTATCGCCCGATTATTCAGACCTCACCGGTAACGGCCCTACCCAGGACGACCTGGGGGCTTATGTGCTATTTACCTATGGAGTGGAAAACGGCAGTGGAGGCCGCACGGCCGATGTGCCCGGCTATGGCTGGCGTACCCCGGCAGCCGGGTATATGAAGGCCGGGTATATGGAAGGACTCAGGACCAACCGTACCGATGATAAAGCCAATGTGGTATTCGGTACCAAAGATATCTGGTACTGCCATTCCATCGAGTCAAAAACGCATAAGGTCCTCTTTGACCTGGAAAGCCGTTCGGATGCCTGTGGTGTAAATGAACATGGCGGAGTGAACATGGCTCAGCAACTGAAGCGTATACGCAGCATATCCTATGTGTCTGCTGAGGCGGCTCCCGGAGCGCCACCCATAAAAAAAGTGAACTTCGAATACGATTATTCTCTATGTCCCGGCGCACCCAATGCCAGCTCGGGTAAGCTCACCCTTAAACGCATATATTTTACCTACGAGAACTCTAATAACGGGAAGTACAGTCCTTATACATTTACGTATGATACCGGTGCCCAGGGCGATAATCCCTCCTACAACCATGGCGATAACGATCGTTGGGGTATTATGAAGCAGGCCTCAGATAACCCGGACAATATGTCGAATACAGATTATCCGTATGCCTTGCAGGATAAAGAGAAACAGGCCCGGTACGCTTCGGCCTGGTCGCTGAAACAGCTTGAACTGCCTTCGGGAGGGAAAATACACATAACCTATGAAAGCGATGATTATGCCTATGTGCAGGACCGGCGTGCCTGCAATATGTACACTATTGCAGGTTTTGCACCGGACAAGAACGGTATAGCCGTGAATCAGACCTTTACAAAGAATGGCGGCCCCAATGACTATCTCATTGTAAATATACCGGATGCCGGAACTACTTTGTCTTCAGATGAATTCAGGCGCCGATACCTGTGGGAGGAAGATGTGCCCGGCGATCTGTACGGACCGCTTCGTTATCTCTATTTCCGTTTCCTGATCAATGTGAACAGGCCGGATGACCCTAAGCACGAATATGTTTCGGGTTATGCAGAAATTGACCGTTCGGGCGACTGGTGCGGCATGACCAGCAGCACACGCGGGTATATCAAGATCAAACGCATTATTCCGGCTCCGGGCGGTGATCCGTCGAGTCCGTTTGCTTTCGCGGCCTGGTCGTTCTCGCGGGCACAAACACCGGAATATGCCTATAACCAGCCTACGTTCGAGGATGATGACGCCGAGTACATCATCAAAACGCTCGCTTCGGCCAGTGTGGCTAAAAACCTGTTCGATATGCTTACCGGCGTGAACCGCCGGATGCGCCTGGAAGGCTACGGAAGTCATGTTAACGTGGCCCGTTCCTGGGTAAAACTGTTCGATCCGGACGGTATCAAATATGGCGCCGGAAGCCGCGTACAAAAACTGGAGATCAGTGATGAGTGGGATGCCATTTCCGGTGAGCCTGGCCGTACCTATGGACAGCAATACAGTTACCGCTTACCGAACGGCAAATCGTCTGGTGTGGCTGCCTGGGAACCGGGTATGGGGGCTGACGAAAATCCATTTAAAAAACCGGTTTATTCCGAAAATAAAAAGCTGAGCCTGGTAATGGAAGAGCGTTTCTATGTGGAAGAACCCTTCGGTGAAAGTTTTTTCCCGGCACCGGGCGTGGGTTATGCCAGGGTAGAAGTGAAAGACATTGTATACGATGATAATGTTACCAGTAAGAGCACCGGTAAAATGGTAAAGGAATACTACACGGCACGCGATTTTCCTACCATTACTTCGCAAACGGCGATCGATCCTGTGCAGAAACGCTCCAACCCGATCGTAAGCCTGCTTTCGTTCAATTCCTGGAACCTCATGAACGTGAGTCAGGGTTATGCCGTTGAAGTAAACGATATGCACGGTAAGCCCAAAGCAGAGCGGCTGTATGCCGAAGGCTCTGCGGATCCCTTTGCTTATACAGAATACCTGTACAAGATGAGCGGAAACAAACTGGATAATAACTTTGCCGTCATTGGCCGGGATGGCATACAAACTACGGAAGAAGTAGGTGTGGAATACGATATGGTGGCCGATTTCCGTGAACAGGAAACCATTGGCCACAGCGGAAGCCTGGCTTTTAACCTGAACTATGGCATGATCGGCATGTTTCCCCTCTTTTCCTTTTCGTTGTTTCCCGGTTACAAACGCGATCATACCCGTTTCCGCAGTGCGGTGGTGAGCAAGCTGATACAACGCTATGGGCTGCTCGAAAGAACCATTTCGTTCGATAAGGGGGCATTGCTGGAGACCCGCACCGTAGCCCTCGACAGGATGACCGGTAATACCGTGGTGGAGGAACTCACGAACGAGTTTAAAGATAAATATTACAAAACGGATATACCCGCGCACTGGGCCTATTCAGGTATGCGCCAGGCAGGAGAGAACATTCATTTTACCTTTGGTACGGAGGGGCTGACAGACAATGCCTGGTTCGACCGTCAGACCGGAGAAATTAAACCGGCACTGTATCCTTACCTGGAACCCGGCGATGAAGTGATGATCAAAAAATCCTGGATCTATGTAAGCAGTGCGGCTACCAATAATTCCAACGCATACCGCTACTGGGTGGCCTGGGACGATGTAGAGGACAAAATGTACCTCATTAATTATGCAGGTGCAAAAGCCCAGTTTACAGACCTGTTCCCCGCTGCTGCCGAATTCAAGGTGGTACGCTCCGGACACCGTAACCAGCAGCAGGTCCCCATTGGCACCGTAACCAGCCTGGAGAACCCCATACGCTATGTTTCGGGCAACTATAAGCTGGTATTTGACAAAGAACTGCATGTGATCAATACCAATTCCACGGAGTTCCGCGAACAATGGCAGACAGACCTGAGTATCCGGAAGGCTCTTACCGATACGGTCATTCACGACGGGCCCGGAGATGATACGCTCATGACCACGAATATTGTTATGGGTTATCTGAATACACTTATTGACGAAGGACACATGGGCGGGGCGGCATCTAATTCCCCAACAGCGTATTCGTTCCCCAGTTCTTCGGCATATAACCCGTATTTTATTCCCCTGGTAGGGTGTCCGCCTTATAGCGGTGGCTTACAACTGCAGATTGCCGACGAAACGGTAGGGTCCGCTCCCGGCGACTGGCCCGTGCAGGGCATTTTCGGATTACAGACAGGGGACCATACTATGCTGTCCATGGCTATCCCCGGCGAAGGGCTGGGCTGCACCTGGTGTGAATCGTACATGGTACTGGCCTGGGATAAGGTAAGCGATTTTGGTGCTGCAGACTGGGCCGATATCGAGGAGTTTGAGACGGTTCAGGCAATGGAAATGCACACGGTAAATACTGTAACCTTCCGTTTCTACCTGGTACTTGCCAGAATGGCCGATAACAGTACCCGGAAATTCGTTTTTGCCGATCGCTGTTTCAGACCCCGGTCTTTCGGACCGGGCACCACCATCGACCTGGAATACGTGACCACGTACGAGTGTATGGCCTCTGACGGGATCGTAAACCCGTACATACATGGTATACTGGGTAACTGGCGTACGCATAAAACATGGGTGTTCCAGGGTGACCGCAATAAAACCGATCCCGAAAAAGAGGAAGACCTCCGGCACGACGGTTACATTATAGAGTATAAACCTTTCTGGACCTACAACGGAACAACGGCCCTATGGAACCGCAATACAGCGGTGAACTACACCCAGTACGACAACTGGAACTGGACCAACGAAATGACGATGTACAGCCCCTATGGCTTCGACCTGGAAAATGTAAATACGCTCAATATTTTCTCGGCCGCCGTTTACGGGTTTAAGAATATGCTGGCAACCGGCATTGCCTCCAATGCCCGGAATAAGGAGATCGGCTTTGACAGTTTCGAGGATTATTACCAGGATGCATTTGATTATCCCTGCCAGGTCACCCAGTTCTGGATATCGGATAAGCTGAACCGTCTTACGGATGAGGATGCCCATACCGGCCGATATTCCATGAAGCTTTCCGAAAGCTACACGCGTTTGTTCCCGCTGTACCCGGCCTACGAGGCACAGCAAACGCCTGAAGTGCCTTATGCGCTTGATGCAAATGATCTCTGGCGGGGCTTTGCGCCGGATTACATGGCTGATGAACCGAAGGAATTTATATTGTCTTTCTGGGCCAGGGGGAATTATGACGTTACTTCCACCTACGACTACCCGGATATCGGAGCCGACGTTATCTCAACCGAAACGGGTAGTACGATACTGGTAGCCGGCTCTCTGCGGAAGTCGAAGATTATCGAGGGCTGGCAGAAGTTTGAGTACCGCTTTATCATACCCGATCAGCTTACCGGGGATATTATCTTCCGTTTCGATCCGGGCAGCAGCGAAGCCCTGTTCGACGATATACGCGTGCATCCCTTCGATGCCAATATGAAAACCTTCGTGTACGACCGCACCAATTTCCGCTACAAGGCCGAACTGGACGAGAATAACTTTGCCACCTTCTACGATTATGACCAGGAAGGAAAACTGGTGCGTATCAAAAAAGAGACCGAACGCGGCATCATGACCATACAGGAAACCCGTTCAACCACCTATAAACGTGAAACGCCATGAGAAACAAGAATATATTCATACGAGTTATACTGGCCGTATTCAGCAGCGTACTGCTGCAATATGGCTATGCACAGCCGAATATTCCCAATGTTACGGCCGATTATGTGGTGAACCAGTATACCGGCGGACCGGCTTCCCTGGGTGTTATAGATCCTTCTTTTTCGGCTATTGCCGGCGGTACGGCTGATTTTCGCGATAAAAGCGCCGATGTGCTGGTGTCGCTGTTCATCGATCCCAATGCCAATATCTGCTACGAAGGTCATGTAAAAGTATCGGTAGACCTGGAAGTGCAGTACCGTACCGTTAATCCCTTCGGCAGTCCTTCTTCCGTCATTACCGAATACATTACGCTGGAAGTGGAAAAATCACCGTTGCTACTCACGGAAAGGGACCTGGAACGCTCCTTCAAAGTATATAAGGATGCCTATAAATGCGAGGTGAATATCCTGGCGGTAACGGCCGAAGACGAAAACGGGAACAGCATTGCCACCGGCGATATCCCGGACGATATACGCCTGGAAGTGGAACTGCAGCGCACCCGTTATTACACAATTCCGTCCAGTCCGCCGGCACAGGTTACCTCCTTTATGATGCCCAATCCCCTTGAACAGATCGATCGCTATAACCGCGACAATGTGGTGGTGGTACGCTGGAATACCCTTCCCTGGGCTGCGGAGTATGAACTGGAATGGATCTTTGTAGAAGATTTCGGCACCAGTCTGAGCACTCCGGTACTGCCTGATGCGTTGCCGGTACAGTTTAAGGACAATGCCTCGCGGGTACGTGTTCCGGCCAGTCAGAATACCTTTCATATCCCCATTGTATATACGAACGGTTACGTGGTAGCGCGTGTACGCGGCGTAACCCGGGGTGGTCCGGAGCTGGAGGACGATCTGTTCGGACCCTGGTCTTTCGATCATACCAACAGCGGTGCGCTGACCGTGGATGATGCGCCATTGGGGTCGAAACTGAGAGTAGGCTTTGGGAACAGCTACCTGCTGAACCACATCAATGCGCAGTATACGGTAAGTTTTTCTGAAGACGGGAAAATACTACCCAAGGGTACCTATGCCGATGGTACTTTACGTGTGCGGCAGGAAAATGTGGCAGCAGCCGTTGCGAATGGTGACGTAAATGACTATACGAAAATGGGCGTGGTTACGGAAACGATCTATGATTTCCTGGGCCGCCCTGCCGTTAATACCCTGCCGGCCGTTACAGAACGCGGGTTTTCATACAAGGTAAATTATAACCAGGATGGTTCCGGGAATAAATACAGCTATCTGAACTTTGATTTCGGCAGCCCGGAAAGCGGACTTTGTTATGCCGGGTCCCAGGTAATGGGTACTGCCCGCGGTGCCGGTCTCTATTACTCCGCTTCTAACCCGGATATGTATGCACAGCAGGGCCGCGTAGCCGATGCCGGAGGGTATCCCTTTACACGGGTTATTTATGAGGCGGATAATGCCTCCCGTCCTAAAATACAGAGTGGGGTAGGCCTGGACCACCGCATTGGCAGCGGACATGAAACACAGTACGTGTACGGCAATCCTTCGCAGACCGACCTGAACCGCCTCTTCGGTACGGACGCCGGTTATGCGGGCTATTACCAGAAAAGCATGATCAAAGATGCCAACGGACAGGTAAGCATTACCTATACCGATCTGGCAGGTAAGACCATTGCTACCTCGCTGGCAGGTGGGTCCCCGAAAAGTCTTGACCCGCTGGAAGTAGACGGAAACGGTACCCCGCTCCAGGACCTGGGAGAAGAAGTGGATGAAGACCTGCTTGAGATCACAGGTCAGAACCCGCATGGTGACCAGAACCTGCCTTCGGCAGACAATAGTTCCTATACGGTGAACCGCTTCCTGATGGTAACCTCGGATAAGGATTACCGTATCAGCTATACGCTTACCGGGCGTGATTTTGAGGACGACTGTGTGCCGGATTTCTGTGCCGACTGTATCTACGACCTGGAAATAAGTCTTACAGACGACTGTGGGAACTATGTGATCGGGAACGCGCTGGGTAACGGTCCCATGACGATACGTATTCCGGGCAGTGTGATAAACGATGAGTGCCAGGACGGCGATCCCTACGACTATGAATATGACACCATCGTACCCCTGAAAATGGGTGCGTATAACCTTACAAAAAAACTTACGGTAGCTGCTGATGCGCTGGAGGAGTACCTGGACATGATCATGAGCCGGGATACCTGCCTGAAGCCGCTGTCTTTCTTTTATGATCCGCCCGATGTTTCAGACTGTTTTATCGACTGTGAATCCTGCCTGGAAGCACTGGGCAGCCGGGATGATTTTATAGCTGAGAATGAAGCCGGCTTGGGCAGCCAGGAAGCCGCCATTGCTATGTACAATAGCCTGAAGGAACAGTGCGAAGGTCTCTGCGGCGAAGCCTATAAGGACGAATGCAGCCTGGGCTACGAAATGATGCTGCAGGACGTATCCCTGATGGGACAGTACGGAGAATTCAGCGGGGGAGATGCCTCTGCATTTCCGGTGTCTGTTTTCAATGTGGGCAACGAGCTGCCGGTGCGGGCACAGGAACAGTTTATAAATGCCTTCAGCGGTACCCCGCAGAACGGAAGTGGCGAGTTTGCTCCTATAGCGGTGGGCGGACTGAAGGGGTCATGGAAAAGACCACGTTATTTCGATCCGGTAGATAATACCTGGAAACGGGGTTATTATGATGAGCTGGGTAACCGGGTACGGATTATCGTAACGGAAGATGAGAACGGCAATTTTTCGCCGGAACCGGAAGCCTGGGTTACACCGGAAACAGATCCGGTTACGGGAGAGCGCTATATCTATCCCGAATACCTGGAGAACCTGTCTGACTTTATGGAAACCTGGCGTCCCTCTTTTGCAAGATCACTGGTGGTTTTCCACCCTGAATACTTTAAATACCAGTTCTGCAGCAATGCATTTTCGTATACAGCTGAAGTGAACAATGGGTCCGGTAATGATGTGGAGGTAAATACCTACGAATATGCCCGCATGCTGGAACGCTATCCTGCAACCGTGGCGGTATCTGAGCTGGGTCTGTCGGGCTCGCTTACACCTGTGGCCGTAATAAATGCCATGCTGGCCAACGATCCCTTTTTCTCCGATCCCGGCTCTTTTGCCAACCAGAACCTGATGCCGGCCGGTCCGCCGGTAACTGCAAGAGATATTTTTTTCTACAAATTAATGACCTATCAGCCTGTGAGCGGTGTGCCTGCCAATATTGTGCAGGTAGCCTATGCCAATGTAAATTGCGGTATAGCGCCTTTGCCTCTCTGTCCGCTTATTACCGCCATTGACTTTTCTATGGTGCCCCAGGCTGACCAGATATGGCGTAAAACCGCCGTTCTGTACGCAACCGTACGCCAGGAGGCTATGGGTATTGCCATGGATATATACCAGATCACCAGACGCAATGGTATCCATACCGATTGCATCTGCAACATCGATTACAGTCCGCCCCCTGAT
>JACVCJ010000054.1 GCA_016742095.1 Bacteroidia bacterium
GGCTACGAGCGTCCATTTGCGGTAGGGGTTCCGAAAACATTCGTCCAGAACTTTGTATCGCAGGAGTGCATTTTTGGTAACGGCCATAGACAAAGTGCGCAATCCATCTGCGCAGTTCAAATATAGCGTAAAAAATGCAGGAAAAAGAGAGAAATTTTTCACCCTGATAAACAGGTAATTAAAAATAATTTCGTTATTATTTTATAAGTACGCAGATATACTGCGCAGTAGCTCTCCAGCTTTGTATCGTCAAACAAAGACAACGTTCTTAAACATATTGCTGTAAGGCAAAACACGCTGAATAGGTCCATGGGTATCTGTAATGCCCAACGGTGCAGTCTGCTGTATTCCGAAGATCTTTTTTGCTTCCACCGGGGTTCGATTCCCCACTCAACTTCCACCTGAGACCCGGTAAA
Source organism: Bacteroidia bacterium (assembly GCA_016742095.1). Taxonomy (GTDB): domain Bacteria; phylum Bacteroidota; class Bacteroidia; order CAIKAF01; family CAIKAF01; genus JACVCJ01. Next base: position 417 of record JACVCJ010000054.1, read on the forward strand.
ACGGGGGTTTAATGACACGCAGGTTCGAATCCTGCTCCCTTAAAGGGATAGCTTAGCGGCTAAGCACATGATTGTTAATCATGCAAAAACGAAGACGGTCCCTTCGTAAAAAGACCGGTCCCTGCAGAAGTGTCCGAAAGGCCCGCAGAAAACGCCCAGGCGTTACACTGCAACCTTTACGGGTACCGGGAAACCGCCACCTGCGCCCCATATCTTTCCCCGGCACCAGCCCGCCGGCAAAGGTCCAGGCAACAGGCCGCCGTTTTCTGCTCCCGGAAAGGCGGACGATCCGGCACTTCTGCTTTTTTACGTAACAATTTAAATACATATATTATGAAAAACGTACAGGTACCCCTGCATTACAAAGGCCTGGTCTTCTCTGAAACCGGCGAACTGAAACAAATACTGGAGCCCGGCGTCTACTTTGTATGGCGTAAGGAAGTGCGACTCCTGCCCGACGATAAAGTGATCAGCGATGCACAGCTCGTTAAGACCATCGAGGCCTCTGCCTTTGCGGACCAGTTTCGTATACTTAACGTAAAGGACGGCGAGGTCCTGATCGAAGCCCTGCGCGGTGTGCTGATCGGTCTGTATCCCGCCGGCAGCTATGCCCTCCCGGTCCGTGCGCTTTCCGTTACTGCACTCATCGCCGATACTTCCGTATGCGATATACCGGAGCACATTCCCAGGAACTGGCTGATGAAGCCGCCGTTGTCCGGCCTGGTGCGAAACTTTGTGGTAGAGAACCACGAGTACACCTGCCTGTTCATCGACGGTAAGGAAGACCGTGTGCTGGAACCCGGCGCACACTTCTTCTTCCGGAACGTACAGGCCCTGGACCTGCGCCGTATCGATAAACGCGAGCAAATGGCGGAACTCTCCGGTCAGGAACTGCTCTGCGCCGATAAAACGCCGCTGCGCATGAGCTTTTTCGCCCGCTACCAGGTAAGCGACCCGCATAAGGTGCTTACGGAACTGCGTGACCACGAAAAGCAGCTGCATACGGCCATGCAGTTCGCCCTGCGCGAGGTGTGCGGTACCCGTACCCTGGACCAGCTGCTGGAGCAGAAAGACCAGGTGGCCGCGGAAATGCTGCAGGCCATGCGTACAAAAGCGGCTCCGCTGGGCGTACGTGTGACCGACGGTGGTATCCGTGACATCATACTGCCGGGTGAGATCCGGGAGATCATGAATCAGGTGCTGGTCGCTGAAAAAAAGGCACAGGCCGCCATGATCACCCGCCGTGAAGAAACGGCGGCCCTGCGCGCCATGCTCAACTCGGCCCGCCTGATGGAAGATAACCCCATGCTGTACCGGCTGAAAGAATTCGAGCATATCGAAAAGATCGCCGAAAAGGTGGAGTACATCACCCTGCAGGGCAACGGCCATGTGCTGGACCAGCTGAAAGAGCTGTTTACCGGCAAACCTTAACCATACTCAGGTGCCATAATGAGCGGTTAAGCATGCGTTTGCCGGCCCGTTTACCAACCCTTTTTTTACTTTTATCCTGGCAAACATGTTCGAAAAAGATAACATACAACGACTGACCGATGAAGGGTATCTGCAGATCCAGAAACACCCGGATGCCGAACTGTACATCTATAATTATGCGCCGAAAACCCAGTACGAGGGCTTCTGGAACGAAATTACCCTGCAATGCCGCGGACTGATCCTGGACGCCTGGGGAAACCCGGTGGCCAGACCTTTTGCCAAGTTCTTCAACCTGGGAGAACGCCCGGACGAAGTGCTGCCCGATGAACCGTTCGAGGTGCTTGACAAACTGGACGGTTCCCTGGGGATACTGTACCGCCTGGACGGGAAACCCTATATAGCCAGCCGCGGTTCCTTTACCAGCGAACAGGCACAGGAAGCCACCCGCCTGCTCTACGAAAAATACGCCGATGCCATCCCGCTGTTACAGGAAGGGTTTACCTACCTGTTCGAGATCATTTACCCGGAGAACCGCATTGTAGTGAATTACGGTACAGAACGGGCCCTGCATCTGCTGGCGGTGATCGAGACCGCTACCGGTACGGAACACGAACCGCAGGACATCGGGTTCCCGCTGGCGGAGAAGTTCCACGGGATACGCGATATTGCCACACTGAAAGAACGCAGCACCGAAAACCGCGAAGGCTTTGTGATCCGCTTCCGGAACGGCTTCCGTGTAAAGGTAAAATTTGAGGAATACCTGCGTCTGCACCGTATAGTGACCGGCGTATCCAACCTGAGCATCTGGGAAATGCTGCGCGACGGTATGCCGCAGGAAGAACTGCTGGAGCATGTGCCGGATGAATTTTATCGTTGGGTAAAAGAAACGATACAAATGTTGCAGAAACAATACACAGAGATCGAGATACAAAGCAGAAGCGATTTTCGTATATTGAATACACGTAAGGAAACGGCGCTGTATTTTCAGACCTGTAAATACCCGTCTGTACTTTTTTACATGCTCGACCAGAAAAATTATGCGCCCGTGATCTGGAAAATGATCCGTCCGGCTTACCGTAAAGCCTGGCTGCGCGATGAACAAACCGAATAAAAAGAAGAACGTATATACATGAAAACCGTATGGATCCTGAAAGGACTCCCGGGAAGCGGGAAGTCGACCCTGGCAAAAAAAATGCTGGATGAAAATCCCGGGAACATCAAACGACTGAATAAAGACGAACTCCGCGCCATGCTGGACAACAGTCACCATACCACGGCCAATGAAAAATTCGTGGAACGCCTGCGCGACCTGATGCTGATCGAGGCCCTGAAAGACGGGAAACACGTGATCATCGACGATACCAACCTCTCCGACCGTCCGCTGGAACGCATCACACAGCTGGTGCAGAAATACCGTAAAGACAGCGGCGATGCCGTGCAGGTCGAGATCCTGCCCGTAGAGGTACCGCTGCAGGAAGCCATCGAGCGCGATACAAAAAGGGAGAAAAAAGTAGGCCGCGACGTGATCGTGCGTATGTACAAACAACATATGCTGAAAGATGAACGCGGACCGCATTATAAGGAACAGGACCCAACCCTGCCTCCGGCCCTGGTCTGCGACCTGGACGGTACCCTGGCCATACTCTGCGCCCGTTCACCCTATGAAGCCCTGAAATGTGAAAGCGACGACCTGAACGCCCCCGTGGCCGAGATCCTGCGTACCTACAAGGCCAAAGGGGAACACATCATACTGCTTTCCGGCCGCGAAGACAACAGCCGTGAGGCTACCGAGCGCTGGCTGAAAAAGCACGATATCCCCTACGATGCCCTATACATGCGTACAACAAAAGACCATCGTAAAGATTCTGTGATCAAAAAGGAATTGTACGAGGCCCATATCCTGGGACGCTATTTTGTACGTTTTGTGCTGGACGACCGCAACCAGGTGGTCGATCTCTGGAGACTGGAACTGGGATTGCCCTGCCTGCAGGTGAATTATGGGGATTTTTAGCCTGAAGTAAAGAGTGAAGAGCAAGGAGTAAAGAGAGGAATCCGGGGTCCTGAAGTAAAAGAGAAAACGCTTTATTTCATGGGGGCGGCTGGCGTTGCGTTCCTCAGTTTAAAGGGCACGGCCATAGTATAGGTGAGGCCTACGGGCTTTCCGCCCTGTTTGGCAGGGACCATCTGCGGCAGCAGCGCCACCACGCGCAGGGCTTCTTCCTCGAAACCGTAGCCCGGTGTTTCCGAGGCCCGGCTCAGGCGCACCTTGTCTGTTTTGCCTTCGTTATTAATAAGGAAGGAGATATAGACCACGCCCTCCTTTTTCTCCTGCATGGCCCGGGTGGGATAATGCATTTCACGGATCACAAAGGCTTCGGCCTTTTCGCTGAGGCAGGTGATACGGTCCCCGGCCTTTGCTTCCTCACAGCCCGGGAATACCGGTAATTCCTCCACTACAGTAAATATGGGCGTAGCCACCGAATCGGCGGTCTGTGCGATGGCACCCAGGGCAAAAGCAGCCAGGAACAGGGACAGGATCGTTTTCATATCCGAAATATAACAAAAATTTATTTCCGGAAGCTTTTTATCAGTCCGCTGATGGCGATAAAGACCCAGATAATGTTCACGGCCGTACTGGGATAGGCACCTACGATGACGGTATTGATAATAAGGAATATGCTGCCAAAGAGATTCAGGAGCTGGTACCCGGTATTACGGGCATCCATGCGTCCGGTGGTATTCATAAAATAGGCAATGACCACCAGCAGGCCGCCCAGCCATCCGATTATATCTACCCACAGGGGATTCATAGGGAGTTGTGTGTTTAAGACGGGCAAATGTCGCATAAAAAGGGGATTATGTGCATATGGGGAAGAAAAAAGCGATCTGATTCGTTTTATTTTGAAATAATCCTACCTTTGCACCCGAATTCAGAAACGATATTCTTTTCATTAACAGATATGTCAACTACAGGAAAGATTTCTCAGATCATTGGCCCGGTAATCGACGTAAAGTTCGAGAACGCAGACAGCCTGCCGAACATTTACGACGCTCTTGAAATTAAGCGCGATAACGGCTCTACGTTGGTACTTGAGGTACAACAGCACATTGGTGAAGATACGGTTCGTACGGTAGCCATGGACTCATCAGACGGTTTACGCCGCGGTATGGAGGCTTTCGCTACAGGCGCCGCCATCACCATGCCGATCGGGGAATCGATCAAAGGACGTCTGTTCAACGTAACCGGCGACGCCATTGACGGCCTGCCGCAGGTTGACAAAAAAGGAGGTTATGCCATTCACCGCGAACCGCCTAAATTCGAAGAACTTACAACTTCAACGGAAGTACTTTTCACAGGTATCAAAGTGATCGACCTGATCGAGCCTTATGCAAAAGGGGGTAAGATCGGTCTCTTCGGTGGTGCCGGTGTAGGTAAAACGGTACTTATCCAGGAGCTGATCAACAATATTGCCAAAGGATACGGCGGTCTGTCGGTATTTGCCGGTGTGGGTGAGCGTACCCGCGAAGGGAACGACCTCATGCGTGAGATGATCGAAGCCGGTATCATGAAATATGGCGAAGAATTCAAACATTCGATGGAAGAAGGCGGATGGGACCTGTCGAAGGTGAACACCGACGAACTGAAAGATTCCAAAGCCACCTTCGTGTTCGGACAGATGAACGAGCCTCCCGGAGCCCGTGCCCGTGTGGCCCTGTCGGGTCTCTCCATTGCCGAGTACTTCCGCGATGGCGACGGTACTTCCGGCGGCGGCGGTCGTGACATCCTGTTCTTCATCGACAATATCTTCCGTTTCACCCAGGCAGGTTCCGAAGTATCGGCCCTTCTCGGCCGTATGCCTTCAGCCGTAGGTTACCAGCCTACCCTGGCCACGGAAATGGGTCTGATGCAGGAGCGCATTACTTCTACCAAGAACGGTTCCATCACATCCGTACAGGCGGTATACGTACCCGCGGATGACCTTACCGACCCGGCCCCGGCTACTACATTCGCCCACCTGGACGCCACCACCGTACTCAGCCGTAAGATCGCGGAGCTGGGTATCTACCCCGCGGTAGACCCCCTGGACTCTACATCACGTATCCTGAGCCCGGCCATCATCGGCGACAAGCACTACAACACCGCACAGCGCGTAAAACAGATCCTGCAGCGTTACAAAGAGCTCCAGGACATCATCGCCATCCTGGGTATGGACGAGCTGAGCGAAGAAGATAAACAGGTGGTACACCGTGCCCGCCGCGTACAGCGTTTCCTGTCGCAGCCGTTCCACGTGGCCGAGCAGTTCACCGGTATCCCGGGTGTATTCGTAAGCATCGAAGATACCATCAAAGGATTTAACATGATTATCGACGGAGAAGTTGACCAATACCCGGAAGCCGCCTTCAACCTGAAAGGTACCATCGAAGATGTGATCGAAGCCGGTGAAAAAATGTTGGCCGAAGCCCGTAAATAATCGTTGAACCTAAAGGAATAAACATGCACGTTGATATCATAACACCGGACAGTATCCTGTTCAGCGGCGAAGCAAAACTGGTGCAGCTGCCGGGGACCGACGGTTCGTTCGAGATCCTCGACCGTCATGCGCCCATCATCAGCACGCTGGGAAAAGGCCGTATCAAGGTGATCGATAGATCCGACAAGACCGAGTACATCGACATTAAAAGCGGTGTGCTGGAAATGAATAAAAATAAAGCCATTATTCTGGCTGAACAATAAAATACCGCAGGGATCTGCAAACCCGTTTCGCTACCAGCGAGGCGGGTTTTTTTATGCCCTATCGTTCAGGTAAATTTCCGCAAGTTGTTTTTTATCGGCCCTGCCGTTCTGGTTCAGGGGAATACGTTCTATAATGCGTATGTCCGAAGGGACCATGTACACCGGCAGGGGATCGTACTTTTCTAAAGGGATCCTGCTACTTTGGCGTGGAAGTACGAATTTTTCAGGTTGAAAAGCAGTACCGGCCTCTGCATTAAGGGCTCCGTTCGGTATAGTCGCGTTTTTTGTCTACTTTTGCGGTTGAAATGAGTACCATAGTAGCCATAGTCGGCAGACCCAACGTAGGAAAAAGCACCTTATTCAACCGGCTTACCGAAAGCCGCGAAGCCATCGTGGACCCCACCAGCGGTACCACGCGTGACCGTCATTACGGCAAATGTGAATGGGGCGGACGGGAATTTACCGTGATCGACACCGGTGGGTACATCAGCGGAAGCGACGATGTATTCGAAAGCGAGATCAACAAACAGGTAAAAATGGCCGTGGACGAATGCGATGTGGTCATTTTCATGACCGATGTGACCACCGGCACCACCCACCCCGACCTGGCCGTGGCCGATATGCTGCGCAAGTCGAAAAAGCCTGTGTTCATCGTGGTGAACAAAGTGGACAATTCGATGCGTGAGAACGACGTACACGAATTCTACGGACTGGGTTTCGGAGAGATCTTTGCCGTTTCGGCGCAAAGCGGCTCCGGCACCGGCGAACTGCTCGACGAAATTATCAAGCATATTAAACCCGAAGAGGAACAGGAAGAGGACGTACTGCCCAAACTGGCCGTAGTTGGCCGCCCGAACGTGGGAAAATCGTCCTTTATCAATTCCCTGCTCGAGGAAGACCGCAATATCGTAACACCCGTGGCAGGTACCACGCGCGATACCATCCATACCCGTTTCAACAAGTTCGGTTTCGATTTCTGGGTGCTGGATACTGCCGGACTCCGCAAAAAGTCGAAGGTGACCGAAAACATTGAGTTTTACAGTGTACTGCGCACCATACGTGCCATCGAGGAATGCGATGTGGCCATACTGATGCTGGATGCCACCCAGGGCCTCGAAAGCCAGGACCTGAACATTATACACCTGGTGGAAAAGAACCACAAGGGCCTGGTAGTGGTGGTGAACAAATGGGACCTGGTAGCCAAGGAAACCAATACGGCCAAGGCGTTTGAAGAAAGAATATACGAAAAAACGGCTCCGTTCCGCGATTTCCCCATCATATTTACTTCCGTGCTGAACAAACAGCGCGTACTGAAAGCCCTGGAAGCCGCCATGGAGGTTACGGCCAACCGTCAGCGCCGCATTAAAACGGCCGAACTGAACGAGTTCTTCCAGCCGCTGCTCGACGAGTTCCCGCCACCGGCCATCAAGGGTAAATACATCAAAATTAAATACGTAACGCAGTTACCGGGCCACTACCCCACGTTTGCGTTCTTCTGCAACCTGCCGCAGTACGTAAAAGATCCGTACCGCCGCTTCCTGGAAAATAAACTCCGCGACAACTTCAATTTTCACGGAGCGCCTATCCGCATTTTCTTCCGCCAGAAATAAGATCAGCTGAACAGGGTCTCCAGTTCGGCCTGCATACTGAGGGTCTTATCGGCGATGTACCAGCGCTGTATGCCTTCGATCATCGCATCTTTACTGAATGCGGCCTCTTTCATGCGCGTTATTTCGGCCTGTGCCGCTGCCGGACGCGGGCCCCAGGTAAACAGGTCCGCTCCCGTTCCCGCATCCATTACGATCATTTTCGGAATGCTGCGTCCGCCATTGGTCAGGTAACGTTCTATCAGTTCCGGGTGTTCGTCACGGAATACATAACGGATGTCTATACGTTTATTGGGAGAAAGCGCTTTCTCGATCACGGGAATATTCTGTGCCGCATCACCGCACCAGAACTCGGTTATGATAAGTATACGAAGATTACGCTCCCAGGCCTGTATCTTCTGCTGCAGCGAAGGTATAATTCCGGTATGTTTCGTTAAACGATGCATACGATGCAGGTTCAGCAGGGTATAGTGTACCATGAACTCGCTCTGATCGGGGCCACTGGTGCGTTTTTCCGCCACGGCACGTTCAAACTCTTCCATATAAACGGTAAAGGAAATACCCTGTTCGAAATAGGCTGCATTATTCATAGGACAAAATTCAGTAAAAAACAGGAAAATAGCGACATGCTCCCCTGCTAAGAAATGGTTAAGACAAAAAATGCGCCTACACGCCGAACTTCTGTTTCCAGGCCTCAAAGAACTCCGGGGCGGAGAGCTGCAGTTCGCCTGTTTTGGAAAGGAATACCTGGGTACTTTCGGCTTCCATTACCTCTTCGTTCCGTGCGTTCAGGATGCGGTAGCGGAGTATGAGTTTGGCCGCGTCGCAGGACACATACCAGGTTTCGATGGTAAAGTGCTCTTCGTATTTCAGCGGACGTTTGTATTTCATTTTCAGGTCCACGATGGGCACGGCAAAGCCTTCGGTATGGTACATGCCCATGTAGGTGAGTCCGTATTTACGGCCCCAGGCTTCGCGGCCGTCCTCGAGGTATTTTACGTAATGCCCGTGCCATACGATGCCCAGTGCATCCACCTCGTCAAAACGTACCCGTTGCGTATAGTTCTCTTTCAGCATAAATTCATCGGTATTTGAATGCGGCGGCAAAACGTGCGGCCAGCAACAGTACAAGGGCAAAAAGGGTGAGCTTGAGCAGCTGCGGCCATACCAGGGCAAGGTCTGCTTCCCGCAGGAAAACATCGTAAAAGGCATTCAGCGCCCAGTTGAGCGGCGAAAGGCTGCCCAGGGTCTTTACCACCGGGGGCATTACAAAGGAAGGCACCCAGATACCACCGACTGCGGCCATGATGAGCACGGAAATGGAACCGAAAGAGGCCGCCTGTTCGTGCGTGCGGGCCAGGGTACCGATAAACAGGCCATAGGCCGTAGCGGCCAGGGCACAGGTAAGGGCCACGATAAGCAGGGTGAGTACGTTATGACCGATGACCAGCACGGGCAGACCCAGCATCGGCAGCCAGACCAGGCCGGTAGAAAGCATCAGTGCGAATTGCAGCATGCAGATGAGTATATAGGCCGATATCTTGCCGAATACGCTCAGGTCAAAAGAACCCGGGATCACCCGCAGGCGGCGTTCGATGCCATTGTCCTTTTCCCGCACGATACTGGTCCCCAGCGGGATCACAATAAAGAACATGGCAAAGATGGTCCAGGCCGGCACGTTGTGCTGTACGCTGTTGGGTTTGATGAGGCTGTTCTCACCCGTAGAATATTCTGTGCTGAAATCCACCCCGGTAACGTCGGCGCTGATCTGTACCCTGCCGGCGCCGGGAATGAATTCGGCGATGCGGGCCGAAAAAGCATCGACCAGCAGCCCGGTCTGTATGGCATTGATGTTGCGCTCCATGGCAATTTCTACCGAAGCCTTGTAAGATGAAGGCACCGCCGGATCGAACACCAGTTGTATCGTTTTTCGTACGGTATCAGCGCCCGGCTTTTTGGCCGTACCCAGTACCGAAGCCAGTACATTACCGGCATTGGTGCGTATCTGCTCACTGACCCCTTTCGGGATGATCATGCCCATTTTATAGCTGCCGTCGGAGGTGAGGCGGTATACGTCGCTCTCGCTCAGTTCGGCATTGTTCAGGGTATATATGGGCTCCAGGAAACCGGATGCATCAAAGCCGCGGCGCAGCTGCTGTCCCAGGGTATCCCGGTCCAGGTCGCACACGAGTATCTGCTGCCGGGTCTCGCGCTGGGCGCTCAGGGCAGAGTCCTGTATCAGGGTGATCAGGAACACCATAACGCCGGGCAGCACAAAGAGTATGCCCAGTCCCGCCGGATCGCGCAGCAGCAGCAGTATTTCCTTTTTCCAGGCTTCGTAAAATCTTCTCATTCGTCGCGCAGGTCCTTTCCGGTTAATTTCAGGAACATAGATTCCAGGGTTTCGCAGGCATGCTGCCGCATCAGTTCGGCAGGCGCACCATCGGCAATGATAACGCCGCTATCGATGATACCTACCCGGGAGCAGAGGGTCTCGGCCTCACGCATATGATGCGAAGTATAAAAAACGGTACGCCCGGCGCGGTTGTATTCGGCCAGGAACTCCACGATCACGTTGCGGCTCTGTACGTCGATGCCCACGGTAGGTTCGTCCAGGAAAAGCAGGTCGGGGCCGTGCAGGATGCCCGCGATCAGGTTCACCCGGCGTTTCATGCCGCCACTATATGTTTTCAGCGGCCGGGAAGCATGTTTTTCCAGTCCGAATATGCGCAGGTAATGTTCGGTACGTTCGCGCAGTTCTTTATGCGGAATGCGGTAAGCACTGCCGAAAAAGTGCAGGTTCTCGCGGGCGCTGAGTTTATCGTACAGGGCTATATCCTGCGGGACCAGGCCGATACGGCTTTTGGAAAGTGCGTTAAAATCTGCCGGTGAAAAGCCGGTAACGCGTACCGTACCCTGTTTGTAGGGCACCAGTCCGCAGAGTATATTCATGAGCGAGGTCTTTCCCGCGCCGTTGGGGCCCAGGATGCCGTAGAACTCGCCCGGCTGTACGTCCAGGTTAAGTCCGTTGAGCACGGGTTCTATTTTTCCGCGGTACGCTTTGGAAAGGTCGCGTACCTGTATGAGGGGTTCCGGAATCATACTTTTTTATCCCATTCTTTGGCCAGGAGATACAGTTCTTCGAAAAGTAGCTGTTCCTTATCGGCAATGCGGTGCAGGGAAGCCGATACGGACTGCCAGTCACTGCCGTTATTGCTGCGGTTCTTTACCAGGCGGCTGGCCTCATAGGCGAATGCACGCCAGTCGTCACCGATCCCGGTCATGCGGGTACTGAATGCGGCAAAACGTTCGTCGCCGAAGATACGGGCACATTCCTGCAGGAAAGCCGCGTACATAAAGCGAAAGCCGGCGCCCCCGGTACCGATCTCCTCCTGCATGCGTACCACCTGTCCGAGGTATTGCAGGGCTTTGCGGTCGCCCAGTTTCTGCGGCCATTTCAGCATACGGTCTGCCAGGTAATGAATGCCTTTGGCCCCGAAAAACTTCAGGGGGATCTCCGTCATATCATAGCAGGTCTTACGCAGGCCTTTTACGATGGCCTTACGCAGGTTGATCTGCTCCGGCACGGATACCGGCCAGTACATTTTGCCCCGGGGCCTGGCAGTACCTTTGGCAAAGCGTACGCGCTGAAAATCGCGGTGGCTGAGCGTGGTCACGGTTTCCATCACGGGGTCGCTGATATGGTACAGGTCGCCCTCGCGGGCAAAGGCCACCAGGTTATGTGCATTGAAGTGAAAGCGATACGGTTCCGGGAAATAGGTAAGGTGAAACACACCTACCACGCAGCCCGTGGGAATACCCTGCGCCAGGTTGGCATCGAGCTCTTCCATGGCTTTTTCGGGATCGCGGTAGGTCTTTACCTTCATTTTAATGCCCAGTTTTTTAGCGGCCCGCTGGAAAATAACGCCCGGGAACGGACGAAAACCCGTAACGGGAATGCCGTTGAGCTTCATAAAAGGCATGTGGGCAAAGAAAAGTCCCGAACCGATGCCAAATACCAGCGGTTCGTTTATATCGAGGCCATGGAAGCGGAACAGGTTGGCGGTAACCCCGTTCTCGCAATGGGCGGACTGGCGGTGATCAAATACCGGATCAGGCATGGTGGGAGTCTGGATCATCGAGCTTTAGTAACTGTTCAACAGAAATACGGAAAGAATCGGCATAGGCTTCTTTTTCGGCCTGTGTGGCTTTTTCGAGCCCGCCGGGACGGATATGTTCCTTGATCTTCGCTTTGGATACACCTGAATATTGAGAAAGCAGCTTTACGTCCATCTGGTTCTTTTCCATATGGTACAACAGGGTCGAGGCTTCGTTACGGAGCACCTGGTCGCGTACCCCGGCCACCGCTTCATTGATGATGTCCCAGGCCTGCTGCATTACGATGTTCTTGGGCTCCCAGCCGGTGCTGAGGGCATTTACGTAATTCCCGTTCTCATCGAGCACATAGTACAGGTCGCGGGTCTTACCCTGCAACATTCCATCGTCCTGCGGCACTTCCTTCTCTTTCATGTTCAGACAAAACTGTGTGTAACAAAGATAATAAACCTGCGCGGCACAACAATTGTTTTCGCCGGCAGCGGCTTTTTACCGGAATTATGACGTGTAAACGGCACCGAATACTACTACACAGGAATATTTTAACGATTAAACATATGAATTCCTGCTTTTTATGCGAAAATAACAGCGCAGAAAGGCCCTGTATTAAATTTATTTTGTGATTTTATTTTGCCGGTGTAAATTTTTGACGTACCTTTGCAGTCCTAAAACACTGCGAGGTGGAGAAGTAGGTATCTCGTCGGGCTCATAACCCGAAGGCCGCTGGTTCGAGTCCAGCCCTCGCTACTAAAGAAAATAAAGCCTGGTCCTGTACCGGGCTTTTTCTTTTTAAACCCTTCCCGGACGCCCTATGCCTCCGTCCCTTTTTTCGTCATTTTCCGGACCAGAAGTACGACCAGTACCAGGTTGGCTGCTACGGAAATGAGCAGCCAGGTCTTTGCCGGTCCTTTCGTTTCCATTGGTTCAACATCCGACTGCTTTTGTACAGCCGGTTCTTCGGGTGTTGCCGGAACGGCTTCTGCCGACGGCTGTTTCGAAACCAGGTCGAAGTACGGGATCGTCAGGTCCCGGTCCGTTAAGGTCTCCGAACGACCGGCGATACGGAAGCTTACCGCCTTGAAGCCGTTAAACGTAAGCGTTGCCGTTATTTCATTCTTAACCGTTTCCTCATTTTTTAGCGGGTCTTTCGTAGTAAGCACAACCGTATCGCCCTGCACGCTGAGCTCATAACGCCACGCATACAGGTCCGGCTTTTTACTTTTCAGCCGGGCAAGCAGTTTCTCCGCCAGCTGCAGCTCCCCCGAACCGAACAGGTCCTCGTAAGGTTCAGCGGCCAGGTACCGGTATTCCGACTCTCCGAGCAGCTCTGCCCGCGTCCAGGGCCCCTGTGTATACCCGGTTTCAACGTACACATAATACGTAAGCCATTCCGTTGCAAAAGAAGGCAGGCTGATCGCGAACAGGGCCAGGATGCTGAAAAGTATTTTCATCGTTTACCAAAAAAGATAAAGATATAACAATAGCCGAGGGTTCCGCCACCAAAAGTAAAAATCCGCTGCGATCAGCCTGACGAGGCGGATACAGCTGCGTGTTCTTTGTGATTATTTTACATAATTGTCTAAAACGAAACAAACTGTTTTAAAAAATATGGACAATAATGTTAACTTTTTAACCCTGGGAAATTAAAGCGCTTCGTTATCAGTCCTGTACCCGAAAAGAGGCGAGAATCTGCCGATAAAAAATTCTGCATAACAGAGACTTTATATTTACTGCTTACTTTTGTGCCCTGTTACAATCAAGCATACACAATGAAGAAAGTTCTCCTCAGCCTGGGGCTCGTTACCTCAGCCCTGTTCAGTTACGGACAGGTCACCGTTACCAAGTACCTTCCTTCAGTGGCGCCGGGCAGCAGTCAGCAGCGTGCCCCCAACGGGACCCCTTCGCATACGGCGTTCCGTTCACATTTTATTATTCCTGCCTCTGAGATCAGTGGCATCCTGAGCGGCATACAGTTCTCCGAGATCGGCTTTGTGCTGCTGGGCGGGGCTTCTGTACCCTTTTCAGGGAATATGAGCATTTACCTGGAAAACACAACGGATGCACAAAACCTGAAATCGAGCGACTGGGCCACGGCCATCGGCCCGATGACACAGGTATACAACGGCAGCTACAGTGTTCCTGCAGGGAACGTACCTTCGGAGATCGGACTTATGCTTACACAGCCCTTTACGTACACAGGCGGCGGACTGTACGTAGGTATCGACTACCTGGGCAGTGTTTTCTCCGGGGCCCTCGATCCGGCTACCTACCGTTGCAACAGCGTATTGTCGGGCGCCCTGTATATGGCGGTTTCCGGCACTACCACGCCACCGGCTACCCTGAACCAGAGTTCCGCCTTCCGGCCGCAGCTGCGTTTTACCTATGCAAATCCCAACAGTAACGACGCTTCGGTTGAAAACATCGATGTAAACAAGGCGCACCTGGGCAAAATTGCCGAGCCCCTGACCTCGGTAAAAGCCTATATACGCAATTCGGGCAGCGATACCCTCAGCAACCTGCCTCTTACTCTGAACGTAAGCGGCGCCAATACCCTGAACCAGGTACAGACCCTTGCCAGCCTGGCGCCCGGCGTTACAGACACCGTGGTTTTCAGCGGTCTTTCTTTCCTGAACGACGGCACCCAGACCCTCACCGTAAGCGTCCCGAACGACGATGTGGCACAGAACAACAGCCTTTCTGCCCAGCAGTTCGTATCCTGCGATACACTTGCGTATAGTCATAACGGAACTGCGGACGACGACATCGGGTTCAATACCGGCGGCGGTATCCTGGCGGTACGTTTTACCAGCGGGCCCGATCTTTTCCCGGTGGTAAAAGGCGTAAACGTGCGTATTTCCACGGCATCTTCCACCCAGAACAAGATCGTGGCGGGCGTACTGCTCGATAAACAGGGCACCATCATGGCTCTTTCCGCCCCGGATACCATGCAGAGCGGCGACCTCGGTAAAATGGTGTTCTTTCCGTTCAGCAGCCTTCCCTCCATTGCCCCGAACGACACTTTTTATGTCGGGCTCCGGCAATATCCTTCGCCACAGGGTTATTTCCCGGTGGGTACCCAATACCCGGCCCTGATCCCTGCCTACCGCGTGTTTTCCTTCGGATTCAACGGCGATTCCATCAGTACCTACAACAACCTGGGCACCCTGATCATTGAAGCGATCGTGGGCAGTTCCGTACAATTGAGCAACAATACCGCAAACGGTTCGGTATGCGAGGGCCGCGCTGTGAACTGGACGGCTACACCCGGATTTAACAGCTACGACTTTATCCTGAACGGCAACAGCGTACAGCAGTCCGCCGCAAATACCTATACCGCCACTCCCGCCGCCAGCAGCAGCATACTGGTAAGCGCCGTGTATCAGAACTGCCCCGTACAGTCTGCCACAGATTCCGTTTACGTGGTACCCTTACCGCATACCCAGCTGGCAGCTACCATCTGCGAGGGGGAAACCTATACCCTGGGCAGCCAGGTACTGAACAGTTCCGGCACCTACAGCGAAACCTTCCCCGGGGCGGGCGCACTCTGCGACAGCGTAGTAAGCGTGACGCTTACGGTAAATATGATCAACGAAGGTCTTAGCCAGAACGGCACAGAACTGATCGCCAATGCACAGAATGCGGCTTATGTGTGGATCGACTGCAGCAACGGTTCAGCGGTACCCGGCGAAACGGCCCGCACGTTTAGTCCGTCACAGAACGGAAGCTACGCGGTAATTGTTACCGAGAACGGTTGCAGCGATACGTCGGCCTGTGTACAGGTAACGCTTAACCCTGCCGGCCTCCATGAGAACGAGGCTTTACAGGCCCTGGCACTGTATCCGAATCCTGCCACGGAAAGCATTAACCTGCAGTTGACGGGCATACAGATCCGCGAGGTACGTATTTTGGATATGAATGGACGTGTACTGTATACGAAAAATACGGGTTCTGAAATGATCAGTATTCCCGTTGAACAACTACATTCCGGCGTATACCTGGTACAGGTGCACACAGATGCCGGCACGGCGGTACGCCGCTTTATAAAGCACTAAAACGTATATGCATTAACAGAAGGCCGGTTCTCAGACCGGCTTTTTTTATATCTGTCCACACCGGGAGGAAAAGCATTTCCCGGCAATGAACGTATATACATAAAAAAGAAGGCCGGGGTAAAGCCGGCCTCCGGAGTAAAACAAAAACAAGCAAAAAGCCCGGCAGTAAGGGACCGGGCTCTTTTCGGGTACGGATAGTTAAGAAGGGGAATCTGAATACTGTAACCGTTGTATATCTATCGTTTGTTTGCGTATTTTGTTGTGGAACCTTTGTCTGGACTGTCTTCCGAAGAACCACAGGACAAATATACCCCGCCTTTTCATACCGGAAAGTGCCAATGTATATCCGCCGGGGTTCGTTTCCTAAGTGCGAAAATCCGTTTTACATCCGTTTTTGTGCCGGGCAGCCGGGTCCCACCCAGGAAAAGACACAAAAAACCCGCAGGATAATGTATATACGTTATTTCTGCGGGTCTGAGCTTAGTTTCTTATAATACGGATCAGTGATGTGTATCCTCCGGCTTCTACGCGCAGCAGGTAAACGCCCGGCAATAAGGCCGACATATCCAGTTTCATGGCAGCGGCATCCGGCATAAATACCGTTTGCAGCATTTTTCCGCTCATGTCAAAAATATGCACATAGGCCGTGCCCTGTACCGAAGAGCTAATGTTCAGCATACCGTCGGTCGGGTTCGGATAGGCTTGCAGTTCCAGCGTTGCGGCGGCTTCATCCAGGCCTACCGTGTTGATGGTAACACAAACCGAAGTATCCGTACAGCCGTCCTGTGTAACGATCACGGCATAGGAACCGTTCTGACCGGCCTGGAATACCTGGTTCACCGCCGCAT
>JACVCJ010000055.1 GCA_016742095.1 Bacteroidia bacterium
CCCTCATATCACGCAATGCAGCCCTGCCCGAAAACCGGGAATTCCTTCAGAAATACAAACTTACGGCCACCCCGGCCATCGTATGGTACAAGCACAGCTCTAACCGAAGCTATGTATACGAAAATGCCGGTGACGTAACGGCGCTTTACCTGAGCCTGCTGCGTACGGAATCCAGTAAAAAACTGGTGCGGACCTACCGCAAACGCTTATCTGCCGATCCGTTCATTTCGGATGAACTTTCGGGCACCGTGTTCACCTACCTCGACCTGGTGGGCACCTATGGCGAGAAGCAGGAGTTTCACAAACAGTACAGCAGTCTGCGGATAAAGGAACAACAGGTCTCTCCCCTGCTGCTGAAAAGCTGCCGGCAGCTGCAATGCACGCTGGACGATACCCTGGGACAATACCTGTTTGATAAGAATCAGGCCCTGTACGACCTGGCCGGGGAAGACGAATTCCGCCTGACCTATACCGCACTCTACGACCGCAGCCTACAAAAGGCCTACGATACAAAAGATGAGCAGCTCTTTACCCGCAGCATCGAACTGGAATCCATACTCAGCCCTGTGAACCGCGATTCTCTTTTTACCTTCCGCAGGCTGGAATTTTATTCAGGCACCGGCATGCATCAGTCCTATGTGAAAACGGCGGAATATGTACGCAGTGCCTACCGGCAGAATGCCGCCGTGCTCTATGCCCTTTCGCAGGAATGGTTCGGCGCTTTTCCGCAGGACATAGCCGAAGTAAATGCCCTGGCCGCCCGCTGTGTATATCTCGAAAATACCGAAGAACACCGGCAATGGTACGCTCATATACTGCGTGAACGCGGCTACGAAGAAGAAGCGCGACTGCTGGAAAGTATGCCTTAACGTTTAATGGCCTTGATGGCCAGCAACAGCCAGCCGGCAATGAACAGCACCCCGCCGATGGGCGTTATGGGGCCCAGTATCTTTGTATTGAAACTGAGTACGTCTTTTATGGCCAGCAGGTACAGGCTGCCGCTGAAGAAGAGAATGCCCGTACCGAACAGGATGGCCGGCAGCAGGAAACTCAGGTGTTTTTTACGCTCGGCCATGATGCCCGCCACGATAATGGCAAAACAGTGGAACATCTGGTACTTCGAAGCCGTTTCGAACAGTTCCACACTGCGCTGCGCAAAGTTCTTCTCGATAAAATGCGCTCCCATGGCTCCCAGGGCCACCGCCAGGGCCGCACCCAGCGAGCCCCAGAAAATATAATGATTTCTCATACTACAAGCTTAGAGCTGCAAAGGTAAACGAAGCGGACGGAAAAACATTTTTTAAACCGCTTTTTTCGCCTATTCTCTTTTGTTTTGTTTTCCTTTGTGCCCGAATTCTGCTCACACATGGACAAGAAGAAAGTATTACTGATAGGCGCCGGAAGATCGGCCACCATACTGATCGATTACCTGCTGAAAAAGAGTGAAAGCATTCCCTTTACCCTTACCATCGGGGAACTAAATCCCCGCCTGGCCGAGGAAAAACTCCAGGGACATCCCAACGGTACCGCCATACAGTTCGACGCCACCGATGCCGCCAGCCGCTCGCGTATCGTGCAGGAGCACGACCTGGTGATCTCCATGCTGCCGCCTACCATGCACGTAGATACCGCCCGCGACTGTATCCGCCTGGGTAAAAATATGATCACGGCCTCTTATGTAAGCGACGCCATGCAGGCCCTGCACAGCGAAGCCGAACAGGCCGGCGTACTTATCCTGAACGAAATGGGCGTAGATCCCGGTATCGATCACATGAGCGCCAAAAAGATCATCGACGAACTGCAGGCAAAAGGCGCCTGGGTCCGCGATTTTGAGTCCTTTACCGGTGGACTGCCCGCTCCCGAATCGGACGACAATGCCTGGCACTATAAATTCTTCTGGAGTCCGCGCAACGTAGTAGTTGCATCCCAGGGCGCCGCCTGCAAATTCCTGCATGAGGGCACCTACAAATACATTCCCTACCAGCGTGTGTTCCGACGCACCGAACGGGTGAACATTGCCGGTTACGGCAAATTCGAGGGCTATGCCAACCGCGACTCCCTCAAATACCAGCAGGCCTATAACCTGCACGATGTAAAGACCATCTACCGCGGTACTTTCCGCCGTCCGGGCTATTGCAAGGCATGGGACTGCCTGGTACAGCTCGGCGCTACGGACGATAGCTATGTAATGGAACACTCCGAAGAACTGAGCAACCGCGAGTTCATCAACTCGTTCCTGTATTACCATCCTACCGATTCCGTGGAAACCAAACTGGCACAACAGCTGCGCCTGGACCTGGACTCCTCCGAAATGGAAAAGCTTACTTCGCTCGGCCTGTTCAACGACCAGGAAAAACCCGGACTGAAAAACGCCACGCCGGCCCAGATGCTGCAGAATATCCTGGAAAAACGCTGGACCCCGAAGCCTGAGGACAAGGACATGCTCGTGATGTGGCACAAATTCGTGTACGAACTCGACGGCGCGCAGCACGAACTGCACAGTTCCATGGTCTGCACCGGGGAGAACACCCTGCACAGCGCGATGGCCAAAACCGTGGGACTACCACTGGGGATCGGTGCCCTGGCCATGCTCGAAGGCCGTATACAGGGCAAAGGCGTACAGATCCCCGTGCATAAACACATTTACGGACCCGTACTGGCCGAACTCGAAGAATACAATATTTCGTTCAGCGAAACGCAAATACGTTAAGGCTGTTTAAAAGTTTCGTTTTTACTATCTTTTTTTAAAGCCAAACGATCTAATCGGTTCGTTTTGTGCAGGTATTACATGCAAAATATTTGTTAAAATTATTTAATATAAAACGTTTTATTATTTTTGTGCAACCTTTTAAGCACTAAGCAACCATGAAACGTTCGTTAATTTTAGCACCCCTTATCTTCCTGTGCGGTCTTGTACAGGCGCAGGTCACTGCATCGGGAGGACTCACTCCCACCCAATACGTGAACAATGTACTGCTCGGAGGAGGCGTAACGGCCTTTAACGTAACCTTTACCGGTTATGCCAACGGTATCGGCACCTTTACGGCCACGCCCGGCACATCCCTGGGCTTCAGTTCGGGTCTGTACCTCACCAGCGGTTCCATATTCCAGAATGATGTGAACGGCGGAGGCCTTGGTTTTGACGGCCCGATGGGTCCTGCAGACCAGCTCCAGAGCGTAAGCCAGAACCCGTCCATCGTGGACGATTACGACCTGCACGCAGCCCTGGTGGACATGGGTTACGATACCACCTTTATGGTCGGTACCAATATCACCTACGATGTGAACGTACTCGAGTTCGACTTTATTCCCACCACCGACTCCATTTCGTTCCGCTACATCTTTGCTTCCGAAGAATATAACGATTATGTCGCCGATCCCGCCACGGGAGGTTACAACGATATCTTTGCCTTCCTGCTGCGCGGGGTCTCGCCCGCCGCCGCTGCCCAGTATCCCGCCTACGAAAATATTGCCCGTGTACCCAATACCAATGTACCCGTTTCCATTTTTTCGGTAAACAACGGCTACAGTCCTTTCGGTGTACTGGGTCCGGGGCCCTGTATAAACTGCGCCTATTATACAGACAATGCCTTTAATGTGGTAGACGTGGTGTACGATGGTCTTACTACCGTACTCACCGCCCGTGCGGCCGTGATCTGCGGCGAAACCTATCACATCAAGCTTTCCATTGCAGACGTTGGCGATCCCATTCTCGATTCGGGCGTATTCATCGAAGGTGGTTCTTTTACCTCTTCGGCCGGGGTGACCGTGATACCGCATGTAGATTTCGGTCCCAGCGATACCTCCCTGGTGGAGAACTGTAACCAGGGTACACTTACCGTTACCCGCGGCGGCGACCTGAACGTTCCGCTCAATGTAAGTCTCATTTATTCCGGCTCTGCCGATCCCAATGCCGATTTTACCACGGCCCTGCCTCCTTCCATTACCTTTGCCGCCGGACAGAACACCCTGCAGTTCAACCTCGCTGCGGATGAAGATGGTGTAAACGAAGGTACGGAGCACGTCACCATCGGTTTTATCACCGCTTCGGGCTGTGCAGGAAATACGTTCGACACTACGTTCATTACGCTCAGCATCATTGATAAACCGGCGCTCAGTGTAAATGCCGGTGCCGATATCGCAGGCTGCAATGCCGCCCAGATCAACCAGAATATTACCGCCGTTCCTTCGGGAGGCATCGGGCCATACGGCTACAACTGGAACACAGGCCCCACAACGGCTACGATCACCGTGAACGGCGAGGGCGATTATATTGTGACCGTGCAGGACCAGTGCCTGCAAACCGCCACCGATACCGTTACGGCCAGCATTGTGGTGCCACAGCCCCTGGATGTGACGCTGAGTCCCGACCAGAGCATCTGCGCCGGCAACCCGGTAACGCTTACGGCCACCGTGATCGGCGGTAACGGAACGGTAAACCTCAGCTGGAGCAATGGCGCTTCGGGCAACCCGATCACCATAAGCCCGCAGAACAGTATCACCCTCACCGTGACCGCTCAGGACGCCTGCGGACTTACTGCCACCGATCATGTTGCCATTACCGTGATCGACGTCAGCGCTGAGTTCAGTTACGGGTTCATCTCCGAAGGTACGGCCGCGTTCAGCAACGAAAGCAGTCCGGCCGGGCTCAGCAGCAGCTGGGACTTCGGCGACGGTTTCAGTTCCACGGAATACAGTCCCACGCACACCTACCAGGTAAGCGGCGTATTCCCGGTAACGCTCACCGTAAGCAATGCCCTGGGCTGCACCGACCAGGTGACCCGGATGGTACAGTTCAGCATACCTTCCATGATATTTATTCCCAATGCCTTTACCCCGAACGGCGACGGCATGAACGACGACTGGCGGGTGTCCATGAGCTATATCAAAAACTTCAGCCTGCTGGTGTTCGACCGCTGGGGCGAAAAGGTATTCCAGAGCGAAGACCTCTACGACCGCTGGGAAGGCACCTGGTTCAACAACGGTAAACCGCTCAAGAGCGATCATTATGTATACCGCATTCAGTATACCGAACTCAACGGCGATACCAGGGAACTGATCGGCAGCGTTTCACTGATACGATAAACGATCTCAGATGGCCCCGCGTACGGCGGGGTCTTTTTTTTACGTTAAATCAGACTTTTAAATCTGATTATTCCGTACATTTGTACCATGATCTCCAAAGCCTGCCGGCATGCCATACGCGCGGTCGTTTACCTGGGTTCCGAAGCCGTTTCCGGCGGTCCGGTAAAAACGGCGGATATCGCCCTGGCCATCGACGCACCGGCCCCCTTTACCTCGAAGCTGTTGCAGAAACTGGTGCTGGGCGGCATTGTACGTTCGGCCCGGGGACTTGGTGGCGGTTTTTACATTCCGGCGGAGGAACTGGGCCACATCAGCCTTTTGCAGGTGGTACATGCCATCGACGGGGAAGACATATTCCGGCATTGCGGGCTCGGACTGCGCGAATGCAGCAACCGGGAACCCTGTCCGCTGCACGATACCTTCCGCAATATACGCCGCGAACTGAAGGATGAACTGCGCAAACGCAGCCTGAAACAGCTGGTACAGGAACTGCGGAAAGGAAAAACACATTTAAAAAGTATACAATTATGAAAAACGATATACAGAGCCGGGAAGATATCATACGCCTGGTAGACACCTTTTACGGACGTGTGCGCGGGAACGAACTGCTGGGCGCCGTGTTCAATCCACGCCTGGAAGGCCGCTGGCCCGAGCACCTGGAAAAAATGTACGATTTCTGGCAGACGGTCCTCCTATACGAACACCGTTATTCCGGCCATCCCTTTGCACCGCATGCCACCATGCCTATACAAAAAGAACATTTCGACACCTGGGTACAGTTGTTCACAGAGACCGTATACGAACTGTTCGAAGGCCCCGTAGCCGACGATGCGGCCGAAAGAGCGGCCCGGATGTCTCTCATCTTTCAGTCGAAACTCTATTATATTCATACATTCAGGGACAAGTAGTTCATCCCCACAACCCTTATACTGTGAGGCTTCAGCATAGTTTTCAACATTCCGTTGTATATGTTTTTTTCTCACAAGTTTTTTGTTTACCTTTTTTTGATACCTTTGCGCAAAAGTAACGACTATGAAAAGTATCAAAGTAAAAGTGCTTGCCTTTGCAGCAGCATCGATTCTTGTAGCCTCTTGTGCTAAAGAAAAAGACGGTTATGACAAAAACCTGACCAAATCAGCCTGGAAAATCGCTTCAGGTAGCATCGTTGAAGAGACTATCGACAAACGTGACTACACCGATGGTACAGACAACACAACTACCACTCAGCGTTCTACCGAAACCTTTACAGCTTCTACCTACACAAGCGAAGACTACCAGCTGGACACAGAAGTAGGTTCTCCTGACTTCTTCCAGAAGCAGATCTACGGTTATGACATGACCACTACCATCACTTTCGGTGAGGACGGCGTTTCTAAAACCGACGCTACACAGACCCTGAAATATGTGACCACAGAAAGCACTGGTAACCCGGCTACAACCGTAACCGTTACCACACAGCCTTCTACCCTGTCTAACTCAGGTTACTGGAGCTGGAGCAACAACACAGATCAGAAAGCTTACCTGGATTTCGCATTCGGTAACGTAGGCAGCTGGGTTGTTGAATCCATCACTAAAGATGAACTGGTTCTCGTTCTGAACACAACCAGCACACAGGTTACAAAACCGTCTTCAGCTGAAACTAAAACGGTTACTTCAACCACTACAGCTAAAGTTACGCTGAATCATTAATATTCTTTGTTCCCCGGAACAAAAAAAGAGGCATAGAAATATGCCTCTTTTTTTTATGCCTGTATGTTCCTGTTTTAGTACATATATTGTCTGCGGGCCATATTCAGGCGTACGCTGAAGTAGGCATATGCCGTGCGTGTATTCAGGACCGGCTCTGCCGAAGACTGCCGGCGGTAGATAAAGCCCAGGTCCAGGAACAGGTTGTGGCGGGCCATATACGTAACACTGCCCTGCAGGCTCAGTAAACGCGCTCGGGCGCCCGTACCTATATAGTTCCCGTAATCCTGTGTACGGTCGGTATACGGCAGCAGCAGGTTACTGCCGTAATTCACACTGGTGTCTTTATCCAGGCCGCGCAGTGCATAAAAACCTTCCAGGCGTATATGCAGGCGGTTCAGCGGCTGATAACGGATAACCCCTACCAGTTCGGCCGTATTGGCTCCCATAACGTGGGCCAGCGGCTGGTTGTAATGTGTATAGGCCCCTTCGGCAATACGGTCGGTATACATGAACGGACGCACATAGTTAAATTCAGCCTGCAGGTCCAGGTTCTTCACCGTAAAGGCATCTATGTACTTGGCTCCCAGCTGGAAACTCTGCTGGTTACCGAACCATCCGTTACGCTTTTTCAGCTCCTGGAAATTCAGTTCACTCACCGCCAGCTGTCCGTACACCTGCACATGCCGCAGGAAATTCACTTTAAAATCAAGTCCGATCATGGCTGCGTTCTTGTTCCCGATATACGCTTCCACGGAACGGTATATCAGAATGGGGTTCAGGTAGTTCCATTCAAATTTGGCGCTGGCCCCCTGTGCCCCGTTGGTGATGGCCTCAAACAGGCCTATATTGGTGTGTTTTCCGATATTCACGCTCAGGTGATGCCAGGAAAAATACTTTTTATCGAATCCCGTATAGGCATTCTTACTCGTGTTGTTCATACCCTGGGCCAGCATCCACTGGTAATTGAACTTCCAGATCTTTACATTGGTCTTGAGGAAAAGCATCGGGGGGGCAAAATCGTCGAGCAGCAGGGAGCGGTACCCCACACCGATACGGTTCTTATCGTGCCCGAACTGGAACTGCAGCACGTCTTTAATGGCCGAGAACGTGATATAACCCCGGAAATTAAAGTAATCGTAAGCGCCCTTGGTGCCGATGTCCTTATAGAAATTCTGCCCGGGAAGCGCGTTCCAGGCTTTTTCCGTAGCCCGCACATACGAGGGTTCCAGCGACTGGTTCTCGCTGAAGAACGTATAAAATCCCAGGCGGCGGCCGATCATCCCACGCACTTCAAAAGCCCGCGTATTGATATAGGTAAGTCCGTTCCCGGCCCCGGATTCATAGCCTATGGAGCCATAAAATACGGGATTGAACTGCACTTCGAACAGGCTGTCACGTGTTTCATAGCTCAGGAAAGCATTGCGGCGGCGGTAAAAATGCTTAAAGAACGTTTTCCGGATCCGCAGGTCCGAATAGCCCGCCTCCGGGTCTTTGCTCCACTCCCAGTTATCGCCCTGCAGGTAACGCATATTGAAACGGTCGCGCTTCGACATATTGGTTTTCGGCGAAGCGATCTGCGCATATTCATCGGCAAAACGTGCAATATCCTGCCGGCGGACCTGTCCGGCCGTGGTAAAAAAATAAGGACTCAGCTGTCCCGATTTGATCTCGTAACGGTCCAGGAGCTGGTAATAATCCCTGTCGAGCGGAACATATACGCCCTGCGCATAGAGTCCGGCCGCACACAGGTACAGACACAGGGCCTGCAGAAAAGATTTGTTGAGGATCATGAAAGTTAATTTGTACCAAAGAAAATTAATTTTTTCTTCTTTTTCACACCCGGCACAGGGTACTTTGTATTCCGGGGCTTAACTTTGTGACAAATACAGTACAGTATGGGCGTTTTAAGGCTAAAACTGGCCACCGACCCGGTATGGGTAAAAAATGTGGCGGAACGTAATATTTCTGAAATTCTCACGGACCATGCCTGGTGTGAGCAGAAAGCCGCTTCTTCGGCTATTTCGCTCATTGTGCAGTTCCCCGAAGAAACGGAGATCGTGCGGCAGATGAGTGCACTGGTGCGCGAAGAGATGGAGCATTTCCAGCGGGTGCACGATCTTATCGTACGCCGCGGTTATACGCTGGGCCGGGAACGCAAAGACCATTATGTGAACGATCTGCTGAAATTCCTGAAAAAAGGAGGTTCCCGCGCCGGACAGCTGGTGGATCGCCTGTTACTGGGCGCCATGATCGAGGCCCGCAGCTGTGAACGTTTCCGGGTACTGAGCGAAAACGTGGACGATACCGAACTGGCCGTTTTTTACCGCGAACTGATGGAAAGCGAAGCCGGGCATTATACCCTGTTCATCGGGCTGGCCCGCGATGTGCTACCCCGCGAAACGGTGGACCAGCGCTGGGCCGAATGGCTGGAATACGAAAGCCGTGTGATCGTGAATTACGGGAAAGGCGAAACCATTCACGGCTGACCTAAAACCAGAAAACGAAGGCATTACCCTTCGTTCTCCGGCTTTTGTAAAGCTCAAAAACAGATTACTATTTAAAAAGTACCGCCCGGTAGCCGGACGAAGCGTGTTGCAGTGCAGCTTAACGGCGTTTGTTCATATCTGAGCGCCCCTCATTGCCGGACTTGTCCGGATTCCCGGACTGTTTGCCGGATTGACCCTGAGTTCCTGAACGGCTTTGGTTTCCGCTTTGCTGCTGAGATACCTGTTGCCGGGAACCGGACTCAGACCCCTGCCATCCTTCATTGCCGGTGTCTTTCCCGGTATTTCCGGTTTGTTTTCCTCCCGTAGCTGAGCGACCTTCATTGCCACTCTGATGAGAGGTCTGCTGACGCGATCCGGATTCTTTTTCCGACCAGTTCTCGTTGGCCCGTCCGCCGGTGCTCCCGGCGCTACTCCCGGACCTGCCCTGGTTTTCGCTGCGGCTGCTCACCTCGTTCTGGCATTTTCTCAGTATATTGGTCACCTCTTCGCGGCTTTTGTTCAGCCGGTCTCCCAGGCGGCGGATCAGATCGTCCTCTCTGCCCTGTGAAAAGCGCAGGTCGTCATCTGTAAGTTGGGGGTATTTGCTCTGGAGATTGGCTTTGTGCATGTCCCAGTCTCCGGTGATCTTCAGGGGGCCTTGTTCTTCATTTCGTGCTGTGTTCATAATCCTAAAAGTTTAAATGATCTATTAATGTGAAACAAAGTTGGGCAGATTTGCCTGCATATGTTTTACACATTTCCGGGCTATTCTTACACATTTCACACATTTTCGAAATCGCTGCCCACCGCTTTTGCCTGTTTTTTATAGGCTGTGGGCGATAAGCCCGTAACTTTCTTGAACTGGTTCGACAAATGCGCCACACTGCTGTAATGCATTTTGTAGGATATTTCGGTCAGGCTCAATTCATCGAACAGCAGCAGCTGCTTCACCCGTTCGATGCGGTGTTTTATAATGAACTGCTGTATGGTAATGCCCCGCATCTCCGAAAAGGTATTGGCCAGGTACGTATAGTCATAGCCCAGCTTACGGCTTATGTACTCCGAATAATTCACTTTGGGCGGCTCGTCGGAATAATGGATCATTTCGATGATGGTGGTCTTGATCTGTTCCACCAGTATGCTCCTTTTATCCTCGATCAGTTCCAGGCCCGAATGCAGCAGGTTTTCCCTGAGCTGTTCCCGCTGTTCGGGTACGATCTCCACCGGGATCTCGGCCACACCCAGGTCTACTTTCCTGAAGGGTATGCCCAGCTTCCTCAGCTCTTTCTTCACCATCATTTTGCAGCGCAGGCTTACCATGTACTTAATGTGCAGTATCATCATCCGTTTTGATATATGAGCAACAACAAAACCACGTCTCCCGCAGGGAAGACGAATTTTAATACCAGTGTGATGACGGTCAAATAAGGCGGATGAAACCGGAAGCGTGCCGAAACGGAGGGAGTACTTCCACAGAAAACAGCCTGTGGACAGCTGTTCTACAAATATAGCAAAAAAATGCGGAACGTTCCATATAAAGATCTTCAGGATCAGGCATTCAGCAAATAAAAATGAGCCGGGAACGCCCGTCTGCAGGCCGGTACATTTTATCGGGAGCTTTACAAATAATACAGAAGTGTATAAAATTCAAAAAAAGGAAGGTATGGAGCGGAAATTCTTCAAAAAACAGCCCTTTCTCTTTCGAAAATTACTTTTTAGATGGAATAAGGTCAAAAAAACAGCCCGATCCTCTTAAAACATTCTATTTTTTCATACTGCCGTCCGGATTGAACTTTTTACAGGCATATTGTACGCCTCCGCCGTTCGTACCCATATCGGCGCTACTGTAACGGTATACCTGCGGACCTGAAAAATGGTACAGCACCGGCGTATTGTCGGGCAGTACGATCCAGATGGAAGCGTTGTTCTCTTCGTCAAAAAGTTCAAAGAACAGGGCTTCGTCCAGCCAGGCATCGGGCAGGCGGAAATTACAGCCACAATACAGCTCCAGGAAACGCGGATCGGGGTCCTTATCGTAGCGGGCCCATTCTTCCGGGTTTTTATTGAAGCCGTTCTTCAGGTAGGGGTTCATGCCGCTGTTGTTGAAATAATACAGATCGAGTCTGCGGGCGCTGTTGCCGTCGAGAAATTCCTGCAGAAAAGGAATACCCTGTACCCGGCCGACCACATTTTTCCATTCGCGCAGCAGGGAATCGCGCGGGTAGAGACCTTTTCCGGAGCGGGATACCATATATTGCAGACTGATCTGCGGATGCATGTACTCGTTGCGCAGACTTACCTTGTACAATTGCTCTTTGCTGGATATATAACGGCCAAAATACCCGTATTCTCTGGCTCCGCTCATATCAAACACGGCATTCAGCGGCAGCAGTTCGGCCATGATGGCTGCCGCCGCAAGGGAGTCCAGCTGCGGCTTCAGGTGGTCGCATACCGATTCACTCAGCTTTTCCGGCAGACCGGATTCGGCCCGGAAGCGTTTGCGGTTCGCGGATTGGTCACTTTCCGGGAGCAGGTCTGCAAATAACCTGGGCAGGGCCGGGTTGTATGAAAGTCGTCCGTGGAGGATCCAGGGCATTCCCAGCGGGTTCGCGTCCGCTTCGATACTGAAGGGAACGCGGTTCCGGTAATACAGTACCACCCGGAAATCGTAGCGGGGCCGCGAAATTACATAGATGCCTTCTCGTCCCACCACCTCATTCAGTGCATCACGCAGCCGGGCCGGGTCTTTCAGGGCTGCCAGCATATAGGCTTCCTGCGCAGGGGTCCAGTACGTACGCCTTTCTCTGGCATAGCCGAGCAGCATGGAGGCATTGGCCTCCTGCCAGGCTTTATCAAAACCAAAATGCCGGGGTTCCAGCTTTGCAAAGCCGGTGTCCTCCACAGCTGCTACCAAACGCTTCACCTGCTCAGCCGTTACGCTTCCCATACGCCGCCGCTCTTCCGAAACGGTCACGGTATCAAGTCCCGCGTGCCGCTCATACACCTTGTACAGGGTATATTGTTTTCCCCTGGATTTAAGTACATAGGTATAATTATAGGAACGCATGTAGCCGAAACCATCGTGGATAACGATACTATCGGGCAACACGGAAGCGTGGCAGATACTCAGGCTGCACAGACACAGGCCAAAGAACTGAAAAATACGGCGAAGTACAGGGCAATGCATCATCATAGAACGGTACTACCAGAACTTCCACCAGGGCCGGGCACTGATACCCGCGGAAAAATTGTCTGATGTGTGTTCGGTAGGTGAAATGGAACGGTGAAACGTATAGGTAACATTGTATACGGGCTCGTCGATGAAAGCCCTTTCCGGGTGATCGATCACTTTCATATTGCCCTCAAAATCATAGAGCCAGGCGGCATTGTCCTTACTTACGAGGGTAACGTTATCGTAGGAGGTGTCCTGGTCAGACACGTACACCATCAGCAGTTTATGCGGATGTGCGGCCAGGGCGTCCTTCTCGTCTGCATAACAGTATCCGTGTACCAGCAGGGGCTGTTTTTCCTTACGACGGTGGTAATGCAGGTAGTTCACAAAATAGGCGAAATGCTCCAGGTCGGGTGTTTTTTCAAACTGCAGCAGCCATACGCCCGGTTCGGACACATGTTTGTACAGTCGGAACACGGCGTATTCCGTGTGATTGTACAGGTTGCTCAGGTCCTGCAGCGATTCTTCCACCTGCGCCTCCCCGGCATAACGAATATGGATCCGTGTATTATTCATCTTCACTTGGTTTTGTCAGGTACTTGCATGAAGAAAGAGGGTTTTATTTTTTACGGGCGCTGCTCATGGCCCGGGTGATCTTCAGCTTTTTGTCCGAAGCCAGGCGTTCGTATTCCTCCGAGCCCAGGGGATACAGCGCGATCTTGCCTTCGGCATTGTTATGTACACCCCATCCGTACCGTTTTCCCAATGCAGAGCAACGCATACAGGGCTGCCCTTTGGAGAAGAACTTCCGGCGTTCGCTGTCCAGCGCCGCGCCCTGAATACCGTTACGCTGTGCATATACACCGAAGATCACATCGTCTGACGTATATTCATAGGGATGTTGTTCGATCATTTCGAACTGCAGGGCGGCTACCGTTTTTTCCGTTCCTTTCAGGGGTGGTACTTCGGCCGCGGAAACCGGGCAATCATCGGCTACCAGGATAAACGTATCGGTATAATTGGTCGTATGTGTTTTCATGAAGCCGGCCTTTACACGGTTTAAGGTAAATATACAAAAAATCCGGGGATCTACGGTCTTTATACTAAACGGAGCTATGCATATAGCTATCTGAAAATCAGTCTAATAATAAAAATAAGAGGTTCACCGGTTTTTTCTTTAATGGGTTTTGGTCATACTTTCATCCACGCAGATGATAAAATCGGCTGTGCCCATGTGCTCTTTTTCCAGTTTACGCACATCTTTCTGTCGCACGGTACTGATCGTGGCCACCGACAACTGCGGGGCGTACTGTTTCAGGTACCATACGATGCCATCATAATTATTGCTGTGATACGCTCCGTTGTAATGAACGAGAGAATAACCTTCTTTTATATTGCGGGAGATATGGTGCGCCATGGTAGCGTCTTTGATGGCCTGTGCTTTCGGCAGGTTATCACCGCCGTGGCCTCCGCCCATTTCCAGCATGGCTTTGTAACCCGGCAGCGTGGCATCGTAAGGGACCGGCAGGGGCGGCAGCAGGCTTTTTACTTCGGCCGGAAGTGTGTCCAGGGCCTCAAATCCCTGTTTGTATACGGCACGGGCAATATAGCGGGGTACATTGCTGGCCACGAAATGAAGCGAATGGGCTTTGGCCAGCTCCACCAGCGGACGATAGTCGGTCTTGTAATTTGCCCAGAGGGACGTTACCGCTTTTTTAAAGGCTTCTTCTTCCGTTTTTCCCTGGATGTATGCGCTGAGCGGCTCCTGCATGTCGGCTTCGAACATTTCAGCGCCCAGGGTCAGTTTACCGCCCTTCAGGGTAAAAAGCGCCTCCGTGGTTTTGAGCTGCAGCCAGTGTACAATAGCGTCGTCGTGAAATTCGCCGAAGAGGATCACCTGCTTTTGCGCAAGCACTTTACACATCTGTTCAAATTTTATCGGTTTTCCCGTTTTGGTATACAGGGCGTAGGCCGGCAGATCAGCGGCAAAGACCTGCAGAGTGCCCAGGCAGGCGAGCAGGAGTGTACAGATTGTTCTCATGCTACAAACCTACCGAAATGATGCCGGAACGCAAAGCGCAGTGCTGTAAATTCCCGTAAAGCGGTATAAGACGGATACAAGTACGCGAATCTTCCGGAAGCTTGCAAGTACCTGAACAAGGTATACGACACGCTTTTTTTCTGCTGTCCTACATTTTTGTTCCCTAAAAAATGCTAAATAGGTGAACCCGGGTCGCGGATGTTCCGTATATCTGAATATACCCTCCGCATCACCGGCCCCTCGTCATCCCCCTATGGCCGTTCTCTCTGCTGTTGTTTTTCTTTTTGCCTTATAGAAACGGATTTTCGTACGTTCTTGAATGTAAATGGATCCGTTCTGAAAAATAGCCGCCAGCTCCTTCCCTCCTGTTGCCTTATTGCCGTATCCCGCAAGGATCTTCCGTACCATCCCCCTGGTACTTCTTCCTCACGTTCGCAGGTCCTTGCGGATGCGGTTTTTCAGCGGGCACAGCGAAACCCGATGTGTTCAAAACTGAGGCGTACAGAGGAACGCATGCGGGCGCGGGGTGCATAGCCGCTGCAGTAATTATCCGAGCATAAAAAAGAACCGCCGCGTATAACGCGTGTTTCTCCGTAGGGATCTTCGGGATCATAGCCCCGGGACGGGCCTTTTCTGCGCGCTTCCGTACCGAGTGCTGCCGCAAAGGTGTACCAGCCCGCATGATAGGGGTCTGCACACCACTCCCATACATTGCCGCTTATATCGTACAGCCCATTCCGGTCAGCCGGGAAACTGCCTACCGGCGCCACGGAGGCAAAGCCATCCGTTCCTTCGTTCTTATACGGGAAAATACCCTGCCAGGTATTCACAGCGTCATCCTCCCGTATACCGCTTTGGGCCAGGTATTCGCGTTCCGCTTCGGAGGGCAGGCGCATGCCCAGCCAGGCACAATAGGCACATGCATCTTCCCAGGCAATATGCCGCACGGGTTCCATATCTTTTGCGGCAGGCTTCCCCGGCCCCGAAGGATACTGCCAGTCCGCGCCTTTCCGGTATTTCCACCAGGGAGCCGAAGGCAGACCGGGCGAATCCGGGCTGCCCTGCGGATCAAAGACGTAAGAGCCGCCGTTCTTCTCGGCCTGTGTCCTGTAGCCTGTCTTCAGGGTAAACTCCCGGAATGAGGCCACATTTACTTCGTAGCGATGTATATAAAAAGCCGGGATATCCTGTTCGATCTGCGGAGTGGCGTCTGTTTCTTCCGTATTCCCCATAAGAAAACGGCCGCCGTTCATGTATACGGTTTCCGCGGCCTGTCCGGGCGAAGATGGCACACCGCTTTTGCTTCCGCAGGCCCAAAGGATAAAGCAGGCCAATATATATACGTTTTTACGGATACACATATTTCGTATATTAAACAGCCCAGCGGTACATCTTACCATTTATCCATATACGATAATCCATGATACGCGGCCAGTACATCGGTGGCATTTCTGTGGCCCACTGCCGCAGGCGCTCCCGGAGCAACTGCATCTGCCCTGCCTGAAGCGCAGCTATATCGTTCTGTTCTCCCCGGTCTGCCTGCAGGTCGTACAATTCTGCGGTTTTATCCAGGGTATTCACGATCAGTTTAAAGTTGCCCATGCGTATGGCCAGGTTATAATCGGCCATCCAGTACAGGGCCTCGTGCGGTACTTCGTCCTCATCGATATCGGTTTCCGGGTCGATCCAGGGATAGAGGGAAACCCCGTCGTAAACCCGATCCTGTGGCAACGATATACCGGCAGCATCGGCCAGGGTGACAAAAATATCGCACTGGCTCACGGGATGCCGTACCAGTCCCACAGGCAATGAGCTGTGTTTCTGCAGTATGTTAAAGGGTGCATGACTCCCGCACACGAAAAAGACACTTTTGTGTGCCACAAGCGGTTACAACCATACCGTAACGCACAACAGATGCGCAGTGTTATCAGTGAGCAACA
>JACVCJ010000056.1 GCA_016742095.1 Bacteroidia bacterium
TTTTTGCCTTTGTGGAAAATAAAACAAAAAAGCCCCGCTGACTGCGAGGCTTTTTAACATTGTAAAGAGTCTTTTATTTCTTCAGCAGGGTGCTGCGCATTGATATTCCCTGTTTATTCTGCAGGTCCACGAAGTAGGCGCCCGGTGCCCAGGAGGCGGTGTTCAGCGTATAGGTATTGCCTTCCGCAATGTTCAGGTTAGTTTCGTGAACCGTCTGGCCGGCGTATAGAGTAAGGAGTCCGTAAGAAAGGAGTGAAGAGCCAACGTCCTGGCTATTTGCTCTCAGCTATTAGCTAATAGTTGTCTATTTACTTTTACTGCTCGTTCCTTATTTTCTCTCCCGGAACTAAGGACTCTTTTCTTCCGGACAGGAATCTCTTAGCTATTTATACAGATCCGCAAAAGCCCTCCTCGCTCATTACTCCTCGCTCTTAACTAAAAAAAAACCTCCCTTTCCGGGAGGCTTTTTTTTATGCTTCAGTTTCTTCTTCTGTTTCTTTTTTGCCTTTCGACTTGCTGATCTTCAGTTTCAGCTCTTCTTTGGCCTTATCGAACGATACGGTAATGGTGTCGCCCTGTTCCAGGTTGGCGTTCACGATCTCTTCGGCCAGCGGGTCTTCCAGGTATTTCTGGATGGCGCGTTTCAGCGGACGGGCGCCGAAATTGCTGTCGTAGCCCTTGTCGGCAATGTAATCCTTGGCCTCTTTGTTGATCTTGAGCTTGTAGCCGTTCTGCTCCAGGCGTTTGATAAAGCCTTCCATCTCCACGTCGATGATCTTGAAGATATCTTCTTTGCTCAGGCTGTTGAACATGATGATATCGTCCACACGGTTCAGGAATTCCGGGGCAAAGGCACGTTTCAGGGCACCCTGTATCACGCCGGAATTATGCTGCATGGCCTGTGTTTCTTTGGCCGATGTGCGGAAACCCACACCCTGACCGAAGTCTTTCAGCTCGCGGGAACCGATATTGGAGGTCATGATTACCACGGTGTTCTTAAAGTCTACCTTGCGGCCCAGGCTGTCGGTCATGTGACCATCGTCGAGGCATTGCAGCAGCAGGTTGAACACGTCGGGGTGGGCTTTTTCGATCTCGTCGAGCAGCACTACGCTGTACGGCTTGCGGCGTACTTTTTCGGTGAGCTGTCCGCCTTCTTCGTATCCCACGTATCCCGGAGGCGCTCCGATGAGGCGCGATACCGAGAATTTCTCCATGTATTCGCTCATATCGATACGTACCAGGGCTTCCTCGCTGTCGAACATATACTTGGCGATCACCTTGGCCAGCTGGGTCTTACCCACACCGGTAGGACCGAGGAAGATGAAGGAACCGATCGGTTTGTTCGGGTCTTTCAGTCCGGCACGGTTACGCTGGATGGATTTTACCACCTTGCGTACAGCTTCGTCCTGGCCGATCACTTTTTCCCTGATCAGATCGTACATTTTAGCCAGCTTGTTCAGCTCGCTCTGGGCCACCTTGTTCACGGGAATACCGGTCATCATGGCCACGACTTCGGCCACATTGTCTTCGGTAACGGTCTCGCGGTGGGCTTTGGTCTCTTCTTCCCATTTACGTTTTTCTTTTTCCAGCTCTTCGGAAATGAGGCGTTCCTTGTCGCGCAGGCGGGCAGCCTCTTCGTAACGGGTATTGCGTACGGCCTTGTTTTTCTCTTCGCGCACTTCTTCAATGCGTTTTTCGAGGTCTACAATGGCGGCCGGCACTTTAATATTGGTGATGTGCACGCGGGCTCCGGCTTCGTCCAGGGCATCGATGGCCTTATCGGGCAGGAAGCGGTCAGTAATGTACCTTGAGGTAAGCATTACGCAGGCCTTCAGTGCGGCATCGGTATAATTTACGTTGTGATGACTTTCGTATTTTTCGCGGATGTTCTGCAGGATCTGCAGGGTTTCGTCCTCGCTGGTAGGTTCTACCATCACTTTCTGGAAACGGCGGTCCAGGGCGCCGTCCTTCTCGATGTACTGGCGGTACTCGTCGAGGGTGGTGGCACCGATGCACTGTATTTCGCCGCGGGCCAGGGCCGGTTTGAACATATTGCTGGCATCCAGCGATCCGCTGGCGCCGCCGGCACCGATAATGGTGTGTATCTCGTCGATGAACAGGATCACGTCGGGTGATTTTTCCAGCTCGTTCATCAGGGCCTTCATACGTTCCTCGAACTGGCCGCGGTATTTGGTACCGGCCACCAGGGAAGCGAGGTCGAGCGACACGATGCGTTTATCGAACAGGATACGGGCGCATTTCTTTTGTGCGATGCGCAGGGCCAGACCTTCGGCTATGGCCGATTTACCCACGCCGGGTTCCCCGATCAGGATGGGGTTGTTCTTTTTACGGCGGGAGAGGATCTGCGAAACGCGCTCGATCTCTTTTTCACGGCCGATGATCGGGTCCAGCTTACCTTCTTCGGCCATACGGCTCAGATCGCGGCCGAAATTATCCAGTACGGGGGTCTTCGATTTGGGGTCGCCCGGTTTCTTGGGCGCACTGTACATTTCCTCGTTTTCGTCGTCCGAGGCCGAGCCCGAAGTTTCGGAGCGGAAATTGTTCTCGGAGAGACGGTATTCAAATTCTTCTTTCACGGTAGTATAATCCACATTAAACGTTTTCAGGATCTTGGTGGCCACGCTGTCTTCATCTTTAAGGATGGCAAGCAGCAGGTGTTCGGTACCGATGATGGTACTGTTGAACACTTTGGCTTCCAGGTACGTAAGTTTGAGTGCTTTTTCCGCCTGTTTTACCAGGGGAATGTTGTTGAGGTTCACGGAACGCGAAGCGCCGGGACGGATCGAGTTCTCCACGGACTTACGCAGTTCGTTGAGCTGTATGCCGAGACCGGTCAGTATTTTGATCGCTACGCCTTCTCCATCGCGAATCAGGCCCAGAAGCAGGTGTTCGGTCCCAATATAGTCGTGCCCCAGCCGCATGGCCTCTTCGCGGCTGTAGGTCAGAACGTCCCGAACCCGGGGTGAGAATTTAGCATCCATAGCCTGTATTTATGAAGTTAATAGTTGTATGTAAATAAACGTATAAAAATGAAAAAAGTGCTACTTTCATTACGAATTTTGCTTAATTATAACGTAACTAACAAAAGCTGAACCAAACTGGTTTTCCTGCCAAAACGTCATAACCCCGATCAAAAATACAATGTAACCGTAAACCGCATTTAACGTACGTTCGTTCTTTGTTAACAGCAATCTGTGCAAATGGTTGAAAAAAGTATTTCCGAAAGCGGGCAGAAGATTGTATTTTCGTGGACTTTTTGGGCGTGATCTGCGCCGCAGAAACGGAAATAAATTAAACGAGAATGGCAGAAAACGAGGACAACGTAATCCCCGAAGACAACAACGACGGTCGTATTATAGCGATCAACATCGAAGATGAAATGAAGACGGCCTACATCGACTATTCGATGTCGGTAATTGTTTCCCGCGCTTTGCCCGATGTACGGGACGGTCTGAAGCCCGTACACCGCCGCGTACTGTACGGTATGCTCGAGCTGGGCGTACTCAGCAACAGACCCTACAAGAAATCGGCCCGTATCGTGGGTGAGGTACTCGGTAAGTACCACCCGCACGGCGACAGCAGCGTATACGATACCATGGTGCGTATGGCCCAGCACTGGAGCCTGCGTTATCCGCTGGTGGACGGACAGGGAAACTTTGGTTCCATCGACGGTGACCCGCCGGCCGCCATGCGTTATACCGAGGCGCGCCTGCGTAAGATCGCCGAGGAAATGCTCGGTGATATCGAAAAGAACACGGTAGACATGCGCCTCAACTTCGACGATTCGCTCGAAGAACCTACCGTACTGCCCGCCGCCATCCCGAACCTGCTGGTGAACGGTTCTGCCGGTATCGCCGTGGGTATGGCCACCAATATGGCCCCGCACAATCTCAGCGAAGTGATCGACGGCATCGTGGCCTATATCGACAACCGCGAGATCACGGTGGAAGAACTGATGAAGTATGTAAAAGCCCCGGATTTCCCCACCGGTGGTATCATATACGGTTATGAAGGCGTAAAGGATGCCTTTATGACAGGCCGCGGACGCGTGGTAATGCGTGCCAAAGCCCACTTTGAAACACTGGACGGCGGCCGCGAAGCCATTATCGTGACCGAGATCCCGTACCAGATCAACAAAGAGGAAATGCGCGAAAAGACCAATGACCTCATTGCCGATAAAAAGCTGGAAGGCCTGGTTTACGTGCGCGACGAGAGCGACCGCCACGGTATGCGCCTGGTGTACGAACTGAAGCGCGACGCCATTCCGAACGTGGTACTGAACAACCTGTACAAACATACGCCGCTGCAGACCTCCTTCAGCGTGAACAATATCGCCCTGGTGAAAGGCCGTCCGCAGATGCTGAACCTGCGCGACCTGATCCTGCATTACGTAGACCACCGTCACGAAGTGCTGATCCGCCGCACGCAGTATGACCTGGAGCAGGCCGAAAAACGCGCCCATATCCTGGAAGGTCTGCTGATCGCCCTGGACCATATCGACGAAGTGATCGCCCTGATCCGGGCTTCGGCCACGCCGGAAATTGCCCGCGAAGGCCTCATGAGTACCTTCAACCTGTCGGAAATACAGGCCCGCGCCATCCTCGACATGCGTCTGCAGCGCCTTACCGGCCTGGAACGCGATAAGCTGAAAGAGGAGTACGACGACCTGATGAAAATGATCACCTGGTTCAAGACACTGCTCGCGGACGAAGCGCTGCGTATGGCCGAGATCAAGAAAGAAATGCTGCTGGTGAAGGAGAAATACGGCGACGAACGCCGCTCCGAGATCGTGTACAGCGGCGAGGACATGCGTATCGAGGACCTGATCGCCGACGAGGCCATGGCCATTACCATTTCGCACAAAGGCTATGTTAAGCGTACGCCGCTCGCCGATTACCGCCGCCAGAACCGCGGAGGTACCGGAAGCCGTGCCAGCGGTACCCGTGACGAGGATTTCCTGGAACACCTGATCATTGCCACGGCACACGATTACATGCTGTTCTTTACCGAAAAGGGACGCTGCTACTGGCTGCGCGTGTTCGAGATACCCGAAGGCGATAAAACCGCCAAAGGACGCCCGATACAGAACATGATCAATATCGAAAGTGATGATAAGATCAAGGCGTACATCAATGTAAAGACACTTTCGGACGAAGATTATCTCAAAAACAACTATATCGTGATGTGTACCCGCCGCGGTACCATTAAAAAGACCACGCTGGAAGCCTATTCACGTCCACGCAGCAACGGTATCAATGCCATTAACGTACGCGAAGGCGACGAGCTCATCGAAGCCCGCCTCACCAACGATAACAGCGAGATCATCATTGCCATCCGCAGCGGCCGTGCCATCCGTTTCCCTGAGAACAAGGTACGTCCCATGGGCCGTATGGCCACCGGGGTACGCGGTATCTCGCTCGATAATGAGAAAGACGAAGTGATCGGTATGATCTGCGTGAACAACGTAGAGAACAATATCCTGGTGGTGTCTGAAAAAGGCTACGGCAAACAGTCGGCCCTGGAGGATTACCGCATCACCAACCGCGGCGGTAAAGGGGTTAAGACCATGAAGGTGACCGACAAGACCGGGGAACTGGTATCGGTACTGGAAGTGACCAACGAAGAGGACCTGATGATCATTACCAAGAAAGGTACGCTCATCCGCCTCAGCCTGGAATCACTGCGGGTAATGGGCCGCGCCACACAGGGCGTACGCCTCATCAACCTGAAGGGCAGCGACAGTATTGCCGCCATTGCCAAAGTACCTGCCGGCATCAACGAAGACGATGAGATACAGGCGGTTGCCATCGACGGTGAAGTGCTCCCGGATACCATGAACGAAGACGAAGTGGTGGAAGGACAGGCCAGTACCGACGGTTTCAGCAACCCCGACAACGAAGGCATAGACGGGGAAGAAACAGGAGAGGAGCCGGCCGAATAAGCCGATAAGCCGACTTTTTTGTTTGTTTTTCGTTAAAGGTATAGCCGTATATTTGATTTTGAAAGTAATTTGAAACAATGAACACTATTGAATCCGCAATGAAAAAGATCGCATTATTTTTTGCACTGGCCCTGGGCAGTTTAACCCTGGCCAATGCACAGGAAACCAAGGTGCTGGAAGCGTATGAATCGATGAACATTTACCGTTCGGAACTGGCCAACGGTAATGTAGACGTAGCTATTAAGAACCTGCTGGACGCCAAAGCCGCCATCGATATGGCCACCCAGGACCCCAAAACGGCCGGAAAGTCGAAAACATGGAAACGTAAAGTGGAAGTATATCTGACCATTTTATCGGATACCAATAAAAGCTCCAAGATCGTTCCGCTGCAGGCTACCGCACTGGACGAAGTGATCGCGGCCGTGAAAAAAGCGCGCACCGTAGAAGTGAACGAAAAGACCGGCAAGCCGAAAATTTTCGAGGAAGATCAGCTGACCATGATCATGAACACCATCGGTATCTATGCCTACAATGCCGGTATCAAGGCGTCGGAGCAGAAAATGTACGATGTGGCCGCCTTATCGTTCGAAAAAGCCTTCGACCTGAAAGAAAGTATCAATGTGGTGGATACCAATGCCCTCGTGAATTCCTTCATCAGTGCCAATATGGCATGGCAGGAGACCGAAGACAAGGCCAAAAAGACCGAAATGCAGGATATGGCCCTGAAACTGGGCAAACGTATCATTGAATACAAGTTTACCGATGCCCCGCTGTACAGCGCCATTTCAGACATTTACCTGGCCAAGGGCGATACCGCTACGGCCCTGAAGACCATTGCCGATGCCCGCAAACAGTTCCCGCACGAGGCCGGTTTTATTACGTCGGAATTCAACCTGTACTTCAGCATGAAGCAGATGGACCGGGCCAAACAAGCCCTGGACGAAGCCATGGTAGCCTATAAGGACGATAAAGATATGCTGCGCAACCTGAAATTCAACGCCGGCTTTATTTACGATCAGAAGAAAGATTATGAAACGGCCCGCAAATACTACAGAGAAGCGCTGGACCTGGACCCGAAATTCTCGGAAGCCATGAACAACCTGGCCGGTACCTACCTGGAGGAAGCGAACCCGATCATCAACGAGATGAATGCCTTACCGCTGAACGAGACCGCCAAGTACAAAGCCATGAAAGAAAAAGCCAGCGCACTGTACAAAGAAGCCGGTA
Organism: Bacteroidia bacterium; assembly: GCA_016742095.1. Lineage (GTDB taxonomy): Bacteria > Bacteroidota > Bacteroidia > CAIKAF01 > CAIKAF01 > JACVCJ01. Next base: position 7,190 of record JACVCJ010000056.1, read on the forward strand.
TCATCCTGGAACAGGCCTATGAACTGAACCCGAACGACAAACTGAAACGTACCCTGGCCGACCTGTACGGTTTCCTGGGCGACGAAGAAAAAGAAATGAAGTATTCGAAATAAGAATAATTCCAACAGAATACAGAGTAAAGCCATCCTTCGGGGTGGCTTTTTTTATGGACATACAATACGCTCACCGGGTTGCACAGGAACGAAATATTACCTAACTTCCTTATAAATTGAGGTAGGATGAAAGCGTTCTTTTTCCTTTTGATGTGCTGCTGTCCCGGCAGTTTTCTGCTGGCTCAGCAGAGCGGTACGGTCACCATTAATTCAAACGGGCTCAGCCGCAGTTTCCTGGTGCACCTGCCCAACAACAACCTGGTAAGCAACCTGCCGGTGCTGCTTGTTTTGCATGGCGACGGGGGTACCGGGGCCGGTATACAGGGCTATTCGGGCTTCGATGCCGTGGCCGACGCACAGAATTTCATAGCCGTATATCCCAACTCTACGGCCATACTGGGCAATGGTATATGGAACAAACCGGTGAACGACGATGCCAACGACGGTCCGGACGACGTGCTTTTTATCTCCGATGTCATTGACCATTTATGTCAGAATTACGGGATCGACCGCAACCGCGTGTACGTAAGCGGGCATTCGGGCGGGGCTTTTATGGCCTATCACCTGGCGGTGGCGCTGCCCGGGAAAATTGCAGCCATAGCCCCGGTGGCGGGCAGTATGTACGGAGATAACACCTTTATAAACAATTACCTGGGCGGGGTGGCTTTTGTAAAAATTCCCATCTGCCATATTCACGGCGACAACGACAATACCGTGGCTTATCCCGACCCGGATAATCAGCCGGTGAACTGGGACGAGTGGCCCCTGAGCGGCTTTTCGTATCCCACCTGCGGGGCAATGACCTACCAGCAGGCTTCTGTGAGCGATGTGACGGCCGGCGTAAAAAAGATCCCTTTCTGCAGCAACGGGGCCGGTTCCAAAGAGATCTGCCTGATACGGATCCTGGGCGGGGGACATGGCTGGCCTGCGGTAGCCGGCTACAATGCGGCGGAATACATCTGGAATTTCGTTAAAGACTACCAGTTAAACATCGCAGGCGCCTGCAACCCGGTCTCGGTCGCTGAAATAGAAGGAACACAGTTGTTGGATCTATACCCGAACCCGGCACAGGACCGTATAAAACTCTCGCTGGACGATACGCAGCTTCATTCATTGCAGATCCTGGACATGCGTGGATGCGTGCTGTATAATGCCAACATTACGACGGCACTTACCAGCATCGATATCAGCTTCCTAGAAACGGGCGTGTATATTCTGCAAGTAAGAATGCAGGACGGCAGCGAACTCCGGCGCAGCTTTATAAAGCAGTAATTATGTAAACTAAATCCAACCGGAACAATAGGAACGGGCCGGACACAGCTGCAGAGAATCGGCGGAAACGGTACGGAGCCTTTCCAAGGATATGTATTGTGATTAATGTATCCTTTATTTTCCTGACGGATGTCATTTGGATATATCAGCGACCGGGAATATAATTTCTTATATCCATTATCCATAGCGTATTTGTACGGAGAAGTGTACATCGTTTTCCGTTGTGTATGTTTTACAGGGCGCTTAACAGGCCGCTTGCTTTACAAAGTAGTAACAGGAAGGGTATAAAGCAGGGGAACATACCCAGGAGTAAATTCGGGGAATACAGGATCGTTACAGATAGGAATAGTTACAGATAGGAAATGAACGGGGTAAGATAACGGAATTGGCATAAAAGGGTTGATCCGGTGGAATTTATTACTTTACATAATCTAAATTATAAGACAACTTGAACTGTATTGTGCTAATAACAGATGATGGTTTATACGCTGATGTAGTTGTCACCAGTGTTTAAAATACTTTGACTTTTTCATTGCTGATAAAAAATTATCAGCCATTTTTGTAAGATATGAACGGATATCTATACATACTTAGTAATATTTCTATGCCCGGACTTCTCAAGATTGGGTACACATCTCGCAGCCCAGAAGAACGTAGACGTGAACTTTCTAGGCTAACAGGAATTCCTATTGATTTTGAGATTGAATATGAAATTTATTCTACTAATATCGAGGCCGTAGAAAAAGATCTTCATTCGAAATTATCAGAATATAGATTTGGAAAGGAGTTCTTCAAGTTGGAACTCCATATTGCAATAGATGTTTTAAGGAAAACGGTGGAAGAATACAGACTAGAAGAAGCAAGAACTAGTGGATTTAATGAAATACATGATGTGTATGAGGCTGTAGAGATATTGGGCGAATTAAAGAAGAAGTATCCCCAAATGATTCGGAATGAAATTAAATCAGTTAGGGTTTACCAAACAAGAATAAGATGTTATTTGGAAGTAATGGAAGAAGAGAACATTGACGAAGGTAGAATTGTTGACCAAAAAATAGTAAGGAGCGACCTTGCTTTTATTGTTGGTGAACTCCCTGCGAACCCAGAAGATAATGACACCCTCATGTTTGCCCCCCATAATAAAGTAACAGAGAATGCACGTATTTTTATTGAGGATCTTGATGCCTACTCTATCATAAATTGTACCGATCTATTTACCGAAGAGGCTACGAGAAAAGTTAATCAAGACTTTCAGAGAAATCAAAATTAGATTAGAACACGATGAGAGACACAACTCAAATTGAAATTATAAGCAGTCAACTTGATAAAATAGCTGATGCTATTGCGAAACCGAGCACAGGGACATCAACAGGTACAATAGCTTTGTATGCAGCCATGATTGGAGCATGTGCGGCTATTCTTTCACAAGTTATCATTTTTCTGTTGAATCGATATAAAGAAAGAAATAATCTTAGAGAAGAACTGATAGCTGAAGAAAGACGAATTTCTTACTTACTAACAGAATACTATAAGGATCTGGTAATGCACAAAGTCCATAAACAATATTGGTATAGGACATCAGAAGTGCACAATCCAGGAACGGAAGATAGTAAAGACAGTCATAGGAAACATTTTGAAAGTAATCAAAAAAGTTTTGAGACTATGGGTAAGATTCGTGTGATTATGTCTGATTATTTTAAAGTAGTAACTCATTTCACAAATCAAACTGGAAAAAATAAGATCATTGAGAATAACTTAATTGCAATTAAGAAGTTTCAGCCACGCAAAGCGTCTACTTTTTCTGAAGTTGATGATTACAGTGCACTATTGGTGGCCCAATCTAAAGAAGAAGAGAATTTAAATAAGGAATATCTTTTCTATTCCAATTGCTTCGACAGAATAAACGCCGAAATGATAAAAAAAAGCGAAGCTTTAAAACGGAATAATTTCTTCTCTCTCCTTTCTCAAAATTAAATTCCCCAAAAGAAACACATCATCTACTTTACATAATATACCTCATTCCTTTATTTCCTACGCTCCCTTGCCCGAAATCGCACAAAAATTTGCGTAGCCAAATAACTACACGTATATTTGTAGTCAAATAGCTACATTATGAATTTACGACGCGATGTATTCCAGGCCATAGCCGATCCCACACGCAGGGCCATCCTGCTGTTGCTGGCCGGACAGTCCATGACCGCCGGCGCCATAGCGGCCAATTTCGATACCGCCCGCCCTACCGTTTCGCGCCACCTGCAGATCCTTACCGAGTGCGAACTGCTGAGCCAGGAACAGAACGGCCGCGAGGTACATTATCACCTGAACCTGCATAAAATGAAGGAGATCGCCGATTTCATCGAGCCGTTCCGCACCATGTGGGACGAGCGCTTTAACAAACTGGAAGCCATTATGAAAAACTATACGCCTAAAAAATAAGGAAGATGGAACGAAAAACAAAGGTATACGCAGCCGAGGGCACGCAGGACCTGGATATTACACGGGAATTTGATCTGCCGCTGGAATTGCTGTTCAAAGCCTATACGGAGGCGGAGATCGTAACGCAGTGGATGGGTACGCGCGTACTGCAGATGGAAAGCCGTCCGCAGGGTGCATACCGGTTTGAAACCACGGATGCAGACGGGAATGTGCTGTTCAGCGCCCATGGCGTTATCCATGATTGCGTGCCGGAACGCAGCATCACGCGAACCTTCGAAATGGCAAACACTTCTTTTCCTGCACAGCTGGAGTTCCTCGAATTTGAAGCACTGCCCGGCGGACGTAGCAAACTGCACATACATATCGTATACAGATCGGCAGAGGACCGCGCCAATGCCTTACGTCTGCCATTTGCGCACGGCATCAGCATGGCGCACGACCGCCTGCAGGAGATCGTGGCTAAGTTAACATAATACAGAATCTGTCTATGAAAAAGAGAACGATCATTATTTACTGGATCGCCACGCTCTGGCTCTGTCTGGGCATGCTTTCCACCGGCATTGTACAGTTGCTGGGAACCGCGGAAGAGACCGAAATGATACGCCGCCTCGGCTATCCGCCTTATGTGCTCGTCCTCATCGGCAGCTGGAAGATCCCGGGCGTAATTGCCGTGCTGCTGCCCCGGCTTCCCCTCCTGAAGGAATGGGCTTACGCGGGCTTTTTCTTTGTCATGTCCGGCGCTGTATTTTCGCATATTGCCGTGTGCGATCCCTTTACGGAATCCCTGCCTCCGCTCCTGCTGCTCCTGCTCACCGTACTGTCCTGGTATTTCAGGCCGGCCACGCGCAGAACACATCGTATAGCTATCCGTGAAACGAACGTTTAAAAAGAATTTTAGTACGTATATTTGAAAACAGAGCCATTTTTTATGAGTACATCCGGCAAAAAAACACTGACCAAAGAGCAGGCGGAAGAACTGCTCGCCCTGCTGCAAACCCGCTTCGAGAAGAATAAGAATCGCCATAAAGACCTGAAATGGGCCGATGTGCAGGCACGGCTTCAAAAACAACCGAAAAAGCTCTGGAGCCTCCTGCAGATGGAAGATACCGGCGGCGAACCGGATGTGATCGCGTTCGATAAAAAAACGGGGGAATATACCTTCTGCGACTGCTCGGCAGAAAGTCCCAAAGGCCGCAGAAGCCTGTGCTACGACGCGGCGGCGCTGGCATCCCGTAAGGAACACAAACCGGCAGACAGTGCGCTGAACCTGGCCGCTGAAATGGGGATCGATCTTTTGAACGAAGACGAGTACCGCGCCCTGCAACAACTGGGCAACTTCGACCTGAAGACCTCCAGCTGGCTGCTCACCCCTGCGCCCATACGCAAACTCGGCGGCGCGATCTTCGGTGACCGCCGTTACGATACCGTTTTCGTATATCATAACGGTGCCGAGTCCTATTATGCGGCCCGCGGATTCCGTGGATCGCTCCGGGTCTGAATATCTGTATTACCGCAACATAAAACGTGCCTGTTGCTTCCCGGCACGGATCATATACATCCCCGGCGCAAAACCCTCTAAAACAAGCGTATGAGTACCGGCAGATAATTGTCCGGAACGAAGTGTCCGTCCGCCCATATCGTAGATGTTGTATGCGCCCGCCTGTGGAAGTACGATGTTCAGCGTATGATCAGAAGAAGGATTCGGGAACAGAACCAGCGCGGATAAAGCCTCTGTAGGCGCTTCTGACACGGGCGGTTGCTCTGTTTCCATATCAAAACCTTCGCGGATGTACGTATTAACCACAGGGGCCGTATAGCGGTCATCCCAGTGATCCCGGCTCATTTGTCTGCGTAGTGTAATGAATTCCGGCAGCGAACCGCTTTGTCCGGTCGTGGCCAGGTACGAAGCAATATTTCTTTCGGGATCCGTATACGAAACCTGTTCCTGCACAGAGCCCGTTTCCCCGCTGGCCGAAAGCCAGGCTGCATAATCACCCGCGCCGAACCAGTCCCCGGCGGCCGTCACATTGTGGTAGCGATTGGCGCTGAAAGCCAGATCTGCAAAAGAACCATTGGTCTGTACGCAGTATCCCTGCGGATTCAGCAGCTGTATATCGTTGGAATCGATGCGGTTTGTACCGGCCCTGTTGCCGCCGAACTGTATACCGCCGGCCATGTCAAAGCCCGAGATCCGGTTATTGCCCCAGCGGTAGATGATGTTTTTCCGGAGGTTTACATTATCGATATGGTCCAGGCCGATGGCCGTATTGTAGGTACTGGTATCCGTAAAATGCGCCACGACATTGCGGTAGACGTCTACATTCCGCACACGGTCTACGGTAATGCCGTTGCCGGCGTCAAAGGCCGCTTCGGCACGGGCGCCCAGCACTACGTTGTTCCATACCTCTCCGGCCACGCCTTCGGCAGGCCAGTTGATCTGCCCCGGATCGAACGAACCGATGAAAATATTGCGCGGGTTGGCCAGCAACAGGTTATTCTCTATCCTGCCGCCACAGCGGGCCCCGATGCCCACGGCCGATGCCCGGGATACGATATTGTTGCGGAAGACCAGGTGGGCACAGCTGGACTGAAAATACGTATTGTGACTGAATCCGGAAGCTTCGGCTCCCGGCAGACCGGCATTCCAGCCGTTATGATCGATCAGGTTCTCTTCGAACAGGATACTGTCCACACGGTGCATATACACGCCACCGCCGCCACCACCGGTTTTGTAGCCGTCTGCAATGATATTCCGCCGGGCCGTGAAACCTATGTGTGTATATGCGGGCGATCCGCTGTAGTCCTGCACAACGATCTGCATGCTGAAGCGGTTAAAATAACAATCTTCCACCAGGAAGGAACGGAAAGGTGCATTCAGAATATACACGGCACTGGGTTCATCCGCTCCCGTGCGGGTATGCGGTTCGGCATACAGTCCACTGATGGCGATATAGGAAGCAGCCCCGGAAAAAGCTACCAGGTGCGCTGCGCCCGTATGTACACGCGGACGTACACCGGCCGTTCCGTAACTGCCGATGAGCATAGGCTCTGTAGCACTTTTACCGCTGATGTTCAGGGTACCGAAATGCTGATCCGTGAACACATCGCCTTTTTTCAGCAGGATCCAGTCCGGGAAGCCATTGCGTAGCTGTGCCCGGGCCGCATTAATGGTTTTATAGGGCTGCACGGCTCCGGCCGGAACAAACGGATCTGCACCCACTTCGGGGGCTCCGGCAGTATAAGTCTGGGCCGTGGCGTCGTTTCCGTCCGTATCGCTTACATACAGGATGCGGGTATCGGCACCGGCGCTGAACTGCGTCCACCCGTTCACTAAGGGAAGCTGTGCCGCAGCAGCAAAAGGCAGTACTAAAAACAGGAAAAAAGTGATATTTTTCATAGGCATACAATGCGGGTATTTAACCCGGTCAGGGATATAAAACACCGCAAAATAGAGCTTCGGCTTTAGCATCCGGCAGCAGATTTTTCAGAAATGTGATAAAATTTCTGACCCTTCAGGCGTTTTACCTTTGACCTGCAGAAAACAGATCCCGTTTAAAAATAAACCGGGAATAAAGAATATACTTCATTCCCGGTTATGGTAGTTAATGTGATATAAGTTCGCAAGCGGTGTATGGCTTCCTGGGACCAGCCCGTTTTAAGGCGGGTTCTGTTCCCTGTTTCCCAGTGTCCCGGCGTTCGTGACCGACAGGTGTGTCGGGTCGTAAATGATCGTTACTTCGGAGTAAAGACTCCAGGGTCTGTGGTACTACCGCCCGGCACAGGAAAAATTGCTTACACAGCCTGCGGCGATCGCCTACCAGCTGAACAGCACGCCCTTGCCGGAGTATACGGTATGGTGGAATATTTCCACGTCTGCATCGTAATCCAGCTGTTTGGCACTGAAGTCTGCGGTAAGTGTAACCTCGGCCTTGGCAATGCCCACACTTCCGCCCAGGGTAACTGAAGGGTGCTGCGGGTTGATCAGGATGCTTCCGATGGAAACGCCGTAAATAGTGGCATTACCGCTGATCTGGGGGATGGAAAGGTCGATGTTGTAAGTGATGGTGAGGGGACCGAAACTTTTGGAGCCGGAGATCTGGCTTCCTAATTTCCGGGCATCTTCTTCCGTGAATTCGTACGTAGCTAACATATGGTTTTTTAATTAACGGGTTCTTACTCGTATGGCTTTTCAGAATGCGCCCTGTTTTTAAACTGTTACAGTCAGCCCGTTTTTTAGAGTGGGTTCTGCTCCACCGTTTCAAAAGCTTTTGATGAGACAAAATTGAAACATAAAAACAGGCCCGGTAAGAGCATAAATAATGGATTTTAAAAACGGACAGAAATACCCGTTGTACTGAAATATGCCTATAGCGCCATCCAAAACAATATTGAATGATTTAAGTAAATAAAGGACTAATCCCCGTCTCAGCGAAGAAACTATTTTATGGTCTCGGGATTGCAGGACCAGAAAATAAGACCGTCAAGGTAATTTATATCTTCAGACGTATATTCCCGCAGTTTCAATGCATGCACTCCGGATTGTAAAAATGCACGGACTGCTTCATGAGGATACATATAATATTCAACTATATTGCCCAATACCTTGGTGGATTTCAGTCTCAGTTTATCGGACCGTTTGTCGTATTCGGAATCCGATATTTTCTTTCGGCTTAATGTATACCCCAGTTCAATAGCCTTGCTGCGTTGTGAAAAAGGATCGGTTCCTCCCATTTTTATACAAACTACGTAATGAGGATAATCGGTAGAAGCATTTATTTGTTCGGCCCGCTCCTTAAGCTTCTCGAGGTGCTTTTCAATGGTATCAGTCTTATACATTCTCGGCATAGGTTTATGCACGAGCATTCTTCCTCTTAAAGATACGACCCAGTACCCCTGCACATCTGCTGTTTCTATAAATCCCAGGTCTTCCATGTGACGTAGTATTTCCGGCACCTGCTTTTTATCTACATTCAACAAATGAGACACACTCTGTTCCGAAATCAGTTCCTGCTCTGTTTTTTTTAACAGTGTGCGCATTTTTTCCCTGCTTATCATTACTTTTAAAATAACATGAGTATTATCGAACTGATTATTTCCTTTCTCATTAATCTCCTGTCCACTTTTTTCTATGAGAAAGCCAGTGTGTTTATTAAAAACCGGAGCTATTTCGAATAAATAAATCAGGTGGTCACTGCTACAAAAATACATTTGTTTATCAGCAACATTCAGGAAAATTCAAAACATTTCCGTTTCAATATTTCTGTGCTTAGTGCATCTCATACGTCACTTTTAAAATT
>JACVCJ010000057.1 GCA_016742095.1 Bacteroidia bacterium
ACATATACCTGGCAAATATATTATTAAATTCTTTAAGACTCAAATTGAATATTCATTCAACATCTCTCGTAGGGATGTTAACTCTTTTAATTTCAGACTTGCTAAAATAAATCAATTTGAAGAGCTATATTACTTAAAAAGTGCAATAGAAAAACGGGTAAAGTAGACATATTTTTAGATTATCCTGTTGCTTCGCCATCGCCCGAATTCGCTAAAATTCGTAATGTAACAAAGTAAATCCCTAACTTACCTTCCCATGCACATACAGGACCAGATCAACGCCTACCTCGCCAGCCAGCAAGAACCCAAACGCACAGACCTGCTGGCTCTGCATCAACGTATGCTGCAGCTGCTGCCCAATGCCAAACTGTGGTTCCTGGATGGTACAGACGAGAGCGGCAAGGTTGTCAGCAATCCCAATATTGGCTACGGTCAGTTTACCATACGTTATAAAGACGGTACGGCGAAGGAGTTTTATCAGGTAGGTCTCAGCGGCAACAGCAAAGGCATCTCCGTATATATTATGGGCCTGGAGGATAAACAATACCTGCCGCAGCATTTTACTACCCGCATAGGCAAGGCAAAGGTTACCGGCTACTGCATTGCCTTCAACGCGCTGAAAGATATAGACCTGCCGGTACTGGAAGAGGCCATACGTTACAGCATCGGACAAAGCTCCACCGGATAGGTGCGCCGCACGCTTTTTACCACCTGTAACCCCATCGAATCCGATGGAATTAAAATATTTCCCGCACAAAGCCGCAGACCTTCCCGTTTTAAACTTCTCGAATTCGGTAGGTTTAGAAATGCCGGCGCAGCAAGGAAACCATTCCGGATCTAAAGGGGCCGATTTCGACTCCTTTGTATAACAACACACAGGAAGCGACACCTCTACAAATTCTCCGGCAAGGCAAACATCCTGACTTTTACACAGGACAAATTCAGGCTAAACATTTTACAGAAAAAGCAGCTACTTTCTTTACTGCATTCAGGATATCTTGGCCATTCCATACAAACCGGATACTCAGCCCTTATCAAGCGTCGTTCTGTAACGGCCGTTCTGCTTTGGGCGATATCAAATTTACCAAAAATGCATATGGCAAAAAGTAAGAAAATAGTGGTTCAGCAAACGGAGATCAGTGTAGTTCAGAAAGAGATCGGCGAATACATATCATTGACCGATATTGCAAAATACAGGAATACCGCAGAGCCCTTTTCCATCATCAACAACTGGATGAGAAGCAAAAGCACCATTGATTTTTTAGGGTTATGGGAAAATTTACATAACCCCGATTTTAACCCCCTCGAATTCGGTAGGTTTAGAAGTGAGGCCGGAACCAATTATTTTGTGCTGTCTCCTCAACGCTGGATCGCGAGTACGGGAGCCATTGGCATCAGTTCTAAATCGGGACGATATGGCGGTACCTTTGCACACATTGACATTGCCTTTGAATTTGCCTCCTGGATATCTTCTGAATTCAAATTGTACCTGATCACAGAGTTTAAGCGCCTCAAAAGCGAAGACAATCACCGTAATCAAGTGGACTGGAACCTGCAGCGCACCCTGGCCAAAGTAAATTACCAGATACATACCGATGCCATAAAAGAGAACTTAATTCCGAAAGAAGTTACCAGTCAACAGGCAGACGGGGTATATGCCAGCGAAGCCGATTTGCTGAATGTGGCCCTGTTCGGGATCACCGCCAAAACCTGGAGAAAGCGCAACCCGGGTAGCGAAGGCAATATACGGGACGAAGCCACTTTAGAACAACTGGTGGTACTGAGTAACCTGGAAAGCATCAATGCCCTGCTGATACAACAGGGACTGCCACAGGGCAAACGGCTTATGCAGCTGAACAGGGCCGCCATTACCCAGATGCGCTCCCTTCTGGAACATAACGCATTGAAAAAGCTGAAATAAAAGACAAGAAAAACACTACGAATACACCTGCTCATACCCGATCCCGAGCCGTTTCAGCATACGCAGAAAGGGCATCAGCATGTCTTTGGTGTATTCCATTTCCAGGTACACCTTCACGCAGCAGTCCGTATCCAGGCCCGTTTGTAATAGCTGCCGGTTTTTTAGAGCGATGAGTTCGTTTTGCAGCTGTTCCAGCGTATACTCGGGGTCTCCCAGCCGCTGACGTCCATTTCGCTGTAGCGGCCGGCACGGGCCAGTGACAGGTTGCGTTCTACCTTTGCCTTGTAGGCGGCATGTTCTTCTGCCGTACGCAGGTTAATGCCGGTAACAGCCAGGGCGGATAATATGACGAGCACGGGAAGGTATACACGGCTTTTCCCGGCTGTAGCGGCCGGAGGCAGCCCTTCCCCGGTACTGTCGGCAAAATCTGCGCGTACATGTTGTTCCAGGTAATGTACGTATTCCGCCAACTCCTGCTCTGTGGCCAGAGGGAACAACGGTTCGGGATGTTGATTTTCGTTGGGTATGTTTTGTGATATGGCTTTCTGTCTGTTCAATATTAGGAAATTTTCCCGCAGGTATGTCCGCCGGGCTGTACGTTATTTGTTATTTTAGCCTGAGCAATGAACAGAATAACTATACCAAATCTTCATGGCCTCTGATCTAAGTATACGCATGGACAAAGCCGAGGATCCGGCCCGGCTGCTGGCAGATACCGAAGCCTGCCTCTGTACCCTGCTGGGGACGGATGCCGGTTTCGGACTGAAGTGCGCCCAGCCCTTCCCTGCCGCGGAACAACAGCGCAACCTTGCCACTACCGTATACAGTACACACTTTCCGGAAGATATCGTGGAGCTTACCATGCTGTACACCGGGCCCGTACCCGGCTATGAAGCCCCGGAAGAAGAAGGCTGGCAGACCTTCATCACCATGCGCGCCGCACTGGATAACCCCCTGAAGTATGCACTGGCCGCCGCACTGGCCATCAGTCTGGCCCAAACCCAAAGTGATACACACATATACGATGAAGACCGGCGCTGGAACCCGCAGCCGCGTATCGCTGCCGGCCAACTGCTGCAATCCCTGCGCGTACGGGAGCCACAAAACAGCCTGGAAGAAGCACTGAAAAATTTTCTTTTACAACTGAAAACCCGCTGAATATGGAAAATACCGCAGACCGCGAAATACGCATCCGGCACCGCTTTAAAACGCCTGTGGAACAACTGTGGGCCGTATGGACCCAACCCGAACACATTACGCACTGGTGGGGCCCCGACGGCTTTACGAGCACCATACACCAGATGGACCTGTGTGAAGGCGGGGAATGGCGCCTGACCCTTCACGGTCCCGACGGTACCAACTACCCCAACCGCAGTACTTTCCTGGAAATTGTGCCGCTGCGTAAAATCGTATTTGAGCACTTTAACCCGCATTTTATGACCACCGTGCTGTTTGAGCCGGACGAAGAATATACGCAGCTGGAATGGGCCATGGTATTCGACACGCCCGAACTGCGCGACATTATCGTGAAAGCCCATAAGGCCGAAGAAGGACAAAAGCAGAACCTGCAAAGGCTGCAGGCTTATCTTTCGGGCCTGTAGTAAAGCAATATCTCCCTTTTTTTTCGTATCTTTAGGTATTGTACCGACTTAAAACGTATACACATGCCAGAACTGTACGACGATATCCGGATCCCTGAAGCCACACGTATACAGAACGAACTCCGCAGCAAGCTGGACGTAGCCGAGCGCGACCTGCACATACAGACCATTGCCGGCGCCGATATCTCGCTGAACCTATACAGTACCACTATTTATGCGGGCATCATTATGCTCTCCTTCCCTACCCTGCAGCCCCTGGCCTGCTCGCTGGTAAAGGCAGAGACGCATTTTCCCTATGTGCCCGGTTACCTGGCCTTTCGCGAAGTGCCTGCCCTGGTACAGGCCTGGGAACGTATGCCCGTGAAACCCGGACTGCTGGTGGTAGACGGGCATGGTATCGCGCATCCGCGGCGTATGGGCATTGCGGCGCATTTCGGTACGCTTACAGGGCAGCCCTCGATGGGTTGTGCCAAGAAAATACTCTTTGGTAAATTTATGGAGCCCGGTCCCATGCGCGGCGATCACAGCCCCGTGATGGACGGCTCCGAAACCATTGCCTGGGCCTACCGCAGCAAAAACAATACATTACCGGTATTTGTGTCTCCGGGGCACGGACTGGGCATGCAGAACAGCCTGGACATCATTCGCCTCTGCACGGGTAAATACCGCCTGCCCGAACCCACGCGCCTGGCGCACGAAATGGTGAACCGCTTCCGCCGGGGCGAAATGGAAGAAGGATTACACGTACTTTCCTGAATTAAACGCCCCTTTGTAAACTGCCCGGGGTAAAGGCCGCAAACTCACGCAGGCGTTGCGCCGTAATGGTCTGGTTGCTCCAGTAAAAAGGCTCCGTGGAATCGAGCCGGGCCATAGAGGCGTCGGATTGCAGGGCCAGCCATTCGGCAAAGGCTCCCGACGTTTCAAAGACCTGTATGGGCAGGATCATGCCGCCGTCGTAAATTTCTCCATATACGATCTGTCCCTTGTCATTCCGTTCCAGCCCGGTGCCGCAGTAATCCCGGTGTCCGTAGCCCAGGAAATAGCCTTTGAGCAGCTGTTCCGTTACGCGCAGGGCCAGTTCGGGGCCATAGGGCTGTGTGTGCGTAGCCAGTTCCCGCCGTTTTTCCAGCTGTGCCTGTTGCAGTTCCGCCTGCCGCTGCTGCGCTTCTTTTTCCCTGTGTGCATTGTATTCCGCACGGCTTTGCGTATATACCTCCATGGTATTCCGTGCCAGGTCCAGCTTCATCTCCAGCATCGCCACATCCGGGTTGGCATCCAGGAAAACGGATATACTTCGTTTTACCGGGTTGGGCCATTCCCAGAAGAATACGGGTCTGGGCAGATCGGGCCGTTCGCCGTGCATGGTCAGCAGCATATTCGATGAAGGGCGTTCCATACGGAAATGCCCGCTGCTGCAGTGACGTTCGTTCAGCATGTCGGCCAGTTTCTGCCGGATATCTGCAAGAAGTGGATCATTGGCATTCATGCATTCAATATACGAAAAAAGGGAATGCGCTCAGGGTTTTGATAATTCGTAGAAGAAAGACCATCTTATCCTTTTATCGGCCGGTTCTTTACCCTTGCAGATATACTGCAATACCGGTTTTTCGATGTGTCCGCCCGGTTTCACCGCTTCTCCCGCGGCTTCTTTTCCCATTTTTTAATCAACCAACGTATATATATGCATAATAAACGTATTTGTCAGGGTCGCTTATTTTATTAAATTTGTAAGTATGTACATCCGGCGCACAACTGTCTTTCCGGCTTCTGTACCCTTCGTTTACGGATACTGAAATACCTGTTGCACCGGCGTCTATCTTAAACCCATAACGGACCTATGTATTCAGCACTTATCCTCGACGATGAAGAAGCCGCCCGCAGAACTCTTCACGGACTCCTGAGCCGTTACTGTCCTGAAATTGAGAACATTTACACCGCTGCCGACATACAGAGTGCTGCCGGGATCATTGAAAAAAATGCCCCTGATTTTCTCTTTTTTGATGTGGCACTCGGTAATCATACCAGTTTCGACATACGTATACAGACCATCCTCTCCGGTAAAGCGCTCATTTTTGTGACCGCACACGAAGAGTTTTCCTTGCAGGCCCTGAAAGCAGGCGCACTCGATTACCTGCTGAAACCGGTGGATATCGACGAACTGAAACTGGCCGTGAAAAAAGGCTGCGATCTCCTGGAAAAAGAAAAACGCATACAGGCCCATACCGAAGAGAACGACCCGCGCGAAATTAAACTGATGGTAAATCACGGCAGCGGCTTTAACCTGCTCAACGGGGAGGATATTCTCTTTGCACAGGCCGACGGTAATTACACCACTTTTCACCTGCAGGGGCACAAAAAGATCATGTCGGCCAAACAGATCGGTTTTTATGAGGAACTGCTGCCACCACAGCTCTTTTTCCGTTCGCATAAATCCTATATCATCAATATACGTTACCTGAAAGGGTACTCCTACCGCGAAGGCCACACCGCACACCTGACCGAAGGACACGACATACCGGTGAGCCGCCGCAAACTTCCCCAGTTCATCGAGCTCTGCAAACGTCTTAAAATATGAATCGGAGCCTGCCTGTACTGCTTCTTGCAGCTATTTTTAGTATATTCATAAAAAACATCCGGGCGCAGCCTGGCAGCTATGTACAATATACCACGGCCGACGGACTCAATACCAATATGCTGTACGATATCCTGCAGGATAACGACGGCTTTATCTGGCTCAGCTCCCTGATAGGCGTATACCGCTTCGATGGTACGCATTTCCAGGCTTTTAGTGTCGAAGACGGGCTGCCCGATAACGAGATCATCCGCCTGAACAAAGACCGCTACGGGCGCATCTGGTTCCAGGGTTACAACGGGCGCATCGCCTTTTATGAAAAGGGCTGTTTTATGCATCCCGGGAATCACAAGGTACTTGCAGAAGTGCGTTTCCGGAATATCCCGCTGGGATTTTACCAGACCCGCGACGATACCATACACATACACGGGCAGAACGGGCATACCATACGTATACATGCACCTGCGCAGGGAGTCCTTGGCGCCCGCGAAGTGCCGGAACCCATGTTCGCCTACTGGGAACATGGCCGGGACAGCTACAGATATATGTGGTATCATATCTACCGGAACGGGGCGCTCTGCGACACGGGCATCAGGATACTTTCCAACTTCTGGCCCATCGACTCCTGCTTTTATTACCATGCCCGGGAAGGCATACGGCGCTACTGCAACGGCTGCAACGACCTTATTCTGCCCTGGCCCGACAGCGTGCCCACTACCGCCCGCTTCAAGATGAAACGGCACGATCAGTTCTACCTGCTCACACACGACAACGGTGTGCTGGAATACAGCATGGACCAACAGGGTCGCTACACACTGACACAAACGTTCCGGGGCGTAATGGCCCCCAGCACCTTCCTCAAAGACAGGGAAGGTGGTATGTGGATACCTTCGCTGACCGGCGGCCTGTTCTATTTTCCTCCGTCCGGGCGGAATGCACTCGCTGTAACCCCGCGCAACGAATGGCCCGGTAAAATGATCACTGCGCTGGAATATATCGGTAACGGGCTGCTGCTGGCCGGTTTCGAAAACAGCAGCATCGGCGTGTTCGACAGCACCTTACACCTGCTGAACAGTATCTCCGTCACCGGTACACAGAGCTTTCTGCCTGCCCTGATGATCTTCAGGGACGACACACAGGAAGGAAGTTATATCGTGGGCAGCGAAGCCGGCGGCTATCACCTGCGGGCATGGTACGATAAAAAGAAAATGCCGCAACTGCACCGCTTCGAAGCCAAGGCCCTGAAAGGCACTTCTTTCAACCCCAACGGACTGCTTACGTACAACGATAATATAAAAGTAGTGGATTACGATACACGAACGGGAGAACGTCGTGTGCTGGTCCCCGAACCGCAGGAAGGCCCCGTGCGCAAGTACAGCGTATGTAAAACCGCTTCGGGACGACTGATCTATACCGACCTGAACGGGCTGCACCTGCTGGCTCCCGATGGCCGTGCGCTGCCAACCCCGGCGCATCCCTTCCTGCAGAAACGTATCCTGCACATACTGGACGCCGGACAAGGCCTGTACATACTGGTAGGCGACGGACAGGGCCTGGCGCTCTGCGATGAAGATGCCCGTATCGTGCAGGTGCTGAGCAGCCCTGAACTGCGCAAGGCACTTATCCGCAAGGCCCGCATCATCGGGTCGGAACTCTGGATATCGGGCACGGCCGGACTGGCCGTTTTTGATATCCGGGACCGGCAGCTGCGGCTGAAACAACTCATCGATAAAAGTTCGGGACTGCTTTCGGACGACGTACTGGCTTTCTGTACCGACACCCATTTCCTCTATCTATATACGCAATATGGACTGCAGAAACTGGAAAAAAGCCGGCTTTTCCGCCGGAGAAAGGCTCCCCGGCTGTTCATACACAGTGTGGAAAGCATGGGTAAACGCTGGATATCTCCGGCACAGACCATACAGTTACCCCCCGCAGCAGCGAAATACGCATGCAGTGTGCCGCACTGGACCTGCAGCATAATTCAGCGGCCGTTTTTGCCTACCGCTTCGACGATGCCCAGTCCTGGATTGAGACCGGCAGTCCGCAGTTTACCATTCCCATTGAGTTCGAGGGCCAAAAGACCCTGCAACTCCGCTGTCGCAAGGGCCTGAGTCCCTGGTCGGCCATCAGCACCCTGCAATTACAGGTACCCGTTCCTTTCTTCCGGCAGACACGCGTGCAGGTACTGCTGTACTGCCTCATTACCCTCACCGTAATTGTGCTTACACTGGGTTACGCCAGCCGGCTGCGGAAACGGCAGATGCACGAGAACGAAATGAAACTGCGCATCGCCTCGCTCGAGATCAAAGCCCTGCAGGCCATGATGAACCCGCATTTTATCTTTAATGCGCTCAATGCCATACAACAGTTCATGAACGAACACGATGCCTACCAGGGCAACAAATACCTCAGCATGTTCTCCCGGATGATCCGCAGCAGCCTAAAAAGCAGCCGGGACCCGCTGATACTGCTGGAGACCGAGACCGATTATATACGCAATTACCTGGAACTGGAAAAGCTGCGTTTCGGTCAGCGGCTCGAATACAGCATACAGACCGATCCGGAACTGGACCTGAAAACCGTTTCCCTGCCCGGCATGCTGATACAACCCCTGGTGGAGAACGCCATCAAGCACGGGATCACCCCGGGCGGCGGCATCTGCCGGGTGGACATCCGCTTCAGCCGCGAAGCCGGCAACCTGGTGGTAACGGTCCGCGATAACGGCCCCGGGTTCAGCCCCCGCAGCGAGCCTCAGCCCGATATGCATCACAGCATGGGCCTGGACATGATCCGGGAGCGTCTGCAGATACTCAGCGATATGTACCGGCAGCCCTTCCTCCTTACCCTTACCGACCACCGGACCGAAGACGGAGGCAGCGGCGTAACCGTGCGCCTGGTACTGCCCGCAGGGCTGAGCTGAACGGTTCGTACGTACAGGCTTTAACCGGGATCATTGCCTGCTGCGTGACAACTTTGCATAAAAAAAGTGAGATCTGCCGCAGCGTATCTCACTCTTTGTTTTTATGCTTTTAAATAGATTACTTCTTCTCGGCGATGTCCAGCAGGATGCTGTAATCCTTACAGCTGTTCACTCCCTGGGCTTTATTGCCGTTAATGCTCACATAATTCTTTTCTGAAAAATCCTTTTCCGTAAATACGGGGGCGAAGTTCTGGGAGCTGTACTCCATCACCATCAGCGGCGTGTAGGCCCCTTCCAGCCCGTACAACGAGGCGTCGTGCCGGTAGAACATCTTCACTCTGGTCACCTCCATTTTTTCCGGTGAAAAATGAATATCAATGTACCGGTATTTGAGCATTACATTGTGTTTAAAATCGATACGGAACGCTTTCTGTCCCTGTACATCCGCTGTTACGTAATACATAACATTATTCTGTTTCAGCAGGGTATTGATCCAGGTGTAGTCCGTACCTTCGGAATTGGGATTTTCCATGGCCGTATTGCGTTGCACCACGCATTCCTGCAGGTCGTGATTGATGAGCAGTGCATAGGTCTTGTTCACCACGTATTCCAGCTGGTCCAGCTTATTATAGATCCCCAGCGGACTGCGTTTTACCTCCCCGTTGCGGTCATCGATCAGGGTAGAGGGATTATCGGCATCCATCAGGGTGTAGCGGATGCGGGTATAGTACGAAGAGGCCTTCGCGTATTTTTCGTTCAGTTCGTTCAGCTCGTCCCAGGGACCGGCCTGTACCTGGAAAGCAATCCCCAGTACGCTTACAAAGAGCAGGAGTGTTTTTTTCATTTTCATAAAGAGAATCTCAGGTAAATTATGAATTTAATATATCTGTCTATATTTTTACGGAAGGCAGGTTCTCGTTCAGTTTCGTAAAGGAGAAGAATACGTCCGTTTCATCGATCCAGTGGATGGTGATATCGCATTTGGACGGTGTTTTCTCTACCGGGAAACCGATCAGTATCTGTTTTTCGTCTTTCATGGTATTGTCGGGCTCGGGCAGGTAAAAGGCCGGTTTCAGGTCGGCCCCGGCCAGTGTGCCTTCGATCTGCTGCTGGAAACCGAAATCGAAATAGCCCTGCGGCACCTGCATATCTTTCAGTCCGTGGATAATGATCTTGAAATAGAGCGTATTTTTCATATCGTTCTTCACTTTTTCGTATTCCGAACGATCGATGTCATTGCGTTTAAAGTACTGTACGGCCATATAGTCCGTGGGCAGGTAAATACATTCCAGCGAGGTACTGCCTTTGGTTGCCGACTGTACAAAACCGTTGGCGGGATCTTCGATAAAACGAACGTAATCCGAAGGTTTATGTCCGCCGCCACAGGCCGTAAGCAGGCCGATGCCCAGTACGAGAACGGGAACGGCAAAACTTCTGAGTAGAGAATTAAATCCGGAGTGCATGCAAGGTAAGTTTAGTCAAAACTAATTGTTATTTACGGGAATCCAAAAGAAAAACAGAGATTTAAAGTCTATAAAATAACACATTTCTGAATACCAGCATAGTATCGTACTAAAATACAGGTTGCGGCGGGCCCGGCTCAATACACGTCCCTTCGTTGAAAACTTCTTGCCCATACCGCTCCGGGTGCCCGGCAGCAGGCGTATCTTCGCAATGATATGGCCGAAGACATTGAAAAAAAACGCAGAAGAGGGCTTACCACAGCCTTTGCCGCCACCATACTGGCAACCTCCCTGGTACTTTTTACCGCCGGCATTATCGGTACCATACTGCTTTCCGTAAACGAAGCCGTAAATAATGTAAAAGAAAAATTTGCCATCGACCTGTTCCTGAACATCGATCCCAAAGGCCAGGCGCCCGATAGCCTGGTGCAGGCCGTAAAAAGCATCGAAACGGTGCGCGAGGTGATCTATATTTCGCCCGAACAGGCCAAAGAACGCATGGTGGAACAGAACGGCGAAGAATTCTTTTCCGTACTCGAAAACAATCCCATTCCACCCAGTCTGCAGGTAAAACTGAAGCCGGAAGCGGTGAACGAAGAGGCCATGTCTGACTTTGAGAGCCGGGTTACCGATATGCTGGGCGAACAGCTTATTGAAGTATCGCGGCAGCGCAACCTGCAGGCCGAAGCGCTGCGTAACATCAACGGTATTATGCTGGTGCTGGCCTCCGTATGCGGACTTTTCCTGTTCATTGTGCTGGTGCTGGTGAATGTAACCTTCCGTCTTTCGGTGTATTCGCGCCGTCATCTTATTAAAACCATGCAGCTGGTAGGTGCCCGCCGGGGGTATATCCGCAAACCCTTCCTGCTGCAGGGCCTGTTCATCGGGTTTCTGTCCTCGGTACTGGCCAATGCACTGCTGTATGCAGGCATCCGGCAGCTGAGCGGAAACTTTGCCGAAATTTTACCGGAGATCGGTATGGAAAAACTCGGTATTTTGTTTATTTTCGTTGCGGCTTTGGGTATCGGCATTGCCGTGATCAGCACCTGGTTTGCCGTAAACCGTTACCTCAGGGCCAAAACCGTAGACTTATTGTAACATGGAAAACCAAGAAAAACAATCCGAAGTACGTACAGGCGGTTTCGCCCTTTCCAAAAAAGGCGTTCCCGTGATCCTGGGCGGTGTACTGATGGTTATTATAGGCTTTGTACTGATGTCCGGCGGCGGTTCACAGGACCCGCACGTGTTCAATCCCGAGATCTTCAGCAGCACACGTATCACCGTAGCGCCCCTGCTGATCCTGGCCGGGTTTACCGTTACCGGTGTAGGCATCATGCTTAAATCCAAAAACTAAACGCTTACCGTGACCTGGCTAGAGGCCGTTATCCTGGCCATTGTAGAAGGCATTACCGAGTTTCTGCCGGTTTCGTCCACGGGACACATGATCATTGCATCGGCACTGATGGGCGTGGAGCCCGACGCGCTGATGAAGAACTTCGTGATCATTACCCAGTTCGGCGCCATACTGTCCGTACTAGTTCTGTACTGGAAGCGGTTCTTTAAAGATATACAGTTTTACGTTAAACTTTTTATCGCATTCGTTCCTGCCATGGTCTTCGGGCTGCTGCTCAACGACTGGATCGAAAAGGCCATGGAAACGCCCGTGGTAGTGGGCATCAACCTGTTCCTGGGCGGTATATTCCTGCTGTTCGTGGACCGTATCTTTGCCCGCAATGAAAACGAAGCGGATAAAGAGCCTACGTATAAGAATGCCGCTGTGATCGGTTTTTTCCAGGTGCTGGCCATGGTCCCCGGCATATCGCGTTCGGCGGCTACCATCATAGGCGGACTTACCCAGAAACTGAACCGCAAAAGTGCGGCCGAGTTCTCCTTTTTCCTGGCCGTACCCACCATGATGGCCGCTACCGGCTACAAAGTACTTAAAATGTTGACCGACGAAACGCAGTCCATACCCGACGGCGGCTGGGGACTGATCCTCCTGGGCTGCATCGTGGCCTTTATTGTAGCCATGCTGGCCATCCGTTTCTTTATCGGTTTTCTTACCCGGTACGGCTTTAAATGGTTCGGCTGGTACCGCATCCTGGCCGGCGGCCTTATTATCATCCTGTACCTGGCGGGTATCGAACTTCAACTTGTATAAAAAATTATGGAAACTCCCGACACCTTAAAGATCCTTACCTACAACGTAAACGGTATACGCTCGGCCATGAACAAGGGCCTGGTGGACTGGCTGCGCGCCGTGGACGCCGATTTTATCTGCTTCCAGGAGATCAAGGCCAATCCCGAACAATTCGACGTGGGCCTGTTTGAGGCCCTGGGCTATCATTGCCACTGGTATCCCGCACAGAAAAAGGGTTACAGCGGCACGGCCCTGCTCAGCAAACGCAAGCCCGAAGCCGTTTCGTTCGGCTGCGGTCATCCCCTGTTCGACGCCGAAGGCCGGGTACTGCGGGCCGATTTCGGTACCTTTTCGATCATGAGCACCTATTTCCCGTCGGGCAGTTCCGGCGATGTACGCCAGGACGTTAAAATGCAGTTCCTGGACTTTTTCAGCGGCTACATGCGCGAGCTGCAGCCACAGATCGCCCCGGTGTTCATATGCGGCGATATCAATATCTGCCACAGGCCCATCGATATCCACGACCCCGTTGGCAATAAAAAGTCGAGCGGTTTCCTGCCCGAAGAACGCGCCTGGATGGACGTTTTCCTGGAAAAGGACTATGTAGACAGTTTCCGCCTGTTCAACCAGGAACCGCACCAGTACACCTGGTGGAGCATGCGCGCCAATGCCCGGGCCAATAACAAGGGCTGGCGTATCGACTATATTTTTGCGAACGAAAAATTAAAGTCCGCATTAAAAAAAGCCGTAATTTTACCCGAGGCGAGGCACAGCGACCATTGTCCCATGCTGCTGCATTTCGAAGCTCCGAAACAGATAGATCGATGAAAAAAACGCTACTATATCTTTTGCCATTCGCACTGCTGGTGCTGTCCTGCGGCCGCGAAGACCTCAAGTCCAAAAAACTGCTGGGCGGCTGGCAGCTGAAAAAATTCATCGTAAACGCCGAAGACTCTACCGAAGTATTTGATCAGCAGTTCAAAAACTACACGATCTCCTATTTCGAGGACCGTTCGTATACCTACTCTTTTGTAGACAATAACGAACAGTTGCAGGGCGCCACAGGGCGCTGGTTCTTTTCACCGGGCACCGATTCCCTGTATCTCGATAACCTGAACGACACTACGGGCTATAAGATCATCAACCTCAACACCAATGCCCTCAACCTGAAACGGGTGATCCCCGCCCCTGTTGAGAATCGTGTGCTTGATTTTCAATATGTACGCAAATAATGAGAGTGACCGATAAATTCCGCGAAGGCAGTACCCTGTTTTCGTTCGAGATACTTCCGCCCCAGAAGGGCAAAAATATCGACCATATCTACCAGGCCATCGACACCCTGCTGGAGTTCGATCCCGCCTACATAAACGTAACCTACCACCGCGAGGAATACATATACAAAAAACGCGAAAAGGGCTACCTGGAAAAGGTGGCCGTGCGCAAACGTCCGGGCACGGTAGGTATCTGCGCCGCCATCAAGTACAAGTACAATATCGAGGCGGTACCACACCTTATCTGCGGCGGTTTCTCCAAAGACGAGACCGAGAACGCCCTCATCGACCTCAGTTTCCTGGGCATACGCAATGTACTGGCGCTGCGCGGCGATCCCATCAAGACCGAAACGCATTTCGTACCCAGCGAGGGCGGCAATGCCAGCGCCCTGGAGCTGGTGCAGCAGATCCGCAACCTGGGCCGCGGTCTGTATATGGACGAGGACGTAAAAGACGCCGATCCGCTCGATTTCTGCGTGGGTGTGGCCGGCTACCCCGAAAAACACTTCGAGTCGCCCAACCTGGCGCTCGACATCCATTTCCTGAAGCAAAAGATCGACGCCGGGGCCGATTACATCGTGACCCAGCTCTTCTACGACAACGCCAAATTCTTCGACTTTGTGGCCAAATGCCGCGAGGCCGGCATCAGCGTGCCCATCATACCGGGCATCAAACCCTTGTCGCTGCTGAGTCACATCAAATTCATGCCCAAGTTCTTCCACGTAGATCTGCCGGAAGCGCTCACCATCGAGCTCATCAAATGCAGAACGGACAAGGACGTGGCCGCCCTGGGCACCGAATGGGCCGTTACGCAATGCAAAGAGCTTATAAAAAGCGGCGTGCCGAGCATCCACTTCTACACCATGGGCAAGGGCCAGCAAACGGCGGACATCGCCAAGGCGGTGTACTAAAAACGATACATATACCAAAATATACGGGAAGATGCTTTGTCTTCCCTTTTTTTATGCCCGGGCCGGCGCTTTTTTCCAATGGAAGTGGCAGCCGCGTGCTCCGCTTGTAGGGTGCGCACTACGTGGCGCACAGCTACCCGCTGCGCCCGCGCGGGGGATTGGAGGCGGGGCGCTGTAAAAACCCTTTACAGAAGGCTTCGAACCTGGCGTAACGTAAAAGGATACAAAAAGTTGAGTTATTTTGTACAATTCTGTAAAAACATTAAATTAGTTAACCATTTAATTCCTTTATATCAAGAAAACTCATAATCTATTTTTATTCCTTTTCACAATACTTCAAAATATCACACTTATAATAAATAAAATGAACATCAGCATAGAGGACGATTTTAACAACCGACTTGAATATGTAGACGAAAAGAACATTTTGCAACTTAATACTGTTCTACAATATGGTTCACTAAATAATTTAGTCGTAGGAATTAACGACCAATGTTTTGGCTACTGGCTTGAAAACAATCTCGTTGAGGAATATTGCTTATTCTATGCTTGTTATAATGAGCATTTAGAAGGATATTTACTTAAGATAAACCTTTCACACACC
>JACVCJ010000058.1 GCA_016742095.1 Bacteroidia bacterium
TGTACCATACCATGCGAACGTATCTGTATACAGATTTTGAAGGCTGCATCAGTGAGATCGCCGAAAAGAACACCCGCTCCATGCATGCACACGAAAAGGCCGGTTTCCGCAGCATTCATTCCTATCACGATGGAGAACAGATCTGGCATATTGTAGTATTAGACTGGCAGGAGGCACACTAAGATGATGAACGGAGAAAACAGAAAAGCGTACCTGGCCCTGGCAGTTGTATGTACCGTGTGGGGCACCACTTACCTGGGCATGCGCATCGGCGTGCAGACCTTTCCGCCCCTGCTTTTTTCGGGCATACGGCACACCTCGGCCGCCCTGGTGCTCTTTCTTTTCCTGAAGGGTACGGGTCGTTTTTCGGCTTTCAGCGGTAGTGAACTCCTGCGCCAGGTAATTCCCGGTGTGCTGATGGTAGGCCTGGGCAACGGGCTCATCGGCTGGAGCGGACGTTACATTCCCAGCGGACTGGCCGCGCTCATCACTTCGGTAATGCCGCTGTACGTGGTGGGCATCAATTTTGTGTCGGGTATCGACCGTAAAATGCCGCACCCGCTGGTCTTGCTGGGCCTTTCGCTGGGCTGCGGAGGCGTACTGCTCATCTTTAAGGACAACCTGCAGGACCTGGGCAATCCCGATTACGTGGCCGGCGTGCTGGTCGTATTCCTGGGCGGACTCAGCTGGGCCGCAGGCAGCGTATTTGCCAAACAACGTCCGACGCCCGGCAATGCCCTGTCTAACGCCACCATACAACTGGGCAGTGGCGGCCTCACCCTGCTGCTGGCCTCCCCGTTCTTCGACAACATGAATGAGCTGCGTACCATATCCGCCGAAAGCATCTATGCCCTGCTCTATCTCATTGCCTTCGGTTCCCTGCTGGCTTTTGCCTGCTACCTGTACGCCCTCGAAAAGCTCCCGGTGGGGCTCGTTTCCGTATATGCGTATATCAATCCCTTTATCGCGCTGGGCCTGGGCGCCGTGGTACTCGATGAAAAAATAACGATGATGACCGCACTGGCCCTGCTGGGCACCCTGGGCGGCGTGTACTTTATCAACAGAGGTTATACCGTTTCAAAAAACAAAAGCACCTGATCATGTCAACAGAAACGATACAAATACTGGATTACCGGCCGCAGTTTGCGCCGTATTTCGAACGTTTTAACCGGGCCTGGCTCGAGCAGTATTTCCGGGTGGAAGACATCGATGCCCGTGTACTGGGAGATCCCGAAGGATACATCCTGGCTCCCGGCGGATGTATCCTTTTTGCCGCGGCGGATACCCGTATCATCGGTACGGTGGCGCTGAAAAAAGTGGACGAAGGCATCTACGAAATGACCAAAATGGCCGTAGATGAAAAATACCGGGGCATGGGAGCCGGCAAGGTACTTTGTGCGGCGGCCCTGCAACGTGCTGCGGAAATGAATGCACATAAGGTGATCCTGTATTCAAATACACTGCTCGCCAATGCCATCGGTATCTACCGCAAAATGGGCTTCCGGGAAATTCCGCTGGAAAAAGGCCTGTACGAAAGAGCCGACATCATGATGGAATACCTTATTCCGCACTGATCTTTATATCCTGAAACGACAAATACGAATTATGGAAGTTACGAATATCGATACATTCCTGGACTATTACGAACGGATACGCGAACGTACGAAAAAGCTCATCGCCGTGGTACCGCCCGAACAGCTGGAATGGGCCTATCTGCCCGGCAAATTCACGATCGGGGATGTGATACGGCATATTGCGAATATCGAACGCTACATGTATGCCGAAACGGTACAGGGCCGTCCGAGTGCTTACCAGGGCTGCGACAGTTCCTATGCCAAAGGCTATGAAAACACGCTGGCCTACTTCGATACGATGCATGCGGAATCCATGGCCATCTTCCGCAACATCGGTAACGAGGGATTGCAGCGCAAATGCATGACACCGGCGGGCATAGAGATCAGTACCGGCAAATGGCTGCGCGCTATGACGGAACACGAGGTCCACCACCGGGGCGAACTGTACATTTACCTGAACCTGCTGGGTGTGAAGACCCCGCCCATTTTTACCCTGACCGCCGAAGAAGTGGCGGCACGCAGTATTTCGCCCGGGAATTCCTGAAAAATTAGCGTATATTAGCTGAAGAACCAAAGCTCTGCCTATGAAAGCAGCCGTACTCGTACGCACCGGCGATCCCCGGAAAGCCTTCGAAATTCAGGAACGTCCCTTACCCGAACTGCACGATCATTTTGTGATGATCGAAGTGGAGGCCTTCGGACTGAACTATGCCGATGTAATGGCCCGCAAGGGACAATACCGCGATGCGCCGCCCATGCCTTCGGTGATCGGCTACGATGTATGCGGACACGTAACGGCTGTCGGGGCGAACGTAACAAACGTAAAAACAGGCGACCGCGTCACTGCACTCACGCGTTTCGGAGGCTATGCCCAGTTTGCCGTGACCGATGCCCGCGCCGTGGTGAAAATTCCGGACGATACCGATGCCTGTACCGCACTGGCCCTGGCTACACAGGGCGCTACGGCCTGGTATTGCGCCGAAGAGGTGTGCCGTATCTACCCGCACGAACGGGTGATCATTACCGCGGCAGCCGGTGGCGTAGGTTCGCTGCTGGTACAGCTGGCAAAACGCCGTCACGCCCGTGTGTACGGCATTGTAAGTACCACGCGCAAGGAAGAAATTGTAATGCAGCTGGGCGCCCACGCTACCCTGAACCGTTCGAAAGGCGATATCTTTGAGCAGTATCGTACATTCGAAGGCCCCAAAGCCATCGACATCATGTTCGATTCGGCCGGCGGTTCCTATACGAAAAATGCCATGAAAAACCTGGCTCCCGGCGGACGTTACGTAGGCTACGGCGGCTCGCAGGGTTCCAATGTGCGCAATATTTTTCAGCTGCTGCGCTTCGGACTTTCCTTCGGTTTTTACCACCCCGCGCCTTTCCTGATGAGATCGCAGGCCCTGATCGGGGTAAATATGTTACGCCTGGCCGACCATAAAGCCGATGTGCTGAAAATATGCATGGAAAATCCGGTGGAACTTTTTCGTAACGGAGAACTGAAACCGCTGCAGGGCGAGACCTTTGATATTGCACAGCTGGCCGAGGCACACGAGGCCCTGGAACATGGGAAAATACCGGGGAAAATTGCGGTGAAATGGTAAGAACAAGGCGACTTCCTTTTTCCCGTTTCCTTTTGTATACAGTCTTTGCCTGGCTACCTGTAACGGATGCATATACGCAAACGACCATCGTACATACTGTATCCGGTGCAGAAGGTAAAGCCCTGGAAACTTACCGGCACGAATCGTACCGTCAGCGTTTCGACAATCTGGACCATCATACCACAGAACGGGAAAAATATACGTACGACGAAGCCGGCAGGCTGCTTCGCAGCGATCGGTACATACATAAGAACTATCGCTATATGGAGCTTTATACGACGGCGGACACAGCTTCTTCTTTTTCGGAATACCGCTACTCGGGGGATCAAATTGCGGAGCTTGAACACAAAGATCTTTATAACCCCGAGGCCATGCGGCGCAGTACGTATTCGTACAGGGACAGTCTCCTGGTTAAAACACGTATAGAATCCTCCTTACAGGTATTTCCCGGCCTGCATTATTATACCTATGATTCCCTGCGACGTCTTTCGGAAGAAACGATCATGTCTGTGACCGATACGAACCGGATACAGGCAAAACGGGTTTATGAATACCGGCCGGACATCATAGTATGTACCGGGTACGACGATTCACTTCAAAAATGGTCGGAATCTCTGTCAGATCACCAGGGGCATATACTCGAGCTGCGCTATTTTACCCCGGGGACGACAGCAGCTTCCGACACCCGCAGATACATCTACAATAAAAAAGGCGAACTGCTGCGGGAAACTCTCTTTCGCCACGGCTGGAAAAAAGAAGTAACTCTTGAGAAACACCGGTATAGAAATGGCCGGAGATACTCTACCACAACCTATTTCCATGTTACGGACTCCGGGAAAAAACTACCCCGTAAGGCCACTACCCTGTACAGGTATACAACATTGAAATAAAAGCGGGCCGGCATAAATATCGTATATGCATCAAATAAAAAAACGGGAACCCGAAGATCCCCGTTTTAGTATATTAATCAATAAGCATACTATTTTACAATGATCTTTTTCAGCAGTTCGCGCTGACCTTCGAATCGTATACCGATAAAGTACATGCCGGAAGCCAGTCCGTTCAGATCTACCTGTGCACCGGAAGCCGATGCGGAAGGTACGCGGCGTACTTCTTTACCCATAGCGTCGATCACCCGGATATCCGCCTGTACAAAGCCGTTCTCTTTCCAGCTTACGGTGGTGGTACCCGAAGCCGGGTTCGGATATACGTTCCACTCGAACTGTGCGGAAACATCTTCCAGCGACAGGTGCTGGATAACGATCGCGTTCGACTCTTTGGAACAGTTGGCCGGGTTGGTGATGATCACCGTATAGGAACCGTTGGACGAAGGCGTGAACGTTTGCTGCGTGGCACCCGAAATGGCAGCGCCGTTCTGGTACCACTGGTATACCATGCCGGCCGGCGTAGCGGTAAGCGTTCCGTTGGAATTGCTGATCACCGCGTTCGGCAGTGCATTTACCGTTACCGCCGAATTGAAGGTCTGGGTAACCGTACCGCCCGGACCGGTAGCCGTAAGTGTTACGTTAAAGACACCTACGTTGTTGTAGGTAACCGTAGGACTGTTCACTGTAGATGTTCCCGGCGTACCACCCTGGAAGGTCCACTGGTACGAAGTGGCGTTGCTGGTGGTATTGGCAAAGTTCACCGTTTGTCCCTGGCATACATTGTTGGAACTGACATTGAAGGAAGGCTGCGGCGCGGCAGGTAATGTAGTGTTACAGATACCTGATACTTTGATATCGTCGATATACAGGTTGTTGCCATAGTTGTTGAAACCTTCGAACATGATGCGTACGTTCGGCTGCCCGTCAAACTGGGTAAGCGGCACGGTAAAGCAGCTGGCACCTACGTTTCCGCCCAGGCACCAGTCCGCCGCAACAGCCGGTGTAAATGCATTGGTAGAAGTGGTCTGCGTGGCAAAACTGCCCGTTCCGTTCTCACCGGCCTGCCAGATGCGCTGCCAGGTAGCTCCGTTATTGGTAGATACTTTGATGATGAGTGAATCGGATGAATTGGTATTGTAGCGGCGGTATGCATGTGTAAAGTCGAGCTGTGCGGCCACGTGCTGCGAAAAGTCGATCGGCGGTGTAATGAGTCCGTCGCGCTGACCGGCCGCATTGTAGTTGTAGTAATTCATGAATGCCGAACGCGTGCCGGTTAAGTTCCCGGCCGTGGTGGTAACCGTCCAGGTGGTACCGTTATCGGGGTTCAGCACGCTCAGGTTCGGATTGGCCGACTCGAAATCCTCGAAGTAGAACACCTGTGTGGCGGCATTCGAAATGGTAATGTAATTCGTTTGTGTATTGGTATTGTTCCCGTACTGATTGCTGGTAGTAAGCGTTACGGAATACGAACCGTTGGCGTTATAGGTCACCACCGGGTTCTGTAACGTACTGGTAGCAGGCGTACCTCCCGGAAAGCTCCACTGGTACGAAGTAGCCGCGCCACCGCTGGAATTCCCCATGAACTGGATACTGGCGCCGGCACAGCCTGACTGTATATCCGAAGATATCTGGCTGATGGGAGGCGCTGCGGCCGACTGAGCCACACACTGCAGGGCCTTGAAGGCATTGATACGTCCGGCGCCCATTTCACCGATGTTCGACGTAACGGGATCGGCACTGGAATACAGGCAGGTTTCGAGCTGGGCGCGCGTCATGTTCGGGTTGTGCGAAAGCATCAGTCCGCAGAGACCCGCCACCAGCGGTGAAGCCATGGACGTACCCTGCAGGTTGGCGTATGTATTTTGTCCGCTGCTGCTGATATAGGTACTGCGTATGGCTGAACCCGGGGCCGATACATCGATCCAGGAACCGTAGTTCGAAAAGGAGGATTTGGCGTCTGTGGTCGTAGTACTCGCCACACTGATCACATTGGTGTAATTGGCGGGATAAAAAGGTGTGTTCACATCGTCGTTACCCGCGGCGGCCACCAGTATACAACCGGCGTTCACGGCATAGTTGATCACGTTCTGGCCGGTCTGTCCTCCGCCGCTTCCGCCCCAGGACATATTGATAACGCGGGCACCTACATCGGCCGCGTAAATAATTCCGGTATAGCCATCGGTAATTACTTCTTCCTGGTTGCTCGATTTTACGGGAATGATCTTAATACCAAAACCGATCGACGCTACGCCGGTACCGTTATTGGTAGCCGCACCGGAAATTCCGCTCACGTGTGTACCGTGACTCATGCCGTTGGTGTTGGGCAGTACGTCCGGATCATCGTCGGCCACATCATAACCGTTGCGGTCGTCCACATAACCATTGCCGTCATCATCGATACCGTTGTTGGCGATCTCGCCGGTATTCGTCCAGATGGAAGGAGAAAGATCGGGGTGATCTCTTTTGATGGCATCGTCCACGATCGCTACGGTAATATTGGTATTTCCCACGGAGATATCCCAGGCCTGCTGTGCCTGTATCTTCCACAGGTGCCACTGACCGCCGTTGGTATTATTGGCCCCGAGATCGTTCGGGGTAAGTGTGGTCTTGTAAAGCGGAACCTGCTCTGCATACTCGATATAAGACTGCTGTTCCAGCGCCTTAATGAGTTCGTACACTTCGGTCTGTGCCGAAAAATGAAGGCGGTAGATGGTTTGAATATCTACCGATCTTGCTCTCCAGAACGGTTTTTCCAGTTTGTGAATACCAAAGCGGGAGATCATTTCCGCGGAAAGGAACGGCGCCTTCTCCATGTCGGCAATGCCTTTTTCACCGGCGAGCAGGGGCAGTCGCTGCGTGCGCAGGTAGATCTGTCCGTCCACGTAATGCGGGTGTACCTGTTGTGCCCATGCGGTAAAGCCGGTTGCCAGCAGGGCGCAGAATGAAGTAATGAGAATCGTAAGTGTTTTTTTCATAAATCGGTTTAATAGAAAACAGTTCAAGATATCACATAATTTCCGGAGCAACGTTTTAAAATAGACGATATGCCCCGGCAGAAGAAAAGTTCCGATCGGCGGCACACCCTGTACAGCAATACCTTACAGACGATTTAACGCTATAAAGTGATTAACATTTTTTAAGCTGTATACATAAAAAAAGCCCCCGGTTGCGGAGGCTCTTTCACTGTAAAGTATGTTTAATTTATTTCTTCTTAGCAGTGGATTTAGCGGCCGGTTTAGCGGCGGCTTTCTTAGCTGCAGGTTTTGCTGCAGTTGCTTTTTTAGCGGCCGGTTTAGCAGCAGCTTTCTTGGCAGGAGCAGCAGCTTTTTTGGCAGCCGGTTTAGCGGCGGCTTTCTTAGCTGCGGGTTTTGCTGCAGTTGCTTTTTTAGCGGCCGGTTTAGCAGCAGCTTTCTTGGCAGGAGCAGCGGCTTTTTTGGCAGCCGGTTTAGCGGCAGCTTTCTTAGCAGGCGCAGCTTTAGCAGCAGTTGCTTTTTTAGCGGCCGGTTTAGCAGCAACTTTCCTGGCAGGAGCGGCGGCTTTTTTGGCAGCCGGTTTAGCGGCAGCTTTCTTAGCAGGCGCGGTTGCTTTTTTAGCAGCCGGTTTAGCAGCAGCTTTCTTGGCTGCAGGTTTTGCCGCAGGCTTCGCTGCCGGCTTTTTGGCTGCAGGTTTTGCAGCAGCTTTTTTTGCTGCAGGCTTAGCAGCCGCCTTTTTGGTTGTTTCTTTTTTTGCCACGTTATTTTTGGTTTTGGTTGACATTTTTGATTCCGGTTTGGGTTCCGGCGCTACCAGCACTTTTGCAGCAGCCGTTGCACCTTTACCGTTCCCGTTGCGTTCCGCCAAAAACTGATCGATGGCCATAGCCATAGAAGGCGCTTTTGGTGAAGGAGCAAAACATTGTACGATCAGGCCGGCATCCTCTGCAGTTTTCTTTACGCTCAGCCCGAAAGTTCCGATCACTTTTTCTCCCTGTATAAATTTAGGAAAATTTTCGTATAGTGACTCGATACCCTGGTGACTAAAGAACACCACCATGTCGTACCATACGTCTGTAAGATCAGACAGATCGCTGCTTACCGTGCGGTACATAATGGCTTTGGAATACTGGTATTTATTTTTGGTAAGAACTTCGGTGATATTATCCTGATGTTTATCCGAACAAACAAATAAAAACTTTTTGTCTTTATGTTTCTTCATTACGTCCAGCAGATCTTCGAACTTGGACTGACCGTGAAAGATCTTGCGCTTGCGGTACTGTATGTATTTCTGCAGGTACAGTGCCACCGCTTCGGTAACGCAGAAGTACAGCATGTCTTCCGATATCGTTACCCGCAACTCCTTACACAATGCAAAAAAATGATCTACCGCGTTCCGGCTGTTCAGTATCACGGCACGGTGGTCCTGGATATTGATCCGCTGCAGACGGAACTCTTTTGCCGTCAATCCCTCTACCTTCACAAATGACCGGAAATCAATGGTGACATTGTACTTCCTGGCCAGCTCAGAGTATGGATTCTTGTCACTCTCGGGCTTGGGTTGCGAAATGAGTATGTTTCTAATCTTCATTCAGGAACGCTGGGTTTAAATGTACGTTCTGGTAATTAAATATCCGCCTAACGTAGCCAACGGCAATATTTCTAACGTGCAAAGATATAGGAGAATGTAAAAATAGTGTGAGGTGTTCTTATACGAAAAATTAACAAAGCATTGTGTAATAGTATAAATACTTGACAACAAGACCACTACAACGGGTATCATGTGGAAAACAATTACAGAATGATTTCCGCTCATGAACATGATACACAGTCCGGTAAACAGTAAAGCGCCTTCCAGTGTAGTGCGTGCGTATAAAAAATGGTTGTGTACGATCGCATTCTGACGTATCTCAAACACATTTCCGCCGAGTGTCACCAGGGTAATTTTCAGGGTAAAAAAGCATAGTGATAAACCCAGTGCAACACCGCCTGTGATAAGGGTTTCCGCCCAGGTATCCACATAGCCTGTCCAGTGTGCTCCGGCCGCTGCAAAAATGGCCAGAAGTATATGACCGAGCAATGCATATTTCAGCGGAAAGGGAGGTGTATATACTTTATCGTCGCGCAGTTTTTCGCGCAGTACATTACCGCCGGCAACCGAAGTTATAACGTCTCTCCAGCCGTCCCTGTCCAGGAAACGGCTCAGCGCCCAGATGAAAAGACCGAGCGTGATCAGTATGCCTTCCAGTCCGTGTGGATCGCTTTTTCTTTCGTACAGACGTATGTGCGGCTCTACCCGTTCTGCCTGTAAAATAGAGGGGACCATGGCCGACAGCGTAGTGTCTTTTTTTTCTTTCAGTACACTCTGCACCGCCTCCGTAATTTTTTCCGGTACCCATTCGTTCAGCTCGTCATGCGCCGAAATAAACTCCGGCACAGGAGCTGCAGGCGGAATTTCGTATATATATGGAACTCCCTTTAACGAATC
Organism: Bacteroidia bacterium; assembly: GCA_016742095.1. Taxonomy (GTDB): domain Bacteria; phylum Bacteroidota; class Bacteroidia; order CAIKAF01; family CAIKAF01; genus JACVCJ01. The sequence continues at coordinate 9,526 of JACVCJ010000058.1, forward strand.
AGTATGCTGCGGAATTGTGTCTTGCATTCGGATGCGTTCTCTCAGGTTTGAAGTACTCCCATTTTGAAGTCTTTTTCGATCGGCGCATGATTGGCCGCTTCGATCGCCATGCTGATGTGACTGCGCGTCGTATTCGGATCGATGATCTCGTCCACCCACAGACGCGACGCTGCGTAATACGGTGTAGTGGTCTGTTCGTATTTATCCGTGATCTCTTTCAGCAGTGCATTTTCTTCTTCGGTGGTAAGCGGACGGCCGTGTTTTTTTTCGGCATTGGCCTTTTGTATCTGCAACAATGTCTTGGCCGCCTGTGCACCGCCCATCACCGCCATTTTGGCCGTAGGCCAGGCAAAGATGAAACGCGGATCGAATGCTTTTCCGCACATCGCATAATTACCCGCACCGTAACTGTTACCCATCACAATGGTAATTTTAGGCACGATGCTGTTGCTTACCGCATTCACCATTTTGGCGCCGTCCTTGATGATACCGCCCTGTTCGCTGCGGCTGCCCACCATAAAGCCGGTGACGTCCTGCAGGAAGACCAGGGGTATACGTTTCTGGTTGCAGTTCATGATAAAGCGGGAGGCTTTGTCGGCCGAATCGCTGTAGATCACACCGCCAAACTGCATCTCTCCTTTTTTGCTTTTTACCACGCTGCGCTGGTTGGCCACAATACCTACCGCCCAGCCGTCGATACGTGCATAGGCGCATACGATCGACTGTCCGTATTTTTCTTTGTACTCTTCCATTTCGGAATTGTCTACGATGCGTTTGATGATCTCGCGCACGTCGAAAGGTTTATCCGTGGAATAAATACCGTTGATCTCTTCGGCATCGGCCGCCGGCAGTACAGGTTTTGTACGGCTGAAACCGGCATTGGGTCTTTCGCCGAGTTTATCTACAATGAAACGTATTTTGTTGAGACAGTCTTTATCGTCTGTGCATTTGTAATCGGTTACGCCGCTGATCTCGCAGTGTGTGGTAGCTCCGCCGAGGGTTTCGTTGTCCACCGTTTCGCCGATGGCCGATTTTACCAGGTAGGAACCGGCCAGGAACACGCTGCCGGTACCTTCCACGATCAGGGCTTCGTCGGACAGGATGGGCAGATAGGCGCCACCCGCCACACAGGAGCCCATAATGGCCGCGATCTGCTGAATGCCCATCGCGCTCATGATGCTATTATTCCTGAAAATACGGCCGAAGTGTTCTTTATCCGGGAAAATTTCGTCCTGCATGGGCAGGTATACCCCGGCGCTGTCTACCAGGTAAATGATGGGCAGACGATTTTCGATGGAAATTTCCTGGGCACGCAGGTTCTTTTTGCCGGTGATCGGGAACCAGGCCCCGGCCTTTACCGTAGCGTCGTTGGCCACGATCACGCACTGCCGTCCGCTCACATAACCGATACCGGTAACCACGCCGCCGGCAGGACATCCGCCGTGTTCCGCATACATTTCATAACCGGCGAAAATACCGAATTCGTAAAATGTGGTATCGGGATCGATGAGGTACTGCACACGTTCGCGTGCCGACATTTTGCCCTGTTCATGCAGTTTGGCGATACGGGCCTTGCCGCCGCCCTCTTTTATTTTATCTTTTTTCTGACGCACTGCCGAGGCCAGCAGCCGCATATGATCTTCATTCTTATTAAAGTCCTGATTCATATCGTTTGGATGTACACGCAAAAGTACACGCAAATTCGGTCAATTACAATAGTAATTGAGTCCGAGAGTCCGAAGTATAGAGTCTGAAGGAATGGGTTAAGAGGAATGAGGAGCGAGGAATGAGTCCGAAAGTCCGAAGTAGAGAGTCCGAAGGAATGGGTTAAGAGGAATGAGTCCGGGAAATGGGTTAAGAGGAATGAGGAGCGGGTCCGAAGGTCCGAAGTAATGAGTCGGGGAAATGGGTTAAGGGTTATGAGGAACGAGGAGCGGGTCCGAAAGTCCGAAGCAGAGAGTCCGAAGAAATGGGTTAAGAGGAATGAGTCCGAAAAGTTCGGGGTCATGAGTCCGGGAGTCCTCGTTTCTCACTCCTCTCTCCTCATCCCTCTTCGGACTACGGACTTCCGGACTACATACTACGGGCGAACTACAGAATTAACTATATTTGTAACACCTCTATCATTATTACACGCACCCATTATGAAAAAATGGTTATACACTCTTTGTGTGCTGCTGGGGACGGCGGCGCTGTATGCACAACCCGCAGATAATTATAACAGGGCCTCGTACCTTATTCCCGAAGGGCTGAAAGAAGGCGAAGATTACCTGCCTGGCCGCATTATCTGCAAAACGGCAGATGCAAACGTATTCAACAGCCTGCTGATCGCCACATACCTGCAGTCGCTGGGTGCTTCTGTTCCGGAAAAAATGTTCCGCGGAGCCCAAAGACCCGAAAAGCCCTTCGATGCCTTCGGACGTCGTATGGCAGATCTTTCCGGCATTTACCGTATCGATTTCAGCGCTTCGTTTTCCGTTAAGGACGTTTGCGAAAAACTGCGCATCAGCGGAGCTTTTGAATATGTACAGCCACATTTTATCGTACACCCGTTCAGTGACCTGCAGGTACAGCTTACCCCCAACGATCCGCAGCTTTCGGCACAGTGGTACCTGAATAAGATCGGGGCTTTTAACGCCTGGAACACCACCACCGGCGATACCAGCATGACCATAGCCATTACCGACGGCGGACAGGAATGGAGCAATCCCGACCTGGGCAATTACTATGTAAATTACAACGATCCGGTAGACGGGCTGGACAACGACGGCGACGGCTGGATCGACAATGCCTCCGGATGGAACACCGGCGACGATAATTACGACCCCACGGCCTATTGTGGCTCCTGCATACACGGCACGGTAGTGAGCGGCATTGCGGCTGCGCGTCCCAATAACAATACCGGCGTGGCCGGAGTGGGATTCGACTGCCGTTTTATGCCCATAAAAATTGCCAATAATTCCGGGCAGTGGATCGGCGGAGAAGCCGGTATCTTTTACGCGGCACAGCAAAACGTAAAGATCATCAACTGCTCCTGGGGTTCTACGTTTTACAGTCCCATGCTGGATGATGTGGTACAATACGCCGCCGTGAACAAAGGCTGTCTGGTAGTGGCCTCGGCAGGTAACGGTACACCTACCGCCACTACGCCCTATTACCCGGCCACACTGGAGAACGTACTGGCCGTAACCGGCACCGATACGGCCGATATTAAGGTGGGCGATGCCTTTTCAGGAGCTTCCTATTATAAAACGGTAGACATCAGTGCACCCGGACAGAATATTTACACTACGTACGGCAGCGGTTTTGCCAATGCGGGCAATGGTACGTCCTACGCCGCACCGATGGTATCCGCCGCCGCCGCGCTTACCATGCATGCCCTGCCGGGAATTACCTCCCTGCAGACCGAGGCCCTGCTGAAGTACACCTCCTTTTCACACGATAACCTGCCGCAGAACCTGGCCTACAAGGGACGCATCGGCAAAGGCCGCCTGGACATGAACAATGCCGTACTGGGCAATTACCTGGGGCCGGCCTTCCTGTTTCAGCAGCGTACCTACACCGATAACGGCGACGATCTTTTTGCCATCGGCGATACCGTGCGGCTTACGGGTACGTTCTTCAATATACTGAACACCTCCGGTGCGGCCACACAGGGCGTGCTGCGCAGCAGCTCTCCCTGGATACAGATCATTGACAGCGTTTTTATACTGGGCAGCGTACCCGTATTTTCCAATACGAACAACAATGCGTCTCCCTACCGCTTCCGTGTACTGCCCGGCTGTCCCGAAAATACGGTCATTGAGCTGGAATGGGCATGGAAGGACGGCGCATATGGCGACCGACAGTTTTTCAGCTGTATCGTAAGCCAGAACTACATTAATATTACCGAGAACAAGGTGCATACATCCATCGGCAGCCGGGGCCGCTGGGGCTTTATGGACGAAGATGCCCTGGTGGGACTGGGCCTGAAGGAAGAGAACGGCTTCCAGTATTCATTTACGGGCAGCTTTTTTGTGGGCGACGGTCCCACCCGCGTTTCTGACGCCTGGTTCTCGCAGGCCGTAGTACCTTTCGATAACGATTTCCAGGCCGTAATGCCCGCACACATTGTACCTTCTGCTCCGGGCACTTTTATCGCCGAAGGCATTATGAACGACGCCGCAGCCGGTGCATCCGCCCTGGGCCTGAACATACACTACCGCGCCGAAGCCATCAACCAGCTGGGACTGGACAAATTTGTGATCCTGCACTACACGCTCGAAAATACCGGTACCGATACCCTGAGCAATGTTTTTGCCGGCATCGGTTCGTACTGGAATATCCTGAACGATCATTATTACGATCATACCAATATTGCGTTTTACGATACATTGCGCCAGATGGGATATGCCCGCAACACCATGAGCCATTCCAAGTTTGCGGGACTAAAACTGCTTTCCTACGACGGAGCCAGGCACTACGCCTTTAATCCCAACGGAATTTCGGGCTCGGTGAATATACTCGACGGTTTTACCACGACCGAAAAATGGAATACCCTTTCCGGGAACCTCGTCCGCAACCAGAGCACGGCAGGAACCGCGGCCACTCTGATGGGTACGGGCCCTTTCCTGATACAGCCGGGCGGCAGGGTAAAACTGGCCTTTGCCCTACTCATTGCCGACAGCCTGAACGAACTGCGCCAGTATGCCGATTCGGCCCAGGCCCTGTACGACAGCCGCTGGAATCACTGGACAGGCACAGTAAGCAGTGACTGGCACAATGCACAGAACTGGAGTACGGCAAGTGTTCCCGATTCGGCACAAAGCGTACGTATACCCAACGGTACGGCACACAGTCCGCAGGTGAACGGACTCGCCGAAGCGCTGGACCTGCCGATCCAG
>JACVCJ010000059.1 GCA_016742095.1 Bacteroidia bacterium
GTATACGATACGGTAAAGGTCTTTTGCGGCTGTCCGAACCTCGACCTGGTCACTCTTGAGAAACTGGGAACTTACCTGTACCGGTTGAATATACCACAGTCTGTGCTGGATAATATCACCAGCTTCGAGGTACGTATATACCAGAACGGTAGCTGGGTTACCTACCAGAATGTACTCGATCCGGGTCTGCAGCATTTATTTGTTTTTATAGACGAAGAGGCCCCTTATCAGTTCGTGTTTAAAAATCCCTGCTGCGAAAAAACAAAACGTTTTGTGCTCGGGCAGCTTGGACGCACTGTTCCGGAAGAAACAGAAGAATTGCAGGACCCTGAAGCCCGCATGGTACCTGCCGGGAATGAAAGCTCTGCAGAACTGCGTATATACCCGAACCCCGTTTCCGGAATGCTGAACATACAGCTGCCCGCAGCATCGGAGCCGGGCCGGACAGAGGTGCAGCTCTTTACCTTTGATGGCAGGCAGCTCTTTGCTTCGGGATACAGTGCTTCATTCATCAACCTGGATATGAACGCCTACCCACGCGGTATTTACATACTGCGTATATCTTCCGCCGCCGGTGTTACAAGTCACCGCATTGTAAGGGAATAATGCTTTTGTTGCTCATAATGATGGGAGCCGGTGTCAGCAGATGCCGGCTCTTTTTTTTTCGTCGGCGCTAAAATTTTGCGGGCAGAGATATTATAGTAAATTCGTGCCATCCTCTGTCGCCTGCGGAAAATTTGTTTTAACCCGCCTTTAACGGCTTTTTATGGTTTTTTTCATCAATGCACATAGTATATTTGACTTCAATTTATTTGTAAAAGCATGGCAGACATCAGCGCACTCAATGAGAAAATAGAACGCGATTCGGCATTCCTGGTGCCGTTACAGAACGAAATGGGCAAGGTGATCATCGGGCAGCATTATATGCTCGACCGCCTGCTGATCGCCCTGCTGAGCAACGGGCACATCCTGCTCGAAGGCGTACCGGGGCTGGCCAAAACACTGGCTATCAAATCCCTTTCGCAGTGTATCGACGGGCATTTCAGCCGTATCCAGTTTACCCCGGACCTGCTCCCGGCCGACCTGGTGGGTACCGTGATCTACAACCAGAAAACGGGCGAATTCAACCCGCGCAAAGGACCGGTCTTTGCCAATTTTGTACTGGCAGACGAGATCAACCGTGCCCCGGCCAAAGTACAGAGCGCCCTGCTGGAAGCCATGCAGGAACGCCAGGTGACCATCGGTGAAAATACCTTCATGCTGCCGGAACCCTTCCTGGTAATGGCCACCATGAACCCCATCGAACAGGAAGGTACCTACCCGCTGCCCGAGGCACAGGTAGACCGCTTTATGCTGAAGGTGGTGCTCGATTTCCCCACGCCCGAAGACGAACAGAAGATCATTAACCTGAACGTGAACCGCAGCTTCCCCAAAGTGGAAAAGGTGGTTACACCGCAGGACATCATTCGCGCCCGCGCCACCCTGCGCGAGGTGTATATGGACGAAAAAATTGAAAAATACATCGTGGACATCGTGTATGCCACGCGTACGCCCGAGAAATACGGACTCAGCCGCTTTAAGGACCTCATCAGCTTCGGGGCCTCGCCGCGTGCCGGTATCAATATGGCCCTCGCTGCCAAGGCCATGGCTTTTATCAAACGCCGCGGCTATGTGATCCCCGACGATGTGCGGGCCGTGTGCATGGACGTGATGCGTCACCGTATCGGGCTCACCTACGAGGCTGAGGCCGAGAACATCACCACCGAAATGATCGTACGCGAGATACTGAACGCAGTTGAAGTGCCTTAAATCCGGAACGGTTTGGAAACAACGGACCTTTTAAAAAAAGTACGCAAGCTCGAGATCAGGGCAAGGGGACTGTCCAACCAGCTCTTTGCCGGTGAATACCATTCGGCATTCAAGGGCCGGGGTATGCTCTTCAGCGAGGTACGCGAATACCAGGAAGGCGACGACGTGCGCCATATCGACAACAACGTTACCGCACGTTTCGGACATCCCTACGTAAAAGTGTACGAAGAAGAACGTGAGCTTACCGTAATGCTGCTGGTGGACATGAGTGCCTCCGGGCTGTTCGGCACGCGCCTGCAGACCAAACGCGAACGCATTGCCGAACTCTGCGCCATACTGGCCTTTGCGGCCATGAACAATAACGATAAGATCGGGATGCTGCTCTTTACTTCCGATGTGGAACTGGTGATACCACCGTCCAAAGGCAAGAAGCACGTACTGCGCATCATACGCGATATCCTGGAGTTCAGTCCGCAGAAAAAAGGCACCGACCTCAATCCGCCGCTGCGCTATTTCCGCAATGCCATCAAGAAGAAAAGCACGGGCTTCCTGATCTCCGATTTCCAGGCCCCGAACTATGAAGAGGCGCTCAAGATCACGTCGCGCAAGCACGACCTGGTGGCCCTGCGGGTGTACGACGAGACCGAAATGCAACTGCCTGATGTAGGCCTGGTCGATCTTGTACTGGCCGAAACGGGTGAGACCGTAACGGCAGACACGTCTTCGGCAAAATGGCGTACGGCTTTCCGTGCCCATCAGCTCGAAAAACTCGATTACCTGAAAAAAATATGCAAAAAGAACCGGGTAGACCTGGCGCAGGTGAATACCAGCGAAAATGTGGTGCCCGTTCTGCTGAAACTGTTTGAACAACGCATTCACGCATGAGGAGGATTTTTGTCAGCCTGTTTTTATTCGTATTGTCCGGGGTGGCGCTGCTGCATGCCCAGAAGCCCACATTGAAGCTGGAAACGGATTCCCAGAAGATCAGGATCGGGTATCCTTTTCACCTGAACCTGCTGCTCGATTTTCCGGAGGGTACCGAATGCAAGTGGCCTACGTTCATCGATAGCATCGACGGCAATTTCGAAATACTGGGATTGCCGGATACGGATACGCTTTCTGCGGGCCCGCGCGTACAGCTGGCCATCCGTTACCCCGTTACGGCCTTTAAACCGGGTATATTTACGATCGGGCCCTTTCCGTATCGTTATGCCGAACAGGGTATATTGGTAAACGATACATCCAATACCGTACATGTGGAAGTGATCGTTCCGGAGGTAGATACCACCAAAGGCTTTATGGACATACAGGGCCCGGTGGAAGTACCGCTCAGCTGGAAAGAATTTATAAAGCCCGTACTGATCGTGGCCGGTATTGTACTGGCCGTAGTGATCATTACACTGGTGATCGTGGGCATTATACGCCGCCGTCGTGCCCGCCGCGCCATGGTACCGGAGGAACCGGAGATCATTATACCTCCGTATGATGAGGCCATAAGCGCCCTGCAGCAGCTGAAGGACGAGAACGCGGCCCTCAGCTGGGAAGCCAAGCTATACTACACCGGTCTTACCGATATACTGCGCCGTTACCTGGAGCGGGTGCTGGAAATTCCGGCCCCGGAAATGATCTCGGACGAGATACTCGATGCCGTACGCCGCAAAGGCCTGGAAACACAGCTGCAACAGATGATACGTGAAGTACTGCTGCATGCCGACCTGGCCAAATTTGCCAAAAGCACGCCCGATGAAGGACTGCGTGCCCATGACCTGGATAAGGTCTGGCTGCTGGTAGAAAAGCTGCGCCCGCAGGAAACGGAAGGAGGTGCCCTGTGAACCTGGGTTTTATTCAGTTCGCTTATCCCTGGGTACTGCTGCTGTTGCTGCTGATCCCGGGTATCATCGTTTTCCAGTGGAAAAGGAAACGCCGCAAGAATGCCGTACTTTTCTCCATCGATGCGCCCTACAAACAATTCCCGCGCTCGTTTCGCCAACGTACACAGGTGGTGCCTACCGTGTTCTTCTATATCTCGCTGGCCTCGCTTATCTTCTGCCTGGCCCGTCCGCAGGGTGGCCTGCTGCGCGATCCGCGCGAAGGGGAGGGTATCGATATCATGTTCTCGCTGGATATCTCCATTTCGATGCTTGCCAAAGACCTGGACCCCGACCGCCTCACAGCGGCCAAACAGATACTTACCGACTTTGTAAAGGGTCGTCCGAACGACCGTATGGGCCTCGATATATTCTCCGGCGAAAGCTATACACTGTGTCCGCTCACACTCGACCACGATATGTTGTTACAGCAACTCAAGGCCGCCGAACCTGGTTTCCTGCTCGATGGTACGGCCATCGGCGACGGGTTGGGCATGGCCGTGGCCCGCATGCAGTCGTCCAAAAATCCCAGTAAGGTCATCATACTGCTTACCGACGGAGTTTCCACGCGCAATACCATTTCACCTGAGGCTGCGGCCGGCGAAGCGGCTAAGAACAACGTCACGGTGTATACCATCGGGGTGGGTACCATGGGCAAAGCCATGATGCCTGTACGAAAATACGCCAACGGTGTATACGATTACGAACAGATGGACGTAGAGATCGACGAACCCGTACTGCAGATGATCGCATCCCGCACCAAAGGCCGCTACTTCCGTGCTACCGATAACAGTTCCCTGGAAGAGATCTTCGAAGACATCGATAAAATGGAAAAATCGAAACTCGACGACGTAAAGATCCAGAACCTGCCCGATCAGTATACTATTTTTCTGCTGGTCTCCCTGGGCGCCTTCCTGATCTATATACTATTACAAAATACCGTATACCGCAAACTGGAATAATCATGATCGCATTTTATAAAATAGGATACCTCTGGTTATTGCTGCTGCTGCCGCTGCTGGCAGTGCTTCTGTGGCTGCTGGACCGTATGGCCCTGCAGCGTCGCGCCCGTTTTGCCGATACGGCCCTCTGGAAAATACTGATGCCGCAGCACCGTATCCTGGGTGGCCGGGTACGCCTTTTTGCCACACTGGCGGTATTGTTCCTGGGCATCGTGGCCCTGGCTGAACCCCGCATCGGTACTACGGTAGATAAGGGACAAAAAGCCACGCTCGATATCATTGTAGCGGTGGACGTAAGCAACAGCATGCTGGCCACCGATATGTACCCCAGTCGCCTGGAAGCGCTTAAAACCGGCCTGTTCGCCCTGCTGCAGAAGCTCCGGGGCGACCGTATCGGCCTGGTGGCCTTTGCCGGTAATGCCTATCCACAGATGCCGCTCACGTCCGACTATGGTACAGCGCGTATGTTCATCGAAAGCATCGGGCCGCAGAAAGTATCCATGCAGGGCACCAATCTTACCCGCGCCATCAGTGCCTCCCTGGCCATGTTCGGTAAGGAAGAGGCCGATAACCGTACCATATTCCTGCTTACCGATGGCGAAAACCACGAAGACAGCGCCCTGGTGGAAGCACAACGTGCCCGTGAAGCAGGTGTACTGCTCAATGTAGCTTCATTCGGTACCACGCAGGGAGCGCCGATACCTGTATACGAAAATGGCGTACAGGTGGGTTTTAAAACGGACCGTCAGGGCAAGCAGGTGCTTTCCAAAGCCAACCCGGATATGCTGCGTAAACTGGCCGAAGCCGGCGGCGGCTATTTTGTACAGGCGGACGATGCCGTGAGCGCTTTGCTGAACCTCTATAAACAGACCGACGATATGCCCCGCCTGCCCATGGAAAGCACCGATGTGCGCAATAATGCCAACCGTTTCCTGTGGCTGCTCTGGCCCGCTTTTTTCCTGCTGCTGCTGGAAAGGGCCATCCGTAACCGCTGGTTCGCCCGCGTACATAAGGCCGTACCTGTCCTGGCCCTTTTTGCATTGTGCTCCGGTACCGCTTTTGCCCAGCACCCGAACGCCGTGCTGCGCCAGGGCGTAACGGCTTACAAGGAAGGTAATTTCGACCTGGCCATTCAGAAATTCAAGGAGGCCGGCAAGGAAAAGGAACTGAAGACCATTGCCGGTTATAATTTAGGTGCGGCCTACTATAAAAAAGGAATGCTCGATTCGGCCATAAACGTGGTACAGCGTGTAGCCGTGGAGGACGATGATCCCAAACTGCAGCAGATGGCCTGGTATAACCTGGGCAATGCCTTCCTGCAGCAGGATAAGACCGGTAAAGCTATTGATGCCTATACGAAAGCGCTGAAGCTGGACCCGAACGACGAAAATGCCCGCTATAACCTCGCTTACGCCCTTAAAAAACAGCAGGCCGAACAGCAGAAACAGAAGGAAAAAGAACAGAAGGAAGACGAGAAGCAGGACCAGAACAATGCCAAAAAGGAAGAAAAGCCCCTCGATAAGAACGACGCCAACCAGGAAGTACTGAAACTACTGGAAGAAGCAGAAAAACAAAAAAGAAAGGATTATTCGGTGGATGACCCGATCAAACCCGAAAAAGACTGGTAACTATGAATTCCCGCGTATTCACCCTCTTTTTAGTATATACATTATTCCTGCAGGCCCTTTCTGTATCCGCACAGCAGGTTATTTCCGAAATTTCAACCCATACGGCTTCTCCCGATGAACCTTTTACCGTAGTATTTACGCTGCGTAATCTCACTACGAAAAAACTTTATGTGCCTGATTTCGGGCCGCTGGACCTGCGTTCGGGGCCTTCGCAGTCTACCTCCAACAGCAATATCAACGGGGTCATCACTACGGAATGGTCCTTTATCTATACGCTTTCGGGCCATCGTGCCGGTACCTACACCATCCCATCGGCCTATGCCATCGAAAAAGGAAAGAAAATCTATTCCAAACCCTTACAGATCACCATATCCGGTAAGCGTAAACCCGGGCAGGAACCCCGTGCTGAACCACAGAAGGAAGCCCGTGATGTGCGTGCCCCCGAAATGTACCTGGTGGTGGAAAGTTCGCACGAAAAAGCCTACCTGGGGCAACCGCTGGAGATCAGTTACTGCCTGTATGCCAACGGTGTGGGCATTTATTCCTTCTTTAACGAAGACCTTCCGCAGCCCGAAAATGCCCTGGTGAAGCTGAAGAAGGAAATGAACGAGAAAAAGTTCGAGACCGGCACCTACCGCGGAAAACGTATGCAGAAGCTGGTACTGCTTAAATTTATTGTACAGCCGGTCACGGTGGGCACCCTGCGTGTACCGGCTCCCTCGTTGGGCGTACAGTTCGAGAAGGAGCAACAGAATCGGGAGCAGCCCGGCGGTATGCAGGACCTGATGAATATGTTCTTCGGTTCCTTTATGGATGAAGACCGGCCCATACGTCAGCGCCTGCGCGGCAATGCTTTGTCAGTACCGGTGCTTTCGCTGCCGGGCACAGGCATTCCCGAAGGTTTTAAAGGGGCCATCGGCGAATATTCGGTGAGCGCTTCCATGCCCGACCTGGATGTAAAAGCCGGAAAAAGCATTGCGTATACCATTAAAGTAAAAGGAAAGGGAAACATCAACCTGCTTTCGGAACTACCCCTGAAACTGCCCGCCGGCTGGGAAGTGTTCGGCCCGCAGGTGCAGCGTAATGTAGACGATTCCACTACCATACCGGCCGGGGAGATCGATTTCGTATATTCTTTGATCCCACAGCGGGAAGGAAAAACGTATATACCTCCGCAGCGTTTTGTATACTTCAACCCGGATAAAGGCATATACGAAATAGGGAAGACCGATAGTATAGGCGTGAACGTATTGCCCGGCGACCGCCTCAATACGGTGGAAACGCCGCGCAGCGACGCTGAGACTCCTGCGGTACGTTCTTTACCGGGAATGAGCTGGTTTGCGCTGCTGTGGACGGCCATAGGCCTGTTGCTGGCGGCGGTGCTGGTAGCCGTTGTACTGGAATGGCGCAAACGCCGCCGTCATAAAATCACCCGAACAGGCAGGGCCGAATTCCGCCAAAAGCTTGTAGCTTTGCAGCAGCTACCCGAACAGGAGATATACCGCGAACTGGAAAAATGGCTGGTATCCTGGGCCAGGGAACGCATGGGTATCGACGATGTATATACCAGTACGAACCTGGAACAGCGATTCCGGGAACAGGGGCTCGACGAAACCCGTACCGCACTCTGGCTCCGTATCTGGAAAGCCTGCAACGATGCCCGTTATGCACCTGCCATGGCCGGGGACGCCCGAAACTGGATAGAAAAAGCAAAACAACTAAGCGACTATTAATATGCAATATAATCTTTCGGACCTGCTGAAACTCATGAAGGAACGCAGGTCGCTGAAACCCGAAAAATACAGCAGCCGCAAGGTGCATCGCGAACAGATCGAAAAAATGCTGGAAGCGGCCAACTGGGCACCTACGCACGGACTTACCGAACCCTGGCGTTTTAAAGTGTACGGCGGTGAAGCACGCAAACAGCTGATGCTTTTTTGTGCAGAACTGTACAGAAAATTTACGCCGGAAGAAAAGTTCATGGAACATAAGTACGACGCCTTCCTGAAACGCGCGGAAAAAGACCTGAACGTGATCCTGGTGTATCGCAAACGCGATCCGCTGGAACGTATACCGGTAGAAGAGGAAGACTGGGCCGTGGCCTGTTCTGTGCAGAACCTGGCTTTGGTGGCGGCCGCTTACGGCATCGGTTGTTTCTGGAGCTCAGGTAAGATCGTGTTCAGCGAAGAACTGCATGCCTGGGCCGGACTGGAATCAACAGACCGCTGTATGGGCCTGCTGTACCTCGGTTACCCCGAAGGTGAAATGCCGGCCGGCAAACGCAATATCTGGATCAATAAAGTGGAGTGGGTGGAGTGATTAGCTTATAGCCATTAGCTTCCGGCTTTTTCCCAGTAAGGCTTGCGTTCTGTGGCGTTCCAGAGATCGAGTTTCATGTACTTTGCCATCATGCGGGCGTGTTCCAGGGCGGTTTCGCGGTCGCTGTAATGTGCCAGTACAAAGCGTTCTCTTTCTTCTGTAACCAGGAAAATATAGATTTCTTTATCGCTTGCATTCTGTAAAAAACCGGTGTCCGTAGAAATACTTTCGTACGCCGGACCAGAGCTGAGACTGTGCTCGTATTCGTCTTCAGATGCGGCTGCAAAGCCCAGGCTTACGCCGAAAACGCTCAGGTATTTCGAAGGGGGAAGTTCTTCCCATCGGCTGGGGAAAAGGCCAAAATTATTGGTGCTGCGAAAGAGGTGCTTGTGCGGATGTATCTCAAGGGCCGGAACATAAATGAGGATCCAGACGGCCATCAGCGCAAAAGCTGCCGTGATCCACCAGAAACCGGTAACGGCAAAGATGAATCCCAGGAACAGTACAAACAGCAGGGGGCCGATCTGGGCATAGGGACCGCGCTTGTAGGGGATATATAAAATTCCTCTTTCATTGATGTAACAGTGCTTTGCTCTGATCATAGGGCTAAGTTCCGAAAATAATTTGATATGACTGTGATCTTACTGCCGGGGCTGTTTTGCAGGGTCTTCGTCCCAGCCGGGTTCGGGCAGAGTGGCGTTCCAGAGGTCCAGTCCGAGGAAACGGGCTACAATGCGGGCTTCGCGCAGGGCGGTCTGTCTGTCTGAATAATGTGCCAGGACAAAGCGCTGATGATTACTGCTCACGAGATACAGGTAGATATCCATATTGCTTCGGTCGCTCAGAAAATCGCTCATATAACCGCCTGCACTTCGGCGTTCGCTGCGTTTCGGGCGGTTTTCGTAACCATGCGTAAAACCTACGGCGAAAATGTTGAGATAACTGCTTTGTGGCAGAGGTTTCCAGCCTCCGTAATAGATCTGCAGGTTATTGGAACGGCGGTATTGCTGCCTGTCCGGATGTATCTCTATCGCCGGCATCCAGCCGAAAAGATAGAACAGGAAAAAAAACAGGATGATAAAGCCGAGCCACCAGATCACAAAAAAACAGGTAATGCCCAGTCCCAGCACAAAAAGTATCGCTCCCCACTGTGCGGAAAGACTGCGTACAGAAGGTATATACAAAATGCCTCCGGACAATACCCGGGTGTAAGGACGACTCATAAAAACCGGAATTTATAAAAAGAGAACAGGCTGATGTTTATACTGAATTTTACAATTATGTAATTATATTTACACTTGTGTTTTAATCATCCGATGCGGTCCCCGTTTTTCGCTTCCTGTGAGGGTTGCAGCAGGATCACTTCCTTATCGGCACCCACTACGCCCAATACCAGGCATTCCGACATAAAATCGGCGATCTGCTTTTTCGGAAAATTCACCACGGCAATAACCTGCCTGCCCAGCAGACTTTCGGCCGTATACAGTCTGGTGATCTGTGCCGAACTGCGTTTTGTCCCCAGCTCTGCGCCGAAATCGATCTGTAGTTTGTAGGCCGGGTTCCGCGCTTTGGGAAACAGTTGTACGTCCGTAATGGTACCTACGCGCATGTCCACTTTCTCAAAGTCGGCCCAGCTGATCGTCGTTTCTTCCATTATTTTTTCAGTCCTATTTCCTGCAGGCGTTCGTTCAGGTATTCGCCCGCGCTGATGGGTTCATAATGACAGGGATTTTCAGGCGTTACGCAGCTGTCCAGGCAGTCCAGGCGCATATCGCTGCGCGGATGCAGGAAAAAGGGAATGCTGTAACGTGAAGTGCCCCAGAGTTCGCGGGGCGGGTTCACCACGCGGTGGGTGGTCGATCTCAGTTTGTTATTGGTGAGGCGTTGCAGCATATCGCCCACGTTCACCACCAGCTGCTCGGGCAGGGCGGTCACGGCCACCCATTCGCCTTTTTTGCTCAGGATCTCCAGTCCGTCGGCCGAAGCGCCCATCAGCAGGGTGATCAGGTTGATGTCTTCGTGTGCGCCGGCACGCACGGCGTTCTGGGGTTCGCTCAGGATCGGACCATAATGGATGGGGCGCAGGATGCTGTTGCCGTTGCGGATGCGGCTGTCGAAATAAGACTCGTCCAGGCCCAGGTACAGCGCAATGGCGCGCAGCATATAGCGGCCTGCATTTTCCAGGCGGCGGTAGGCTTCCAGGCCCAGTTCGTTGAATTCGGGCAGTTCTTCGCACAGGATATTGTCCGGGTATTCGCTGCGGATGGGATCATCGCCCTCCACTTCCTGCCCGAAATGCCAGAACTCCTTCAGGTCGGCCACAGCGGCGTCCTTGGCTTTTTCCCGGCCGAAGGAGATATACCCGCGCTGCCCCGCCAGTTCTTCGTTTTCGTAACGGCGTTTTACCTCTTCCGGCAGTGCGAAGAATTTTTGTACATAATTGTATAATTTATCCCGCAGGTCATCGTCCAGGCCGTGATTTTTAATAGCCACAAAACCTACTTCTTCATAGGCTTTACCCAGTTCCTGTACAAACTGTGCTTTCTGTTCAGCCGTTCCGGAAATAAAATGTGACAGATCCAGTGAGGGAATCCCTGCATTATGCATATACTTTTCTTTATTGATTTTATTGCTCAAATTTAGCAAGTAAATGGGAACCGGCAAGCCCTGCAACGCTTTTTTCGGCCTGCAGCAGGCACTCCGTGCTCCCGCAGGTAAAAATACCTGATTTCTGTGCCCCTCAAACGAACTTTTTTATAAATTTAATTCATTGATAATTAATGTTTTAATTGATTGTTTTGAGATAGTTTTGTGCAGTGGATGACCCGGCCGCATTGGAGCGAATGAAGAAAGTAAGTACCTTAGCTGCCGATAACTACCTAAACTAACAAAGCATGCAAAGAACCTTAACCTCAGCAGCGGGACTTGTCCTGTGCTTTTTTTCCTTTATGGCGGCCGCCCTGGCCCAGCCGGCAGGATGGAGTAACCGCGAAGCCTTTTACATCACCGAGAACACCGGCTCTACCTTGTATAACTACCAGGTGCGGGTTACCGTAAACACCCAGTTCCTGATCGCGGGCGGAATGCTGCAGGCCAATGGCGAAGACCTGCGTTTTGGCGGGGATTGCGCGGGTACCGTGCAGTATAACTACTGGATCGAATCGGGCATCAATACCGACAGTACGGTGATCTGGGTAAAAATGGACTCGCTCACCGGCGGAAGCATCAATGCCCTGTTCATGTATTACGGCAACCCTTCGGCTACGGCCATTTCGGCCGTTCACACTACGTTCATCGGACCGCATTCCGCCACCGACAGTGTAAGCAATACTAATGCTGGCGGGGTGACCAACTCGCAGCGCGGTTTCCGTTTTGCTCCCAACCAGGACATACTGGCTACGGCGTTCGGTAAGAACGAACCGAACGGCAGTACGCGTTACATTACCCTGTTCAATTTTGCTTCACAGGCCATTATGCGCCAGATGCAGGTGTCCGGCCCGGCTGCCCAGTATTCGTACAGCAACCTGCCTGCGCCCGTATGGCTTACACAGGGCACCCAATACCTGCTGCAGATCTACCAGGGCAACAGCGACGGGTATTACTTCGGCGCTGCGGGACAGATCGGGCAGCACCTGACCTACCTGGACATGCGCTACTGCAACGGCTGCACGGAAAATACCTTTCCGACCAATACCCTGAGCAATATCCATTACGGCTATGTGGACATGTGGTATTTTACCCGCACACAGGCCGCCCAGGAACCGACCGTTGCCATGGCCCTGCCGCTGGACGTAGTGCTCGGCAGCATCAACCCGATATGCCTGGGTAATGCCGTAACGCTGGGTATGCCCGCTACGGGCGGTTTTGCGCCGTATTCCTACCTCTGGACCTCCACACAGCCGCTCACGGACAGTACTTCGGTGGGCATCAC
>JACVCJ010000060.1 GCA_016742095.1 Bacteroidia bacterium
TACGTATACTGCTGGACGTACTGAACGAACTGGCCGACCGCGGTAATACCATCATCGTGATCGAACACAACCTGGACGTGATCAAATGCGCCGACCATATCATCGATATCGGCCCGGAAGGCGGACAGGGTGGGGGAACCGTGGTTTTTGAAGGCAGTCCGAAGGAAATGCTGAAGTTTAAAAAAGGATATACCGCGGCCTTTCTGCGTAAAGAAATGGGTAAATAATGAAGTACCTGTCCCTGCTGAGCGTACTCCTGTGTATGTTGCCCCTGCGGGCACAGGTACATGTAGATACGCTGCATGTGCAACCGGGCATAAGTATACGCGGTCTTGCCTATACTAAAACCGGGGAGCTGCTGGCGGCGGGTAGTAGGTCATTTGTATGGAAGAACGGACGGCAGCTCGTTTTCCCGCATCCCGGAAAGGATCTCAGAGATATATACGAAAAAACGGACGGCAGCCTGCTTATACTGAGTGCGGGCGATTCCTGTGCCCTGTACGATGAGAGCGGCCGTTGTATCTATATGGAAAAAGATCCCGCTTTCTTTGCCGATGATATTCATTTTGCCAGTGCCCGCGAAGGCGTGGTGCTCTGCGATCCGCTGCGGGACATGTTTCATTTCCTGTATACGAAAGACGGCGGCAATACCTGGTCCGTTAAGCAGTTGACGGGTATACGAAAAGGAGAGGCCTTTTTTGCGGCCAGTGGTTCCTGCATGTATTACGATGGAAGAGACCGGCTGTGCTGGGTAAGCGGCGGACCGGAACCCTCGTTCCTGCGCCTGTACAGAGGACGTTTTTCCAGGCAGCGGCTTCCCGTACAGGGCGGCAGCGTCAGTAAAGGGGCGTATTCCCTGGCCCGGAAAGGGAAGATGTATGTGGTGGCCGGCGGCGATTATACAGATCCGCAGCAGGGCGACAGTACGCTGTGTTACAGTACGGACGGCGGCAAAAGCTGGCAGCTGTCCGCAGGTTCGGGCGGCTACCGTTCTTCGGTGATCGCGCTTACAAAACGTATATGGATATGTACGGGGCCTTCGGGTACCGATATTTCGTATAATGCTGCACGCAGCTGGCAACCCCTGCTGAAAGAAGGTTTTCATGTATTGCTGCGCCGTTCATCGCACGAATTTTATGCAGCCGGCAGCGGCGGACGGATCATGTATATACGTTTATGATCCGCTTTTATCCTCGTACCAGAATTTTACCTCCGATTTGTGCTTAATAAGGTCTATTTCGCCTACTTCTACCTTATAGGGATAGATGCCGGTGATCTCGTGTATACGTTTTTTCAGTTCCTCGTGGTTCTCGAATTTCACGATCTCCACATCGGCGATCTGCATGATCTTGATCTTTAGCTCCGGTTCGTAGGTGAACTTTTCGAGTATATAGGTCAGCACGATCATCACCAGGTTAAAGAAACCGATCTCGGTAAGGCTGATGCGTTCGTTCATCAGGGCGTTCACCACGGCGATCACGATCAGGGCGAACAGGTAGGTCATTTCCTTCAGCGGCAGCGAACCCGAACGGTAGCGCAGCAGTCCGAACAGCGCAAACAGTCCGAAGGCAAAGCCCATTTTTATCTTTACACTGTTCAGCAGCAGGCACACGAAGAAAATAAGCGTGTTGAACATCATCAGTGTAAAAAAGTACTCCTTCTTTTTATGGTTCTTGTAATACAGGAACCAGCATACAAAAAGGGCGGGGACCAGGTTAAAAATGTACTTCAGTACGGTTTCCTTAAGTGAGAGCGTATCAACGAGTTTTATACCGAAAATAAAATTGTCTTCAAACATGGAGTTGCAGGTTACTGGTGTAAACATAATAAAAAGATAAGATTATACTAACAGGCAGCGGAATATTTTCAGGCTTCATAATGAGCCATATACAGGGGGCTTTCGGAAAAGTTACAGGAATATTTCTTTTTTTTTCACACTTATGCTACATTAGGGGTAAATTTTAGAAACAGCATCATGAGTCTTACCCGAACATTTGACATTTTACCTTATTTAAAAGAAAAACACAACCGACCGGATACCGTAGCCTATAAACGAAAAGGCGAATGGAAAAAGATCAGCACGGACGAATTTGTACAGATCATCAATGAGGTAAGCTACGGGTTGCTCGCAAGCGGAATACGCAAAGGGGACAAGGTGGCCATTATTTCAGGCAACCGTCCGGAATGGAACTATATCGACCTGGCCTGTGCACAGATCGGGGTTATTACCGTACCGATGTACCCGACACTGAGCGCGTCGGATTATGCCTTTATCCTGCAGGATTCGCAGACCCGCATGGTGTTCGTGGAAAATGCCGAATTTGCGGAAAAAGTGGCCGAGGCCAAATCCAAAGTGGCTTCGCTGGAATCTGTATATACCTTCGAAAGTGTGGCCGGCCTCAATAAATGGACCGCCATACAGGATGCCGGCAAACAGAACCCGGCTCCCGAAAAAGTAAAAGAACTGTCGGATTCCATCGCAGAGACCGACCTGCTCACGCTCATTTATACCAGCGGTACCACCGGTCTGCCCAAGGGCGTAATGCTTTCGCATAAGAATATTATGAGCAATGCCATTACCGGGGTAGACGACGCTTTTACCATTTACGAGGCCAATATGAAGGCGCTGAGTTTCCTGCCGCTCTGCCATATTTTCGAACGTACCATCTTCCATATATATATGCTGAAAGGCATCGGCGTATATTATGCCGAAAGTATGGAAACCATCGGCGACAACCTGAAAGAGGTACAGCCCGACTGTTTCTCTACCGTGCCCCGTCTGCTGGAAAAAGTGTACGACAAGATCGTGGCCAAGGGACACGAACTTACGGGCATTAAACACAAACTGTTCTTCTGGGCGCTCGACCTGGGACTTAAATACGAACTGGGCGGCAAGAACGGCGCCTGGTACCATTTTCAGCTGAAAATTGCCGATAAGCTGATCTTCAGCAAATGGCGCGAGGCCCTGGGCGGCAACGTAAAACTGATCGTGTCGGGCGCCGCGGCCCTGCAGCCCCGCCTGGCCCGTGTATTTACGGCAGCTAAAATTATCGTACTGGAAGGCTACGGGCTCACGGAAACCTCACCGGTGATCTCCGTGAACCGTATCGACGAGGCCAACCGCCACTTCGGTACCGTGGGTACGCTGTTCCGCGACGTAGAGGTGAAGATCGATACTGCCGGCGGCGAATATGCCGAAGGCGAAGGCGAGATCCTGGTAAAAGGCCCCAATATCATGATGGGCTATTACAACCGTCCGGACCTGACGGCCGAAGTGATCGACAGCGATGGCTGGTTCCATACCGGTGACGTAGGTAAAATGGTGGACGGAAAATTCCTGAAGATCACCGACCGTAAGAAAGAGGTGTTCAAGACCAGCGGCGGTAAATATGTGGCGCCGCAGCCGATGGAGAACAAATTCAAGGAAAGTATATACATCGAGCAGATCATGGTGCTCGGCGAAAACCGCAAATTCCCGTCCGCACTTATTGTACCGGCCTGGGAAGTGCTGGAAAAATGGGCAAAGGACAATGGCATCAAATACGCCAACAAGGCCGAGCTCATTGCTTCACACGATGTAACGGACCTGTACCAGAGCGAAGTGAACAAGTACAACGAAGGTTTCGGACAGTGGGAGAAGATCAAGAAGTTTGAACTGATCCCGAACGAGTGGAGCATCGATGGCGGCGAAATGACGCCCACGCTCAAACTCAAGCGTAAGCCCATCCTGGCCAAGTACGCCCACCTGGTAGAAAAGATATACGCCGAATAAAGAGCGCTGAGTGGATATAATTAAACGGCCTTCCTGCTGCAAACAGGAAGGCTTTTTCTTTGTATAGAAAGTAAGGGCAAAAAAAAATCGCCCCGCTTGTAGCGAGACGACCTTACTTTTTTAGGGTGGATGATCGGGTTCGAACCGACGACCCCCAGAACCACAATCTGGTGCTCTAACCAGCTGAGCTACAACCACCGTTTTTAAGCGAGTGCAAAGATAATATCTTAATCGGGATTACGAAAAAAAAATCGCTAAAGATCACGGTTTTTCGCCGTATTAATAAAGCGTCTGGCTGAATTTCAGGCTTTTATTTACTCTAACATGCAGATATTCGCATAAATAGTTACGTTTTTATTTCTTTTTTATTAAATTTGTTTGAGTATTAACTTAAGAATGTGTATGAAAAAACAAGTACTATTAACAGGAATGGTCCTGGTTTCGGGTTTTGCTTTTGCGCAGCAGGCCCAGGTGAAACCTCAGGCAGAAAAGGCGGCGGCAACGTACAACCGCAAGGCAATGGTGGGGAATGAAGTGCTGGGCTCTATCACAGCTCCGGCAAATCCCTATGTAAATAACAAAAGCACAGGTTTTGAACTGGGTTACCAGATCGGTAACACCTATTATGACCTGCAGACGAACGGAAGTCTCTGCTCCCGTATTGTAAATTTTGACGATAATACCGTAGGTGCCACCTGGACCTTCGGTTCCACGGCGCCTTCCTTCGCAGAGCGCGGTACCGGTTATAACTATCTGAATGCGGCGTCTGACTGGCGTGCCATTCCCGGTGCCCGTGAAGAGGCTACCGTACGTACCGGCTGGCCGAGCATCGTAAAAGTAGGTACTTCCGCAGAGCTGGTGTTCTCTCACCAGGGAACCACCAACACGGTACACGTACTGCGTCGTGCCACCAAAGGCGCCGCTACCTGGGACCAGGATGCAGACATCGCTCTCAGCGGTCTGTGGCCGCGTGCAGCCGTATCCGGTAATACCGTTCACGTAATTACCACCGGTAACCCCGATGCAGCCCCTACAGCAGGTCTTACAAGTCCGCTGTACTACCACCGTTCTACGGACGGCGGCGCTACCTGGAGCATTACCGATATGATCATCCCCGCACTGGATTCCAGCCTGAACTACGGCTTCAGCGCCGATGGTTACAGCATCGATGCCAGCGGTAACACCGTAGCTATCCTGGTAACGGATGACTACAATCCTACGTTCCTGCTGAAATCTACCGACGGCGGTGATACCTGGACACGTACCAATATCATCGATCCGGGTCTGGGTAAATATTCTACCGTTGCCGCAGGTTCCATCTCCGATGTGAACGGTGATGCCGTAGCCGATACCATCAGCAACTCAGACGCCAGCGGCGCTGTGATCATCGATGGCAGCGGTGTGGTACACGCTTTCTTCGGTCTGATGCGTTACCTCGATGACGATCCGGCTGCAGATGCCAATACCAGCTTCTTCCCCGGAACGAACGGTCTGGCTTACTGGAGAGATAATAATCCCACACAGATCGACACCATTACCGGTGCCCTCGATATCGACGGCAGCGGCGTTCTGCTCGATGACTACACAGCCCAGGAGAACCTGGCCCTGTACTACCAGAGCCTTTCTACATGGCCTTCTGTAGGTATCGACGCTTCAGGTACCCTGTACCTGGCTTACTCAGCCGTTATGGAAACCCTGAACGACGGTATGGACCCCTTCCAGTTCTACCGCCAGATCTACATCATGAAATCTTCAGACGGTGGTAACAACTGGGATGAGCCTTACCACATTCCTACGCAGTTCCAGTTCGGCGAATACATCTTTGCCAGCATCAACCGCAACATCACCAACAACGTAATTCATATCGTATGTCAGCGTGACGGTGCCCCGGGCCTGAACGTACGTGGCGACGAAGATGCGGCCGGCGACAACGAGATCCTGTACTTCCAGATCCCGACCAGTCTGCCCGAAAACCTCAGCGTAGCCGATATTCAGGTGAACAACGTGGTAGGTGTATACCCGAACCCCGCTGTGACCGACGCTACCGTTACCATCAATGCCGGTACTTCTGCCGAAGCTACCCTGCAGGTGATCGATATCACCGGTAAAACAGTGATCCTGCGCAACCAGAACGTTACGGCCGGTTACAACGCCGTAAACCTGGATGTTCAGAACCTGAGCGCCGGTATGTACTCTGTGAACGTAACCATCGGTAAAGAAGTTTACACACAGAAACTGATCAAAAAATAATACGTTATTCTATTAATAGAAAAGGCCTTCGGAAACGGAGGCCTTTTTTGTTGGGGTCCGCCGGAAGAAATTTATGCACAGCTTGCATCTTATATTATGCACGCATAACATTTTTTTTATATTTGTGAAGATTTACCATTATGAAAAGGGAAGACACCGTCGATTTCAACATAAAATACACCTGGCACCTGGTGTCGCGTATGTACAACAATGTGGCCCAGCAGTACGATATAACCACAGCCATAGGCTTTGTATTGCTTAACATTGATGTGGATAACGGAACGCCGGCCACAAAAATTGCCCCGCTGCTGGGCATGGAACCCCGCTCGCTTACGCGTATGCTGCGTACCCTGGAAGAAAAGGGGCTTATCTATCGCCGTGCCGATGAAGAGGACCGCCGCCTGGTACGCATTATGCTTACCGACCTGGGCAAGGAAAAACGCGACATTGCACGCGACACTGTAAAGCACTTCAATAATTACATAAAATTATCGATACCGGAACAGGAGTTGCGTACCTTTATAAAAGTAATGAAGCGCATCAACGAGCTTATTGAAAAAGAACAAATATTGTTTTAACGAAATAAAATATAAATTTTCATGGAAATGACAGCTGTTAGTACATCGCCTGCGTACACGGGGAGCGTTCTTTCTAAAAGACGGATCCGCAAAACCGCCGTACTGGGTTCAGGTGTAATGGGATCGCAAATTGCCATGCACATGGCAGGAATCGGGCTCGAAGTAGTGCTCCTGGACATCGCTCCGAAAGAGCTGCTGCCCGAAGAGGAGAAAAAAGGACTTAAACTCACGGACAAAGCGGTACGTAACCGTATCGTAAAAACGGCCTTCGACAGCGCCGTTAAACTGAATCCGGCCCCTTTATACGACAAAAAATTCGCTTCACGCATACAGCTCGGTAACTTCGAGGACGATATGAAACTGATCGCCGGTTGCGACTGGGTGATCGAAGTGGTAGTGGAGCGTCTCGATATTAAAAAGATCGTGTACGAACAGGTGGAGCAGTACCGTAAACCGGGCACGCTCATCACCTCGAACACATCCGGTATCCCGATGGAACTGCTGATCGAGGGCCGCAGCGCCGATTTCCAGGCAAATTTCTGCGGAACGCACTTCTTTAACCCGCCGCGCTACCTGCGCCTGCTGGAAGTGATCCCTTCGTCCAAAACCAATCCCGAAGTGGTGGATTTCTTCATGGAATACGGCAGCCGTTTCCTGGGTAAGACCACCGTGCTCTGTAAAGATACGCCGGCCTTCATCGCCAACCGTATCGGGGTATTCGGTATCATGGCCCTGTTCCACAACATCAAGGAACTGGGGCTCACTATCGAAGAGATCGATAAACTGACCGGTCCCGTACTCGGTCGCCCCAAATCGGCTACCTTCCGCACGGCAGACGTAGTAGGTCTGGATACCCTGGTGAACGTAGCCAACGGTCTCAAGGCCAACCTGCCCAACGATGAGGCCAAAGCCTATTTTGAACTGCCGGAGTATCTCACCAAAATGATCGAGAACAAATGGCTGGGACAAAAGACCAAACAGGGTTTCTTTAAGAAAATGGCCGACGGCGAAATTTATTCGCTCAACCTGGATACACTGGAATACGTTCCGCAGAAAAAAGTAAAATTCGCTACGCTGGAGGCCGCCAAACAGGTGGATAAACTCAGCGACCGCATCAAAGTGCTGATGAACGGCAAGGATACGGCCGGCGATTTCTACCGCAAAACAAACTTTGCCCTGTTCCAGTACGTGAGCAACCGCGTACCGGAGATCACCGACGATATCTACAAGGTGGACGATGCCATGAAAGCCGGTTTCGGCTGGCAGATCGGTCCTTTTGCCATGTGGGATGCCGTAGGCGTGAAATGGGCCGTTGAAAAAATGGAAGAGGCCGGTAACAAAGCCGCCGCATGGGTATACGAAATGCTCTCGGCCGGTTTCGAAAGCTTCTATAAAGTAGAGAATGGAAAAACCCTGTATTACGACCTGCACAGCAAGTCCTACAAAGTGATCCCGGGCCGCGACAACTTTATTATCCTCAACAATATCCGCGATACACAGAAGGTATGGAGCAATAGCGGTACCACGCTTACCGACCTGGGCGAGGGTGTACTGAACCTCGAATTCCACACCAAGATGAACTCCATCGGCGGCGAGGTGCTGCAGGGCATCCACAAGGCCATCGACATTGCCGAAAGCAAGGGTTACAACGGTCTGGTGATCGGTAACCAGGGCGATAACTTCTCTGCCGGAGCCAACCTGGCCATGGTACTGATGCTGGCGGCCGAGCAGGAGTGGGACGAACTGAACTTTGCCATCAAAGCCTTCCAGAACGCCACCATGCGCGTACGTTACAGCTCCATTCCGGTAGTAGTGGCCCCGCACGGGCTTACCCTCGGAGGCGGCTGCGAACTGTGCCTGCATGCCGATGCCGTGGTTGCGGCTGCCGAAACCTATATCGGCCTGGTAGAAGTAGGTGTGGGTGTGATCCCCGGTGGGGGCGGAACCAAAGAATTCGCTCTGCGCGTAAGCGACGAACTGAAAGAAGAAGATATACGCATCCCGACGCTGAAGAACCGCTTCCTGACCATCGGTCAGGCCAAAGTGGCCACCAGCGCCTACGAAGCCTTTAACCTGGGCATTCTGCGCCCCGGACAGGATAAAGTAGTGGTGAACATAGACCACCAGCTGCAGGAAGCTAAACGTGAAGTACTGCGCCTGGCAGAAGCGGGTTATACACAGAAACCGCAGCGTAACGACATTACCGTACTGGGCCGCGAAGGGCTGGGCGTAGTATATGCCGGTGCCAACAGCATGTACAGCGGACATTACATCAGCGAGCACGACGTACTCATTTCCCAGAAACTGGGATATGTACTCTGCGGCGGCGACCTGAGCGAACGTACCGTGGTAAGCGAGCAATACCTGCTGGACCTGGAGCGCGAAGCCTTCCTGAGCCTGCTCGGTAACCGCAAGACCCTGGAGCGTATACAGCACACGCTGAAAACCGGTAAACCGCTCAGAAACTAATCCGGACTTTATCTGTTTAAAATCAAACTAAAACAACAAGAACAATGAGTACATCATATATAGTAGGCGGATATAGAAGTGCGGTGGGTAAAGCTCCCCGCGGGTCCTTCCGTTTTTTACGTCCCGATGACCTGGCCGTTCAGGTGATCCAGAAACTGCTGGCCGATTTTCCGCAGCTCGACGTAAACCGTATCGAAGACGTTATTGTAGGTAATGCCACTCCCGAGGCCGAACAGGGCCTGAACATGGGTCGTATGATCTCCCTGATGGGACTGAAGACCGATACCGTACCGGGTATGACCATTAACCGTTACTGTGCTTCCGGACTGGAAGCCATTGCCATTGCCGATGCCAAGATCCGCAGCGGTCAGGCCGACTGTATCCTGGCCGGTGGCGCCGAATCGATGAGCCCGATCCCTTTCGGAGGCTGGCGCATCGTTCCCAATTATGAATATGCCAAAGATTTTCCTACCTATTACTGGGGCATGGGTCTTACCGCCGAAGAAGTGGCCAAACGCTACAAGGTATCGCGCGAAGACCAGGACGCCTTTAGCCTGCAGAGCCACGAACGTGCCGTAAATGCACTGAAAGGCGGCCATTTTGCCGATCAGATCGCTCCCGTTACCGTGAAACAGGTGTATGTGGACGAAGCCGGTAAGCGTAAGGAAAAATCCTACGAGGTAACCCTGGACGAAGGTCCGCGTGCCGACAGCAACCTGGCCGCACTGGCCAAACTGCGTCCGGTATTCATGGCCGATGGTACCGTAACCGCCGGTAATGCCTCACAAACCTCAGACGGAGCCGCTTTTGTACTCCTGATGAGCGAAAAATTCATGAAAGAACTCGGTATCGAACCGGTAGCCCGCATGGTATCTTATGCCGCTGTGGGACTGGAACCGGCCATTATGGGCGTAGGTCCCATTTATGCCATTCCAAAGGCCCTGGACAAAGCAGGACTTACTAAGAACGATATCGGTGTAATAGAACTGAACGAGGCTTTTGCCTCCCAGTCACTGGCCATCGTACGCGAACTGGGTCTCGATCCGGCGAAGGTAAACCCCAACGGAGGCGCCATCGCCCTGGGACACCCGCTGGGTTGTACCGGTACCAAACTTACCGTGCAGGTGCTGAGCGAGCTTAAACGCACGCAGCAGAAATACGGTATGGTCACCATGTGCGTAGGAACGGGTCAGGGTGCCGCCGGAATTTTTGAACGTTTATAAGAATTTCGATCTGCTTCAGAAAGCTGCTGTGTATTCAGCAGCTTTTTTTTCAACTCATTCCCTTATATTATCAAATTGTTAATTTTATAAGTAAAAATACATCAAGTGAAAAAAGCCCTGTATCTGCTGTTTTTCCTGGCTGTTCCGGCTCTCCGGGCACAGCTCAGCCGCTTTCCCTATGTGCAGAGTACTACACCTACCAGTACCATCATCGCCTTTAAAACACCGGTGCCTACAACGGGTTCCGTGGCTTTTGGCCCTTCGGCCGGACTAATGACCGATTCGCTGTACGAAACGGGGGCGGCCACCACACATCACGCCCTTACCCTGGGCGGACTGCAGCCCAATACCATGTATTATTACCGGGTATATTCCAACGGCGTACTGCAGGCTTCTGAATACTTTAAAACGGCCAACGATTCCTCGCAGCAGCAGTTCTCCTTTATCCAGTATGGCGACTGTGGCTTCAACAGCAGTATGCAGCACCAGATCGGCGCCCTGATGGAAGCCGATAATGCCGAATTTGCCGTGGTCTGCGGCGATGTGGACCAGGGCGGTATCCCGCACGTAAGTTCGGCCAGCGGCGGCGATAATTACGACGATATCTTCTTCGATATCTACAACAACGGCACCACCACCAAAATGCTCTCCCGCGAGTGCCATTACACCGCCATCGGTAACCACGATACCTACGCCAATAACGGGCTTACCTATATGCAGGAATTCCACCTGCCGCACAACAACCCCGACAGTTCCGAACGCTATTATTCCTTTACCTGGGGCGATGCGCTGTTCATTGCCCTGGACGTGATCACACCTTTCGATCCGACCTCGTTCCCCATCAACCAGGCCGACCTGGAAGACCGCTGGTGGACCGATTTCCGCGCCGGATCGCCGCAGTACGTATGGCTGGAAGACCAGCTGCGCTGCAACGACCGCAAATGGACCTTTATCTATTTTCATGAAGGGCCCTGGACCAACTACTGGGGCGTGGATTATTCCATCCCGAACTTCCTCGGTGGCGATTATTACCAGTTCACGGGCAACGTAATGGTACGCCAGCACCTGGTGCCGCTTTTTGAGCAGTATAAGGT
>JACVCJ010000002.1 GCA_016742095.1 Bacteroidia bacterium
ATACAGGGTATAGTGATATTCGTCGCTCACGTAGTGCAGTGTAAAGGTCTCCAGGGCTTCCATGCATTTACTGCGGTACGCCAGGCGATAGGCATTGCGTACACTGTCCAGGTAGGCCTGGTAATTATTGAAGGCCGTTTCAGCAGCCAGCTCCAGCAGGTAGCTTACACAGGGGTCCTGTATGGTGTCCGTAGGGAAAGGGACCACGGGTTCAATACAAGCGATATCAAAATTCAGCGGCGGCAGGGGCTCCTCCCATTCCGGGTCAGGTTCCGTTACCGGTAATGACCGCGGCAACCCACTGTCCCGGTATGGACTGCAGCAGGCAGATACCTCCGTTATTTCAAAATCCTCATGATCTTTGGCGCTCAGCACTTGCGTATACCCGTCACAGGCACAATGCGGAGGAATGAACGCCCTGTTCTTTTCAATGACCAGTTTGCCTTCGTATACAAAAGCATGTATGCCCTGGCTACTGCCGTACAGCTGGTTTATCGTATCTGCCCAGGCCTGTACAAAAGCGGCAAAAGACGCGTAACTGCTGTCGTATGTAAGTTCACTCTGCGTAAAGAAATGGCAGTCCCCCGAGGCCGTAAGCGCATACGTATCATAGGGTGCCTCAAAGGTCCCGCCCATGTAGGGTGCCAGGTTATATTCCAGGTATGCATTGAGGCAGGTATCTTCTGCACAGGGATCACAGTTACGCATGGCCATACAGCTCTGCATGATAAAACTGGCCGTGTCGGTATTGGATAATGTTACCCTTACTACCGCGTAATGACTGCCCTGTCCGTCCTCGTCCCGGGTCATGTCTGCGCTCACGTCGTTTATCCAGGATACATCATCATAATCGAACGGCGTACCGTCGGTGAATGTGGCCGGGAAGGTAAAACAGTCCTCGTACTCGACAAGTACCTGGGGCGCGTAAAGGGCCACTTCCAGGCGGTCCTTCAGGATGCGTACGGCAATATGTTCCTGTGTACGGCAGCGCGGATCAGGGACCACATCGCAGGTGCTGCCATACGCATCACGCAGAGCTCCGCTTACCGAAAGGGTACCACGCAGGCTTTCCTCGGTACTGCCCGGAGCAATATAGTACGGTGTGGCATCATCACTTTCTACAGCTCCAAAACTAAACCCGGCCTGCTGTGACGGCGCACCGGTCACGGCCGGTAACTGGTAGAAATTTGTAAAGGTGTAGGGTTGTGCCGGGGGAATGGTAAGGGAACTGCTGCCCGTATCCAGGTCAATGGTAAGCACGGCTCCGCTCACCGCATTGCTCAGCAGGAAATGTGGTGCGGGCGTGCTGCTGAATACCCAGCTGTAATCCGCCGGCGCATTATCGCCCAGTATCGATCTGAGGCCATAACCCAGCAAAGGGCCATAACTACCGAGCGTGAACGGCGTGATATTCCAGAGCGAACCCGCACTGCTCAGGGCATTCATCAGGGCCTGTATTTCCCGGATCTCGGCCGTAGGCTTACACACGGCCGCTGTGGAGGTGCTGCAGCCTGTAAGAGTAAGACAGGTGCTGAAAGGGATCTCTATATAGGCATCCGGGCCCGGACCGGTATAACCATACAGTTTACCGTCGTGCACATCCGTAATGAAATACACATCGTCCCAGTCCAGTCCGGCGGGTGCGCCGCCAGGCCAGTTAAGTGTAGTGGTGCAGTTACCGGCAATGATGATATCGATGCTGCCGGGACTTACACTGATGGACGCATTGTAGCCGTTGCCTTCATTATCCAGCCAGTTATGCAGAGCGGTACCCAGGTACGGACCGGCGTTCAGATCGGTCGTATTGCTGCCGAGCAGCTTACCGTTCAGCGCCAGTTGTCCCAGCATGTTCTCGAAGTCGATCTGCATGGGACACTTCCCGGTAACCGTGTAACCGGCCTGGGCCGCGTATTCGTCCAGTTCTTCCGGCGTAGGCGGATCATTGAATCCCGCGGCACTCAACATCGAGGCCAGCGTGGGAAATCGTTGTGTTTTATCCGTATACAGGATAAACTCCGGCAGATTACAGGGGTTGGCCGGTACGCCACCGAAACTCACGGAACTGTAATTGAACGGATAGATGTACAGCTCTTCGCCTATACAGTCCGTAAATATACCTGCTCTTTTGGTCTTGGGGAATATGTCCATGGCAAGTCCCATAGCGTCGTGACGCGCCGTGGCATACAAAATGGCGATCTGCCGCCATACCTGGTCGGGCTGTATGGCCGGGTTGGCCAGGTTAATGACAGACGGCACCGATAAGATACACGATGAGGGCGAAGCCGGCCCGCAGTTCACATTCACAAAGGCCGTTCCCACAGCATCCAGCACCAGGCCGTTATCGCTCTGGTAGTATGTGAGTTTCCCCAGCAGCAGGTCGCGGGCGGTCAGGGCCGGTGTGATATTGAGCAGGTTCCCGGAGGCGTAGGTCGTAGCCATACCGGCAAAGAACGGATCGTTCTCCAGCAGGCGGTCGATGATCTGGGCCCGGGTCATACCGGACGTAATGCCCAGCTCGCTCATGGCCAGTGCCGCCGTATAACGTTCCAGTATCTTAGCATATTCATACGTATTTACGTCCGCCGGGGTACCCGAACCATTATCGATAGAGACCGTATGGGTCAGTGCATCGCTGCAGAATTCATATTTAAAGTATTCGGGATGGTACACCACCAGCGAACGGGCAAACGAAGGCTGCCAGGCCGAAAGAAAACCACTGAGCGTGGCCAGCTGTTCAGGATAGGCATAGCGTGCGCCCGTAAGGGGATCGGTATAGGCCGATTCGCCGGCGGCCAGTGCGGGTAGTTCGTTCCCGTTACCGTCGTCGTACATGCTGATGCGCACCCGGTTGCCGTACACGTCGTAATAGCCCCGCAGCCATTCTCCGCTCAGCGGATGCCGGTAACGCGGATTGCGCCAGCTGGCCGGTGACTGATCAAATACGGTATAGCCCGGCTGATCCCCGGCGCCGAAAGGGTTGTCGAACTGTGTGGCATCCCTGCGCGGGAAGGCATTCCCCTCATTGAACAGGGAAAGCGGATAGGCCGAAGCATCGCCGTTATCGTGCTCCGCATACTGGCCCAGGGGCGATACGTCATACAGCATCATTTCCCAGCCCAGGGTGCACTCGTCCTTGTAATTATCTCCGCAAAGGCCTTCACACTGGTCTTTCAGGTTGTTATACGCCATGGTCACCGCAGCACTATCGCCGTTAAAGGCTTCCAGGTTCTCTTCCAGGAAGGCCGTAAGCGTTCCTACAGCGGCCAGGCAACTGTCGCAGGTAATAAAACAGTCTGAAAGTGAGGGCGCCGTATAAAAATCGTCCAGCGTAAGCAGGCAGGTATCCATGGCCATGATCGTATCCAGGTAGCTTTCGATCGCTTCGGTATTCACCCGTACCTGTTTCAGCAGGTTATACACACCGGGCTGCAGGGTGAGCACCGTATCAAAGGCGTAACTGTCCGGCCCGTCACACACGTTGTTCAGCGCGGAACCGGGTATCCGCAGTAACATAGGCCCGCTGAGGCTATCGTTGCCCAGCAGGTAATTGCCGCAGTCATCGCGCAGACTTATTTCCAGGTCATATACACAATCAGCACAGAACCCGGGCACACAGGCCGGGGAAAACTCCTCCGGGAAAAATTCATAATCGAATGCATAGTCTTTTTCACTGGCCACCAGCAGATACCGGTTCAGGGTATATCCCAGCGAATCGGCACTTACGAGGTTCTGGTTGCCATGTACGTTCTGGGCGCTGAGTTCAAGCAGGTCCTCGGTCCTTTCCTCTCCCAGGTCCTGCCATTCCTGTCCCAGGCTGTCGCGCAGCGGGTCCAGCTGTTCAGGCGCCACACCGGCCAGAGAGGTAGCGATGGTCTTTCCGGCCAGGTCGGTATAGGTAATGCTCACCTGCCCGTTGGCATCGATGATCATACTTTTCTGGTAATACGGTGCATAACCGGCATCGGTACCGAACAGGCGGTTCAGGTCTTCCTGTGAGGGATTGCCGTATACATACTGTGTTTCGTGCCCGCTCCCGATGCGGTGCTCGTAGCCTGCCCCGCTCTGTATCCTGGGGCGAGAGGCATTATCGGCTTCATAGATCACCCGGGTAAAGGGGAACTTAAGCGCATCCGGCAAACGGGCCTGCTGCCGGTTCTTGTTCGGGTTCTGTGCCGAATAGTAACGGCTTACACCCCGCGTAGTGTCCATACCCTGCGATCCTGCATAACAGGTACCGGGTACCGGGGTATCGAAATCAAAATTGAAATAGCTGTATTTATTGCCGTTATCGTCGAGATTATAATTGGACTTGTACCAGAAACCGGGTTCGGTAACCCCCGGCAGTGTGGTAACGGCCGGACGACCCAGGAAATCGTATATGGTCTCCGTGACCACACCCAGCCTGCCGTAATCATTGCGACTGGTCTGGGCACCCATATCCGCCTTTACGGCCACATTATTCTGCCGTATCCGCAGCGAGCCATCGGCATAGGTACCCTGTGGCAATATCTTGCCTTCTTCAGAAAATGTGATGCCGTACTGTGCATTCAGGTTGTTGATCAGGGTGCCGTTATACAGGTCTATAGAGAAAAGGGCATCCGCCGGCACATCTGCTACCGTATAACTGCCCGTATTGAGTGAATCGAAAGACCAGGTGCCGAACAGATCGTCTTCGAGCTCTGGCCCGCCCCTGGTAAGCGGACGTACCCTTGCACAGATATATCCCCTGGAATAGATGACCGGTATAAAATAGCTGCGCTGGGTAGAAGGCACGCGAACCCGTGAAGAACGGTTGCGGAACTGCACCGGCAGCGAAGAGGCAGGTAAACTGCTGCCCAGTCCGCCGCTGGCCGCATAATCGTTCACATAGGTCCACTCCACCTCGTAGGCCGATGCCCAGCTGAGCGGCGTCCAGGTAATATAGAACACATTGTCGCGGGTAAAATACGTATTTACCGAACCTGTCGGCGGCACCGCAATGCTTGTGGACAAGGTGCCCAGGTTATAGTAACGGGTACGCTGCAGCTCCAGGTTCACCTTTACATCGGCGGGTATATCGGCATAGGACACGATGCTGCCGTCTTCCCGGGTGGCCGACACCGAAAGAATGTTCACGTCTGACCAATAGGCGTTCGGGTATACCTTAAAGGCACGTTCCTTATCGCGGGTGACCAGGTCGGGCGATTTCTCCGTTTCGAGGGTAATGATGTCGGTTATAATGGACGAAGGACTCCCGAAGGGGTTTACCGTACGGTAATTTACTTCCAGCTGAACCTGTATCTTCATATATCCCGGATAACAGGCATTCTCCTCCGGATCGGTATACAGCGACACCAGCATGGCCGCTTCCTTATCACGGAAATCTGCCGTATTTGCCGCAATGGCCGCATAGGCCGGATCGGTAACACTACCCACAAAATCGGTGCTTCCCGGGAACGTGTTCACCGGATAATCGATCAGGATACCGGGAATATTAGGCTGTGCATAGGCACGAAAAAACACGCTGCCTATAACAAAAACGAATATGCGAACAATGTGTTTATGCATGGCTTCAGCGTTTAAAGGTGTGTGTATTCGACTCCTGGATGGTCATGACCCCGCGTTCGGTCTCCTTCTTTACCCGGACCAGCTTGCCTTCTTCATCGTATTCATAAAAGGTGGCAAAGTTGTTCTCGTCCAGTTCGGCCCGGAAACGGAAATTATCGCGGTCGTAGGCATAGCTCTTCATATTCGCATCAAAAGGATGTATGCGGATATCGTCGAACAGCGTCTGTTCAGCGCCCGGATCCAATACCAGGGACAATGTGCCGGAAGAACTGGCCGGGATAATAAAACGATATTCATATTTCTGCCAGCCTTCTGCCAGTTTTGACTTCTGCAAGGACCCCGGCACCACAATAGAAGAGGCGCCTGACAGTATATCGGCCGAGATATTCGTATAGGTATAGGTGCTATGTGTATACGTTCCTTTAGCCCAGAACGAAAGCACAAATTCCTTTGCGGGTGCCCCGCTGTTGGGCGAGAACACCGGCAGCAGATCGTTGTGATCGAGTACATAAGGCACGATCGGGGACTGTTGTTGTCCCGGCGGCAGTGTAAGTTCAAAATTTTTAGTATACTCATCATCCAGCTGCATGGAATACCTGCCGCTGTGAGCATCTGTATCCGTAATTTTGTTCAGATCATCAGCGATCCAGAAATGCGGCCGTTTACAGGGCGCATCAAAAGCATCCTGGTAATAGTCCTCGAAACTGTCGTAGCCGATCTCCTTGTACATGGCGTTGGCCGCAATACCGGTGGACAACATGTTCTTGAAGCCGTACACGGCTGCCGAGTAATTGCCCAGCGGGTTGATGTTCTCCAGGTCGAAGCCGTAGGGACTGTATATGGTCATGGTATTGGTCCAGTTCCAGTTCTCGTACTGCAGGTTGTTCACCTGGGTGTTCTGCTGCCAGAAGCCGCTGCTGCCGTTATAGGTATGGTAAGGCTTGTAATGCGCAAGGTAACCGTCACTGCGCAGGGTTTCGGCGCTGTATACGTTCGTATTGTTACGATTCCCCTGGAATACCCGGTTGCGCAGTGTGCGCCAGTTGCCGAGTATCCCTGCCAGGTACGGGTTTACGACCTTACCCGTATCAGAGCAGCCATAGGTGGTCTCATAGGTATAACCGGCCGTTTCGCTGACCTCGAAACAGTTGTCGTACAAAATGAACTGCCTGTGCGAACCGTCGCTCATGGTTGCTGACACCAGTTTAAAGTAGGTACTGAAGATCGGGTTGTTGCCCTGGAACCACCAGTTGAACGAAGCCGGTTCCGAGTGCGTATCCATTATATAGTCGATGGAAACCACATCCGTCCAGTTAGCCGGGCTAAAGGTGCTGATGTCTTCCAGCGGAACGATCAGCAAACGTTCGCAGTAGGGACAGCTTGCCGAACCGTGTGCCAGGCTTATGCTAAGGCGCGTATACTGCGTATTGGTCTGTATGCCCCAGAGTCCGGGCGGCGGCATTTCGTTAAGGCTCCATGCGGCATCTGCCGTATCGGTATCGATCCTGCCGAAACCCGTGTACCCGGGCATGCTGCAATGGAGCAGATAATTGCCGGCCCAGTTGGTGCCCGCGTCGTAATTGTAGGGATACCCCACCGAAGGGTCCGTTTCGTACTGTTCCAGGATAGCATCCGCCTGGTTAGAGAATACATCGTTCCACACGGCAAGCAAAGCCAGTTCCACCGAATCGGTTGCCGGTACCAGCGTAGTATCGGTATATACTTCGGGCATACTGAACGTGGTATGCCATTGCTCTTTGAATTCGGTTGCCCCTGTGGCCAGCACCCTCAGGGTACTGTCGAAGACCAGCCTGTAGGTACCCGATACATTGCGCAGCGGATTTTCCATACTGGTAACGCTGCTGACAGTGCCCGGATGCTGGTTCCGATGTCCGGACCGGATAACCGTAAAAACAAGAGCGGGCGGATAGATGGCCGGGAAAACAGCTTTTTGTCCCGCGTAATTGATCAGGTACCATTTACCGCTAGGCTCATCCTTAGCCACCCAGTACCGGTAGGCGTTTGAATTAGGGTTTACGGGTGCATTACCATAACGCAGCCCCAGGTATACTTCATCGCCGGGTTGCAGGTAAGCATACAGGCTTGGTTTGATCTCGCCCGTAAAACGGTCGAAGCGGCTGCTATCGTTTATTCCTGCAGTAGCAAAGCTGAACCGGATATTCTGAGCAGCCTGGCCCATACCCCGGTACACCCAGTGCGCCGGCATATCGGTTTTATAATATTTGTCTTTATACTCATTGGTAAGTTCCTGTACCAGGGGATTGCCGGTTGTCTTGTCCAGGGCCAGGGTACGGGTCTCCAGCAGGGCGCCTTTATCAAAAGAAATGGTCTTTTCCTGCAGGCCATAACGCTGTATCACCTTGGTAACTACTGCCGAACGGAAGCGGGTATGCTCTCTTTTAAAACCCGGGAAAAGCGAAAAAGAAATAAGCGCCGCCGCCGACAGCTGGGCATAGTTCAGGTTAAAGGCCAGGCTGCCGTTATAGCCCTCGGTATCCTGTTCCCTGAAATCGGCTACCATGTCATAGTCCACCCCGATCTCTTCGTGGCTCTGTACGCCATCGCGGCCAACCACGTTAAAGTAATTGTCCAGTTTGCCGGAGGCCTCCCTCCTGTACAGGTACTCCGTGTACGCAAAAGGCTCCGTGGCGCCTTCGGCATACATACGCTGCGCCATGACCTTACCGTGCATATCATTCAGCTCGATGCTGTACCCCTGTGAGGCTGTGAGGAAATTCCATGAATTCAGTGAAAGCAGGTTCACGATCGGGTTCGAACGTTTCTGCCTGGCGTCGATGGCCGTGTACCTGGCGATCACCGGGAACTCCCGGGCCGTATAATACTCATGCACCGTCTTACCCGTACTTCTGCTGGTAACCCCGGCATCGTAAACAATATCTTTCACTTCTACCCTTGAATAACCTACGGAAGGCGAAGGCATAAAGCTTTCCCCGAAAGGTTCCTCTACATAAAACCGCTCGTTCATCACCAGCAGGCGCTGAGGGTCTGAATTATAGACCGGCAGCTTGAACGGGTTTTCATCGGCTCCCATGGCAGGCTCCCATGATGCCACCCCCGAAGAGCGGCCATCAGGAAGCATATACGAGAACTGCTGCCCGTAACTACGGCCCGCTTCGTCCGGCGACATGTTGTTCCAGCCATCACTGATCTCGACCTTCTGCACCCGCAGACCGCCTCCGTATTTACGATAATCCGGGTCGAACAGGCGCACCCAGGAACGGTCCGTATCCACATGGCTTCCATAGCCTTCATTGCGCATGCGGCCGTTCACGCCCTGCAACATCTGCAACAGACTGTTCAGAATACTGGCCGAAGAAAGCAGTTTGATCACCTGTTCGGCATTATTATCGTCGATCTGTGGCTGGTTATAGGCATATTCGGGGGTGTACAGGCGCGAAAAGGACCAGGCCGCATACGCGAACGGACTGGAGGCCTGCCCTCCCGGCGCCGGGATAATATCCTTAATTTTTATATAGGCCTGCGACGAATTTATCATACCGCAATGATCTCCGCTGCGGTCGATCTCTGCATAGCCCGATACATATTCGTACTTTTTATCACCGGGTTTGTTCACGTTCAGCAGGAAGCGGAAATACAGGTATTTCAGCGGACCGTACTGATCTCCGGGTGAGCGGTCCTCCTGCAGGTAGCGCCGCCTGAAATCTTCCGAGCTCAATGTGGCGCCTGCATCCGGCACATTTACGATAAGATAGTTTTTGGGCCCCGATCCCAGCGTATAGGTCTGGTCGGAGATCGTCCCGTTCTTCGAGGAAGCAAAGCCCGCGATCGTGTACATAGCACTCGCCCGGCGGTCCTGCACATAGGCATAGTCATCGCTTTCATAGGTCACCGAAATAGACCCGCCCGAAGGCAGATCGATCTTTGACAGGGACCAGGCCGCTGCATATTCTGCCTGCTGTGCCGGGTCCTGCAGGGCATAGGGATAATCGATATTGGACATGGCATCGGGATTATCCGCAGGAGATTTCAGGATGCCCCAGCGATCGCTGTGCCCGTATACATATTCAAAATCAGAGCCGTTCCCGTCCTTCTGATTGTAGCTGAACTCGTAGGGGCTGTAGATACCCGCATTTGAATTTTCATAGGTAAAATACAGTTTTTTCAGTGTCAGTTTACCCTGGTCCGCATCCAGCGAATTGGGCGTGGAGGGACAAAGTGAATAGTCGTATTCAAAATGTACTTTTTTCACCACCGGCGTACTTAGCGTCGCTTCTACCGATTCATAGCTTATGCTTTTGATACACTTCAGCTTCTTGGCCGGCTGCAGATTTCCGTACACATCCGTACCACAGGCATCCAGGCGGTCTTCCAGCTCGAACGACACCTTGTGTGTTTTCGATTGAATAGAATGGCAGTACCAGATGTCTTTGGTGCCGTATACCACATTGCCGCGGTCGTCGGTCGTATAGGTCTTCAGCCCTTCCATGTAACCGGCTTTCATACTCCCTGCAGTGGGTGTACGCCAGCCGTAATCCTGCACATCGGGCACACGTTGTCCGCTGCCGTCACGGTTCCCGTATTCAAAAAGCACATATGCGCCCAGATCGTCCTGGCTGGGGCCGTTGCCGCTCAGGTCCACATAATCGGCAGAGAGTATCTCGGTAAGCATCCAGCTGTGTACATAGGCCGGCGTTTCCGTTTCCTGGAAGTAATTGTCAATACCCCGGTTATTATCTGCTGAGGCAGCAGAGGCCGTGTAATTCACCAGGCCGCTCTGGTTCTCCGCGGAGCCGGTGGCCAGGCCGCCATTGGGATTCGTACGCGTGCCTCCCACGGCAAAGGACTGCTCCAGCTGCCTGGTATTATAGGCCGTAAGTCCGAATACATAACGCATACCTTCCGGAGTTACCACCACGATCTCGGCAATGTGATTCGGCCGGGCATGCGGAGACAGGTTACGGATCTTATGCGGGTACGCCTGGCGGATCTCCGATGCCGTAAGTGCATAGACCGCTGTATTTCTTGACTGGCGCGTATTACGTTCATTACTCACAATACCGTTCAGGGATGTTCCTTTTATATCCTGGAAACGGTTCTTCAGCGTTACTTTGGGATCCATGGGCACGGTACTGTTCTCGTACGCAATGGTCTGCGCGCCTTTCAGTGTGGAAGAAAGATAGGCCGCATCGGCTTCTGCCGCTTTTTCACCCAGCATGCGGAAGTAATAAGGCTCCCGGATATCGTTCGACCTGTGCCCGCGGAAAGGAATGTGCGTATAGGCTTCATTATCTTCTTTCCAGGCTCCCGAATTCGAGGTAACTACATTCAGGCTCAGGTCAAGGCCGGCGTCCACTACATTACCTATGCCTATTTCCATACCCAGCGAGCCCGAGGTACCCGGACTGAATTTACGGTTGTTGTACACATAACCGACCTCGTTGCGGAACGACCGGAAAGAACCGGACAAACCCTGCGCCGATATGGAGAAAATATCATGTGTAAAACTGGTTAAAGGCAAATGTTTATGATGTTTGCTGAAATTATTGTCCTTCTCCCGGTTATAGTCCAGCAGCACGTTTTCGTCGCCCTGCGCCTTATCGGAGTACATATAGCCGAACGCGGGAATGCGTACCTCCTTTTCTGCCAGGCGCTGCACGGAGCCGAATGCAGAAACACTTCCGCCGAAATCCTGGTTCGCAGTAGCCCCGCCCACCTTGATGCGGCCGGAGAAAGAATAGGTCTCCATCGCTTTTTCGATGGACGGTGTATAGGTTGCCGTACCGAAATCGATGGTAGAAGAGCTTCCCATACCACCACCTGATTTTGTTCCGATCATTTTGTTTTCCTTGGCATTTTCTCGGCTTATCGTACCCGACTTTCGGCTGTAGTTCACACTGGTGTTAAACCCGATACTGGTTAGGCCCCGGCGCGAACTGATGCCGGCCCCGATACCGATATTCACTTTGCCGCTCGCATCGGAACTGCTCCTGGCAAAACGGGCCGCATAGGAGATGGTCGGATTTATCTGCAACCCGTCCTTTCCGCTGCTCATGGTAAAGCCTCCGTTCATGGGCAGTTCATTCCCTCCCGAAAGGCCCAGTCCCAGCGTTGTGGTAAGGTCTACGCCCGTATAGTTGTTATAGACCACACCGATCCCCACGGACAGGTTCCCGGTAGAACCGCCCGGAGCTACAAGATCGTTTGCCTGGAAGCCGAACAGCTCCATATCGAATGTGGTATTTACGCCAATGGTCTTGTTGGGTTTCAGATTACTACGCTCGGTAACCACCTCGTTCCAGAAATCGTCCGGCAGACCACGCAGCTGCCGGGTAATGGCCCCTGTATGCAGGTTCCAGCCCAAACCGGCCCAGCTGGCTTCCTGGTCCATGGAAATGCCCGACTGGTAGCTCAGGTTCAGCGGGTAACCGCCGATCTCCATCAGCGGAATGTTATACGAGAGATCGCCCGTGAAAGGGTCTACCATCTCTGTGATCCCGACAGGCTGAAAACCCTGGACCTCAGGTTGTGTGGGGCCGGACGTAAGGGCGGACAGAGTGAAGGGCCGGACGGTCTGTACCAGCAGTTCCAGGATCATTCCCGAAGCGAGTACACGGGCCGCTTTGCTTTCACGGATACGTTTAAAAACAGGTAGGTTGTTCATGATTCAGAAAGGGAGTATACGTAAATAAAAAAGTGATCAGGGGCAGTCTGTACGTTCGTTCAGTTGTATGGACAGAAAATAGGTCTGTCCGCCTTCTGTCGGGAATTCGAAAGTGTAATTACCATTCGCTATGTCCAGGCTGTTCGCCGAACACAGGTCGATCTGGTATTTATTCAGTCCGATCTTCTTCGGGGCATCAAAATCATGCTCATCGGCCAGGAGTCTGCCCGCCATGTTTCGCAGCCGGAATAGCAGCTTTCCTCCCGTCGGCACATATTTCTCCGGGAAAGCTACGGGTATGATATTGCCCTTTACCCGCTCGAACTGCGACTGCGGATGTTCGGTGAGCTTATAGTAAAAGCTGTTGTAGATGGTCTGCTGCTGTTCCCGGAAGCAGTAGCAGAATTCCCACACCTCACTGTAGCCCAGGGAGCTGCTGCCCATGCGGCCTTCTACCTGCCAGGCATATCGTTTGCCCACTTCTAAAGGCTGAGCGGTGTTGGGGTAGATCTGTAAGGGCATCGGCACACTGTTCTCTGTATACCGGGGCAGGTTCGCAGTGATCGCCTGCTGTTTGGTCTGCCCGCTGAAGATCTCGGCTACACGTAAACGGTAGGTCACACTGCCTGACAGGTAGGTGCTGAAAGCCGGGGTCCAGCTCAGTACCGGGTTCGGGTGCTGTATACTGTCGCCATCTGCGGGAGATAGCAGCATGGGGGGCCACTGGGCATCCACGGTCAGCTGTTCAGATACAGAGGCCAGCTCACTGAAATTCCCATCAGCGGGACGACCGTACAAGGTAAAATCCACATTATAAATGCCCGGCGGAAAGATGCCTCCCGAGCCGATCACCTGCTGCAGGGTACTTCCGTTATAATAATTTATGGTAAAAGGCTGCACCTGCGAAATGTTTGCCAGGTTAATGACGGTAAGCACATCAGGCAAAGCCAGGGTAGACGAATTGGTCTTTACTTCCAGCTGGTTTCCCTCATTATATATGCGCATGGCCATATAGAACTGCGCATAATTATCACCGGTATTGGTGCGGGTAATACTCAGGTTCCACAGATCATCGTGACTGAACTGGGGCGGCGGCGAAATGGCCGTAAGCACATACTGAGCGAAGGCCGCAGGCGACGGGCTCAGGAACAGGGCCGTAACAGCCAGTACATAGAACAGACGTAACATAGTTGAGTGGTATAGGTGTGGATATAACGAAGATGCTGCCGGGGCAGAGTACTGCCGGCAGACGGTATATACGAATCTTTTTGTTCCCCGGGTAAGGAACAACAGGGTGGTTCCATTGCAGGATGGTTTGATAAATTGACGTATATCAAAAATAGACAACTATTCTGATAAAACAGACACTTTTTATTAACATATCAATACCCTGTCATTTCCCTAAGGTTAAGGCCGGTAAAATATCCTTTCTGCTCATCGAAAGGCAGGATACAATCGCTCTGGTCTTATAGACTAATATACGAAACGTTTATACGAACGGGGCGGGTGTTTTTTTAGGGCGCCGAAATCTCTCTTCCGGGCCGGAGGTCCAGCTTTAACAGGAGCTCATCGAGAAGTGCGGCCTGCCTTTCGTTACACTTTTGCCTGGCCGTTGGAATATCGAACCAGGCGGCTTTGTCAATTTCGGGAAATTGCCGCATCCGGCCCGATTTAGGCGGCCACTCTGTTTCAAAGGTATTGCTGCGTACCTGGCCGGGCTCGATGTCTTTTTCTATCGCCCAGGCAAAAACAACCTTACCGCTTTTCTGCTTCAGGGGCGAAAGTGCCAGCATCGGTCCTTCTATCCGGATACCGGTCTCTTCAAAAAATTCGCGCCTGGCGGCCGCCAGTGGTTCTTCATCATCACTGAACTCTCCTTTGGGAATGGACCAGACACCCCGGTCTTTTTTCTGCCAGAAAGGCCCTCCCGGATGTACCAGGAACACTTCCAGCACCTGTTGCCTGAAACGGTAAGCCAGTATCCCCGCACTCTGCTTTTTCATTTTACGTTCGCCGCCACATTACTACTCAACGCATCCGTTCTTTTAAGACCTCCTGCAATACCACAGCGTTGTTGTGTTCGGTATCCTTTGCCCCGAAAAGCAGGCTAATTTTTTTTCCTTTTGCCCTGGCAAGCAGGGCATCCAGTACATCGGTCTGTGCCTGCAGCTCCTGCCTGTAACGCTGCCGGAACTCATCAAACCGTTCGGGCTTATGGCCGAACCATTTGCGCAACGCTGTGGTAGGGGCCAGGTCTTTCTCCCAGGCATCAAGTGCGGCCTCCTCTTTGCTGATCCCCCTGGGCCATACCCGGTCTACCAGCACCCGAAGTCCGTCTTCTGCCGAGGCCGCCTCATAAATGCGTTTTACCTGTATCTCTGTGTGCGGTTTCATGCTGTTCTTTTTCCATTTTCAATGCTTTGGGGAACAGGATATTGTTTTCCAGGTGTATGTGCCGGTACAGATCGGCCTCGAACTCCTGTAGCAGGGCCAGCGTTGCCCGGTAAGTGGCACAGGCATCGGCCGGCGGGGTATAGCCATTGCTCAGCCCGGCTATGGCACGGAAACGCTCCCCTTCGGCATCGTGCTCATGCTTCATCATGGCTACCGGTTGCTCTACCGAGCCAAAATGCGGCGCCTGCGGGCGTTGTCCCTCCCGTTCGGCCAGTACCATCCTGCGGATATAGGGAAACAGTATCAGTTCCTCTTTTTTCATGTGCAGGGTCAGGTCGGCCGCCGAGCGCGCAAACAGTTTTTCGATCACAGCCAGTTCGGCATGAGCAGCCCCATGTACCTGAACGATCTTAGAAAGATACGATTTTATTTCCGGTATTCGAGCCTCCACGTAACGATGATGCTTTTTTTCGATGTAATCGGCCAGCAGATCGGGCGGCCAGGAATTAAAATCCGGCTCCGTCTGCGTCTGCAACTGAAGCACCTGTTCCAGTTCCTCCATAAGTACGGTCAGTTCGATGTCTCTGCTCTCACAGATCTCCTCGATACTGCGGTCGCCCCGGCAGCAG
This sequence comes from Bacteroidia bacterium, assembly GCA_016742095.1. GTDB lineage: Bacteria > Bacteroidota > Bacteroidia > CAIKAF01 > CAIKAF01 > JACVCJ01. Next base: position 15,235 of record JACVCJ010000002.1, read on the forward strand.
AAATCGATGCCATAGGACTGGAATACGGACGCCGTGCGGTAGTCACGGGCCACCAGTTCTCCAATGATACTGTTTCTTGTGATCTCCATATTTCTTTATTTTTAGTATTTATGATCTCGTTTCAAGGCCCCAGTTCTGCAATTCGTCCCCTGTCCATAAAGAGGGAAAGAATTTACGCTGCTGGAATGCCGGGTGCAGGTATTTCTGCCATTCGCTGCCACCGGTAGCTGCCCGGGCCCCTTCCTTATTTTCCAGGTAATGCCGTGCCGTACCCAGGTGTACCATGGGCCATTCGATATTGTACAGCCGGTCGAACTCCCGCAGCGCCGCCCGGAGCTCTTCGGACAGTACGTCCCGGCCGGCGATCTTTTCTTCCAGGGTATTGCCTCTTATTTGCCGGGCCAGCTGCACCAGGCCATCCTGGTATTTTTCCTCGAACTGGCGGAGGGTAAGTGTTTTTTTACCGGTGCTGCGGTTCAGTCCGGCGCTTTTCCAGTACATAAAATCGAACAGTTCCTCTGCCGGAACACCCCGGGCGGCCAGGGCCCGGCCTTCTCCGTTCAGCAGGTTCTCCGGCCGTGTGCAGTACAGTTCGATCTGCCGGAACTGCACGCTCTGGAATCCGCTTGCCGGCGTAAGCGTATGGCGGAACCTATTGTAATCGTCGTGGTCCATCCCCGAACGCATTACGTCGAACGAAGTGATCAGCATGGTGGTATAGCGGTTCAGGCGGTTTATCTTGTCGGTGCAGACGGCATTATCCGGGTCGCCGGAGACCAGCTGTTTTATTTCATGCAGCATCATTTTCAGCACCAGTTCGGTCACCTGGTGATACATGATAAATATCTCCTCGTCCTTAAAATCGGTACGGGGCCTTTGCAGGGAAAGCAGGGTGTCTGTTTCCACATAGTCCCAGTAGTTTATGGGGCGGGCATACAAAAGGCCCTTCAGGTAGTTCTCGGGATTTTCGCCCCCGGCCAGGTATTTTTCCCGGATCTGGTCCAGGATGGTCGTGTTGTTCATGATCTGTATCGTCTAAAATGTGTAACACCAAAAAAGAAAAGGCTGAGCACTTTGAGCACTTCCATGCCCACATAATAAAAATGCAGCCCGGAAGGCGGCACCTGTCTTCCTTCCATATACAGCCCGGCACGTGCGTCCAGGGCCGGAAGCAGCCATGCCGACTGTGCCGTGAGCAGACCGAGCGGCAGCAGGTACAGCAGATTCCGCCATTTCAGCAGCCTGTCATCGGCTATCAGCAGGTGCAGGGCAATAAGCAGGGCAAACACCCACTCTGCCTTATTGAGCGCTGCGAATACCAGCCGGCCTATACCCAGTCCCAGGGCCAGGCTAACGCCCGGAGCCCGGAATTTGAGCCAGGCCTCCATAAAGCTGATGCTGCATACAAAACCGATCCACAGGAAAACGGCAATGAGTGAAACGGGGTGTCTTACGCGGGCTGACAAAAGAATAGGTTCCTGTTTCATAAATAGTACTTTTTTATCAGAAGAATGACTTGTATAGTTCAGGCCGCCAGTACATAATAAAGTAGAACAGGGCAAAACCGGCAAAAGATACCAGCAGGGCCCATACCCAGGCAGGAATGGCCTTGGGCGTTTCGGAACCGGTGACCACGAACACATCGCGGCGTTCGCTGCCATAGGCATTGATGGTGATCGGTACCTGTTCGTTCAGCACTTCGCCGGCCCTCAGCCCCACCACGGCAATGGCAGGCCCGTTGCGCACCTCAAAGGGAATTACCCGTATCCCTTCCACCCCGCTGGTAGAGCGGGCCACCACCTTTAGACTATGCTTGCCGTCGGGCAGTTTAGTGGTGTCCAGGACAAATTTTACCGGGGGTTCAAACTCGGCAAAGGGGACAGGGTCTTCGTCGAGAAATACCCTGATGATACGTTCGTTTTTCATAAGCATGTTACATTTTTTCAATAACGCTGTGTTTTACATGCGTGGGTTCATTTTCGCCGGGACGGAGCAGGAATTTCAGGCTCAGGAAAAGAGTAAGAAGCACGATGACCGCTGCCGACCCGATAATAAGATAGTCTGCATTGCCCTGCGGTCCTGTGCCGTGGGTGATGTTCCGAAGCGCGCGGGGCTGGTTGCGGCTGCACACTTCACAAGCCCGTAGTGCTGCGGGTAACAGCCATGCCGATAATAGCATCAGGAATGTTTTTCTCATAGTATTCAGGGGTTTAATTGCATGGCATAATCCCGTATCCGTTTCACGTCCTCCGGGCTGATGGGCGCGGCCTTATTGCCCCAGCTGCTGCGCTCGTGGTTTACGATGGCCGCGATTTCCTCATCGGCCAGCTGCCCGGCAAAACCGGGCATTACACCATATTCGGCGCGGGCATCATAGCCCAGCAGTATAATGCGGATAAAGGTCTCGTAGTTCTCATCATTTACCACGGGGCTGCCGGCCAGCGGTGGAAATGCCCCGGGAACGCCTTTACCATCGGCCTGGTGACAGGCAGCACAGGTCTGCATATACAGGGCCTCTCCGTCGGGCAGTGCGGCAGCGCCTTTTTCGCCGGAAGGCTCTTTTACACGGGAAGAAGGAATGAAGCCCGGGCCTTCGGTGCCGGGCAGATCGACCTGTTTCAGCGCCTGCAGGTATGCCACCAGGTCCATCACCTCTTGTGTGGCCACCACCTTACGGTCTTTATGCTTCAGGTATTTTTCCGGCACGGGCACCACTATATCGTCCGGGCCCAGCTGCGAAGGGTCTTTCTCCGTAAAAAGCCAGGGATAGGCCGGCATTACCGAGCCCTGTACCACAATGCGCGGATTGTACAGGTGCAGCAGGTGCCATTCGCGCCCCGGCTGCCGCCTGCCCACATTACTGAGGTCAGGGCCCGTACGCTCGCTGCCCAGCAGGGATGGCGACTGCCTCCATATATCCGGGCGCATTTTAGTATAGTAATAATCCGAGGCCACCGAGGGACGTTCCCCCCATACGTTGTCCATTTCTATATTGCGTACCTGCTGGGTATGGCAGGCCATACAGTTCTCCGATACGTAAACGGAAAGCCCTTTCTTCTGTGCTTCCGTCATTTCCTTCATGCCCGGCAGGGGACTCGTTTTCTGCATCTGGTAGGCCGGCAGCACCGCTATCAGCATACTTAATCCTGCAAATACGATGAATGCCGCAAAGGCCAGGCTCCTGTGATCTTTATGAAAATTGAACATAGACTTTCTGTTAGATTGTGGCAGTTTGTACAGAGGCAGAGGTCGGTACGGGTTGCGGAAGTTCTTTCTCCTTCCGGGTCATCACGTAAAAATTGTAGGCAAATACCAGGTGCGAGAGGAACATGAGCGTTCCCCCGATGGCCCGCCATACCCAGTAAGGCTGCATAAGACGCACCGATTCGATGAAGGCCTCGCCCCCGATCCAGCTCAGCCCCCGCAGCGTACCGCCGGCCATCAGGGATATCATATAGGCAAAGAGTCCCACAAAGGCCAGCCAGAAGTGGATACCCACGAACAGTTGCCGGGGTTCCCTGCCCATGACACGGGGCAGGATGGCATACACGCATGCCCAGAGCAGGAAGCTGATGATGCCGTACATGGTCATGTGTGAGTGGGCCACATTAAAATCGGTAAAGTGCCATACAAAATTGGTGAAGCGGAAAGCCTGCAGGCTACCCTGGGTGGAGCCTACAAAATAAAATACCACGCCTACCAGGAAGAAAGGCAGCACATAACTTTTGGAAATATCGCTCCAGCTTCCGCGCATGGTCATGAGGAAATTGGTGGTACCGGCCACCACCGGGATGAACATTCCCGCGCTGAACACGATGGCCACCGTTTGCAGCCACCAGGGCAGCGGACTGAACACAAAGTGGTGCGTACCGATGAGGGTATAGAAGAGCATCTGGGTCCAGAAGGCCAGCACCCCCAGCGAATAGGAGTAAATAGGCTTGTTGAGCGAAGAAGGCAGGTAATAATACACCAGGCCCAGTGTAAAGGTCATGAACCACATACCTACGCCCTGGTGCATATAGTAGCCCTGCACCACGGTCTCGCCCAGGCCGTCCTGGTAGCCGGGCAGGTAGCCGATAAACACCAGGACAAGCGTCCATATAAGAGCGCCCAGCATGTACCAGTTGGATATGTATATCTCGGATATATTGCGGCGGGCCACGGTCCTGTAAAAATTAAGGAAGGTAAATACCAGGCCCAGGGCAAAAAGCAGGGCCACCGGCCAGATGTATTCCCTGTATTCGCCTCCCCCGTTATTGATGCCCGACATCAGCAGGATATTACCTGCAAGTATCGAAAGATTAATGAGACGCCAGGCCCTCCGGGCCAGTTTATAACTGTATATCACCGCATTGGAGGTACGTGCGATCACAAAATAACCCAGCCCGATCATGGCCATAGAGGCCCAGCCCCAGAACACCGTATTGGTATGCACGGGGCGCAGCCGGCCGAACGAAAGCCAGGGCACACTGTCTATCCCGGGCCATACGAACTTCATACCGAGGTACTGCCCTACCAGTGTGCCGAACACCAGCCAGAACACGGCCGCTGCCAGGTACCACACCACGATCTTTTTAAGTTCTTCGGGCGTTTCAATACTCAGTACGGCTTTTTTCTTTTCGTCCACCAGGGGATTATTCGGGTCGTGCGTTACCTTCAGCACGATGCCCCGTTCGTCCGCCGCGGCGCCGCTGCCGCCCAGTTCATCGCCGGACAGCCTCTGCCGCCGTTTTTGCAACAGGGCATCGATCTCCGGTCCGCTTAACCCGGGCAGCTCATCGCTGAAAGCAGCTTTCTGCCGGGCCTGTTCCCTTTTTTTCAGGGTGTCCATATACCCGATAAAGCGCATGGATACGATCAGTACGGCCACCAGCGCCACTACCGCGGCCAGGATAAGGGTCCCTATAATTCCCGGGCTCAGGAACCAGTTGCCGGTATCGGGGTTGGGAATGCTCTGTGCGGACAGGTCCGCTGCCGTAAGTATACCCGCCGGGGTAAGCATGTTTTTCATCAAATAAGAATTTAAGACCTTAATATCCTTTATTATACTAAATTTTTTTATCGTTTCAGGAAGGTAAGTCCCTCGCTGAGGCCTTCGGCCAGGTCGCGCAGACTTGTCTGTTCCAGCATTTCTTTCAGCTCATTCCGTATCACCTTGAATTTATTGTGTACCGGGCAGGGTTTTAACTCGCTGCACTCCTTCAGTCCCAGGCCGCAGCCCTTGTAGATACTGTCCCCGTCGATGGCAGAAACGATATGACTCAGACGCAGTTTGTCCAGGTCTCCTTCCCCGATCTCGAACCCGCCCTGCGGACCTTTTACAGAGCGTATGATACCGTTACGGGCAAGCTGCTGAAGTATCTTGGCCGTAAAGGCCTCCGGCGAATCGATGGCCCCGGCAATATCTTTCAGGCTCACACGGCGGTCCGCTGCCGGCCGCTGGGCAATGTAGAGTGTTGCTTTAATACCGTATTCGCAGGCTTTCGAGAACATATACCTTCCTTTTGCGGAACAAAAGTACAAGAAATTTAATTTCGGACAAAAATATCCGAATAATATTTTTCAGGTATGGCCTTTATGCTGATTTGGCCGGAACAGGGCGGAATTCCGCCGGGGAAGCGAAGCGTACAATACCCGGATCAGCACGGCAAACCCGGCCCGGCTCAGAACAGGCGCCGGAAGTCCTCCTTAAGCACACCCGCCGTCAACTCCAGTTCTTTATGTTCTTCCAGTACGCGTTCGATAAATTCGTTCTGCAGCGAAATGTGCGTGTTGCGTTGTAACACCAGCTGTATCAGCCAGGCAATGGAAAGGGAATGAAAGGCAATGGCTGCGCAAACCGCCGATACCAGGTACAGGAACCAGCGCCGGCCCTCTTCTCCCGGGGCACGGTCGAACAGGAAACCGATCAGGTTGTCGGTGAGCACCCCGTTAAACGAATTGGCCAGCAGTATCATTATAAAAAGGGAACCCAGCACCACACTGCATATCCAGAAGATCCAGAGAAAGATGCCGGAACGGATCGTAAAGGCGGGCTGACGTGATAAAATATCGTGAAACTCATAGGTAAACTGATCATTTTTCATTTTTGCTGTAAAGGATTAAGGTTACGAAGACACAGAGAGCGCAGAGGGCAACAGGCAATGGTGAAAGAAGATCCGGGCGAAGGCAATAGAAAAACACTGAACTTACTGATACACAGAATTCAGAGCACGGAGCAGGTACTTCATAATTTTTTCGAATTGATTAACAGGGCAAATATAAATTTCATTTTTCAAACATCAAATATGAAACATATTTTGTGATGTTTCACACATGCGTGAAATGTGGAATTTGGCTGTGCTATGAAGGAAACGAAGAAAATGGACCTGAGACTGGAGAAAATCGGCAGAAAACTGAAGGAATTACGTCTGGAGAAAGGATACGTAAGCGCCGAATTCTTTGCATGGGAGCATAAAATTCCACGCGTGCAATACTGGCGCATGGAAAAAGGCACCAACTTTACCATGAGCTCTCTGCTCAAAATACTCGACGCACATAATATGACGCTGGATGAGTTCTTCCGGGACCTGTAGCCGTTCTTTACAGAAACGGATCAGCTCGGGCTTCCGCCTGCATTTCCCTTATCTGCCAGCTGAGCTAGGGATTTATTTTCGAGAACCTTTAACACCGCGTCCCGGGCTTCGGCCATATTCTGACGCAGCGAACAGACCTCTTCGTTACAATCCTCGCATTTTTTGTAAAAATTGAGGCTCACGCAGGAAAGCATCGCAATAGGGCCTTCCACCATACGGATCACCGTGGCCATGGTAATATCCGAAGGATTGAACGCCAGGTAATACCCGCCTCCTTTTCCCTTTTTGCTCAGCAATAAACCTTTCTGTTTCAGCTCAAGCAATATGTTTTCGAGGAATTTGAGCGGTATATTCTTCCGGCTGGCTATTTCTGAAATCAGGATAGGGCCCGAACCATGCTTCGACGCCAGGTAACCGACGGCTTTTAATGCATATTGTGTCCTTTTTGATAACATGAATGCGTGTTTGTAGAAAACAAACCTAAAAAATTAATTTGATAACTGCCTAAGCTACCCTGCATACTGATCGACTAATGCCACAGAAAAATAGCGTTTAACTATACTGACACTTAATTCATAGAGTGGGAACGTCATCTGTATAACCCGGTTTTAATGTTTTGCGGCAGGTCTGTATTTATATAATTTTCACAAAAGCAGATCGCCTGCGTTCATGGCTTGCAGGCCGTGCAGGCGTGTGGCGTCCTCTCCCATACGTCCGTGGCGGAACACCGCATAACGTGCCGCTTCCGTAACAGGCATGCCCTGTGCCAGCAGACCGCTGAGCAATCCCGTAAGCACATCGCCGCTGCCGGCTTTGGCCATACCCGGCGTACCCGTAGTATTGAACCAGCTTTTGCCTTCGGGTGAAGTAATACTTGTAAATGCGCCTTTGAGTACAATGGTAATGCCTTGTTGTTGTGAAAAAGATACCTGGGCCTGCCAGCGTTCGTAACCGCTGCGATGCGTTGTGCCACTGATACGGTCGAATTCCCCCGGGTGCGGCGTAATTACGGTACGTTTCCCCGTATACTGCCACAATGCCGGTTCCTGCGCCATCAGGGTAAGGGCATCAGCGTCGAGCAGCAGGGGCACTTTCGTCTCTTTTAGTATATGCGTCAGCAACTGCATTGCCTCCGGGCCGGTACCCAGTCCGGGCCCCATGCCTATGGCCGAAGCAAAGGACAGGTCCGGCAGATCGTCTTTCTCCCGTGTGTAACAGATCAACTGGGGATATTTTATGCGGATCGCTTCCTGCAGCAGCGCCGGCACCAGGGCGTATACGTAGCCCGTTCCGCTGCGCAATGCTGCGCCGGCTGCCAGTAAGGCTGCGCCGGGCATGGCTTCGCTGCCGGCCACCAGTAAGGTCTTTCCGAGTTTGTTCTTGTAGGCAAAACGCGATACGAACGGCCGTTCCACTTCGGTGTTCAGGTACGCCAGGGCTTCGAAACGCGAGGTATCCAGCCCGATGTCCAGTACATGCCAGCGTCCGCTGAACACTTCGTTCTCGGGAAAGAAAAAACTGAGCCGCGGAGCCTGGAAACTCAGCGTATGCGCTGCCTGTACCACGATACCGTGTTCCAGGTGTTCGTTGCTGTCACCCTGCATGCCCGAAGGCAGATCGATGCTCCAGACCCCGGCTGCATCTTCGTTCAGACTACGGATCACTTCGGCAAAAATACCACGGGGCGCTCCCTGCAGCCCGGTACCCAGCAAACAGTCGAACAGCAGCGCGCCTTCTGTGTTCTTGTCCCAGTCCGGGTATGTACAGCAGGGGATGCCTTTTTCGCGGAGCTGTGCCCTGTAATGTGTAAAATCGGCGCTGCGCCGATCGTCCGCAGCTACTTCCACTACCTGTACCGGGAAAAAAGCGGAAAGCAGAAGGGCCATGCACAGACCATCGCCCCCGTTGTTACCCGGACCGCATAAAAAAACCAGGCGCAGCCCGGGAGAAATATGTTCGTATGCAAATACAGACGCTTCCAGGGCCGCACGGTACATAAGCGCGGCGGAAGATATCTGCCGGCTGCTGATCGTATAGGCATCAGCGGCACGTACAGACGCGGCCGAAGGTATTTTTACATCCACTGTTTCCATAGGTAGCTGATCGCTATACATACCATTACCCCGATGTATCCCCATAAGATAATACGATGCCCGCCGGCAAAGCGGAACCTTAGGTGAAATGCCGTGAACAGGAGCAGCAGCAACATGGGAATAAGCGGCGGGTACAACTGTATACTTTCCTGCAGGTTTCCCTGCACCAGGGCCTGGAAAGCCCTTTGTATGCCGCAGCCCGGACACTCATGCCCCGTGAACGTTTTAAACGCGCAGGGCAGCATGGGCCATAGTTCCGCCGCCATAGCCCTACCAGTTGTTACCGGCCGACATCGCTACGATGAAGAAGATATACACAATAAAGAACAGGAAACCGGCAATATGCAGTACCAGGCCTACCCAGGCACAGGCTTCGCCCGTTTTTACCTTACCGTAGGATTCGGAACTGTATTTACCCGGATTGCTCTGGTACAAAGCTTTGGCCACAGGTACCTTGCGCAGCGCGATGATCGAGAAGATGATCCCGATACAGCCCGTTACGATCGATAAAATGCCCATGAGCATGATGTTTTCAGACTCCGGCAGGGTCTCCGGAATGATGAAAGGTCTTGAAACCGGCTTCTGTTCGGAATTACCGGCATCCGGCATATTTGTATTTTCCATATTCGTTGGGGGTATTAATTAGTCGAAGATATCTTTCAGTGCATCGTTGTTGCGGGCGGCCAGATCGGGGTTTATGATCAGCAGGATCACGTATACGATAAAATACAGCGTTCCCAGTGACGAAAGTACGATGCCGATAATAGCGATGATGCGGGCCACACCGGCATTGGACACGTCATTGCGGCGATATTCCTCCGGGTTCTGGCGGTTGAGTTTAAGGGCATTATTGGCCAGGAAAAGGGCCACGATCGAGGTGATCAGTCCGGGTACACCATAACAGCAGCAGAGAAATATGGACAGGATCGCCAGCACCAGCGCCGTGGTCACATTGGGCAGGGGCGACGAGTTTCTCATGTTGTAGCCGTAGGGATTGTTTCCCCAGGAAGGCGGATTGCCGGAATTCATGTTTTCCATAAAAGATTCTCAGGTTTTAGATATGCAATATAATAAGACTTTACGGCCTGTACTTCAAAATAACGACCAATATCCTATAATCCGTTGTGAAATGCCCGGATCCAGTTGACCAACAGTATGCCTGCGGCAATAGCGTATACATACCAGGGATAAGGTCTTTCGAAGAAACGGATAAAGCTGTGCTTTTTCTGCAGCAGGTCTTTCAGCAGCCAGAACCACACCACCACCAGGAAGATGTTGAGCGGTATGGCCAGCAGGTGAAAATGCCAGGCCGTGGCCAGGTCAAAATCCCAGAAGGCTACCGACCCGCGCGTAAGTCCGCAGCCCGGGCAGGGATGTCCCGTAAGGGCCTTGATAAAGCACAGCGGTACATTATTGGACGTTAGATGGGGGGCAACAAAAAAAAGCAGACCGAGGCCTGCTGTTAATATCACAAAGTAAGAAATTTCTTTCCTGTGCGTAATGCGAAGACTACTGGATGTCGCCTCCATTTAAACGATATGTTTCCAGGAATTTGTTGTAATTGAACTCCCGTGTACGGCTCTGTACATTGAAAATATCTATGATCACCCAGATAAATCCCACACAGCAGAGGTTGGTGAGGATCAGTTTCAGTACGCCGTTGGTGGTATCCCCCAGCATGAAACGGTCCACCCCGTAGGCTCCGGCCACGATGGAAAGAATAAGCAATGTGGTGGGATCTTTCAGTTCGATCGCCGAAAAATAAAAGATCTTATCTTCGGGGATGTTACTGAGCATACTCTCGATCTCCGGTATGCGGTGGTCGGGGAATTTCTCCCGGTTTGTCATCAGGAATGACTGTATGTGCGCCTGCTTATCCATAGGTCTACAAAGGTATTAAATAAAAAAGCAGCCGCAAAAAAAGCGGCTGCCGGGCATAGTCAAAGTATTATGCCAGTACTTCTTTCAGTTTGTTGTAGTTGAACTCTTTCGCACGTTTAGACGCAGAAAAAATATCAATAATGGCCCAGATACCGCAGCCACCTAATGTTAACAGCTTGGCAATACCAAGACCTGTCTGGCCCAGCATGAAACGGTCAACACCGTAAGCACCGGCGATCCAGGCGATTAACATCATAGTGGTACCATCTTTCAGGCTGATCGACTGGGCAGCGGCAGCTTTGTTCTCGTCCGCTTTCAGCAGTAAATCTTTCAGTTCGTTAACTCTCTCAGCAGGGAGTTTCTTGGCATTCTGTGCCAGCCATTGTTCTACTTGTTGTTGCTCCATAGGTTTTAATTATTAAAATGCTTGGCACAAATAAGCGATAATTTTTTTAATTTCCCCAATTCTTTGCCATGAAGATTTTGTGAATGTTAAAAACTTTTTCGTCCAGGGTGGCCTCCTCGTCGTTCACAATAACGGTCCCGGCCCGCAATATCTTAGACTCTTCGCTCTCCTGGAGCGCCATCCGTTTTTCAACATCCCCGCGGCTTATACCGTCCCTGTTCATAACCCGGCGGATGCGTTCCTCCCGGTCGGCGGTCACCAGCAGCACATGGTCCATGGCCTTGTCCTGCCCTTTTTCGAACAGGATGGCCGCTTCATTTATTACGTACACGTGTAACCTGTGTTCTTCGCAAAAGAGGGCAAACTGTCTGCGCACCCAGGGATGAATGATGGCTTCCAGGCGGGCCAGCAGCTCCTCATCGCGAAACAGCTGCGCACGCAGGTATTCCCGGTCGATGTTGCCGTCAGGACCGTACGCAGCGGGGCCCAGCAGCTCCCGCACCGCTTTTTGCACCTCCGGATCGGCATAGGCTTTTTTACCGTATTCGTCGCTGTAAAAAACGGGGACGCCCAGTTTTTCAAAGATCCGGGCCACGGTGGTCTTACCGCTGCCGATACCTCCTGTAAGTCCTATGCGTGCCGGTCTATTCATGTCGGTTCCAGATTTTCCAGGCGGCTTCGGCCTGTGCCTTCAGCATGGCGCTGCCGTTAATGACGGTTGCCCCCGCCTCCTGCCCTTTCTGCAAAAATAAGGTCATTTCGGGATTATACACCAGGTCGTACAGTACATGCATGTGATCGAGCATTTCGTATGCGATCGGCACACAGTTGTCCACATCGGGGTACTGCCCGAGGGGCGTGGTATTGATGAGCAGTTTTATGGAACGGATATGCTCCGGTTTCAGGTAGGAATACGGCAATATGCGGTTTGGCCGGTCTTCTTCTCCCCGGCTGATGAAATAGTGATCGATGCCCATTTTACGCAGTACGTAGGCCACGGCTTTGGCCGCCCCGCCCGTACCGAAGATCAGCGCCGTATGATGGTACGAATCGATATGCGGCGCCAGGGTCTGCGAGAACCCGGCGATATCGGTGTTGTAGCCCGTCAGGATGCGTTTTCCGTCGCGGTATTCAAAAGCGATTGTGTTTACGGCTCCGGCCTCGCGGGCTTCGGCGCTCAATTCGTCCAGGTAAGGAATAACCGCCTCCTTCCAGGGAATGGTCACATTCAGCCCGGCGATATCGGGGTATTGCTGCAGCAGCGCCGGAAAATCGCTGATCTGTTCCAGCGGGAACGCTTCGTAAACGGCGTCCTGTATACCTTCGCGGCTGAATTTAGCGGCAAAGTAAGCCGGTGAAAAACTGTGCCCCAGCGGATACCCGATCAGGCCGAAACGTCTCATTACGCAGCGCTCTTTTTACCGAAATAGCCACGGACAAATTCAAAAATGATGGGCAGTACCGAAAGCCCGATGATACCCAGTACCACCAGCTCAAAATTCTCTTTTACAATGGGAATGGTACCGAAAAAGTAACCCAGCAGCGTAATACCCACCACCCATATAAAACCTCCGATGAGGTTGTAGGAGATGAATTTACGGTAGTTCATGGTGCCGATACCCGCCACGAAGGGCGCAAACGTACGTACAATGGGTACAAAACGCGCCAGTATGATGGTCTTGGGCCCGTGCTTCTCGTAAAAAGCATGGGTCTTTTCCATGTATTTGGGTTTTACAAGGGGTTTGCCCCTGAATTTGAGCGAGAGTATCTTTTCGCCGAAGTATTTGCCGATGAGGTAGTTCACCGTATCGCCCAGGAAGGCGGCCACAAACAGCAGCACCAGCAGGTAGGCCAGGTTCAGCATACCGGCGGCGGCAAAACTGCCCGCTGCGAACAGCAGGGAATCTCCCGGCAGAAAGGGCCAGATAACCAGGCCGGTTTCCACGAAAATAATGGCAAAAAGGATCAGGTAGGTCCAGTTTTCGTACTTAAGGATTATGTCCCGCAGGTGATCGTCCAGATGTAAGAAAAAATCCAGAAAGGTCTTTATAACTTCCATGAGAACGCTTATAATACTTGTACCGAGGGATCGATCTGGCTTTTCCAGGCCAGCATGCCCCCCTGCAGGTTATACAGGTTATCGTAGCCCAGCTCGGAGGCCAGGTAACGCACAATATTGCCGCTGCGGCCGCCCGATTTGCAGTGGATCACCACATCGCCCTCGCGGGGAATTTCATCGATACGCTGCAGCACTTCGCCCATGGGAATAGATACCCCGTCGATATTGCCGGTCTCGTATTCCATAGGTTCTCTTACATCGATCAATACGAACGATCTGCCGGAGTTTCTCCACTCGTTCAGTTCCTGTACGGTTAATTCACGCATAAAATCTTATTCTTCTTCGGTTGGTTCTTCTTCCATTTCGGGTTCCACGCCCTCTTCGTTGAATTGCAGGTACTGCTTTTTAAGGCTTTCGGGCAGGTTCTCGAAGAAGGTATCTCCGCGCAGGCCCAGGCGCAGGGCTTCCAGCGAAATGATCTCGTCCGGGGCGATATTCCCCAGGTTCACATTGGCGCCGAGCAGTTTGATAAAATACACCTGTTGGGCTTTATTGGGCGCTTCCCAGATGATCTTGTCGCCGTCTACGGCCGAAAGTATCTGGCGGATAAGCTGTACGTGCGGTTTACCACCCGGACGGTAAATACCTACCGTTCCGCTTTCGCGGGCTTCGGCAATTACCTTGTAGGCGCCGGCTTCCAGCTCCATCTGCATCAGTTTTTTCCATTTCTGCGGGGCAATGAAGATCCCGGAGTCCTTGGAACCTACTTCAGACAGCACGCGAAAATCGCGCGAGAGGTCCGAAATGTACTTGGCCTTTTCTTCGGCTTCCAGGTGAATACTGCCGTCGGAAACCTCGGCCGTTTCGATCTTCAGCTTTTTCAGCAGCTTTTTGTAGTCGTTGAACTTGTCGCGTACCACGCAGGCCTCAAAAAAGGTCCCTCCCAGGTAGGGCTGCAGTCCGTGCTGCTTGTAAAACTGTATCTTGTCTTCCAGGCGCCCGGTAGCCATCGCGGTACCGAAGCCCAGTTTTACAAAGTCGATATGTTTCCCGGCCACTTCCACCATGTCTTCGGCGGCGCGTAATCCCAGTCCCTTGTCCATCACCATGGCCAGGCCGTTGGTGCGGGGTTTCTCGGGGCGTTCGGGCAAATAAGGTAATTTAATTTTCATCGTTCAAGTTTCGATAGATAATATTCTGAATCGTTACATCATTCCGCAGCAAAGGAAAGAAATTTAACAATTCGGTTTCTGCAATTTTTGCATTTATCATAGCGGCATCGTCGATCAGCATGTATGCTCCCTGGCGATTGCCTTTCATGTACTCGTATGCGCCCCAGCGGTATTTCAGTTCGGCCGACTCGGGAATGTTCCGGCAGCCTTCGCGGATGATATCGATGGCCATGTCCAGGTCGTCCATCTGCACAAAAAGGTCCGAATAGTTCAGCCAGAGATCGATCACGGCATTATCCAGCAGGGCGGCTTTTTCGTAAGCTTCCAGTGCTTCGGGATAGGCCCCTGCTTCTTTCTTGATATCGCCGAGGTACAGCAGGGCGTCCACGTTGTTGGGGTCCAGGCGCAGCGCCTTCAGCACATAGCCCAGGGCCTCGTCGATACTGCCCAGTTTGTAGATCACCACCCCGATACTGAGCCAGGCATCCGAAAAATTCGGGTCCAGCCGCGTGGAAAGGCGGTAGTAATGCAGCGCATCGTGCCATTCGGCCAGGTTCTCGTAACATTCGCCCAGCATGTAGCAGGAAGCGGCCGTCATCTTACTTTCGTCGTTCAGGTCCTTCAGCACCAGGATGGCTTCTTCGTACTTGCCCAGCCCCATCAGTATTTCGGCTTTCTGGTAAAAGGCTTCCGAAAAATTGGGGTCGATGACCATAGCAAAATCAAAGGCCTCGATGGCTTCGGTATTACGGTCGGCATCGGCCAGGGCCACGCCCATGTAAAACCAGGCCAGGTGATTGTACGGATCGCGGTCTACCTGTTTACGATAGATCGCAAGGGCTTTCTCCACTTCTTCCAGTACCTGGCAGGCAAAGAGTATGTCCAGGTATATCAGGTCGTTATGCGGATTTACCTTAAGCGCTTTCTGCAGGTATTCCAGGGCTTTTTCGTATTCGGAATGGCTCAGGTATTCGCCGGCAATGTCCATGAACACGTAATCGTGCTCTTCGCGGTCCATAAAAGGCAGGGCCTGCAGGTAACATTCCACGGCCTTTTCCATGTCGCCCTTGTCGGAATAGGCTTCGGCCAGCAGCAGGTACAGATCGGCATTACCCGGTTCTATCAACAGCAGCTTATCCAGAATATCTATGGCTTTTTCATACTTTTTGCGGCGCATGAGTATCTGCGCCTGGCGCATCTTCAGCTCACCGGAATACGGGTGTTGTTCCAATGCGATGCTAAGAACTTTTTCGGCCTTACTTACCTTATTCTTAGCATAATAGTGATCGAAGATCTCCTCAAATTGCTCCAGATCAAAAAAAACGACCTTGTTTTCCCTGATCATGGTTTCGTATTGTTTCAATACGGAAGCAAACTGCTCTTCATTACGTTCAAACTCCTCGTTCATCAACTTGTCTTCCTCCGCAAAGATTTCTTAAAATATACTACAAAGTTATGAAAAAAGAAACCCCTTTTACAGCAGGACGGGGTAGTTTTAAACAGGCTATGAACATAAATTTTGTTATACGGCTTATGGGTGAACGCCTTGAATGATACCTTTGCCCGGAGTTATTTATGAAAATTTAATTTTTACTAAAGAACAGGATGACACTCATTAGATCGATCTCGGGCATACGTGGTACCATAGGCGGAAAACCCGACGAGAACCTGACGCCGCTCGACGTGGTAAAATTCACCTCTGCCTTTGCACAAATGCTTCAGAAAGAAGCCGGAACGCGTAAAATAAAAGTAGTGATCGGGCGCGACGGACGCATGAGCGGCCCCATGTTCCTGCAACTGGCCACACAGACCCTGGCCGGCTGTGGCGCCGACGTCATCAGCCTGGACCTGAGCACTACTCCATCGGTAGAAATGGCTGTGCCGCATTTCGGTGCCCGGGGAGGTATCATCCTCACCGCCAGCCATAATCCCAAAGAATGGAATGCGCTGAAGCTGCTGAATGCCCGGGGGGAATTTATTTCGGCCGCCCAGGGCGAAGAACTGCTGTCCATTGCCGCAGCGGAAGACTTCAGCTATGCCCCGGTGGACGAACTGGGACAGGTGACCCCTATCGAAGGCGGTTTTATCGCCGAACATATCGAAGCCATCCTGCAACTGCCCTATGTAGACCTGGAAGCCGTTCAGAAGGCGCATTTGCAGGTGGTGGTAGACGGCATCAACTCTTCGGGCGCCATTGCCGTACCGCAGCTGCTGCACCGCATGGGCGTTAAGAACGTATCGGTACTGAACCCCGAGCCGCACGGCGATTTTGCGCATAATCCCGAGCCCCTGCCCGCCCACCTCACGGATATTTCCGACAAGGTACAGCAAACCCGCGCCCATATGGGCATTGTGGTGGACCCCGATGTAGACCGCCTGGCCTTTGTGTGCGAAGACGGAACCATGTTCGGCGAGGAATATACCCTGGTGGCCGTGGCCGACCTGGTGCTGGAACACAAAGCCGGCAATACGGTATCAAATATGTCGTCTACCCGCGCCCTGCGTGATATTACCGAAGCCCGCGGCGGTTCCTACAACGCCTCGGCCGTAGGCGAAGTGAACGTAGTGGAGCTGATGAAAAAAACACAGGCGGTGATCGGCGGGGAAGGCAACGGCGGCGTGATCCTGCCCGAACTGCATTACGGACGCGATGCCCTGGCCGGTATTGCCCTGTTCCTGACCCTGTATGCCAAACGTCATCTGAAAATGAGCGCACTGCGCAACAGTTTCCCGGCGTACACCATTTCCAAGAACAAGATCGAGTTACAGGCCGGTATGGACGTGGACGGACTGCTGGAGAAGATCCGCAGCCGCTACGCGGAGCAGCCCCACTCTACCGTGGACGGCGTTAAGATCGAATTCGGCAGGGAATGGGTACACCTGCGTAAATCGAATACGGAACCCATTATCCGCATTTATTCGGAAAGTGAGCACGCACACAGCGCCGATGCCCTCGCACAGCGTTTTGTAACGGAACTGAAAGAACTGGCCGGACTCTGAATACCGGCTTGTACCGCATAAAAAAAGGCGCTCTGAGGCGCCTTTTTTCGTATATACATCTTTGTTAGTTCTTCTTCAGGTGCAGATCGAAATAATCGGCGATCTTCTGGTTCAGGTGCACCCGGTCCTTACCGCGTACGTTGTGTTTGTGATCGGGATACAGGAAATAGTCCACCTGTTTACCGTTCTTAATGCAGGCATTGATAAATTCCATGCTGTGCTGCATTACCACCACATCGTCCTGGGCGCCGTGGATCACCAGCAGTTTGCCTTCCAGTTTAGAGGCATTTTCCACCACGGAGGTCTTTTTGTAGCCTTCGGGGTTTTCCTGGGGCGTGTCCATATAGCGTTCGCCGTACATGACCTCATACCATTTCCAGTCGCACACGGGTCCGCCGGCCACGCCCACCTTAAAAGTAGACGCCTGGTTGAGCATGAGCGATATCGACATAAAACCACCGAAGCTCCAACCATATACACCGATGCGTTCCTTATCCACGTAGTTCTTTGCGCTCATGAACTGTACGCCGGCCATCTGGTCCGCCATTTCGTTCTGGCCCAGCTGGCGGTGAATGATATGCTCAAACACCTTACCCCGGGCGTCGGAACCGCGGTTGTCCACCGTGAACACCACATAGCCGTTCTGCGCCATGTAATAGTCCCACAGGGAGGCGCCGCCCAGCCAGGTATTGGTTACCAGCTGTGCATGCGGCCCACCGTACACGTATACGAGCAGGGGATATTTTTTAGAGGCATCGAAGCCCGAAGGATAGATAATACGGCCATTGAGCGGGGTTTTACCGTCGGCCGCCGTTACCGTAACCAGTTCCATCCTGGGCAGATCGTATTCTTTATAGGGATTTTCAGCCGTGTGCAGCACCTGTTCCTTACCGTTGCGCAGGTCGATGAGTCCCGACTCCGAAGGCACCGAAGTATTGGAAAAACTGAAAAAGGCCCGGTCGCATTTCGGGTTCATCTGTACACTGTACGTGCCGCTACGGGTACTTACCTGTGTGGTTTTGCCGTTCTTTGTGTTTACGGCATACAGGGCACGGTCCAGGCCCTTGTTGGCCGTTCCGATGTAATAGATAAGCCCCGAACGGCTGTTGTAGCCCAGGTATTCTTCCACCACCACATCGTTGCTGCCCAGCGATTTACTCTGTTTACCATCGGTGCTTACCAGGTAAATATAATTGTACCCGTTCTTTTCAGACTGGTACAGGAAGCTGTTCTTCAGTTCCGGCACAAACACCAGCGGGTGCAGGGGTTCTACATAGGTGGTCGCCTTTTCTTCGAAGAGTTCGACGCTCTCTTTCCCGCTGGCGGCATCGTATCGTTTCAGGCGCAGGTGGTCCTGGCCGCGATTCAGGATGCCGATGTAAACGGCCTGTGACGAAGGGTCCCAGGTGATACTGGTCAGGTACTGATCGAGCGGTTCCCCGGTTTCCATGCGGGTAGATCTACCGCTCTGCAGATCGTAGATGTACAAAGACACCGTTTCGCTCGTCATGCCTGCCATCGGGTAACGGATAGGCGTTTCTTCGGCCATACGGGTGGCGGTGTTCACCAGCGGATATTTCTGTACCTGCGTTTCGTCTTTGCGGTAATAGGCCAGGCGTTTACCGTCGGGCGACCACCACATACCGCGGTCTATGCCGAATTCCTGGCGGTGTACATAGCTGCTTCCGTTCACAATGCCGTCCTCGTCCCCTGCCGTTACCACCGTTTCTTTGCCATTCGCATTGATGATGTAGATATTGTTACCACGGGTAAAGGCCACGTTATCATGTGTATCCGAAATATACTGTTCGGCCGCGTCAGAAGGCACCGCAATGCTGCTCAGCACCTTTTTATTCTGCGTATCGTATATAAAATACACCACGCCGTCCTTTTCCGAAGCGGAGAAGAGTATGCGTGCATTGTCCAGCCATTTGTACTGGTAAGGGAAATACGAAAGCTTGAGGCCGCTCAGCGCGTTGTCGCCCGAAGCGCTCAGTACGGCCTGCAGGTCCTGCAGGGTAAGAAGTTTTGCAGGTTCCCATTTGCCGGACTCCTTACATTCGTAGAGCGCGCTGTATTCCTTATCGATATACGTAAATGCGGCATCACCGGCCCTCCACTGTACAAAGTTACGGGTTTCGGGGCGGAATTTGGTCCATTGTCCCGAGGTGGCCTCGGCCATCGTAAATTTTTGCTGCTGGGCGTACACCCCGCTTACGAACAGGGCCGGCAGAGCTATCCAGAAGAATATTCTTTTCATACAATACTGTTGATATGCTACGAAAATAGAATATATCGCTACGATTGCAGAATTTTTTCGATGTTTCTGTACACAAAAAAGCCCGGACCAGGGCCCGGGGCTTTTCTTTACAACAGCAAAAGAAGCCGTTAAATACGTCCGGAATCGAGCATCTGCACAATTTCCTCGATGTATTGATCGTAGATATTTGTTTCGGGGTTAAAATCCGATTTCAGGTCCAGTTTAAAGGATTTGGCCGCGATCTGGTAAAAGAAGGCGTTAAACCCGCCTTTCAGCTCTTTCAGGAGGCTGTAGGCCGTGTTGTCGGTCTCCCGGTCGATGAGTTTAAACAGTACGGCCGCATCTTTTTTGGTCAGGTTACGTACATCTTCGCCGAATTCTTTGGTAAGCTGGTCTTCCATGCGTTTCAGCGTTTCCTTACGATCCTTTTTGTCCTGGCCGGCCATCAGGTATTCGTAATAATCGAGTTTCTTTTTGGCTTCGCGGGCCAGGGGCAGGGTTTTGCGTACGGAGCGCACCAGTTTATCGTAGCGTTTCTGGTCCTCTTTATTGCTGAAGGTGCGCAGTTCCAGTATCTTTACATTGCTGAGCGTGGTATAATACACGGTGTCGCCGTTCACGATCTCGTAGCGCATGAGCGTGGGCGGAGGCTGGCCTTGTCCGCTGCGCCCGGTTACGGTCTGTGCGGGAAGCAGGGCCGGCAGCAACAGGGCGAGGACGAAGATGGAGTATGCAAAAAGTTTGTTTTTCATCGTTACACTGGTTTTGTATACGAACGATAAAACAAAAAAGGGGCCAAAGGCCCCCTTTCTTTCTGACTTAACAAAAAATTATTTAGTACCGTTATCAGAGAAGTTACCGTCGGCAGATGTACCTGTACCGCTGATAGTTCCTGACAGAGTAGCCTGAGATGTACTGATGTATGTAAATTTCAGATCTGTAATAGTAGCGTTACCGATTGTAACGTTAGAAGCGGTAGCTTCTTTCTGGTTTACGGCCAGGGTTACGTTCTGGGCAGAAACGCCGTTCAGACCGAAATCACTGTTGGCAGTAATTGAGTAATCGGCAGAAGCATCTGTTACACTAACGGCATATGTACCTGATCCAGAGATCTGGAATGTCCAGTTACCTACGAATTTAGCATCGGTAGCCACAGCGTCACAAGCTTCCGGATCATCGATCGTAGCTTCTGAGTTGTAGTTATCATCAGTAGTTGTTAAACAACCTTTCGTTCCGCAGCTGCTGAACGATACTGCGAAAGCCACCAGGGCAACCGCACCAACAGACAAAAGATTCTTTTTCATAATTTTCTTTTTTTACTCGGTTTAAGCGGCAAATTTATAGTTTTTTTTTAGTCCCGAAAATTTTCAGTCGATTTTTTTTACAAGTATTGCCGAAGTTTGAAAATCCTTATCTATTTTTGTCCCAAATCAAAAAGGAAGTACACAATGAAAAAACTAATGTATGCAGCATCAATGTTTGCTGTAATCGGAATGGTAGCCTGTGGTGGCAGTGGCAAAAGCGATGCGGATGCCGCTAAAGCGAAAGCTGATTCACTGGCTAAGATCGAGGCTATGAAAAAAGACAGCATGGATAAGGCCCTGGCCGCTCTGAACGCTGTTAAGGATATTACTACTACAGCTTCTGAGAACCCGCAACTGTCTACACTGGTAGAACTGCTCACGGCAGCTAACCTGGCAGAGACCCTGAAAGACCAGACCAAATCTTTCACCGTATTTGCTCCTACCAACGATGCTTTCAACAAATTTGACCAGAAACAGCTGGCCGAACTGAAAGAGCCGAAAAACGTAGAAAAACTGAAAGACGTATTATTACAGCACGTGGTTGCCGGCCGCCTGATGGCTGCTGACGTACAGGGCGTAGGTCAGCTGCAGGCCCTGAACGGTAAAGTGATCGAGGAATCCAACGGTATGATCGGTGGCGCCAACATCCTGGAATCGAACAAGGAATGTAACAACGGTTATATCCACACGATCGATAAAGTACTTACTCCTCCGAAAGCTAAATCTACAGCTAAACCGAAAAAACCGGTGAGCACAACAAAACCGACTGAAGAGACCAAAACTCCGGCTGAAAACACCGTAACAGGTCGTGGCGGTTCTGAAGGCGGCGAACAGAAAGTAACTGGTCGCGGCGGTTCTGAAGGCGGCGAGCAGAAAGTTACAGGCCGCGGCGGTAACAAATAATTTTCATCTTATTTATAGATAAAAGCCGTCTCGCTACAAGCGAGGCGGTTTTTTTATTGTACATACAGATCGATGTATACCGGCAGATGATCGGCATAACCGCCCTCCCAGCTGAAGCCGGTAAAGGTGCGGAAAGGCTTCTGACCCATATACGTAAGATCGTCCTTTAGCAGGAACGGCAAAGCGCCCAGCTGCTGCGAAGTACCATAAAGCCGCTTTAGACAGGCGCCGCTGACAAATACCTGGTCGATCAGGGACCAGTGCTCCCGGAATTTGTGCGATCCGCCTTCCACACCCGTTGCCAGGTTATACAAACGCCTGTTCCCGGCCCATTGCGCCGGATCGGCCGCCTGCAGGCCCATAAGGATACTTTTTTCTGTGGGCTCGTCGTTAAAATCGCCACCGGCAATGATACAGGCTGTCGAATCCTTCTCCCAAATGCCCTTACAGAAATTCAGCAGGGTCTGCGCGGCCCGCATGCGTTTCGGTTCTGTTTCCCTGGCCCCGGAAAACTTCGAAGGCCAGTGATTCATAAACAGGTGCAGGGTATCTCCCCTGCCCGCCGTACCGGCCATATAGAGTATATGCCTGCCCGTATCTTTTTCGTATACAAGTTCTACTTTTTTATGTGTATACGCCCGGAACTGCTTCGGGTCGTATACGAAAACCGGGTCTATCCCGCGCGGGTCCTTCGATTCTTCGTGTATCAGCTGGTAACCGGCCTGTTTCAGTATGGTGGTGTGGAAGAGATCGTATACCACGGCACGGTTCTCTACTTCGCAAAGGCCGATCACCGCCGGACGTTCCCAGCCGCCCAGCGCTACCAGGGCCTGGGCCAGGTTACGGAGCTTGTGCCGGTATTTAAAGCCGTTCCAGTGCCTGCTGCCTCCAGGCGTATATTCATCGTCCTGTGTAAGCGGATCGTTAATGGTATCGAACAGGTTCTCCACGTTCCAGAATACGATGCGGATGCTGCGCTCAGCCCGCACCGGGCCGGACTCCGCTGCCGGAACGCTTTTGCGCACCGGGGTACAGGCGCAGATACATAAAAGGGTAAAGAATAAGGTGGTAAACTTTTTCATGTGTTAATCTGATTTTAGTATAGGTATTGTATATTTTTCTGTTCTCAGGTAATACATTCCGCTTTTGTATATACGCATATCGATCTGCAGCAGGTCTGCTCCCGAAACACCGCTGAACAGCCTCCGCCCGGAGATATCCGTAATTACAAAATGTTCTCCCGCCGGCATCTGTACCGTAAACACTTCCCGGAAGGGATTGGGAAATACCCGCAGCGGAATTCCTGTATACATTTCGACTTCTGAACTCCCCGCAGCACGCAGGTAAAAACCGTCCGAGGTCAGGGTATCGGCATACAGGCCGGCCCCGTTCTCCGCGTATGCGCGTGTGTAGTAATAACTGTTTCCCATAAGTCCGGAAAGTGTATAATTAACGATGGGATCTGTATACAAAAACGGACCGGCTACCGTATTCCCCGCCGTATCGAGTATGCTGTACTCTGCCGCACAACCCGAGTGTATATCCGAAAACAGCGGCAGATGCAAGGCCACACTGCTGCCGGCATACAGGGTGTCGCGGTCGGGCAGGTCTTCGGTACAGGCGCCTGAATAGGAAGGTTTCGTATAGTCTACACGTATCCCTGAATCCGCAGCCGCAAAAAGATCGGCCGCATCGTTCACCAGGGAATACACGCGTGCGGCAAAAGAAGAGGGGGAAGAGTTCTGGTAACGGCATTCCACCGTAGCGCCCGGCCCTGTATGTATATACGCAGAAGCAGTACGGTTCTTATAGATCCGTAAATAACGTATGTGCATGCGGGCATTACCGGTGCGCAGGGATACATAACTGCCCGTAGTGTAGGGCTGCGGGTCCAGCCATTCGCCCAGGTACTGCTCATCTTTCCACACGGCGATGCGGCCGCTCTGCTTCACGAACTCTATACGAAAACGGGAATACAGCCCGGCCTGCAGGTTACAGCTAACCGTTTTCATCAGCTGAAAGGTATCGTTCACAACCTTATAAAACTGCAGTTGCTGATCGTCTATCCGGAACCAGACAAAGTAGGAGTTTTTCCGGTTGGCGTAGGCCCCTTCCTCACACATAAAATGGACACCGAACCTGCGGTTACTGCCATTCCCGGAACCTGCGGCCTCCAATTCGTATATATATGACGGATCGGACTGGTTAAAAAACGTATAGTAATTGGTATTGCCGTTGGTCTCATCGCTTTGCTGCAGTTCTCCGCCCGTATAGTTCCAGGTACCGGAGTAATTCTGCCAGTTGTATACATTCGTATCAAAATGTTCCTCAAAGAAACCGGCATTGCGGTTGGCCGAGACCAGGGTGCCGTCAAGATCGCTTACCAGCCAGTAACGGCGGGCCAGCTGTACATTATCCGAATCGCTGAACTGCACCTGCATGGAATCCGTAAGCCAGGACTGTTGTGGCAAAACCTGTGTGAAAGGCGGCGTGGTATCGGCCACACAATAGTAACGGAGGCGCCATCCCGGGCGGCGGGTGGACCCGTCGCTCCGGAAACGCAGCGTAAAGGCCCCGGAGGAAATGTTCATCGCCGCGGGCAGCGTGGTCCCGCTCCAGGCAAGCAAAGGAACACCCTGTGCCTGGTTTCCGGCGTATATGTACAGGCTGTCGTAACCACTTTCCAGATCGAACTGGTCCCAGTACAGCTGTATGGAAACCGCTCCCGGCGGGGCAATGGTAAACGTATAGTCTTCGTCGTCGTAATAATTCACGGCAGGGCCACCCATATCGTACAACGTGTCCGAGCAGGGATCTGCATGGCAGTCCGTGAGTTCCGAACGTAATGCGTCCCATAATTGCGTATATCCATCATCATAGCTCAGTGCCCAGATCCCGACGCCCCTTAAATTACGTTGTTTTACAAATGTATAGCGTTGCTTCAGCTCCGCTTCTTCCGAAATAAAACACTGGCGGTAAGCGCCTGCATTCGGATAGATATACGCACGTGAAGCCGCTGTAGCATTGAGTTGCGGATTAGTGTAATTTCCCGAAGCATTGGTTTTTACATAGGCATAGGTGCGTGAGGCCGAAGACGGACTTGCCGTTACATTCGAGGGCACCGAAGCCGACACCGTGTTCCATTCCCGGCCGTAGTAAGGCAGACCGAGTACCAGCTTCTGTTCCGGGATGCCCTGGTCCAGGTAATAGGTAACGCTGCGCGACAGGCTGCGATCGTAACTCGCCGTAAAACCGTAAAGCGGATCGGTGGGCCCGGCCTGCGTGCTGCCGGAATAGTAATAATCGTAGCCCATCAGGGTAAAGAAATCCACGTAAGGCTCTATCAGGGGTTCTTCGAAAAGATCGCTCCAGTCAACCGCATACAGGCATACCGAAAGCTGGTAATTGCCGACATTGTGCAGCGCCGTACCCAGTTGCTGTAAAAAAGCCGTAAAAGCGGCCTTCTGCGATACGGGCACGCCTTCGAAGTCGATATTGATGCCGTGTGCTCCCCGCGCCTGCAACAGCGAAACCAGGTTATTCACCAGGGTGGTCTTTGCCGCCGCGTTGGAGAAGAACGTAGCATGATCGGCAAAGAGCGTTACGCAGAGATGTACGCGTGCATTATTGGCCAGGGCCGTGGTTACCGAAGGTACCGTAAGAAAATTATAGGTGCTGTTGGGCTGCCCGGTGTAGGGATTCACCTCGTACGAAAAGTATACAAGATCCGTTAGCAGGTCCCAGTCGTAATTCACTTCCAGGCCGTTTCCCCAGTAGGGATGCCAGCCCAGTATGGTCTTTTGTGGTGTACAGGCCGCCCGCTCCCATACAGGCATGGCCGCCGGACTGTTGAGCTGGTAATAGTCCATAGCGGAATAGCCGAGGTCTCGGTAATGCTCACTTTCTTCCTGCATCACCGAGCGGAACGGCTGCGCCCATGCTGCGAAGGGCAGCCAAAAAAGTACGTAAATAAACAGATTCCTCATAGGTCCCTAACCAGAACCTAAGATAGCATTTTTATTCGCCGAACGACTGCAGCTGTACCATTTTTTTATACATACCGCCACCCGCCAGCAGTTGCTCATGCGTGCCTGCTTCTATGATGCGCCCGCCTTCCATGACCATGATCTGGTCGGCCCGGCGGATGGTGCTCAGGCGGTGTGCGATCACGATGGAGGTACGGTTCTGCATCAGGGTCTCCAGGGCTTCCTGCACGGCCTTTTCACTTTCGCTGTCCAGTGCGGAGGTAGCCTCGTCCAGGATCAGTATGTCGGGATCTTTGTACAACGCGCGCGCAATGGCTATACGTTGCCGCTGACCACCCGAAAGCCGGCTTCCGCCCTCGCCTGCCGTGGTTTCGTACCCGTTATCGAGCTGCATGATAAAATCGTGGGCATGCGCGTGTTTCGCGGCTTCCACGGCCCGGTTGATATCCGGGGTTTCATCGCCGAAGCAGATGTTGTTCAGCACCGTATCGTTAAACAATATACTGGTCTGCGGAACGATACCCATCTTTTTGCGCAGGGAATGCGTGGTAAAGGAACGTATGTCCCGGCCGTCGATGGTGATGGAACCGCTGCTTACATCGTAGAAACGCGGCAGCAGGTCAGACAGCGTCGATTTGCCCGCTCCCGAAGCGCCTACCAGGGCCAGGGTCTTTCCTTTTTCGAGGGCGAAACTGATGTTGTGTAAAACGATCTCCTGGTCGTAGGCAAACGTAACATCGTTGAAACGGATCTCTTTTTCGAAGCTGCATTCGGTCTGTGCGCCGGGCTCGTCCTTGATTTTTTCCGGCTGATGCAGCAGTTCTTCGATGCGTTCCAGCGAAGCCATCCCTTTTTGTAAGTTATATACCGTATTGGCCGTGGCCTTGGCCGGGGAGATCAGCTGTGAGAACGTAAGGATGAAGGCGATGAAGGTTTCGGGCGTAAGACTCGAATGGATCGAAGAGGCATTCAGGATGAGCAGTCCGCCCAGGTACATGATAAGCGCTACCACGATGGAACCGAGGAATTCGCCCATGGGTGAGGATAATTCGCGGCGGTTCAGCATTTTAGAGTGGATACGCGTAAATTCTTTATTGAGCGTTATGTACTTCTGTGTTACAAAACGTTCGGCCGTGAATGCCCGTACGATCTTGCTGCCGCCGATGGTCTCGTCGGCCAGGGACATGATG
Source organism: Bacteroidia bacterium (assembly GCA_016742095.1). GTDB lineage: Bacteria > Bacteroidota > Bacteroidia > CAIKAF01 > CAIKAF01 > JACVCJ01. The sequence continues at coordinate 42,064 of JACVCJ010000002.1, forward strand.
CGGTCCAGCACCGACTGTCCGCTGTGCCCGCCTTTTTTGAGGCTCTTGCCCACCCGCCCGATCAGTATACCGCTTACCGGCAGCACCAGCAGCATGATGAGCGAGAGCTGCGGACTGATCTTGAACATAAAGGCCAGGGAAAGAATGATCTTTACCGGGTTTTCGATGATGGACGAAAGCGAGGCCATGATGGCCCATTCCACCTCACCGATATCGGAACTGAGGCGCGTGAGCATATCACCTTTTTTCTGTTCCGTGAAAAAGCCTACGGACAGGCGGTTGATCTTTTCGAACATTTTGCGGCGCAGGTCAAAAATAACCCCGCTGCGTATAGGCGTCAGTACTTTAATGGCCAGGTAACGAAATACGTTCTTCAGGAAGAACAGCAACACGATGCCTGTACTAATATAGATAAGAGCGTTCTGTGGCCCTTCCTGGGCTTTTATTTCACGTATAAAACCGATCAGTTTATCAAAAATATCGCCGGCATTGGAAGATACCCCGCCTATGGCTGAAGAATTTTCAGTTTCCCTGTCAAAAATTACATTCAAAAAAGGAATAGCCATAGCTACACTCACAATTCCGAAAGCGGAACTTAAAATAATAAAGACACAATAAAGAGCGAGTTTGCCTTTATAGTCCTTTACGAGTTGTAATATTTTTAACGCGCTTTTCAAGACTGCAGGGCGGGATTTGCGTCGCGTTCAAAAATGGCGCTGCGCCAGCTGTCGGGCATGGCAAAGGTCTTACCCGTGGTGTAGTCGATACATACCAGTACGGTCTCTGCGGTGGAAATAAGCGTATATTCATCGCCTTTCTTTACGAACAGGCCGTATTCGCTTACGAAACTTTTTTCGCCGATGCTTTTGGTGCGCAGGGCTACGTGCAGTTCGTCGCTGATGTACAGCGGACGTTTGTAATTCACTTCGGCCTTCGCCAGGATCAGCCCGGTGCTTTTCCAGTCAATCAGGTCGCCGAATACCTCGCGGAAATAGATCACGCGGGCCATTTCGATATAACTCAGATACACGGCATTGTTCACATGCCCCAGGGCATCGGTATCGGCAAAACGTACCTGCACCGGCACCACGTAATTGAACTCGGATATCTGCATCAGGAAAGCGGATTTAAGGTAATACTGAACACCACCATGGTATTGCGGTCGCGGCCGAAGCTGAATTTTTCCAGCGCCTGGAAGATATCCTTGGCCCGGAAATACGAAGTATGCAGGGAATTATCGCCCTTCAGGCTCCACTGTATCGTATACGAATTTTCGGTATTACGGAATTCCTTTACGTACTGCAGCATATCCACAAGCGCTTCCATTTTGGTATATCCAACGGAAGAGTGGAATAAAAAGCGCTGCTGGTGTTTGCTGTTGATGGTGAACAGGTGCAGCTGGGTGCGGTCGGCTTCTTCGCTGAACTCGAAAACCAGGTTCCCGGCGTCCATTCCCAGGAAGCGGGCTATGTCATTTTGTAGCCTCAGGGCTTCTTCGGCCCATTCGCTGGCAGATTCTTTCATTATAAACGGTGTTGTTTTACGTCTAACTTCTCAAATTCGGAATTGGCGCTCTTGTATTCGGGTACGATCTCTTTCATTTTAGCTACGATGTGCTGGTTGTTCTGGGTGCGCACCAGGTGCGCCAGTTCGTTCAGGTGGGCGTCCAGGTCGGCCTTTCCGTAGCGGATCACACGGGCGATCATGATCTTGGGGTGGTGTGTGGGCAGGTGGTCCTCGCCGGAGATCAGCAGTTCTTCGTACAGCTTTTCGCCCGGACGCAGCCCGGTAAACACCACTTTTATATCTACATCGGGCTCCAGACCCGAAAGTTTGATCATTTTACGTGCCAGGTCGGCAATTTTCACGGGTTTCCCCATATCGAAGATGAACACTTCCCCGCCCTGGCTCATGGCCCCGGCTTCCAGCACCAGGCTGCAGGCCTCGGGAATGGTCATAAAATAACGGGTCACTTCGGGGTGTGTCACGGTAATGGGGCCGCCCTCCTCGATCTGTTTGCGGAAACGCGGTATCACGCTGCCGTTGGACCCCAGTACGTTACCGAAGCGCGTGGTGATGAACTGAGTCTCCGAACAATCGTTGAATGACTGAATATACAACTCGGCAATGCGTTTGGAAGCGCCCATCACATTGGTGGGATTCACCGCCTTATCGGTAGAGATCAGCACCATTTTGCGGGCTTTGTAGCGGTGTGCCAGGTCGGCAATGATCTGTGTGCCCAGCACGTTCACCTTAATGGCCTCGGCCGGGTTCTTTTCCATGAGAGGCACGTGTTTGTAGGCTGCGGCGTGGAATACGTAATCGGGCCGGTGCTGCCCGAACAGCTGCTCCATTTTGGCCGCATCGGTAATATCGGCAATGCGCAGGCTCACGTTCTGGTAGGCTTCGGCGCCGGAAAGCAGGATATCCAGTTCGTACATGGGCGTTTCGGCCTGGTCTACACAGATAAGCCGGGCCGGTTTATAGTCGATCAGCTGCCGGGCCAGTTCACTGCCGATGGAGCCGGCCGCACCGGTCACCAGTACCACCTTGCCGAAAAATTCGCTGTTCAGGATGGGATTGTCGATCTGTATGGCATCGCGGGCCAGCAGGTCTTCGATCTTTACCTCCTGCAGGCGTATAGGCGCATTGGAGCTTTCGAGCCAGGTCTTGAGCGGGGGCAGGTCGTACACCCGCACTTCGTATTTGAGGCAGACGTCCACCACATGCTGACGCATTTCAGCAGAGATCCGCTTGTTGGCAAAGATCAGTTCGGCATCGCGGTATTTCTCCAGCAGTATTTCCAGGCGGGAAGTGTGCCATACGCGTACGTCCTCCAGTTTTACGTTCTCGAGGCGGGAATTATCGTCGAGGAAGGCCACCACGTTGTAACGCGCCCGGATATTGGTGTCCAGCGCGCGTTTGGCAATGAGTCCGTCCTCACCGGCCCCGTAAATGATGATATCGTGCCGGGTCTTCTCCGAAAGGGCAATGCGGCGATAGATCACCTTAAAGGCCATCCGCGAGCCCACGATCAGGAAAATGGATACCAGGAAGTCGATGAGCAGTACGTTGTAGGGCACCAGGTGAAAGCCTTCGAAATGCAGCCATACCGGGTTCAGCATGGCCATGATCATGGAGCCCACCAGTACGGTAAGCAGCAGACGCAGCACATCGCTGGTGGCCGTATAACGCACCACGCCCTTAAAGGAACCCGAAAGCAGGAAGGTAATAAAACGGATACCGAGCATTACGGGCCATACGATCTTGTAATGCGTTACCTCGCGCCCGGGTACATTAAAGTTAAAACGAAGCTGATAGGCAATAAAAAGCGCTATTGTACAGATCAGCAGATCTGCAAAAAGCACCAGCCAGGGTGGAGCTATTTTCCCGTAAAACCGTTTCAATTCAACCTCTTTATTTCCACATTATCCGCAACATACGGAATACACGCTGTATCAAAGATACGAAAATATCAGGATGCCAGCTCATCGCCGAGGCGAATCATACGCAGTGCGGTCACAGCGGCTTCAATGCCTTTGTTGCCATGCTTTCCGCCGGCACGGTCCAGCGCCTGCTCCTGGGTAAGTGTGGTAAGCACGCCGAAGATCACGGGAATACCGTAATCGAGCCCTACGCGCATAATGCCGTTGGCGGCCGCATCGCATACGAAATCGAAGTGCGGGGTCTCGCCCTGGATCACGCAGCCGATGCAGATCACCGCATCTACGTCACCGTCTTCGGCAAAGTATTTGGCGCCCAGGGGCAGCTCAAAGGTACCGGGTACGTTCTCTACCCAGATGTTCTCCGGGTTTACGCCGTGTTTGACCAAAGTATTGAGCGCGCCGTCGAGCAGGGGTCCGGTTACTTCGCTGTTCCATTCCGAAACCACGATACCGATGGCCACATTCGATGCATCGGGCATTTCTTCGCTGTTGTATGACGATAAATTTTTCAGTGCTGTTGCCATAACCTGAGTTCAAAAAAAAACCGGTCGTGGAGACCGGCCTTGTGTATTAAGATTATCCTTTTTTCGCTTTTGCCCGTTCCAGGAATTTAGTGCAGACCTCCGCTTCCAGACTGAGCGGGTACTCCGTGATCACTTTCTGGTAAAGCTCGATGGCCTTATCGGGATTGTTCAGCTCGATCTCGTAAAGCTGTGCGGCCTTACGCAGGTAAACAGGGCTTACCAGGTCGTTGCTGTTCTTTTTGGCCGCTTTTTCGTAGTGATTCACGGCTTCTTCGTAGTTCTTCAGTTCGCTGTACGAGTCACCGATCAGGCCGATGCTGATGCCGCTCAGGAACAGGTCGCTGGTGGAAAAGTCCTTCAGCTGTTCGATAGCTTCGTTGTACTGGCCCAGGTTGTAATGACAAACGCCGGCATAGTAGTGCGAAAGATTGGCCGCATCGGTACCGCCGAAATTATCGATGATGGAAATAAATCCCTGTACTTCGTTGTTTCCGTTCAGTGCCAGGTTGAAACTGTCCAGCGCAAAATACTGCTCTGCGGCAAAAAGAGCATCCGCGGCCTCGATCTCTTTGGGTTCGGCCACATAACGCTCATAGGCGAACCATCCGAGCGGAATGAGAATAATTACGGCAATGGCGCCGATTACAATGTTACGGTTCTTTCTTGCCCAAATTTCAAGGTTAAGTTCTGTTTTTGACGGCTTAACCTCTTCATATTTCGGTTGTTTCAGTTCTGACATGCTTTTTTGCGAAAATTAGGCAGCAAAAATATACATTTTTTTCAGTGTGCATACATAGTTTAGTTTTTTTTCGCGGCATTCTGTTTTCAAGGCTCCGAAGTTGATAATTACGGTACGGCAATTGAAAGATTTTTAAGACCTTTGTGACGTCGCATGAAGATCCTACATTTAAAAACGGGGAATTTCCGGAATTATGAGTTTTCCGAAACCACTTTCGGGCCTAAATTCAACCTGATCTTCGGGCTGAACGGCACCGGCAAGACCAACCTGCTGGATGCGGTACATTACCTGGGCTGGACCAAAAGTTTCATCAATGCTTCCGATACACAGAACATCCGCCGCGGGCAGGAATTCTTCTTTATCGAGGGCATGGTGGAAAAGAACGGTAAGCAGCACCAGCTGTACTGCGGTTTCAAGAAGGAGAACGGCAAGCAGTTCCGCATCGACAAAAAGGAATATGAAAAAATGGCCGATCATATCGGGTTCATGCCCCTGGCCGTGATCTCGCCCAACGACCAGGAACTTTCCGGCGGAGGCAGCGAAGAGCGGCGCCGTTTTTCCGATTCGGTCATCAGTGTGTTCAAACGTCCTTTCCTCGACGCCCTGGTACAGTACAACCGCATCCTGCTGCAGCGCAACGCCCTGCTGAAACAGATGATGGAAAAAGGCCCGGTGCGTAAGGACATTATTTCCATCTATAACGAACAGATGCTCGGCCCCGCCCGCGAAATTGTGGAAGAACGCCGGCGTTTTGCGCGGGAATTCAACGAGACCTTCTCCGACATTGCCTGCGGACTGGCCGGTAAGGACGAGCAGGCCGCCCTCGAATACAAAACGGGCTGGGACGATGAAAACCCGGAAAGCGGCTGGGAAGAAACCTTTGAAAAGGACCTGCGCCTGGGATACACGTCCTACGGCCCGCATAAGGACGATTTCGCCTTCAGCATGCACGGACTGCCGCTGAAGAAAAGCGCTTCCCAGGGACAGCAGAAGACCTTTCTCACTGCCCTGAAACTGGCCCAGTACAACTATATGCGCCAGAAAACGGGACTGCATCCCATACTGCTGCTCGACGATATTTTCGACAAGCTGGACGACGAACGCGTGGAACGCATGCTGGGCCTGCTGAGCGCCCCCGAATACGGGCAGGTGCTCATCACCGATACCGGCAGCGAACGTATTTTGCGTATCTTTGAAAAGATACAGCAGCCGGTGGAACTGATACCGGTGGAGTCGAAAATACCCCAGTCCTATGCACAATAACGAATACACCATAAAAGAGGCGCTGAAGCTGTTCCTGAAGACCTACAAACTGGAAGATCAGCTGAACGAAGGCCGCGTGTGCATGGTCTGGCAGAAAAGCATGGGCCCCTTTGTGAACAACCGCACCGAAAAAGTATCGTTCCGCGAAGGCATACTGACGGTGTACCTGAGCAGCGCCCCTCTGCGCAGCGAGCTTTCCATGGCCAAAACGGCCATTATCCGCAAACTGAACGACGAACTGGGTTCCGTTATCATCAAAGACCTGGAATTACGTTAAGATCTTCCGAAACACGTTAAAAAGAGTAAAGACCGGAATACCCGCGCCCTTTTTTACGTTTATAAGGATATGAAACGATTCCTTTGCATCCTCTGTGCCCTGGTGTCCCTGTCCGTAGCGCAGGCCCAGACCTCCCTCGATAAGAACATGGCCGCCGAAGCCATCCGTTACCTGAACGCTATACGGCAGGACCCGCCGGCCTATGCCGACAGTGTGGGCTTTCCCGGTCTGCGCCGGATACAGGCCATGCCTGCCCTGAAGAAGCACGACATACTGATGACGGTGGCCGAAGAAAAGGCCCGGGACATGGCATCGCAGAATTATTTTTCGCATGTGAACAAGAAAGGCGAAGGCATCAATATCATGATCCACCGCGCGGGGTATACCCTGCCGGAAAGTCAGCTGAAAGACAAGAAAGCCAATGCGTTCGAGAGCCTGAGTGCAGGTTCGGAAACGGCGCAGGAGCATATCAACACCCTGATCATCGACGAGGGGGTGAGCCCGGCTTTCCACCGTATGCATCTGCTGGGGCTGGAGTCTTTCTGGGCGCGCTGTACGGATATAGGCGTGGGTGTTGCGTATGATCCGGCTTCAACATACGGCTATTATATGTGTATCATTATTGCCTGGCAATAGCAGGAGCAAAAAAAGCCCCATGGTAAAACCATGGAGCTGTATAAGAAAGTATAATGCTTTACTATTTTACGGAATCAACGATCGCTTTGAAAGCGGCCGGCTCGTTCATAGCAAGGTCAGCAAGTACTTTACGGTTCAGGGCAAGGCCTTTTTTATTGGCTTTGTTCATGAATTCGCTGTAGCTGAGACCTTCCATACGGGCAGCGGCATTGATACGCTGGATCCACAGGGAGCGGAAGTTGCGTTTTTTGGTACGACGGTCACGGTAAGCATAAAGCAAACCTTTTTCGATGGAGTTTTTGGCAACCGTCCAAACATTCTTACGACGACCAAATGAACCTTTGGCGAGTTTTAAGAATTTTTTACGGCGGGCACGTGAGGCCACATGATTAACTGAACGAGGCATTTTATATACTCTTTAATTCGTTTATACTTATAATTTACCGGGCAGCATGAATTTCACATTATTCATATCTGCATCGGAAACCAATGCAAATTTCTGCAGACTGCGTTTACGCTTTGTCTCTTTTTTGGTCAGGATGTGGTTATGAAAAGCCTGTTTTCTCTTCACTTTTCCGCTGCCTGTAATCTTGAAACGCTTCTTGGCAGAGGAATTGGTTTTCATCTTTGGCATTGCTATATCTTAGTTTTGCGTTATACTTACTTAATTTTCTTTTTCGGTGCAAGGGTCATCTGCATACGTTTACCTTCCAGTTTGGGCAGTGCTTCCACTTTTCCTTCTTCCTCGAGGGCCTGGGCAAAACGGAGCAGCAGCTCTTCACCCTGTTCTTTGTAGACGATGGAACGTCCGCGGAAGAACACATATGCCTTTACCTTTGAACCTTCGGCAAGGAACTTACGTGCATGGTTCAGCTTAAAGTTGAAATCGTGCTCGTCGGTCTGCGGGCCGAATCGTATTTCTTTCAGTACGACCTTGGACGCATTGGCCTTCAGTTCTTTCTGCCGTTTTTTCTGCTCATACAGAAATTTACCATAGTCCGTTAGCTTACATACCGGTGGATCAGCGTTCGGACTGATCTCCACGAGATCGACCTCCATTTGTTCGGCAAGGGCGAGCGCTTCTTTCAGGGAATAAATTCCCGGCTCAATATTCTCACCGACCACACGCACACGTTGTGCAGTGATCTTTCCATTGATCTTGTGCTCCGGCTCAACCTTTCTCGGTGTGAATCTGTTGCCGGCAGGCTTCGGTTGTAGTGCTATAGGACAGCTCCTTTCTTTTAGGTTAAACTTCTTCTTTTTCTACCTGGGCGAGTTTGCCTTTTATTTCAGACTCTACCAGGTTCACAAACGATTCGATGCTCATGGTGCCCAGATCACCCTGACCCTGGCGGCGTACCGAAACCATATTTTCGGCTTCTTCCTTCTCGCCAACGATCAACATATAAGGCACTTTCTGCAACTCTGCGTCCCGGATCTTCTTACCGATTTTCTCAGACCGCTCGTCTATGGAGGCGCGAAGGTCGTAATTTTTTACGAACTGTGCAACTTTTTTTGCATAATCGCCGAATTTATCACTCACCGGCAGGATCATCGCCTGCTCCGGGGTAAGCCACAGCGGGAATTTCCCGGCACAGTGCTCAATAAGTACGGCCACAAAACGTTCCAGGCTGCCGAACGGCGCGCGGTGGATCATTACCGGGCGTTCGCGGCCGTTATCCGGCGCAACGTACTCCAGTTCAAATCGTTCGGGCAGGTTATAGTCCACCTGTATGGTACCCAGCTGCCATTTACGGCCGATGGCGTCTTTTACCATAAAGTCGAGCTTGGGACCGTAGAACGCGGCCTCGCCGTATTCCACCACGGTGGGCAGGCCTTTTTCAGCGGCCGCTTCGATGATAGCGCTCTCGGCCTTTTCCCAGTTCTCTTCGCTTCCAATATACCTGGCGCGGTCCACCTTGTCGCGCAGGGATATCTGTGCGGTGTACTCGGTGAAATCGAGCGTTTTGAATACATACAATACCAGGTCGATCACCTGCATGAACTCTTCCTTCACCTGGTCCTGGCGGCAGAAAATGTGTGCATCGTCCTGTGTAAAGCCGCGCACACGGGTCAGTCCGCTCAGTTCCCCGCTCTGCTCGTAACGGTATACGGTACCGAACTCGGCAAAGCGCAGGGGCAGGTCGCGGTACGAACGCTGCTTGCTTTTATAGATCTCGCAGTGGTGCGGGCAGTTCATCGGTTTCAGGAAGTACTCCTCCCCTTCTTCGGGCGTCAGGATGGGCTTAAAGCTGTCCTTGCCGTACTTTTCGTAGTGTCCGCTGGTAATGTACAGGCGCTTGTTACCGATATGCGGCGTAACCACGGGCAGGTAGCCCATACGGCGCTGTGCATCGCGCATAAAGCGCTCCAGGCGTTCGCGCAGTTCGGTGCCTTTGGGCAGCCACAGGGGCAGTCCGGCGCCTACATTGTTCGAGAAGGTGAACAGTTCCAGCTCCTTGCCCAGTTTACGGTGGTCGCGTTTGCGCGCTTCCTCCAGCAGGGTAAGGTATTCGTCCAGCATACTTTTCTTGGGGAACGAGATGCCGTAAATGCGGGTAAGCATTTTGTTCTTCTCGTTACCGCGCCAGTAGGCCCCGGCAATATTGGTCAGCTTTACGGCTTTTACCAGGCCGGTTTCGGGAATGTGTCCGCCGCGGCACAGGTCGGTAAAATCGCCCTGGTCGCAGAACGTGATCTCCCCGTCGTTCAGGTTTTCGATCAGCTCCCGTTTATATTCATTGTCGTGTTTGCTTGTGTAAAAATCGAGCGCTTCCTGTTTCGATACCGGGTACAGGCGGAAGGTACTGTTCTTCGCGGCCATTTCGGCAGTTTTCTGTTCAATGGCGGCCAGGTCTTCTTCTTTGATCACCGAATCGCCAAAGTCGATATCGTAATAAAAACCGTTCTCGATGGAAGGACCGATGCCGAATTTGGCATGCGGGTACAGCGCCTGCACGGCCTCTGCCAGGATGTGTGCCGTAGAGTGCCAGAAAGCCTGTTTTCCGTTCGTATCGTCCCAGGTGAGGATCTTCAGCGTGGAATCTTCTTCGATCGGAAAGGAGAGATCGCGGACCACTCCGTTCACTTCGCAGGCCAGGGCTTTCTGTGCAAGCCCCCTGCTGATGCTTTCGGCGATCTGCCGGCCCGAGGTGCCTTTTTCGAACTCGCGCACCGAGCCATCCGGAAAGGATATACGTAAATTACTCATGCTAAACGCTATTATTTACAGGGTGGCAAAGATACACTTACGAAGCGGAGAAAGAAATACCCCATACGAAATAAATCAACAAAGTGGCATGGAAAACATTTGAATACAAAATATTTTTCCTATTTTCGCCGTTAAAGTGTGTGTTATCTATATAGTTGATTATCCTTGAAGAAGTCCCTCAAAGATCTGTCTTTCAAAAACTTAATACTGATCATCCCGGCATTTTTCCTGCTGGGCGGTTTTGTATTTGCCCAGAAAAAACTGGGGGTAGACGGTCAGTTATCCCTGGAAACCGGGACCATCAGCGGCGCCACGGTCAAGATCGAAAAAAGCGGCCGCTCTGCGGGTTCCGCTACGGTCTCTTCCTCCGGCGCCTTTGAACTGGAACTCGATTTCAACAGCGATTATACCATCACCGTTACCCAGAACGGCTACATTTCCCGCAAGTTCCGCGTCAATACCACCGTACCTGCCGAGGCCGTGAACGACGGACTGAACGCCATTTCCCTGCCCGTATACCTTACGCAGAGCTTCCCCGGCGGCCCCGACGGCAACCAGGTAGACGCTACCCTGAAGTTCAATGAAACGCTGTACGATTTCGATTTCGATAAGCCGGAATTCACCAGTATCGCCACCCAGAAGAAAAAACTGGACCCCATAAAGGCCCAGGCCGCCAGCGCCCAGAAAGCCCAGGAAGAAGCCGATGCCAAAGCCAAGCAGGAAGCCCTGGCCAAGCGTGAGGCCGAATATGCCGAGGCCTATCGCAAAGCCCAGGAAGAAGAAGAACGTAAGAAGAAAGAGGCTGAACTGCAGGCCAAGTACGACGATGCCATTAAAAAGGCCGACATGGCCTTCGGTCAGAAGAACTGGGAATTTGCCAAACAGAGCTATACCGAAGCTTCTACCCTGAAACCGGCAGAGACCTACCCCAAGACCAGGCTGAGCGACGTAGAGAAAAATCTGCAGGCCGATAACAATTATAAGACCGAGATCGACAAGGCCGATAAAGCATTCGATGCCAAAGACTATGCTGCAGCCAAAACCGCTTATACCGCCGCATCCCAGATAAAACCGACGGAAACCCATCCCAAAGAGCGTATCAAGGCCTGCGATGCCGAGCTGGATAAAATAGCCAAAGAGAAAGAGGCCAAAGCTAAATACGATGCGGCTATTGTAAAGGGCGACAAGCTGATGACCTCCAAAGACTATGCCGGTGCCAAAACAGCCTATAACGAAGCTCTGGCCGCCAAACCCGGTGACGCCACTGCACAGCAGAAAGTAGCCGATGCGGATGCGAAGATCAAGGAAGACGAAGAACGTAAGGCCAAAGAAAAAGAGCTGAACGAAAAATATACGGCCGCCGTTATCAAAGGCGATGCTGCCCTGAAAAACAAAACCTATACCGAAGCCCGTGCCGCATACGAAGAAGCCCTCACCCTGAAACCGAACGAGACGCATCCCAAAACCAAAATTGCGGAGATCGACGCAGCCGAAAAGGCCGAAGCCGACCGTATAGCCAAAGAGAAAGAGAACCAGGCCAAATACGATGCCCTCATTGTAGAAGCCGACCGCCTGTATGGAGAGACCAAACTGACCGAAGCCAAAACAAAATACAGCGAAGCGCTGAAATTAAAGGCGACCGAGGCACATCCCAAAGACCAGATCACGAAGATCGATGCACTGATCGCTGCCGAAAACCAGCGTAAGGCCGACGAAGCTGCCAAAGAAGCCAAGTACACCGCGGCCATGACCAAAGGAGAAACCGCGCTGAAAGGCAACAAACTGGCCGAAGCCAAAACCGCCTTTACCGAAGCCTCCGGCATTAAGCCCGAGGAAGCGCTGCCTAAGCAGAAAATTGCCGAGGTGGACCAGTTAATCGCTGCCGACGAGGACCGTAAAAAACAGGAAGCCGAGCTGCAGAAACAGTTCGATGCCGAAATGGCTGCCGGTAAAACGGCCCTGGCCGAAAAGAAATTCCCCGAAGCCATCGGCGCTTTTGATAAGGCCATTGCCCTGAAACCGAACGATGCCGAAGCCAAACTGAAAAAGAAAGAGGCCGAGGACGCCCAGAAAAAACAGCAGGAACTGCTGGCGAAGGAAAAAGAGACCCAGGATAAATACGATGCAGCCATGGCCAGGGCCGACGGACTTTTCGGCGCCAAGGACTATGCGGCTGCCAAGACCTCCTATAACGAGGCTGCCCTGCTGAAACCGAACGAAACGGCCCCCAAAACCAAAATACAGGAAATTGACGGTATCCTGAAGCAGGAAGCCGATGCCAAATCCGCACAGGATAAACTGAACAAAGATTTTGACGCTGCCATTAAGAACGGCGACGCCGCACTGGCCGCCAATAAATTTTCCGATGCCAGGAGCGCTTACGAACAGGCCAAAAACCTGAAACCGAACGACCCGGTACCGGCGCAAAAACTGAGCGACCTGGGCACCAAAGAAGCAGCTTTCCAGGCAGAGGAAGCGAAGAAAAAAGCCGATGATGCGGCTAAACTGGCTGCCGAAGAAGAGGCTGCCCGCAAAAAAGCCGAAGAGGACGCCGCGAAGAAAGCCGCCGAGGAAGAAGCTAAACGCAAAGCCGACGAAGCCGCTAAACTGGCTGCCGAAGAGGAAGCCAAACGTAAGGCAGAAGAAAACGCGAAGAAGCAGGCCGAAGAACAGGCCCGTCTGGCCGCTGAAGAAGAAGCTGCCCGTAAAAAAGCCGAAGAGGACGCTGCGAAGAGATCGGCTGAAGAGGAGGCCAAACGTAAAGCCGACGAAGCAGCCCGCTTAGCCGCCGAGGAAGAGGCGAAACGCAAAGCCGAAGAAGCCAGCAAAAAACAGGCCGAGGAACAGGCACGACTGGCCGCCGAAGAAGAAGCCGCACGTAAGAAAGCGGAAGAAGAGGCTGCGAAGAGATCGGCCGAAGAGGAAGCCAAACGTAAAGCCGACGAAGCAGCCCGCTTAGCCGCCGAGGAAGAGGCGAAACGCAAAGCCGAAGAGGCCAGCAAAAAACAGGCCGAAGAGCAGGCACGACTGGCTGCCGAAGAAGAGGCCGCACGTAAAAAAGCGGAAGAAGAGGCTGCGAAGAGATCGGCCGAAGAAGCCGCCAAACGTAAAGCCGACGAAGATGCCCGTTTAGCTGCCGAAGCAGACGCCAGACGCAAAGCCGAAGAGGCCAGTAAAAAACAGGCCGAAGAACAGGCACGACTGGCCGCTGAAGAAGAAGCCGCACGTAAAAAAGCTGCGGAAGACGCCGCGAAAAGACAGGCCGAAGACGCTGCACGACTGGCTGCGGAGGAAGAGGCCAATAAAAAAGCCCTGGCCGAAGCCGCGGCCCAGAAAAAAGCCAACCAGGAAGAAGCAAAACGCAAATTTGCCGAGGACGAGGCCAAACGCCTGGCCGACGCCGCCCGTCGTAAAAAAGAACTGGAGAACCAGAAGAAAGAAATGCCGCCTCCGCCCGTTGCCAAAGCAGCGCCTCCCAAAAAGGCCATATACCTCTATGCCTTCTCCTACCCTACCAGCAAGGAATTCGGTATCATCAACATGAACGATGGCTCCGGTAACCGCATCGTGAGCGAGTCTGAATACAAATCGCTGTACCAGAAATACAAAACACAGATCTACAGCAACTAAAATGCTGTTTTTCGTATACACATCCTTTTTATGATGCTGAAGGCCCGCCTGCTTTTTGCCGGCACGGTACTGGCATTCCGGATAAGCGGAACGGTGAACAGAGCAGATTTGATGTTAAAGCGGGTGAATTCTGATCGTCTCTTCAGGACGTGAAATGCCCGAAGAGGTCAAATTCCTGGGCATCGTCGATCTTCACTTCTGCAAAATCGCCCACGCGTGCATAGGAATCATTCACGGGGATCAGTACTTCATTATCCACTTCGGGGGAATCGAATTCGGTACGTCCGATGAAATAACCGCCTTCCACACGGTCGATCAGCACCTTGTACGTGTGTCCGATCCGGGCCTGGTTGAGGTCGTAGGAAATACCGCGCTGCACTTCCATGATCTCGTTGGCACGCTCCTGTTTTACATCGGCGGGCACATCGTCGTTGAGCAGGTAGGCATGTGTATTTTCCTCGTGCGAATACGTAAATACGCCCAGGCGGTCGAAACGCATATCTTCCACAAAGCGCAGCAGCTCTTCGTGATGTTTCTGTGTTTCGCCGGGATAGCCGGAAATAAGCGTGGTACGGATAGCCATATCGGGCACTTTTTCGCGGAAGGTATTTACCAGGCGGTACGTTTTTTCTTTATTCACCCCACGGCGCATGCTTTTGAGCACATCGTCGCTCACGTGTTGCAGCGGAATATCGATGTAGCGGCACACTTTGGGATTATTGCGGACCACGTCGAGTACGTCCTCCGGAAAACCGTTGGGGAAGGCGTAGTGCAGGCGGATCCAGTCGATACCGTCCACGCCGGCCAGGGCTTCCATGAGCGCGGCCAGTTTACGTTCCTTATACAGGTCGAGCCCGTAATAGGTAGAGTCCTGTGCGATCATAATGAGTTCGCGCGTGCCGCCGGCAGCCAGTTTCTGCGCTTCGATCACCAGTTCCTCAATGGGTTTGCTGATGTGTTTACCGCGCATCAGCGGAATGGCACAGAACGAACAGGGACGGTCGCAGCCCTCAGATATCTTTAAATAGGCAAAATGACGCGGGGTGGTCAGCAGGCGTTCCCCGATCAGTTCGGCCTTGTAATCGGCTTTCAGTGTTTTAAGGATGGCGGGCAGTTCGCGGGTACCGAACCAGCGGTCCACTTCGGGAATTTCGCCTTTCAGATCGCCTTTGTAACGCTCGCTCAGGCAGCCGGTCACATATACCTTGTCTACCTGTCCGTCTTTTTTCGCCTCGGCAAAACGCAGTATGGTATTGATGCTTTCTTCCTTGGCATTATCGATAAAGCCGCAGGTATTGATCACCACGATATTAAAATCGTCCACGGCCGACTCGTGACTTACCTCCATGCCATTGGCCTTCAACTGGCCCATGAGCACTTCGGAGTCGTAAATGTTCTTCGAACACCCGAGTGTTACGATGTTTACCTTATTCTTTTTGAGCGTTCTTGTCTTCATGCAGTGCGTTATCGTATGCGGTCGGCGCTTTTCACCAGTTCGTCATCCTTCTTTACGGCGCGGTTGCCGAGGAACGTAAGTACCATGGCCAGCGGCAGCATAAAGAGGCCGAAAGACATGAGGATATTACGTTCGAACCCGAAGGTCTTCATGGTCATGGCAAAGATCCAGGAGCTGGCAGTAAGTACAAAAAGCAGGCCAAAAGCTACCCAGGATACTTTCATCTGCAGGGAGCGTTTACGGTACAGGAATATAGAAACGGCCAGCACCAGTATACCGGTAACGGCAAAAGCCAGCGCACCGCCTTTTTCGAAAAAGCCGCTCATACCGGCCAGTTCGCCTCCCCAGCCCGTGCGTATACCCCAGCTGCCGCTCACATCGTCCTTATCGATAAGCGACATGGTGACCGAACTGTCCGTTTCGGGGTTATCTACCCGGAATATGGGACTTACCAGGGACAGGATCAGCAGCAGCAGCGCCACTGAAAAATAAACCGTTTGTATACGCTGGATCATGAGTATTTTTTTGCAAAGAAACGCAAGATTGTGCAAAATAGCAATCTAAAGCGTACGGGGCAGCTCAAACAGTTCCATGGCACCGGGTTTACCGTCCGTAATTTCGAAGCGCAGGGCCGTGCGTACCTTGTGCCAGCCCTGTATGCCTGCAGCGCCGGGATTCAGGTGCAGGTGCTGCAGTGAATGATCGTAAAGCACTTTAAGGATATGCGAATGGCCGCAGATGACCATACCCGGCCGGTGTTTTCGTATAAGCATAAGCGTACGGGCATTGTATTTACCGGGATAGCCGCCTATGTGCGTCATCAGTACGCGGAGCCCGGCACACTCGAACAGCTGGTTCTCCGGGTAGCGCATGCGTATACGTGCATCGTCGATATTGCCGTACACGGCCCGGAAAGGTTTAAACGCTTCCAGCCTGTCGCACAGCTCTATACTGCCCAGATCGCCGGCGTGCCACAGCTCGTCGCAGCTTTCAAGAAACGTTAAAAAGCGGTCGTCAAGCTGATTATGTGTATCGGAAATAAGCCCTATTCTCAAGATTTATTATTTTTGCAAAAATACAGTATTATGAAAAAGTTTATCGCAGCACTCATTATTATCGTATCGGCGCTTACCTTTTCTTCCTGCAACGGCATCGTAGCCAGCAAACTGGACGACACGTACCGCATGGACCGTGTATTCCTGAACGGAAGCGACAATACACAGACTTTCAATTCCTTTTTTGTCGACTATAAAATTGTCCTCACCAAGGAAAAACGTTTCAGTGAAACGTACAATACCCTGGGCGCACCGATCGGTATCGTGGGCAGCTGGCAGATAAAAGAGAACGGTAAACGCCTGCTGCTGATGGAAGAGAACGGCAACCAGCAAACCCGTAATTACCTCATTTTAAAACACAACAGCAAAGTACTTCAGCTGCAGCTCACCGATGATTCGGGCGACATTTACGAGTACCATCTTATACGCTTATAAGAAAAATTTATACAGGCCCCTTCTGCGGAAGGGGTTTTTTATTGCCCTTCGTTTTTCTTCATTACCTTTGTGTGCCCAAGGAAACACTTGTCTATGTATTCAGTCATCGTACGGATTTTATTTATACTTAATGCCGAAGAGGCGCATCATTTTACCTTTTCCTGTATACGCTTTATGCACCGTATCCCGGGCCTGGGAAACCTGCTCCGGAAGATGTTCCATATAAACGATCCGGCGCTCAGGGTACAGGTTGCCGGCATTGAATTTCCGAATCCCGTGGGTCTGGCTGCCGGCTTCGATAAGGACGCCCGCCTGTTTTCCGAACTGGCGTCCTTCGGTTTCGGTCACATCGAAATAGGCACGGTAACGCCCATGCCCCAGCCCGGTAACGACAAGCCCCGTCTGTTCCGCCTGGTACGCGACAAGGCCATCATCAACCGCATGGGCTTTAACAACCAGGGTGCCGGTCCGGCCGCCATACGCCTGCGCTACCGCAAAGCCGGAGGCCCGGTGATCGGCGGTAATATCGGCAAGAACAAAGTGACGCCCAACGAAGAGGCCGAACAGGATTACCTGAAATGTTTTCACAACCTGTACCCCGTGGTGGATTATTTTACGGTGAACGTAAGTTCGCCCAATACGCCCGGACTGCGTGCCCTGCAGGAAAAAGAGCCGCTCACAAAGCTGCTTTCCCTGCTGAAACAGGAAGCCCTGCGCGCACCTTCCTATAAGCCCGTATTTCTGAAAATTGCCCCCGACCTTACGAACGAACAGCTCGACGAAATTGTGGAGATCGTTCTGGAAACCGGCATCGACGGACTTATCGCCACCAATACCACCATTTCCCGCGAAGGACTTACATCCGATACCTCTCTGGTAAACCAGCAGGGCGGACTCAGCGGCAAACCGCTTACCACGCGCGCTACCGAAGTGATACGCTATATCGCGGAGAAAAACGGGAAACGCTTCCCCATTATTGCCGTGGGCGGTATTATGACGGCCGACGACGCCATGGAGAAATTCCGCGCCGGAGCCTCGCTGGTACAGCTGTATACGGGTTTTATCTACGGAGGACCGCCCCTGGTGAAACAGATACAAAAACGCTACCTGGCCGCCAGACGGGCCGGGGAGTTCTGAAATTAAAAAAATACAGTATATTCGAATCGTGAATACCCGCAGCGAACATATAATTCTTACAGAATGCCCGCGCGACGCCATGCAGGGCCTGAAAACATTTATAGATACCGAAGATAAGATCACCTATATAAACCTGTTGCTGAAAGCCGGTTTCGACGTGCTGGATTTCGGGAGTTTCGTGTCGCCCAAGGCGATACCGCAAATGGCCGATACACACGAGGTGGCCGAGGCCATCGACTGGCAGCACAGCAATACCAAACTGCTGGCCATCATCGGTAATATAGGCGGCGCCGACCGTGCGGCCGAATTTCCTTTTATCCGTTACCTGGGCTACCCCCACTCCATTTCGGACACCTTCCTGCAGCGCAACATCAACTCCAACCGGCAGGACAGCCTGCAGCGCGTGGCCGCGGTACAGGAGCACTGCGCACGCAGCGGCAAGGAACAGGTGGTGTATATTTCCATGGCTTTCGGTAATCCCTACGGCGATGCCTGGAATGCCGGGATCGTGGCCGAATCTGTACAGGAACTCTACGACCTGGGCATACGCCATATTTCACTGGCCGACACCATCGGCGAAGCCAAAGCCGACGATATCCGACAGCTTTTCAGTACGCTTATCCCCGCCTTTCCCGATGTGGAGATCGGCGCTCATTTTCATACCCGTCCCGACAACTGGTTCGAGAATGTTAAAGCGGCCTATGAATCGGGCTGCATGAAGTTCGACAGCGCCATGCTGGGTTACGGCGGCTGTCCCATGGCCAAAGACTCGCTTACGGGCAACCTGCCTACCGAGAACCTGGTGGCCTTCTGCCTCGAAAACAATATCAAGACACATATACAGATGGACGCTTTCCGCGAATGTATGGCGGCTGCCGGCGAACTGTTCAACGGAAAATCCTGAGGTATATGAACTGGCTACAACTACTCAGCACCGAACGACCCGGTACCGGCAAAAAGAATAACCTGCAGGCCGACCGCAGCGAGTTCGAGAAAGACACCGACCGTATTATTTTTTCGCACGCCTTCCGCAAACTGCAGGACAAGACCCAGGTAGTGCCCCTGCCCGAGCAGGATTTTGTACACAACCGTCTTACACACAGCATGGAAGTAAGTTCCGTGGGCCGCAGCCTGGGCAAGATCACCGGCAAAGTACTGCTGGAACGTTACCCGGAAATAAGCCGCGCCGGCCTGGACGTACACGACTTCGGCAATATTATTTCGGCCGCCTGCCTGGCCCACGATATCGGCAACCCGCCCTTCGGACATTCCGGCGAGAACGGCATTTCCATCGGGTTCAAAGAAGGTTTCCTTAAAAAATGGGAATCGTACTTTTCGGAAGAAGAATGGTACGATCTGAGTCATTTCGAAGGCAATGCCCAGGGATTCCGGATACTGATGCAAAAAGGCCTGCAACCTACGGCCGCCGTACTGGGCGCCTTTGTAAAATATCCCTGCACGGGCCTGCTCCCCGAACGCGATAAACAAAAGAAAAGTCAGCGCAAGTTCAACTTTTACATGTCTGAAAAAGCCGCTGCCGAAGACTTTGTACAGACCACCGGGCTGCACGTACACCAGGAAGGTATTTTCAGCTACTGCCGGCACCCGCTGGTGTTCCTTACCGAGGCGGCCGACGATATCTGTTACCTGATCATCGACCTGGAAGATGCCGCCCGCATGAAAATCCTTTCCGAAGAGCGATACATCGAACTGCTGCAGCCACTCTGCGGCGACTCCCTGAAACCGGACAAACTCCGCACCTATCCAGACCTGAACGAACGCCTGGGCATTGTACGCGCCCTGGCCATCCGCAACCTGATCGAAGACGCGTCGGACGTATTCCTGCAATCGGCCGCTGAGATCGCCGAAGGCCGTTACGAACATGCCCTCACTGATAAAGGGCGTTACGCGGAACAATTACAGCTGATCTCCGATTTTTCCATCGAACATATCTACAACAGTCAGCGTGTGGTAGAACTCCAGGCTTCCGGCTTCGAGATCCTGCCCCGCCTTACCGAACTGTTCAGCGATGCCGCACTTACGGCCCGCCTCGAAAAAGAAAAACTGAGCGCCAAACAGAAGAACCTGCTGCGCCTGCTTCCCGGCTGGCGGAACATGGACGCTATTTCGCCGTATGAGACCACCCGGCGGGTGCTCGACTTTGTTTCGGGCCTTACCGACCGGCACGCCCTGCTGCTGCATAAAAAACTAATGGGTGTAGAAATATGAACGCCAACGACCGCTTTGAAGAAATACGCCGCATGCTGGCCGAGGAGCCGGACGATCTTTTCCTGCACTACGCCATGGCCCTGGAATACGTACGCCTGGGCGAACCACAGCAGGGAATTGCCATATTGACGGCCATCCGCGAAAAAGACCCGGAATACCTGCCCGTGTACATGAAACTGGGCACCCTGTACCAGGCCCTGCAACGATATCCCGATGCGGTGGAAGTGCTGGAAGCCGGCATCCGCGAGGCCCGCGTACAACAGCAGTTCAAGACCCTGACCGAACTGGAACAGGTGCTGGAAATGGTGCGCGAAGATATGGAAGATTAACCCCTGCCGATCTCCTAAATCTCTGTTAACGGATACGGGAAAATGTATTTCCGGAGTTTTATTAGGTATATGCGGATGAAAAGCGGTTCCTGTGATTTTGAAAAAAGCAGGGCTATTAAGAAAATGCAAAAAACAGGACCGGAGTTTTGGTTATTTCACTAAAAGTCTTATCTTTTCAGCAGCAAAAACGGCCACAGGATTCTGTGTACCCTGAACTTAATGCTTTGGCGGATGATTCAAAACCGTGTGGACAATACGTACATGCATACCTGCTTCAGCCCTCTTTCCCACTTCGCGCAGGCATTACCCGATGCTTCGGCCGGCAGAAGTAACAACTTTCGGTAATCTTTCATAACGCACACATATGTGAGGAGCCTGTCAAATGCAAGAGACAGGCTTTTTTTATGCATGCATACCAATTTCACAAGGTGCCGCCATTCCCCTACGCATTTATTTCCCATATTTGAACAAATCTATATCTATGCTTCGTACTAAATCTTTATTCGTACTGCTGGCGCTGGTCCTTGTACTTCCACTGAAAGCCGCCCTGCAGCCCGGCTTCGATAAACAGGAGTACCTGGAAATGCTGCGGATCATCGCCACATTCTCTGAGAACCCGGCCTCTACATTTCCGAAACCGGAACACTATACCCGCATTCACCGTTCACCGGCCTTTGTCATGGACAATATGTACGATCTCTGGTACAACCCGGCCGAAAAAGCCGTGGCCATACACCTGCGCGGTACCACGGGCAAGGCCATCAGCTGGCTTGAGAATTTCTACGCAGCCATGATCCCCGCCGAAGGTTCGGTACAGCTGGGCAACGGCCAACAGTTCGCCTATAAGTTCTCTTCCGATAAAAGAGCGGCCGTACACGTGGGTTGGACCGTTGGACTGGGCTATATGGTAAACGATATGAAGACCCGCCTCGACTCCGTGCTCAACAGCGGGGTACGCGACCTGGTGGTGGTAGGACACAGCCAGGGCGGAGCGCTCGCCTTCCTGATGACGGCCTACCTGCGCCAGGCACAGCTCGACGGTAAAATTCCGGCCGATACACGCATCAAGACCTATTCCAGCGCCGGCCCCAAGCCCGGTAACCTGTATTTTGCCTACGATTACGAACGCCAGACACAGAACGGCTGGGCCTTTAACGTGATCAACGCGGCCGACTGGGTACCCGAAACGCCCATCTCCATACAGACACTGAACGATTTCAATACCACCAATCCCTTTAAAAATGCCAAAAAGCTCTTTAAAAAACAGAAATTCCCCCAGAATATCCTGTTCAGGTATTTCTTTAACCAGCTGGAAAGACCCACGACCAAAGCCCGCAAAAAATACGAGAAATTCCTGGGCAAACTGGTAGGCGGATTCGTGGAAAAACAGGTGGAAGGCGCCGTGCCGCCCCCGTTCTTTCAAAGTAGCAATTATGTACGCACCGGCCACACCATTGTACTGTACCCCGATGCCGAATACTATACGCAATTCCCGGAAAGCGACACCAACTTCTTTGTGCACCACATGTTTGCGCCCTATTATCACCTGGCGCAGAAACTAAATATGTAATTTTACGTATACTATAGAATAAGGCGGTCCCTGGGTCGCCTTTTTTTATGGCTACAGCTTTATGCCGAGCGTTACGTAGTAATTGCGCGGGTCTGAAGGCAGGATGCCCGGTCCGGGATAACCGGAAGCCCGGCGCGTAAAATAGCGGGCATTAAAGAGGTTGTTGCAGCCGGCCGAAATACGGAACTTACCGAAGTCGTAGGCGGCGGAAAGATCGCCCAGGTGATAGGCCGGGATAATGCCCGTGATACCGTCGGCAGAAGAAAGGGTGTTGTTGGCATCGGTATATTGCAGCGAGGTATAAGTATACTGGAACTGCATGCTGAAACCACGTATACGGTACGAGATACCGTTGCGCAGGATCCATTCCGGGGCCAGTTCCACGCGTTTGCCTTCGAGCGATTTATTGCCGGAACGGGTATACCGTGCATTCGTATAGGCCGCGCTCGCAAACAGGCTCAGCACACCGCAACGTTCCCGGCAACGGAAAATGGGCAGGATATTCAGTTCGGCAAAAGCCTCCGCCCCGATATTGCGGGAATTGGCCACATTGGTGCGGAACTGGTAAATATTGAGATCGGCGTCGTAACGCGTTACCGTGCCGATGCGGCCGTTGTAGGCCAGGTAATACGCACTGATATCAAAACGGAGGATATTACGGAACGTGCCGCGGAAACCCAGGTCGGCATTAAAACCTTTTACATCGTGCAGGGCTGAATCTACGCGCAGGTTGGGATTATTTACCCGGATATCGTTGAAGTTCACCGGTGAATAGTTCTGTGCAAAACTTGCGTATAGCTGTGTGGTATAGCTGGTCTTGTATGCCATGGAAACGCCGCCCAGGGCAAAAGCACGGCTGCTGTTACGCTGTTCATCGGTACGTACGCCATTCGTTTTGTAAAAACCGTCGGACCGGGTCTGGATAAACTCTACCCGCACGCCCGGAGTAAGTGAAAAACGAGAAGTAAGGTACCAGATATTTTCGGCAAACCAGGCTGCATTCCAGGAGGGAAAACGAAAATCGGAATCTTCGGGATCGTCCGGCGTTTTAAAGCGGTAATCGGCGTCGGAAGCGTCGGAGCCCAGACCCTGTGTTCGCCGGGTATGTCCGTGGTAAATGCGCACTCCGGTCAGGAAACGGCTCTGTACCTTACGGATCTTGTATTCCTGCAGAAAGCGGATCTCGGAACCCAGGTTGAGGTAACGATCGGTAAGCAGGTTACGGTAACCGCCCGTATCGGGTTGTGTAACGGCGTCGAGATTGCCCACGCTGGAACGGCCGGCGATCACGGCAAAGGTACGTACGTTGAGCCGGCTGCGGGGCGTGATCTCGTAATCGAGGGTATGTGCGATGATGTTCCAGGAAGCGGCAAACCAGTTACGGTCGCGGTACGAGGCACGCGGGTCCTTGGCAAAGAGCGCATCGCTGAGTCCGCCCGGCTGTTGCATATTGTACTGCATGCCGGTGTATTCCAGGCCCATACGTACTTTTTGGGACACCTGCCATTCCAGGGCTGCGTAGCCATTGCTAATGTCGAAACCGGTATGGGCCCGCCAGCCGTCACCGCGGCGTTTGCCGGCATAGGCCAGGTAACTGAATTTTCCTTTATGCCCACCCACGGCTGCGTTCAGCGCCATAAAACCGAAGGAACCGAGCGTAGCCTGTAATTCGGCCTGCACGGGTTTCTCCGTATACTTTTTCATCACGAAATTGATCATGCCGCCGAACTGGGGCCCATATTGCAGGGAAGCCGCCCCGCGGATCACCTCGATGCGTTGCAGCACGAAGGCCGGCGGTGTATAATAACTCTCCGGATAGCCCAGGGCATCGGCAGCGATATCGTAACCGTTCTGCCGCACGTTGAATTCAGCCATACGACCGGGATTCAGTCCGCGCGTGGCAATGGACATCTGTATGCCTCCCCCGTCGTTCTCCTGTATATGGATGCCGGGTACTTTTGCAAAGATCTGCCGCGCCGTATTGGCCGCCAGGTTACCCTGCACGCCGTCCAGCTGTATCACTTCGTGTTTTTTCCCGGCATAGATCGCTACGTTCTGTACATCGGGCAGACGATGATCATTGCGTTCCACGATGCGTACGATGCTCAGCATGGTGGAATCCCCGGCAAGCAGGATATCGGCCGTGGTTACCTTACCCGCTTCTACGTACAATTGCCGGAACACCCTTTTGTAGCCCAGTGCCGAAACTTCCAGCTGGTAAGCGCCCTCGGGCAGACCGTTCATACGGTAAAAACCGCTGGTGTCACTGGAAGTACCCCGTTGCAACGCCGGAATGTAAATATGTGCCGGGCCCCTTTCCGTACCGGTAAAGGAAACGTGTCCCTGCAGAACACTGGTCTGTGCGGCGGCGTGGCTAAACAGCAGACAGAAACTCAGTAAGAAGAAAAAGTATCTAAGGTTCATCGCTGCGTATCCATTTTTTGTGGTAAAAACTTTCTTTCTCGGCGGCCAGGTTGGTGTGCGGGTCTATCAGCACACGACTGCCCCGGCCGTTCACAGCCACGTAGCACTGTGCATACACTTCGGGCGCTGCATTTCCCCTGGCTTTTTCTGCTTCGGCAAGCATATGGGCAAACTGCAGGATCATATCGGGCTGCGAGCTCATCATCCGTTCCTGTTGTTTACTGAGCCATTCCGAAGGATATACAATGTGGTCTCTGCCGCTGCGCGGATCATGCACACGAAACTCACAGATGCCGTTCTTTTCCATCAGCATCACGTTCCAGGAAAAACGGAAGCCTTCTTCCGTGATAAAAGGATCGCCCGGGTACAGCAGGTAGCGGAACGGCAGCAGTATCTGCAGCAAAAAGAACGGCAGCAGCAGGTAACTCAGTACCGGGGCTTTCCCTGGAACCGGCAGCGAAAACTGTGTTCCCCAGAGGAAGCGCAGAGGCTGCAACCAGCGTCGGTGCTGTTCCTGCGGGAAGAACACCAGGGCGGCGAACATCATAATATAGGGGAACATGCCGATGTTAAACAGCACACCCGTACAGATATGGAAAAACACCACCAGTACATAGGCAGGTACCCGCGTACGTTTCCACAGCAGCAGAAAGGGTATGGAAATATCGAAGAGCATTCCGGCCCAGCTGGCCAGGTAAGCCGTAATTTCCTGTTCGAGCAGCGGCCCGATGAGCGGAATATCGTTATTGGCCTGCAGCCAGATACGCAGCGGCTGTGCATGCAGCAGCCAGTCGGGTTTGATCTTGGCGATGCCGGCAAAAAAGTATACAGATCCCACCTGCAGCAGTAAGGCCAGGTAATGATAACGGCGTACCGCCTGCCGCACACGACCCGCACGGGCATCGAAAGAGGCCACGGCATGTGCCGGCAGAAAGATCAGCAGGAAGGCCGCCAGGCTGATAAAGTAGTAATGATTGAGGTAATTGGTCTTATCGATCAGTTCTACATAGGTGAACAAAAGGAAAAAAGCTACGGCCGAAAAACGGTAATAAAAACCCAGCGCTATACCCAGCGAAAACAGCACCAGCAGGCCAAATGCGGCATACATAAGCGGTTCCGGCAGCGGTTTTACCCACTCGAAGCCGTAAAAAGGGAAATAGACCTTCGGCAGGACGTACAATTCGTATATCCATCCTTTACCGGCGAAACGCAATAGGGAAAGGCACATCAGCAGTCCGAAACCCAGGCGGAAAAATGCCAGTGTCCAGGCCGCACCGGGATCGGGTTCCCGCCAGGCACGGAGGGAAAAAGCAACGTGTTTAGTCGCCGTCGTTGTCATTGAGCGTAATGGTAATGCCCAGGTTGTTTACCATGTCTACCTTCAGGTAAACCAGTAAGCGCTGCAGTTCGGTGTAGAGTTCGTTCACCTGTGCCGGCTGCTGGCTTACCGCATCGGACAGGGGCATGGTTACTGCGTCGCATTTGCTGCGGCATACGCCAAACTGGTCGCTTATGACCTTCGAAAGCGCCACGCCGTCGAGTTCGGCTTCGGTAAAGTCCAGGTAATCGTCGAAGCCCTGCCCGTCGCCGCCTTTGAAACAGGCTTCGAGTATGTCCAGGTTCACCCGTATAAATGCCATAGATTCGCTGCTGTAATAAGCCTCTACGTTCATAGGATACAGGTTGCCGTCCTTTTTACCGGCCGGGGCGCCTACTTTCATTCCCTTGATGTAATCTTCCAGGGCAAAGAGCTCGTTCACCAGGCTGTTGGACGAAGAACTGATGCCCGTGCCGTCGTTCTGCGTGAACGTGGACAGGTACGTACCGCTCCATTCGGCCGACAGTTGCTGGGCATGGTCCTGCAACAGGTCTGTGAGTGCCAGCAGGTAATCCTTACGTTTAGATGCATCGGCCGCCGTGGTAAAACGGTCGAGCACGGCGCTGTTGCCGCCCGTTTTGTCAAAGATCAGGTATTCGATCACCGGACTGCCTTTTACCGTACTGCCCTTGCTGTTGAGGTCCTGTTTGGTAATAGTAGTGCTGTTAGCGAGGTAATTGTTAACGTCATTGGTACGTACCGGCCAGAAGTCGATCATGGGATACAGCAGGGCATTTTTTACCGGCCCTTCCTGGAACAGCTCTATTTTTTTAATGGCGTAGGCCGTTTCTTTCCAGCGTTGCTGTACTATTTCCAGTCCGGCTATATCCGGCGCCGCACAAAAAGCCTGGGCCTCGGTTTCCAGCTGGGTGGAAGCGGTGGCAAATTCCACGAACGAAGGTACGATCACCTTGTTGCCAATGTCGGTAAGCATGGTTTTGCGGTCGAAACAATCGGCCGATTTACAGTCCTTTTTGCAGGACGGCACCAGCAGTACACCCGTCAGGGCCGCCAGGGCCAGCACGGGAACCAGGATGCTGCGTATACCTTTATTTTTCATAATGAGCGTAAAAAAGTGATGATGGCACTGCGTTTATCTTTAGAAAGGTCCATGAATGCGTTTTTGATCTTTTCGGCCTCTCCCCCATGCCAGAGTATGGCCTCTTCGTACCCGCGGGCCCGGCCGTCGTGCAGCAGGTAGGTGTGGTTGTTCACCGTCTGCAGCAGACCGATGCCCCAGAGCGGCGGCGTACGCCATTCACGGCCGGTGGCGCTGTATTCAGGGCGATTGTCGGACAGGCCTTCGCCCATATCGTGCAGCAGGAAATCGGAATAGGGACGGATCACCTGGTTCGAAAGCTGCGATAACAGCGGGTGTGTGCCCGTCTGCATGCGGCCGATATGACATTTTGCACAGCCGATATCATTGAACAGCTGTTTGCCTTTAAGCACTTCGGCATCGCGTACATTACGACGGCCGGGTACGGCCAGGGCAGCAGTATAAAAGGCCACCGTGGCGAACACATCGTCCCCGATCTCCGGCGAACCGCCGTTGGGCAGCGCTCCGTATTGTGTAAGCTGGGTGCCGTAGAGATTTTCCGTGGGAAAAATGGACGAGGTGATACCGATATCGTTCCGGAAAGCCGCCGCCACCTGTATTTTTACAGAGGGAGCGCCTGCTTTCCAGCCAAAACGGCCCAGGCGCATGGACTGTGTACTTTCGTCCCACACGTAATTGGGGCGGCCCGAAATACCGTCGCCGTTAGCATCCGAAGGATCGGCAAAAGATTCGATGAGCGCAGCCGGCAAAGCGTCGATAAGCCCGGTGCCACCCATATAGGGCGCTACGCGGGGCGATGTCATTACACCCGACAATGCGGGGTTCTGCAGGCTGTACACCGGCACCCGCAGCGAGTATGGGGTTCCGTCCGGGTAGGTTCCTGGCATTTCGTAATAACTGATGTTCACATTGCCTTCAGATTCGCCCACGCCCTGTATACTGAAGGGATTGAGCTGTGTACCGAAATTATCTGCCGGTTTGGGGCCGCCGTGTGCATCCGTTCCGTTCACGCTCAGTTTCATAAGCAGCGAAACGGCCGGTTCTCCGAATTCAGGCGGTGCACCGCGGCCGTCTTTCCCGTGGCAGGATGCACAGGACACCGCATTGAAAAAAGGGCCCAACCCGTCGCGCGCCACCGTAGACGAAGGCGCCGTGACCCAGGGATTGCGGTTGAAGGAATTACCCACCACAAAATCGGAGTTCTCTTCCAGCGACAGACCCGGCACGGCATTGCCGAAGGCGTTCACCGATTCATCGAAGACCGTGGCCTCCTGTCCGCCGGAATATTCTTCATTCGGCTCATACCCTTCTTTATTGTAACTGTGCTTGTTACAGGACATGAAAAAAACCAGAAGAGCCGCCATTACAGCGGCTCCCGGAAGAATATGTTTAACGGAAGGGTGCATCTTGGATCAGGTGCGCAAATCTATTATAAAACGATCTGAATTCCTAAAGCGGAAGCTGCTTCTACAATTTTGTCGGCCAGGGCATTACCGGCGTCGATAGCGGTAAGGCAGCGGGCACGGCCGTCAGCAGTAACAATTTCCTGGTCGAACGGTGCGTGCAGGGCATATACGGCATCTTTGGCAGCCTGTAATTTGGCTTTTACGTCTTTGTTCAGTTCCGGATCGGCTTCCTCGAGCAGTTCATCGATACCCGGACCATCGATCTGTGTGCCCTGGATATTGGTATAACGGCCGTAGAATACGTTTTCAATGCCCAGGATGCCAAAACGCAGGTCGTTGTGTGTCTGGTCGCTGAAGCAGGAATGTTCGTCTTCCTGGCTCTGTGTGGAATAGGCCACCTCGAAACGTTCGCCGAACAGTTCACCTTTGCAGAATTTACCGATGCCGGTAAAGATCAGCTGCAGGGAAGTATTGGGGTCCTGTGAACTAAAAGTGCTGCGGTAGGAAGCGCTGCCGGCCCAGGCATCGGCGGTGTATTTCAGGTCTTCGACCAACAGGTCGGTAACGATGGAAAGATATTGACCACGACGGGCCTGGTTAGCTGCTGTGCCGCCCGTTGTGAGGTAATCGGTATACGGACGCAGACCGGCGCTGTTGGTGTACAGGTCCTGTCCCCAGAGCAGGAACTCGATGGCATGGTAACCTGTGCTGATATTGGTTTCGCCGCCGGCCTCGTTCAGGTCGATGATCAGCTGTTTGCTGAGCGTCGGATAGGTTGTGGGATCGTTGATGATACCTGCAGTGGCGTTACCGTCCACATAGTCGATGTATACTTCGTCGAGCGGCCAGGCGTTCAGTTCACCTTCTTTGCCGTTATCGTCGTCGATGGGGCCACCGTAAAAACGGAAGGCGTCCGACTGACCGTAGGAGGTACGCAGCGGGCCCGCCCAGAATGTTTTCAGTTCGTTCAGGCCGGCATCCGTAGGATTTGCCACAAAAGCGTTCACTTTGGTACGGAAGCTTACTGCCTGGTCGTACGAATCGGTATAGGTAGCGTGTACAACTTCGGCGTAGTTATCCACTACTTTTTGTTTCAGCTCCGTCATTTTTTTCTCTTTGGAGCAGGAGAAAAGGGCCAGGGAAAGACCGAATGCGATAAAAGCGTTCTTCTGGTTCATGGTTTTTGTTTAGTCTGACTATTTAAATGATACAATTTCCGCGTACAAGGCCGTACAAAAGTGTTCCGGCATGGTATCCGGGCGGCCCGGATCCACGCTGCAAATAAATTGACTAAATCGTTAAATAAGTATCCCCGGTTGCAGGGGAAAGCAATCCCCAATATTAGGTAGAAGACCCGGTTCAGGCCTTGAGACGGGCAATTACGGTCTGGTTACCCACCGGTTTATCACCGATCTTTACCAGTATCTCGGCATCGAGAGGTACAAAAATATCCACGCGGCTGCCGAATTTGATAAAGCCGAACTCGTGTCCTTTTTCAATGGTCTCTCCCACTTTCAGGTAGTTCACAATGCGTTTGGCCAGGGCGCCGGCTATCTGGCGGAACAATATTTCGGTACCGTTGGCGTGTTTTACCACACTGGTGGTACGTTCGTTGTCCGTGGACGATTTGGGATGCCAGGCCACCAGGTATTTACCGGCATGGTATTTATAATAGGTTACGAGGCCGGCAATGGGCGTCCAGTTGATGTGTACATTCACCGGGCTCATAAAAATGGATATCTGGCGTACTTCGCGGTTCAGGTATTCGGTCTCGAACACTTTTTCGATCACCACCACTTTACCGTCGGCAGGGGCAATGATATCGAGGGAATCGGCACCGTTGAGGCGTTTCGGGTAACGGAAGAATTGCATGATCAGTATCCAGAATACCAGGGATACCAGGCCGGTAAGCAGCATCAGCCATGAAATTCCGGTAAAATAGATACCTGCGTTGAGGGCCAGCACCAGTATGGTCGTTACCCACATTATCGTATTGCCTTCTCTGTGAAATCGCATCGGGATAAGCTGTGTTTAGAATAGGTTTGTTTTAACGGCGTAAAAATAAAGGAATATTACAGGAGCAGAAAGTAAAATACTGTCAAACCGGTCTAAAAAACCACCGTGCCCCGGCAGGAAAGCCCCGGAATCCTTGATACCCAGGCGACGTTTCCATTTGCTTTCCACCAGGTCGCCGAGTACACCCAGGGGAATAAGTATGATGCACATGACCACGTAATGTATGGTGGCGATGGGCGTAATGTAACGGGCCAGCACAAAACTCATGCCAATGGTCATAGCAGCCCCGCCGATGGTCCCTTCCCAGGTCTTGCCCGGCGATACCAGGGGCGCCAGTTTATGGCGGCCGAACAGGCGGCCGAACACGTAGGCAAAGGTATCGTTGGCCCAGATGAGCAGGAAAATGGAACAGATCAGTTCGAAATGATAGGCTCCCGGCTCAATTTCTGTGGCCAGCAGTATGAGGCTGATGAAGGGCAAAACGGTATACAGTATGGCCGTAATGAGCACCGAAGCCGGCTGAAATACAGGTTCCTTATCGTCTTTGCGCAGTACACCCAGGAAAAGCAGGGGCACCAGCAGTACCGGCGCCAGCAGGAATACCGTATACTCTGTATATACGAAAAGTCCGGTGAGCAGCCATATACCCAGGCCGCTGAGCCAGATCCACCGCCGGAACTGTGCGGAAATATTTTCGTGTTTTACAAATTCGTACAGGCATCCCATGGAGTACAGCGAAAAAACAGCCCAGAGGCTGCACTTCGAATACCAGACCGATGCCAGGGTTATAACCAAGAAAAGCGCACCGAAAACGGCGCGCTTTGCAAGATTTGAAAAATTATTCTGTGATGGACTAACTGTTTGTGTCATGGGGCTTATCCGTACCCGTTGTACCCGGAGTTTCTACTTCGCCGGAAGGATTTTCCGGAGCGGCAGGAGCCTGTTCTGAAGGCGTATGCTGCGTTTGCATGGTAGAGCGTACCGCTTCGGCCACTTCTTTGGCGCGTTCGTCGTCTTCGAAAGGACGCACGCCGAGGATCTCCTCTACGTCCTCACGGAAAATCACTTCGCGTTCCATGAGGCGTTCGGCCAGTTTGGTAAGCTTTTCCTTGTTCTCTTCGAGCAGGTGTTTGGCTCTTTCGTAGCAGAAATCGCTCAGTTTTTTCACTTCTTCGTCGATCAGTTCCGCCGTTTTGTTGCTGTACGGTTTCGAGAAGGTATAGTCCTGCTGTCCGGAGCTGTCGTAATAGCTGAGGTTACCCAGTTTTTCATTCAGACCGAAGATCGATACCATGGCATAGGCCTGTTTGGTAATTTTCTCCAGGTCGCTCAGGGCACCGGTAGATACTTTCTGGAAGATCACTTCTTCGGCGGCACGTCCGCCCAGGGCAGCCGTCATTTCGTCGAGCAGCTGTTCCTTGGTGGTGATCATACGTTCTTCGGGCAGGTACCAGGCAGCGCCCAGCGATTGTCCGCGCGGCACGATGGTCACTTTCACCAGCGGACTCGCGTAACGCAGCAGCCAGCTTACGGTAGCGTGTCCGGCCTCGTGGAAGGCGATCACTTTTTTCTCGATCGGCGTTACAATGCGGTTTTTCTTTTCCAGACCACCGATCACACGGTCGATGGCGTCGTTAAAGTCGCTGCGGTCGATCTCCTGTTTATTTTTACGGGCGGCAATGAGCGCGGCCTCGTTACATACGTTGGCGATATCGGCGCCCGAGAAGCCCGGCGTTTGTTTGGCCAGCAGCTCCACATCGATGTTCGGGGCCAGTTTTTTACCCTTCATGTGCACCTGGAAGATATGCTTGCGGCCGATGAGGTCGGGCAGGTCCACCATGATCTGGCGGTCGAAACGGCCCGGACGGATCAGGGCTTTGTCGAGCACGTCCACCCGGTTGGTGGCGGCCAGTATAATTACACCGCTGTTGCTTTCGAAACCGTCCATTTCGGTCAGCAGCTGGTTCAGGGTATTTTCACGTTCGTCGTTGGCGCCCTGGATCACTCCGCGTCCGCGGGCACGTCCGATGGCGTCAATTTCATCGATAAATACGATACAGGGGGCTTTTTCCTTGGCCTGGCGGAACAGGTCGCGCACCCGCGAAGCGCCTACGCCTACGAACATCTCCACGAAATCGGAACCCGACAGGGAGAAGAACGGCACTTTAGCCTCACCGGCAACGGCTTTGGCCAGCAGGGTCTTACCCGTACCGGGCGAACCTACCAGCAGGGCCCCTTTCGGGATCTTACCACCGAGGTTGGTATATTTTTTCGGGTTCTTGAGGAACTCCACGATCTCCTGCAGCTCCACCTTGGCTTCGTCCAGGCCGGCCACATCGTTAAAGTTCACCGAGACCTGCGCGTCTTTATCAAAGAGTTTGGCACGCGATTTACCGATATTGAATATCTGTCCGCCGGCTCCGCCACCGCCCATACGGCGCATGAGGAACATCCACAGACCTACCATTACCAGCAGGGGCAGTACAAAAATGATGAAGGAATTGAGCCAGTTGTCCTTATCGGTCTTAAAGTCCACCTGTACCTTTTCTTCGGCAGGCAGGGCGGCCTGTGTCTCTTCCATTTTTTTCAGGAAAAGCTCTATGGGGCCGGTTTCCATCTGGAACTGCGGCTGTCCGTTGGGAATATTGCGCGCTTTGATGTCTTTGTAGATATCTTTGCCCAGGCGGTCCTGTTTAATGTAAATGTAAGCGGTGTTCTCGTTGATCACCTGGATCTTTTCCACATCGCCCATGGCCAGCATCTGATCGAACAGTTTGGGGTTGGTGTTGTCGGGCGTACCCGTTTTACTGAAGAGATATACCCCGGCAAAGATCAGCAGTACCAAGCCGTAGATCCAGTATCCCGAAAAGCCCAGTTTTGGTTTCTTCCCCTGTGGCTTCGGGGCCCCCGGACCTTTCTGATTATTATTTCCTAATTCTGACATGATTATTTTAAAATACGTTTGTTCTTAACTATAAACGGAGTTCAGGCCCCGTTGGTTCAACCGGCAACAGTAGTAACGGCCGCATCGGCCCAGAGTTCTTCGATACCGTAAAATTCGCGCACTTCCGGCAGGAAGATATGCACCACCACATCGCTGTAGTCGATCAGTATCCATTCTGCGTTCTGTTCGCCTTCAATATGCCATGGTTTTTCCCGGCTTTCTTTGAAGACCATATCGTAAACCGAGTCGCTGAGTGCGCCTACCTGGGTGGTAGACTCACCGGTTGCTATAATAAAGTACTGGCAAACAGCGCTTGAGATATTACGCAGGTCCAGTACGGTGATATCTTTGGCTTTTTTTTCTTCCAGACCCATTATTATCAGATCAACCAAAATATTTTTTTCTTCTTTTTGCTGTTTCGTTTTCTTTGTCATTCCTATAAGTATCTTGCAAATGTAATAAACCCACAGGAACAAAAAATATGCTAAACCAAATTATCGGTCGTAATGTCATATATATTTCCAAAACGGAATCTACGAACAGCTTTGTGAAAGAGCAGCAAGGCTCTTTGCCCAACGGCACCTGTGTATTTGCCGGGGAACAGACCGCCGGACGCGGCCAGCAGCATACCCGTTGGAACAGTGAGAAGAGCAAGAACATTACCGCCAGTGTGAAACTGGAACCCGGGAAAATGGAGGCCGAACAACAATTCAAACTGAATATGTCTGTAAGCCTCGGCATACTCGATTACCTGCAGGAACAACATGGCATACAGGGCCGCATCAAATGGCCGAACGATATACTGGTGAACGGCCGCAAGATCTGTGGTATACTGATCGAGAACACGCTTTCGGGCAGCCGGGTACAGTCTTCGGTCATCGGCTTCGGCATGAACATAAACCAGACTGATTTCGGCGATAACCTGCCCAATGCCACCTCTTTAGCCCTGGTATGCGGACGTATTTTCGATGTAAAGGAAGAACTCCGCCTGCTGCTCGAATGCCTCGACATACGCTACCGGCAGCTGTTGGTCGTGCCCACCAAGGTATTGGAAGAACAATACCTGCGAAACGTATACGGTTTTGATACATTGGTAGAAATGCGGACGGAGGGCGGCAGCTTCCATGCCAAAATAACAGGTATTGACACCTGGGGACGCCTGAAAACAGAAAAGCCTGACGGAACGTCAGGCCTGTATGATATCAAACAAGTTCAGTTTGTGTTATGACGCCTTGTCGAATTTCTTCTTGAGGGCATGTCCCCAGTAACCGAAGAAGTTCTTCAGCGGACTTTCCACCATAACGCGCATAAAAGGATTTACATCGCCTTTGAATTCCATGTGCGCCTCGCAGGAAGTGGCATCCTTTTCATTGATGACGATGCTCAGGTCGTACGGGAAGATCACGTCGCCGTAAGAGGTCATGTCGATGCGTGAATTCGGCGTTTTGCTCTTGTACTGCAGACCTATTTTGGCCATGCCGCCTACTTTAAAGGAGCAGTTCTCCGGGGTGGCTTTCCAGTCGGTAGCGCTGGAAGGCAGCATTTCCTTAAAGTTCTGCATGTCCGATAAAAAAGCGAATACTTCGGAGGCCGGGGCCGAGATCTGTTCTTTGTCTGTATTTAATTCCAGCATAAAATAGTGTTTGTGTTTTCCTGGGGCTGAAGATATTTATTTTCCCCAAGTTTCGGGGTTTTTTCTCCAGGCATTTAAAATTTCGAGGTCGCTTTCCTGTATATAGTTCAGTTCGGCGGCGCGTTGTATCACGTATTCATAGTTCGAGAGCGAGATCAGTTCACAGCGGGCCTGCTGAAAGCGTTCTTTTTTCAGGTCGAAATCGTAATCGAAAACGGCCAGCATGTTCTTTACCTCACAACCGGCACCGCGCAGGGCTTCTACCGCCTGCAGCGAGCTTCCGCCCGTACTTACCAGGTCTTCCACCACCAGCACGTTGCGGCCGGCGGGCACCTCTCCTTCGATCAGGTTCTGCATGCCGTGTCCCTTGGGAGCACTGCGTACGTACAGGAAAGGCAGGCCCAGCTCCTGTGCAATGAGCACTCCGTGGGCAATACCGCCCGTAGCCACACCGGCCACGGCATCGATATGCGAGAATTTTTCAGCGGCCGCCTTTACAAAGTTCTGGCGGATATAGGTACGGAGTTCCGGGTACGAAAGCGTTTTGCGGTTATCGCAATAAATGGGTGACAACCAGCCCGAAGCCCAGGTGAAAGGCTCTTTCGGTCTCAGTTTAACGGCTTGTTTTTTTAATAAAAATTCCGCTACATTTACGGCGCACTCTTCTGTATAGATCATGGACGCAAAATTATTCAAAGTTTTTATAAAGGATACCTGTTTCAGCATCGAGGAGGATAAAACTTCTCAACAGAACCCCGGAGCCGCCGTAGGACAGATGAAAAAAGCCCTTTTCGGCGATATGCCCGATGCAAGCTATACCGTGCCCTCTTTTGAGGAATGGAAACAGGAAGTGCTGAAGTTCTTTATGCCGGCACCGGCTGCGGGCGGACTGGTACAAAACACCCGGGGCGAATACCTCTGGATCTTCCGCCGCGGCAAATACGACCTGCCCAAGGGCAAGCTGGACCCGGGGGAAACCTTTGAGCACGCCGCCCTGCGCGAAGTGGAGGAAGAATGCGGCATACGCGACCTTCAACCCGGCCCCCTGCTCGGCTATACCTACCATATATATATACAGAACGAAAAACCGTATTTCAAAGAAACGGCCTGGTACCTGATGCATACGTCACAGGACGAGGTGCAGATACAACTCGAAGAGGATATTACCGGTTACTGCTGGGCCGACGCAGCCACCCACAAAAAACTTTCCGCTAAAACTTTCCGCAGTCTGAAAGACTTCCTGAGCAATTTAAGATTATCTTAACGAAATACATACGTTAAGTTCATTCTTTGGCACGCTAATTGTATTTTATTAGTCAGGTAAGTTTTTTTCATAGGTTTAGATTTAGTCAGAAAAAGGGTTTCGGAGGAAACCCTTTTTCTGTTTATATACTTTATGTACTTCCTGAATTACTGGTAACGTATTTTGGAATCGATGAGCAGGCTGGCATGCTCGCTGATGTTGTTCAGCTCCATGAGCAGGGTAACAGGCACGCAGTATTGCTCGGCAATGATGTGCAGGTCGTCACCGGGACGCACAGTGTGGAATTTTTCAACAGCTGAGGAAATTTTGCCCGTTCTGTTTCCCGCCACATCCAGGCGGTTGCGGTTCATTTTATACGGAATATACTCACTGATAGCCAGTTCGTGCTTAGAAAGGTCGATAATGGTAGCCGGGTTGATGGCCTGCCCCAGGAAACGGATCTCGAAATGCAGGTGCGATCCGAAAGATCGTCCGGTATTTCCGCCCAGGCCCAGGTGATCGCCCGCCTGTACATAGGTGCCGGGTTTTACGTCCAGCCTGGACATGTGCGCATAATAGGTTTCCAGGCCGTTCGGGTGACGCAGCACCACCACGTTCCCGTACGAAGAATTGTACTGGGCATAACGCACCATGCCTTCAAAGGCGGCATACACGGGATCGCCTTCTTCCAGGTCGATATCGATGCCCTTGTGCATACGTCCGCGGCGGCCCCGGGGACCATAATGCGAGGTAATGGGGCCATTGGGCACCGGGTAAAAGAAATCACAGCTTTTATTGTACACCAGCTGAAGCGTTTTATTGGCAAACATCTCCAGGGTAGAATTACCATAATAATGCACCACCGCGGTATCCCACTGCTTGTACCAGTCGCCGGCCGGTATCGCTTCCAGCATATCGGCTTCTTCCAGGGAATCCTGTTCCACAGAGGCTGCGGGTACAGCGCTTACCTGTGCATATGTGTGGCTGAGGAAGAGGGTGAGTGCGGAAAGGAGCAGTGTTTTTTTGATCATGCGTACCTTAAGTTTGTAAGACGGGCAAAAATAAAGTCAGGGCCTGCTAAAGAATGTTAAGAGCCGGCGTATAACAATTCTTTAACAAATGATTCCAGGTCGGGGAAAAAGCGCTGGTAGGATTCCTGCAGGGCGGTGTAGTTCTCGCGGAATATCTCCACGGGGCGCATTTCGTCGAAAGGCGCATTGGCCTTGCGTACCATGCCGCGTATCGAGTTCTCGATACCGCCCTTGAAACGGTAGCCGTACAGCCAGTTCCCGGTCTTCATGCGAAAGAACATGAACGAAAACTCCCGCGGGAAATGGCCCATGTTCAGTTCCACGGCGCCGTATACCCGCTCACTGAAATCCTTCAGCGAATCATTGGTAAAACGGCTGCTGTCGTTCGCCAGGAAATGGTCGAACACCAGGTCGGGGAACAGCGAGGAATAATGCCTCAGGTCCTTGCTGAACATCCGTTTGCAGTATATGAATTCGGGGTGTGTATCGGTGAAGTAATCTATTTCGCGGTGCAGTAGAACACCTTTGGCAAGATTGTAGGGCAGCTTTTCCCATGCTTTTCCCTTGATAAAATCTCCGGCAAAATTACCTGCGAGTATTTCATCGTCCTGGAAAGACAGATATGCGTGCGCAAGAAAGTTCAATCCTTATTCTTTTATACGGTTTTTCATTTCACAAAAATAAGAATAGGCAAAACCGCAGTTAATGAGCTCCATTGCAGTTAGTCCAAAATTATAGTAAAAATTTATAAAAACAAATCGGCGCCGGATGAATTTTAAATCAGGCTGTATCTCCC
Source organism: Bacteroidia bacterium (assembly GCA_016742095.1). GTDB lineage: Bacteria > Bacteroidota > Bacteroidia > CAIKAF01 > CAIKAF01 > JACVCJ01. The sequence goes on from JACVCJ010000002.1 coordinate 79,932, forward strand.
GGAATATAACGCTTGCAGATACGTTCCGGATTCACTATCTTTAGAGTTCAGGGCGGCAGATTGTATTTATTTACGGATATTAGCTCCCAGGCAATATGGAAAAAGTACTTGTAATAGGAGGAGGAAGCTGGGGTACCGCCCTGTGTAAAATTCTGTCGGACGCGGGCAATCCCGTTACCTGGTATATGCGCAGTGAGCGGGCCTGTGCGGAGTTCAACGCCACGGGCAGTAACTATAAATACCTGCCGGGCTGTAAACTGGATACCGAAAAGGTACATGCCATACACTCTTTTCATGCCCATGCCGAACTGGCCGATGTGCTGGTGGTGGCCGTTCCCGCCGCCTTTGCCGAACAAAGCCTGCCCCTGGTGCAAAAAGAACGGCTGAAGGACAAGATCGTGATCTCTGCCGCCAAAGGCATGCTGCCTGATAACGACCGTACCTTAACCGAGTACCTCGAGTTTGAATGGGGACTGCCACCCGATAAGCTGTTTTTCATCGGCGGGCCCTGCCATGCCGAAGAAGCGGCAGAAGAAAAGCGTTCCTACCTTACGCTGGCCGGTAATGATCCGTCCACCGGCGAGCGCCTGGCGGCCCTGTTCCGCAATTCCTATATATCCTGCCATTACCATTCGGAACTGCGCGTGGTGGAATACGCCGCCGTGCTCAAAAACATCTATGCCCTGGGCATGGGCATTGCACAGGGACTGGGTTACGGCGATAATTTCCAGGCTGTAATGGCCGCCAATGCCTGGCGCGAAGCCGAACGTTTCCTGAACCGCACCTTCCCCTACTCGCCCATCAACCTGAACGATTCTGCCTGCCTGGGCGACCTGCTGGTTACCTGCTACAGCATCCACAGCCGCAATCGTCGTTTCGGCAACCTGATAGCTGCGGGAAATCCGCCGGCACATATTATACACGATATGCAAATGGTGGCCGAAGGCTATTATGCCGTAAAAAGTTTCTGCGAACGACATGGCAATGCCCTGAACGAAATGCCCGTGGTAAACTGCGTGTATGCCGTGCTGTACGAGGGCGCCGACCCGCGTGCCAGCTTCAGGGCACTGGAACCCAGACTCATTTAACAAAAGAATAAGAACCCATTCCGAACGGAAACGGAACAATAATTGTACTTTTATCTATCAAACTGTTTATACATGAAGCGTTTCTTAAAGATCACCGCTATGGCCGTTATTGCAACCGGCATATTTTCGTCCACTTCCTGCGAACTCCTGAACAACGGAAAACTGTCTGAAGAAGAAGTTGCCGCCGGACTGAAAGAGGCCCTGAAACATGGCTCTGACTCCTCCACCACCCGCCTGCATAAACAGGACGGATACCTGGCCGATGCCACCATTAAAATTCTGCTTCCGCAGGAGGCACAGACGGCCGTGAGCGCCGTAGACGCCGTGGTTCCCGGGCTCAGCACCCAGCTGGTGACCAAGATCAACCGCGCCGCCGAAGATGCCGCCATCGAAGCCAAACCCATCCTGTGGAACGCCATCGAAGGCCTTACCATACAGGATGCCTTTACCATACTGCAGGGGAACGACGATGCCGCTACGGTATACCTGCGCAGCAAAACCTACGACGGACTGTACAATGCGTTTCAGCCTAAAATACAGAACTCACTGCAGACCGTAGGCGCCCAGCAGCTCTGGACACAGTTCTCCACTACGTATAATAATATTCCCTTCATAACACCGATCCCCGATAACCTGGCCGCACACGTTACCAATAAGGCCCTGGACGGACTGTTTGTTTACGTAGCCAAAGAAGAACTGAAGATACGTACCGACGTAAACGCAAGGGTCACCGACCTGCTCAAGAAAGTTTTTGCACAGCAATAAAAAACAGAAAGCCTCTCCGGGGGCTTTTTTTGTGCTTCCTGTATGACAATGCACCTAACTTTTAATGTCTTATTTACAGGAATATTTTAAACGCTCATTGTGCAATTTGTGCAATTATTGTGCAATTCAGGATTATTTAAAACTATAATAGGCGCCGGCACCCTTTTGTCCGCTTGATTTTAACAATGCCTTCCCCACCAGCTCCATGAGTTCTTTGCTTGCCGTGTTCCGTGAACAATCATTTAAAACAAAAATAACTTTTATTCTTTAGCCGGGAATGAAGACAGTGCCCTCCGGATAGTATTTTTAAATCGCACCTTAACACTGTGCTCCAATCCTTTTTTTATACTTCGTCAAATGAATATCCATATCAGACATGTCTGCCGAATGGCTTATAGTATGCCGGAGCATTTTTTATATGTTCCTCATGGAAGGATTCCATTCGACTTTTTACTCAAAACTCATTTTCATATCCTTATGAGTAATTATACGCTCATAATCACGTATTGATTTGGATTTATGAGAAAATATAAACAACCCTTCCAAACTCATTAATTCAGGATGGGTTTTATAAATATTCAAATTCGGAAAATCTGAATCCTGAGCCATATTATAGTTATATAAAATATAGCATTCATCTTTCCCCAATCGATTATAATCAAACATTGTAATTGAAAATTTCCTATACTCCCCTGAAAAAGGGCTATAAATACGTGCTAAGATTGGGTACTCAACATCGGGTTTCATTCCTTTCCAATAAATAGGATAACGACCTGTTAAATCCGTCTCATTTTCTCTCTGAGTAGTAAAATAAACAGTATCCTTAATACTAAAAGTATAAAAAATTATGCTATCCGATGCACATAAATATACTTTCTGCTTGTCACCGTCAGCATCCACTTCTTTTTTTATAAAGTCTAAAACCTGATCCCGTTCAGGTTTTAAAGAATTTTCAGTTGGCATCATACAAGATGAAAATAGTATAATTACTGCGATAAATAAATAACTATTTTTTTTCATTTTTACTTTCCTCCCATTTTTTATAAGATGTTTTAAGTCTGTTCATAATATCCTTAAATTCTGTATTTTCTATATCAGGATCATCGTTAGCTGGAGAGGTATATGGATCAGCGTTATTCTTTTCATAATACGTTTTCCCATATCCTTCAATATGATCTTCCTCTGTTGTGGATTTTTTAACACCCGGATACGCTGCAATACTCTTCCGGAGGTGGAGATAAACTTCGTGTGCTATTGTTATTATTTCTTCCAGACTTTCTGTCCCATTATTATGATAAATAATAATACCATGCATCGTTATTTCCTTTTTCTCTTTCTCCGCAAACTCGTCTTTTGTAATGCCTAAGGCTATAGCCTTGTTAGGGCTGGTCTTATCATTCGTTAACGATTTCATTGAAGCATGTGCAAATGTTTGTCCACTGACAGGAGTTATGATTTTGTCTGTTACTCCAAAATAAATATGAATTTTATCTTCTAAATCCTTTTGGGTAATATCATGGAACAATTTTTGAGTAAGCACCTTATCAGCGCCAACAACTCTTAAATATGCTTCCGCCAGTTTATATGCCTTAGGATTATTTACAATTAGTTTTTCTGCTCCTTCAAGATCGATAGATCGGATTACATCGTTCTCAGCAAATGCATAAACACTATTCCAAGGATAGTCTTTAAATAGCGGATCAACAGACATAAATCTACCTATACGACTATCGTACGCCCTGTACTCGAACGAATACGAAGTCCCCTCCACGCCATATACCTCATCATCCTTCATCTGCCCATTGTATCCATACCGATACCCGGAACTGTCTTCCCTGCATACGATCCGGCTTTCCATACGCATTTCTTCTATCTCTACATAACAGATACTTACCCGGCAGGGAGCGTTAATATAAAAAAATACCAGCCCCGCCGTATCATTTGCCGTAAAAGTAAACTGATGTCCGCCGGAACTATGGAACCATTGCAGGCTGCTCTGCTGTAGATTGGCCCCGGCCAGCAGGGAATCACAATCCCCGATATCCGCGTTGAAACTCACCCGGTACATACGCCCCGGCACCGTGCCGGGTATTCTCTTGCCCAATCGCTTACCCGGCTGGTCCAGTATCATACAGCCTTCATCTGTTTCCGGACGGGTTTGAGCTAAAATGGCGGTGCAGGTTACCAGACCCCATAACAGGGTAAGTATCCTTTTCATAAAATAAGGTATTCGTATACGTAGCCGAAATATAAAACAAACAAACTAAAACTTTCTATAATAAAAAGTAAAATTAAAAGCAGGTTCCTTTAAGAAAAATGACGTGATTCTAATCTTTTTGTCCCTCTATACCTTCCCTTTGCCGAATTTTTTGGCAGATACGCCCGAAATTCTGTATACTTATACCATCAGTATAGAAACAGAATGAATACAACACGCAGGCATTTCGGGAAGACACTGCTGCTGGGCACACTGCTGCTCTCGGCGGCCGGACTTAAAGCACAGAACGACGGCTACTGGCAGCAGAAGGTACATTATGTGATGGATATCGACTTCGATCACAAAAAGCACCAGTACCGCGGTAAACAGGAACTTACGTATTACAACAATTCGCCCGACACCCTGCACCGGGTGTATTATCACCTGTATTTCAACGCCTTTCAGCCCGGCAGCGAAATGGACATCCGTAACCAGAACCTGCGCGACCGCGACCGTCGCATCGGCGACCGCATCGGTAAACTGAAAAGCGATGAGATCGGCTACCAGAAAATACTCAGCCTGAAACAGGACGGTAAAGACCTGGAACACAAGACCACCGGTACCATACTGGAAGTTACGCTGGCCCAACCCCTGCTGCCGGGCAAAACAACCGTTTTTAAAATGGACTTTGAGGCACAGGTGCCCCTGCAGATCCGTCGTAGCGGCCGAAACAGCGCCGAAGGCATCGATTATTCCATGAGCCAGTGGTATCCCAAACTCTGCGAATACGATTATATGGGCTGGCATGCCGATCCCTACATCGGCCGTGAATTCTACGGCGTATGGGGCGATTTTGACGTGACCATCCACATGGATAAGGCCTATACCATCGGGGCTACCGGCTACCTGCAGAATCCACAGGAGATCGGCAAAGGCTATGAAACACCCGGCAGTAAACCCGCTCCGCCGGCCGGCGATAAGCTGCACTGGCACTTTAAAGCACCTGCCGTACACGATTTTGCCTGGGGCGCCGATCCCGACTACGTGCACAAGCGTTACACGAACGACGACGGCGTGGAGCTGCACTTCTTTTACCAGCCCGAAGAAAAATACGTAGCCGCCTGGGAAGCCCTGCCGGCGAAAATGGCGCAGTTCTTCGACCTGATGAAGAACAAGTTCGGCAAATATCCCTACAAACAGTTCAGCTTTGTACAGGGCGGCGACGGCGGTATGGAATACCCCATGATGACACTCATTACCGGACGCCGCACCGAAAGCAGCCTGGTGGGCGTTTCCGTGCACGAAGCGGCCCATAACTGGTTCTATGGCGTGCTGGCCACCAACGAGACCCTGTATCCCTGGATGGACGAAGGTTTTACCACCTACGCCACCAATTACTGCATGGATATCATCTACAACGAAAAAAAGGCCAATCCTTTCGAAGAAGATTACGAAGGACTGCGCATGCTGGACAGTGTGGGCCTGCGTGAGCCGCTCTGCACCCATGGCGACTGGTTCCAGACCAATTACGCCTACGGGATATCTTCTTACAGCATGGGTTCCGTTTTCCTGGCACAGCTCAGTTACATTACCGGTATGCAGGCCTTTGATGTCTGCCTGCACCGTTATTACAACGACTGGGGCTTTAAACATCCCACGCCCGTGAATTTCCTGCGCGTATTCGAAAAATATACGCAACTGGAGCTCGACTGGTACCTGAACCAATACGTATACAGCCTCAACGGTATCGATTACCGGGTGGGCCTGGTGGACAAAAAAGGCAAAGGCACGGTGATCAACCTGCAGCGCACGGGACAGTTCCCCATGCCGCTGGATGTGGCCGTAACGCTAAAGAACGGCTCCGTGCAGTATTATACCATTCCGCTCGATATTATGCGCGGCGCCAAGAAGAGCGACGGAGATAAGACCTTTACCGCAGCGGCTTCCTGGGCCTGGGTAAATCCCAACTACCAGCTGGTGCTTGAAAATGTGGCCTTTGGCGATGTACGCAAAGTGCAGATCGATCCCAGCGGACGATTGGCCGACCTGAAACCTGCCGATAATACCTGGACCGCTCCGTAGCGCGTCCGTACCGACAATAAAAAAGGGGCTTTGCGGCCCCTTTTCTTTTTATACGTTGTTCTTTCTTTTAGGAAAGCATCAGGATCGGATTTTCCATATAGCGCTTGAAGGTCTGCAGGAATTCGCTTCCCGTTGCTCCGTCTACGCTGCGGTGATCGCAGGAAAGCGTAATTTTCATTACGTTACCCGGAACTACCTGTCCGTTCTTCACCACCGGCGTCTGTTTAATACCTCCAACGGCCATAATGCAGCTGTCGGGCGGGTTAATGATGGCGGTAAAGTCTTCGATACCGTACATACCCAGGTTACTGATGGTAAAGGTATTGCCTTCCATTTCGGCAGGCTGCAGCTTTTTATCACGGGCCTTGCCGGCAAATACTTTCACTTCTTCGTTGATCTGCGACAGGTTCCTGGCATCCGCAAATTTCAGTACCGGCACCACCAGGCCTTCTTCGATCGCTACGGCCACCCCGATGTGGATATGGTGGTTGTAACGGATCTTATCGCCCAGCCAGGAAGCGTTCACTTTCGGGTGTTTGCGCAGGGCCATGGCCACGGCTTTGATCACCAGGTCGTTGAACGAAATCCGGACCTCGCTGTTCTCATTGATGGCCTTACGGGCAGCAATGGCATTGTCCATGTCTATTTCCATCGTAAGATAGAAATGCGGCGCCGAGAATTTGCTTTCGCTCAGGCGGCGGGCAATGGTCTTGCGCATCTGCGACAGGGGAACCTCTTCGTAAGACTCCTGTCCCACCACAGCCGGGGCTGAGGAGGACGCGGCCCTGCCGGCAGCGGGTTTATAGTTTTCTACGTCTTTCTTCACGATACGGCCTCCGTCTCCGGAACCGGAAACTTTGCTGAGGTCGATGCCTTTATCTTTGGCAATGCTTTTGGCCAGCGGACTGGCTTTTACGCGGCTGTCCGAAGCCGTTTCCTGCTGTTCGGCGGCGGGAGCGCTTTCCGTTTTGGCCGGGGCCTCTTCGCCTTTCGTTTCCTCTTTTTTATCGGCCGGTTCTTCTTTCCTGGTTTCTTTTGCCGGGGCTCCGCCTTCTTTCAGCAGGGCCGAAATATCTTCGCCTTCCTTACCCAGGATGGCCAGGATAGAATCTACCGGTGCAGTGGCTCCTTCGTTCACTCCCTGGTGCAGCAGCACGCCGTCCTGGAAGGATTCGAATTCCATGGTGGCCTTATCGGTTTCGATATCTGCCAGCAGATCGCCTGCTTTTACCTTATCACCCACCTTTTTATGCCATTTGGCAACAACACCTTCGGTCATTGTGTCCGAAAGTTTGGGCATACGCACAATTTCTGCCATAACTTATTTCTGCTCTTAACGTTTTAATTCGGTTACTTATTCCATAATGAACGGATAATCCGCCTCGGCATATACGCCTACGTACAGTTTCTCCGGATCAGGCGCGGGGGATTCTTCAGCGAACTGTACGCTTTCTTCCACCAGGGCTTTTACTTTTTCATTAATCGCTTCAATTTCCGCTTCGGTAGCGTATTTGTTCTTCTGGATGGTCTCGAGTACCAGTTCGATCGGATCGAGCTTTTTGTACTCTTCCACCTCGTCTTTGCTGCGGTATTTCTGCGGGTCGCTCATAGAGTGGCCTTTGTAACGGTAGGTGTTCATTTCGAGCAGTGTGGGGCCATCGCCTTTACGGGCGCGGTCTACCGCTTCTTCAATAGCTTCGTGTACGGCTTCCACGCGCATTCCGTCCACCGGGAAGGAAGGCATTTCGAAAGCAGAACCCAGTTTATACAGTTCGGTCACGTTCGATGTGCGTTCCACCGAAGTACCCATTGCATATTTATTGTTCTCGATGATAAAGATCACCGGCAGTTTCCAGGTCATGGCCATGTTCAGGGCCTCGTGGAAAGCCCCCTGACGGATGGCGCCGTCTCCCATGTAGCAGAGGGTCACCTGGTCGCCGCCGCGGTATTTATCGGCAAAAGCGATACCGGCCCCGAGCGGGATCTGTCCGCCCACGATTCCGTGCCCGCCGAAAAAGCTCAGTTCTTTGCTGAACATGTGCATACTGCCGCCTTTACCGCCGGAGCAGCCGGTAGATTTACCGTAGAGCTCGGCCATTACGTATTTGGGGTGCATGCCGCGTCCGAAAGGATGTACGTGGTTACGGTAGGCGGTGATCACGCGGTCGTCTCTGCGCAGTACGCTTTCCGAACCGGCCACCAGCGCTTCCTGCCCGATGTACAGGTGGCAGAATCCGCCGAATTTCTGCATGGTATAGAGCTGTCCGCACTTTTCTTCAAAACGGCGGCACAGTAACATCAGCTCATACCAGTATAAATAGGTTTCCCTGGAATATTTCTTTTTATTAGCCATAGACAACAATTTCGTGCCAAAGATATACTTTTTGGGAGCTATTACCAACCCTGCCTAATTTTTCCGGCAGAACGGCTTCACCCCTTACTGTGTGCGGCATTCAGGGTTCCATTTTAAAGGGAAAAGGCAGCAGGCTGCTCACCGACGGCGCATGCAGGTAGGTACCATTGCCACCGGGGAACCAGATTTCCACCGGACTGCCCTGCCGGGCTTCGAATTCCATCATAACCTGGCGGCAGCTTCCGCAGGGCGCCGATACATTGTCTCCGTTCTCGCAGGACACGTATACGGATTGTACGCCCACCCCGGGGTTATCGGCCGAAGCTTTGAAGAGGGCCACCCGTTCGGCACAAAGTCCGTCGGGATAAGCGGCGTTCTCCTGGTTATTACCGGTATATATGGCTCCGTTGGCCAGTACCACGCAGGCTCCTACTTTAAATTTTGAATACGGGGCGTATGCTTTTTCTCTCGCTTTCCCGGCCATTTCCAATCCTTCGCCCGCCTGTTCGGGTGTGTCCGAGATACTGTCGTACTGCCGGAACACCACTTCACTTTTTATTTCCTTCATTCCTTATGATTTTAGGAAAATCGAAAGTAACCATTTATTCCGGAATTCCGGTGTTATTTTTACGATACGTCCAGCAATTCGCTGTTCTCATGTATAAAAACGCCTGCTTCGGCCTTACGCAGGCTGAAGTGGAGCATGGCCGCCGCCACCTTTTCTGCCTGTATACCTTTGTATTTACGCAGCGGTCCCAGCATCAGCCAGGAAAATGTGCTGTACAGCCAGATACCCAGCTTTTCACCGAAGCGGAATTCAGCCCTTTTGCCCAGCAGCAGCGACGGACGGTAAATATGTACCGAACGCAGGCCCGCACTGCGCAGAAAGGCTTCCGTTTCGCCCTTGGTACGCAGGTAAAAATTCGACGTGGTCACCGAAGCTCCGATGCTGCTCACCAGGTGGAACTGTGCATCCGCCAGAGACGCCGCTTCGGCCAGCCGTACCGGAATTTCGTAGTCCACCCGACGGAAAGCCTCTTTACTGCCGGCCTTTTTCATGGTGGTGCCTATGCAGCAGAAGACCACACTGGTCTCCGTCCAGATATCGTATTTTTTCAGGTCTGAAAAATCGGAGATCAGTTGTTCGAGCTTTTCATTTTTCAGAGGCAGTTTCCTGCGGCCGACGCTGATGACACGGGTATATTCCGGCGATCGTAACAGCTGTTCCAGCAGCCGGCTGCCGATGAGTCCGGAAGCTCCGGCAATGACTGCAATTTTCCTTTGTGGCATTTTAATGTATTTTAGCACCCGAATTACGGGTCCTGCAAATGAACAAAAATGACGGCAGCCCCGTTTTTAAAAAGTGAAAAAACATAGTAATGAGTACCTTTTTCGACATTAAAGTAGCACGTGTTCAGCGCGAAACGGACGATGCCGTATCTGTTTATTTTGAGATCCCGGAAGACCGCAAGGCCGATTTTGCCTATAAAGCCGGTCAGTATATTACAATAGAAATGAATGTGCAGGGCGAAAATGTGCGCCGGGCCTATTCCCTGTGTACCTCTCCCCTGAGCGATCCGCAGCCTGCCGTAACGGTAAAAAAAGTGCAGGGCGGCCGCATGAGCGTATACCTGAATACCACACTGAAAGCCGGTGACATACTGAAACTGATGCCGCCCGAAGGACGCTTTACGCCCGAGATCAACGCTTCCGCTAAAAAACAGTACATCCTGTTTGCCGGCGGTTCGGGCATCACCCCAATGATGTCGATCCTGAAAACCGTACTGCAATCCGAGCCGCAGAGCATTATACACCTGGTATATGCCAACCGCAGCAAGAATACGGTGATCTTTAAAGACCAGCTGGAACAGTTTGAAAAAAGCCACAAAGGCCGCTTTGAGGTGACGCATGTGTACGATTCGGCCGGACTTTTCTCCAGCGGCATCAAAGGTCCGCTGACGGTAGATACGGTAAAAAAGATCTATGGCAAGGTGCGCCGGGAAGAATATACGGCCGATGTGTTCATCTGCGGCCCGGCCGGTATGATGGACGCCGTGAAGAACGGACTTTTCCATACGAACCTTTCGGATGAACAGATACATATAGAATATTTTACAGCCCCCGTTTCCGGGAACAGCAGCGCCGCCACACAAACAAACGCTGCAAGCACCGCACAGCCTGCCACAGGTGGCAATGCCGAAGTAGAACTGACGCTCAGCGGTACAACACATCACCTGAGTGTGGGCCCGCGCAAGACCATACTGGCCGCCGCCCAGGACGCGGGACTCGACCCGCCGTACTCCTGCGAGGCCGGTATCTGCAGCACCTGCATGGCCAAAGTGACCGAAGGCAGCGTGCGCATGATCGAGAACAACATTCTTACGCAGAAAGAAGTGGACGCAGGCTTTGTTCTTACCTGCCAGGCCATCTGTACAAGTCCGAAAGTAAAGATCGAGTTCTTCGATTAAAAATATATCCGCCGGATAAAACCGGATAAAGAAAACGCCCCGTTTGTAGATACAGCGGGGCTTTTTTATGCCATAAAAAAACTGCCTTGCCTCACTTGCAGCGAGACGAGACAGTCATATAAGGAGAATACGATAAATGCTTAACGAAGGGTACGGCGTATCATCTGTGTATTGTTGTAATACACCTCTACCTTGATGGGCGCAGTGCCCGGTGTGTACAGGATGCTGTACTGGGTAGAACCGTCGGCCAGGGAAACCTTGCGGTATTCCAGGTTGGTGCCGAAACGCTGATGTGCGTCCGCAAGTACGGCGGCAGGAAATTCTGAAGAAGGAACTACCTTTTCTTCCTGGATAAATGTACCGGTTGCATCGAATACCGAATACAGGGTTGCATTTCCGTTGTGTTGTGCGATCGATTCGCCGTTCTCGTACGAAGTATAGGCTGCCGCATTGACATTATACTTGCTCGAGAAAGCTGATTTCACAACAGCAGGCGCATCATTTTCGGTAACCTGGGCCGAAACGGCAGATACCGATGCCAGGAATAGAGCTGAAAAGAAGAATCGTTTCATCTTTGTAGTTAATTTATTAGGCTAAAATAGTTAAGTTTTCGTAATTATCCAATATTTGTTAAAAATTCTAAAACATTTTTCCCGTCCGGCCAGTCAGAGAGTTCCGGTTTCTGTGTATTTCCGAAGGATACGCCGCGCTCAAAAAATTTCCCGTCTGCACTTGCCACACACTGAATCTCTTCCGCATGGACCTGCAGCCATTCTTCCGCAGCCGACGTGTTTTCATATTCCCGGTAATGCACCACGGATACCGGGGCGCCCAGACGGTCCATAGGCCGCAGCATAAACGCCTCGTTATCGAAGACCGGGTCGCGGTTCAGCAGGTAAATGCTCTTGTAATAGTCGTAATTATTGGAGTATTTGGTATGATCGCGCAGGGTTTTCAGGTGTTCGCCCGCCGCCATAAAAGGCATCCAGTCGTAGCCCTGCGGGGCCAGCAAAAAGGTCACGTTACGGCAGCCCATGCCAAAATAACTGAACATATCTTCCTGCAGCAGGCGCAGGTCTTCCGCGCTTTCATTACCGCTGAGTACCGCGCAGGATGTACGGTTCTTACGGATGAGCGAAGGGTATTTGCCAAAATAATATTCAAAATACCGGGCCGTATTGTTACTGCCCGTAGCGATGGCCGCTTCAAAATCTTTCAGTACGGCCGCTTCAAAAACGATCTGTCCCTTCAGTGCGGGCAGGTAATTACAGAGCCGCTCCGCCAGGAAAGACAGCCAGTACGGGTCTGACGAGGAGCATTTGGCGTAATAGATATGTCCGCTCAGCAGCACGGCCATCATATCGGCAAAACCCACGGCCGGAATATTTCCTGCGGGCACCACCGCCACTTTTTTGGGAGCCGGCGCCCGGTATCCCGCCTCGTATTCCTGCAGGTAACGCTCAGAGGCATCCGACAGGATCAGCTGTACGATGCCTTCCAGGGCCAGGAGCTGATTTGCGTACGTAAACCAGCCGTTCGCCCGCTCGCTCCGGTACATCACCTGTGCATATGCTTCGTCCGTCTGCCCGCGTTCTGCATGGTTTTTCAGTACGCCTGCGATTTCCGCGCCCAGCTGTGCGAATGCCTTTTTTCTTTCTATAAATGTCGTTTGCATAAACTCAATATCGAAGCGATGTATTATTTTTGCAAAATTATTAAAAGCGGTAATGCAAACCGCCTAATTGAGAAAGTATGGCAATTATTATCACGGACGAGTGTATCAACTGCGGGGCATGTGAGCCCGAATGCCCGAACAATGCCATTTACGAAGGTGGAGTGGAATGGAAAATGAGCGAAGGCACTTCGGTAAGCGGCCTGTATACCCTGGCCGACGGCACCGCCGTAAACGCCGATGACTCGCAGAAGCCCGTTAACATGGACGTATACTACATTGTACCCGACAAATGTACGGAATGCGTAGGCTTTCATGACGAGCCCCAGTGTGCCGCCGTATGCCCGGTGGACTGCTGTGTGGACGATCCGGACATCCGCGAGACACAGGACGAACTGATCAGCAAAAAAGACCGCCTCCACTTATAAAATCTTCTTAAAAATGGACGTACAGGGTAACATTTGCCCCTGGTTCCCGTTTCCCTAAGTATGAAAAGACACGGAATCCTCAGTATTTTCCTGGGCCTGGCCCTGCACGGCTTTGCCCAGACGGCCGCGGAAACCGAAGCCGAATGGAACCGCTTTGCCCTGCGCCTGCTGGACCCGGCCTGTTCCGACCAGCTAAAAAAAGCCTCTGCCGACAGTCTGCTGAGCGATATGGGCGACCGCCTGTCGCATAAAGAGATATTTACCTATGCGTTTCCGGCCCTTAAGAACATAAGCCGTATCGAAGCTCCGGACAATACCTTCCGAATCTTTACCTTTATGGTGCAGTATGCCGACGGCCATCATGAGAACTTTGGCTTTACGCAGTTCGAAGACAAAAAGAACGACCTTATTCACGTGGCTCAGCTCACGGACAATAAGCCCGAATTTAAGCTTGCCGAGACCAAAAACTACGGTAAAAAACAGTGGTACGGGGCCGTGTATTATACCATTCTGCCCAAACCCATCGGTAAAAAAGGCCAGTACGTGTTGCTGGGCCGCGATCACAATAACCGCCTCACTACGCGCAAAGTAATGGAAGTGATCAGCTTCAGCCGCATCGGGGAACCGCAGTTCGGTGCGCCCATTTTTAAGACCGAGAAACGGATGTTTAACCGCATTGTGCTCGAATACAATGCCAAAGCCTCCGTTTCGGTACGTTTCCAGAAAGACAAGAACTGGATCCTGTTCGATTACGTGGCCCCTTCCTCACAGCAATACAACGGCCAGTTCCAGTATTACGGCCCTACCGGCGAATACGATGCCTTCCGTATAGAAAAAAATTACCTGCAGATCGTGCGCGGCGCCGATGCCCGTAACGACAGTGAGAACAAGGGCAATACCAGTAAAACGCCGCAACGCGGACTGAAGCCGGATTAAATAAAAAGTCCGCAGTCCGATAGTCCGGAGTCCGGAGGCTGATAGCTATAAGCTAAGAGCTTTACTTTATTTTAACGTCGATCGTTTCAATTACCTGGTGATCTTTATCCAGCAGCCGTATGCTGTATTTTCCGGCAGGGAGGTACAACACGGCGGGCGTACCGGGCGTACTTAGTTCCAGCACATCCGCCGGCACGGCAAGTTCCGGTGGTTCTCCATCCCGGTAGGCAAGTGCCAGCAGTGGCAGAGAAGCGCGTTTGGGTACCGGAATTTCGTACCGTGTTTTGCCGGTTGTTATCCAGCCGGGCCGTCCGTCCACATCTTCCACGCGTGGATGCAGCACTACCACGTCCGTCTGCCAGGGCTCGACCATTCCGCGGAATACATCGCCCGCAGAATCTATAAGCACCTGGGGTTCTTTATGATCGCGGAGCCATTGCACATACAGCGGGTCATTTTCCGGCTTACCTTTGGGCGTATACCGTTCCTGGTTCACCGTAAAAGGGTCTATGCCCGTGTATTCCTTCAGCCGGCCGGCCATCGCCTTTTCCCAGGTAGTGACAGGGCCTTCATACACATGCGAAAACCCGCAGTGGACCAGCACTTTTCCATCAGGATGCGCGTCCATGAACTTACGGATGTTCTCTGCCTGTTCTATTTCACGTTTTTTACCGTTCTTCCCTTCCGACGCCTCATAACCGAAAAGCGTGTATCCCATCTGTAAGGCTTCAGACAACAGGTTGCCAAACTCGGGTTCCACTGTATAATACCCGCTGCTGAGCGTAGGATATCTGCGTTCGTTGATCTGTTCGTCCCACAAAGCCTCCAGCCCCAGGTAGCGATACCCCGCATCGTATAAACCGCGGAGCAGCGAGCGTGTAAAAGCACGATGCTGTGCATTATGATGGGCTTCGTTAATGATGAGTATACGTTCGTTTTTTGCCTGTTGCAGTATATACTCCCGGGCGTCCGAAGCCTGTAACTGGCCAAACCGTAAAGTATCGGCCGTGGAAAGCAACGGCTGTCTTACCCCGGCAATATCCCAGGTTTGCAGGGCCTGCCGGTGGTACCCGCTGAAGGAAAAATGTGTCGCATAGGTCTGGTAATGAAGCCAGGGCGTGGTATCGGCTTTGAACGCAGCCTGTATCTCGCCGGAAAAGCGGTATATTTCTGAAGGCTTCTGCGCTCTGCTGTGCACGGTTACTGCGAAAAAAATAAGGATTAAAATTAAAGATACCCTGTTCATTGTCCGGTGTGTTTAGTACAACAAAATAGGGGTTTAAAATCAAAACCACAACTGTCAGGCGATAAGCTGACAAAAGTTTCGCTTTGCGGAGAATATTTACTTATTCACCGCAAAATATGCGGAGAATCTCCACTTAACCTATACGTTTTTATCTTCCCGCAAATCCGGACTACGGACTTTCGGACTATTAGCTATTAGCTCAAAAATACCCCGTAAAACCCACATGTACCTTGCTGTTCCGGAACTGTATGGGTTGTCCGTCGCGGCTGCCGAGTGCGTAAGTAAGGTTGAGCACGCCCACTTTGGTGCTGAAGTTGACCCCGGCGCCGAAACCGTAGGCCCAGAAACCGTCGTAGGAGGCGCGCAATTTCTGTTCGATAAAGCCCCCGTTCAGGAAAAGGAATACGTTCGAGTTGCGCTCGTACAGGAAACGCAGCTCCATACCCGCATAGGAATAGCCGGAGGTATACATGCTTTCTTCGTCAAAACCGCGCAGGGTGGAAAATCCGCCGATACGCAGCAGTTCGTTGTAAAAAAGTGCCGGATTATACTGGTAGGCACTGTGTGAAAAACAGCGCATGGTAAGGCGGCGGGCCAGTTTGAAATACTTTTCTACCCTCAGGGAGGCCAGCAGTTGCAGAGAACGCAGCGGAATACCGGCGTACAGGCTGTCGGGCAGTTCGGAGATGGGCCGTATGCGGCGCACCCCGGCGTTAAAAGCGGCCTGCACCGAAAATCCTTTCAGCGGGTTGCGGCGGTAATCGTAGCGGGTCCACTCTCCTTCCAGGCTGAATTTGTCCCAGTCCATGTCGATGTTCCCGGGCAGTTTTTGTGCATCCACATAGGGCGTACGGTCGATCAGGCGGCTTTGTGCGCGGGAAAAGCCCAAGCGCAGTTTATTGGTACCGAACCAGAGATAATCTACCCCGGCGCCGTATTCAATATTCTGGAAACTGCTGTCCCTGCGAAAGAAGTCGAATTTCCCCCATACGCCCAGAGGCGTGGCAAAAAGATAGGGATAGGCCAGCCATATTCTGGCGCTCTGCGTGCCGCTCTGTATGCGGCGCCATTCCAGGAAGATCTGTTCTCCGTGTTCGAGCACGTTCCAGAGCCGCAGCTGTACATCACCCGTAATGGCCACTTTACCGCCCACGCCGCTGCCGGGTTGTACTCCTAAGATACCGTTGAAGGACGTTGTGTTTACTTTAATCAGACTAAAAAGTGCCCGGGCCTTATCATTCAGCAACTCTACCTGCGGCGAAGCCTGCACCTGTACAAAAGGCAGATCGCGCAGGCGGGCGTCCGCTTTTTCGAGCCGGGCACGGTTGTAGGGTCTGCCCGGACGGATTCCCAGGTACGCATACAGGTAACCGGGCGTAATACGCGCATTGCCTTTGACCAGCACACTGTCGTACAGTACCAGGGGACCGGCATCGCTTTTCACCACGGCATGGAAACGGTTCTCTTCTATTGTAATGCTATCCAGGAATACCGACGCATACGGGTAGCCTGATCCTTCGAATTCGGCCAGCATTTTGCGCATGCCCTGCTGTAAACGCGGAAAAGAGAACGACTGTCCGAACCAGTTGCGGTTGCTTATATCCCGGGCCAGCGAACTGCCCGGCGGCAGGTTTCCGTTACGTATCTGTCCGGCCTGCATGGCCTTTCCGGCATGTACAGTTACCCGGTAATGCAGGGAATCGATACGCTCCGTTTCCGTTTCGGTGTCGAGGAAACCGCGCGCATACAGCAGCTGACGATAATGCGAAAGTTCCCGCTGCATGTCCAGGCTGTCCCGCACTTTGCGCGATGTGTAGGGCAGCACGCGTTTGTGTGTGGCGCTGTCAGGCACAAAACTGAGCGTGACCTGTGAAAAAAGCTGCGGACCGCCTGCGAGCAGTAAGAACAATGGCATCAGCCAGGCATATGTCCGCCGGGGGATCATAATCTCCAGTCGATCGGGCTCTTGCCTTCCGACACCAGTATTTCGTTGATCTTAGAGAAATGCCGGCAGCCGAAAAATCCGTTATTCGCCGAAAAAGGCGACGGGTGCGCCGCTGTAAGCACGTGGTGTTTACTTTCGTCGATGAGGCTGCGCTTGGTTTTGGCAAAATTTCCCCAGAGGACAAAGATGATGCCTGTTTTCTCGCGGCTCAGGGCCTGTATGGCGGCATCGGTAAAATTCTCCCAGCCTTTGTTGGCATGCGATCCGGCCATGCCGGCGCGCACGGTAAGCACGGCGTTGAGCATCAGTATGCCCTGTTCTGCCCATTTGGCCAGGTAACCGTGACTGGGCGGAGCAATACCCAGATCGTCCTGCAGTTCTTTGTACATGTTTTTGAGCGAAGGCGGCGGCGTAATGCCCGGCAATACCGAAAAACAGAGTCCGTGTGCCTGGTTGGGCCCGTGGTAAGGGTCCTGGCCCAGGATCACCACCTTCACCTCGTCCCAGGGAGTAAGGTTAAAAGCCGTGAATATGTTGGACCCGGCGGGATACACGGTGTATTTCTGTTTCTCTTCCACCAGGAATTCTTTCAGCTTCCGGAAGTAGTCACTTTCGAATTCCGTACGTAGCACTTTTAGCCAACCTTGTTCAATTTTAGGTGTTTGCACTTCCATTTCGTTAAATAAATAAAAAAGCAAAGATGGCTAAAATTGCGTAAATACTATATAAAACGGGGCCTCGTTAATTACATTGTTAATAAGATTTGAAGAGGGGCATTTTGAGCGTATGGCTCCAGCGTATATATTTGCAATTCACACACAATATATAATATAGTTGAAAATGAAAAAAGTCGCCATCTCCGCACTGTTGATCCTCGTTGTAGGTTTGGTTCTATCCTCTTGTAAAACCGGTCAGGACTGTCCTGCTTACCGCAGCCATGGTCAGGTTCAGGGTGAGAAGATGAATTAATACGTATTTTTTCCATCTTTGGAACTGCAAAACCTTCGGGACCAGCATCAACTGGAAAACATTCAGACACTGTCTTTCTCCAAGGAGATCGACAGTGTTTTGATTTTCAAGCACTCCACGCGCTGCCCCATCAGCGCTATGGCCAAAAACCGCCTGGAACGCCGCTGGGATTTCGCTCCCGGCAAAGTCCCCTTTTTCTTTCTCGACCTGCTGAAACACCGCGATATATCCGATCGCATCGCCAGCCTGTACGGCGTACAGCACGAAAGTCCGCAGGTATTGCTCATTAAGAACGGCAAATGCATTTTTCACGCTTCCCACAATGCGATCTCTGCCGACGCCATCCGTGAACATCTCCCCAAATAATTCTTCGCTTAAAAAGCTTCTGAACATTAAAAAAGGCCTGCCCGGTAAACCGGACAGACCCCTCCTACAAACTGTGTAAACCTAAACGTTATTGTTTCACCAGTATGCGGCGAACCGTATTTTCGTTACCCGAAAGCTGAATGATGTAACTGCCTTTCGTTAAGTCCTGCACGGACAGGGTAATGGTATTTTCGTTGTTCAGCACCTGTGTACGGATCACACGTCCGTCGATGCTTAGTATCTGAATGCTGTTCCAGCTGCCTGCGGGGACCGTCAGGGTAACCTGCTCCGAAGCCGGGTTCGGGAACATATGCAATGCGATGCTTCCCTGTTCGTTCAGCGATACGGTCACTACCTGGTACGTTGCCGTTCCGTAGCAGCCGTTGCCGTCCAGTACGGTCACCGTATAGGTCCCGTTGGCCGTAGGCGTATAGGTATTGCCCGTACCCAGCAGCACGCCACCCAGGCTCCATTCCACACCGGCAAAACCGGCAGGTACGGAAAGTATACCGTTACTGAAGCCGATCACTGGTACCGGCAGGGAATTTACCTCTACGTATACGGCGGATGAATCTGTACAGCCGTTAGCGTCCATGATATGAGCCATATACGTATGCGTTGCGGCCGGCTCGATGGTCTGGCCGTTGCTTACGCCGTCGCTCCAGGTGATGGTACCGCTGCCTGTGGCGTTCAGTACGATCTCGCCGCCCACACAGATGCTCAGGGAATCGTCGCTGAGTACATTCAGCGAAGCCGCCGGGAATACCGTTACCTGTACGCTGTCGGTAGCAGAGCAGCCGGCTTGTGTATACCCTGTAACCGTATAGTATTGTGTGGCAGACGGCGTAAACGGAACGTTGTTCTGTACGCCGCCGTTCCAGCTGATGCTGTCGGCCGTAGCTGAAAGCGTAACCTCTGTGCCCGGACAAACCGCGGAATCGCTCACCGTGGTCTGTAATACCGGCAGCGGATTTACTGTGAGTACAAAGGGAGCCGATGTATCGCTGCACTGCAGGGTAGTATTACTCACGGCCACGCTGTAAACACCGGCCTGAGAAGCGGTATAGCTGTTACCCGTTTCGCCGCTGATGGGCTGATCGTTCCGTAACCACTGTACACTGCTGTTGGCGTTACCCGGGATATTCAGTACCAGGCTGGCATTCTGACAGATGCTGTCGGCTGTGATGCCCATATTGGCACCGGCCAGGTCCGAACAGGTATTTACCTGGTAAACGGACACCGTGCTGCTTACCTCGTTGGCCAGCAGTACCAGGGCATTGCCGTTGGGAGAATCTTCAGGTTTGATGTAGATGATACCTTCGGCACCGCGGTCCGGATCACCGGAAGGAGCCGTACGGTTGTTGTAATAGCCCACGTAAACGGGAGCCGCCGGGTTATCCACGTTGAACAGCATTACGCCGCCGATACGTTCCAGGGCTACAAAAAGATAGGTAGAACCTTCGATCACGGCCGTAGCTACACCTTCGGGCTCAGGGCCTTTATCGTCGCTGCGGTTCTTCACCGAAATGGTGCCGGAGTTACTGGCGTTGAACATAGCGCTGAACACCGGATCGGCAGCGATCACCTGCTCGATGAGGTCTTTGGAATCGAACACCAGGGCACCAGTAGCGGCGTCCCAGATGCTGAAGGAACGGGTACCCAGTACCTGCAGTTCGTCCTTATCGCCGTCGTTGTCCGTATCACCGGTTGCCTGTACCACGTTCAGACGGCCGAGGAAGTTGTTATTCTTGAGAATGTTCTGATCGGGGAAGACCGCAGAGTCCAGGGAAGTGGCACTGATGCGGGCCACATCGGTAACAGCCGTGTATTCGCGGGCATCTCCTTCGTTGGCAGAGAACACATAACCGGCGCCGCCGATCTGTGCATAGGCAATGGCATCCGGCATAAACAGACCTTTTACAGGGAAAGAAGCGATCAGTATGGAACCGCTCTGGTCGGAGGCGTCCAGGCCGCTGTTGCTGTAATCCATGCTGCCCAGGGGAACGAGTGAATCTACTGTAGCCGTGGCCATATCGATAATGGCCATGGCATTGTTCTCCTGCAGGCTTACGTAGGCTTTCTGGTTATCTTCGCTGATGGCGATGTATTCCGGCTCCAGGTCCTGGGCCACGCTGCTGCCCGGCCCAAAGATACGGATGCCCTGTGCGCGCAGTGTGCCTGCCTGACCATTATATGAACCGAAGGTCACAAAATTCACGTTGGCCTGTGTCAGCGAAGCCACACCCGGCGTAAGGTCTACAATGGTCACCGAACCTTCGGGGTCGGGCGTATAGTTCGTATTCGGTTCGCCTTCGTTGGCCGTAAGAATTTTCGTATAGTCTTTGTTAAAAGTGATCATATCGGGCATGGGACCTGCCTGTACCTGGTTCACGAAGTTACCCAGGGAATCGAAGAACACCACAAAACCGGAATCCTGCGGGTTGGTATTCTCGATGGCAGCAGCCACGATACCGTTGTGTGCCACTACGGAGTTGATGTTCCCGTAGGGAGTGACCGGAATACTGTTGATCAGCGCCGGGGAAGCCGGGTTGCTGAAGTCCACAATGTCCAGTTTAGCACCGATACTGTTGGCAATGTACAGTTTCTGCGTATACTTATCATACGATACGATCTCGGCGGAATTCGTACCGGCGGCCCCGTTCGAGAAGCTGGTGAGCAGATTCAGTTTAAGTTCGTTGTTGGGCGCGGGAGCCACGTAATCGTTATCGCGGATATAGATGATCTGGAAGTTATTGCCGCTCTGCTGGGCATTGTCCAGGTAGCCGATCTTCAGGATCAGGTATTCGGTACGCTCGGCCAGGTTATCGTCATTTACCGTAAAACTGTAGTTGAAGGTACCGTTGCTGTTGGCAGGTACCGTAAGTGTATCGTTTGCAACAACATAATCCGCAGCGGCGATGGCGGTGCTGTATACCACGCTGCTCAGTACCACCTTAACGGGTTGTGCATTGGCCCCGCTTACCAGTACGGGTACGTTTACCGTGCCCACATGCTCGTTCACCGTTTGTACGGTACCCGTAATGCTTACCTGTGCAGGCGGTGTAACGGTAGTAAGCGTAATGCCCGATACCAGGTCGGTAAAACCGGTCTGGGTGGTCCAGTTACGCACGCCTGCCCACTGGTTGGTAGCTGTATTATACGAACCCGTGGCACGGATGCTGACATCGGCACCCGGATCGCCGGCAAAAAAGGAGTTCGACTGTAGTTTACCACCCGGGTACAGGTCGTTCACCGGCAACTGATAGCCGGCTGTTCCGCCGCTTACCAGGGCATTGCCGATGCCGGTGCCGTAAAAAACGGCATCTACCGGAACGGTAGCATTGGTCAGCGAACTTACAGGCAGGTTAAATACGGCTACTCCGTCGGCATTGCTGCCGCCATTACCAAAAGGCCCTGAAGAAGAGCTTCCAAAGCCGTCGCCGGCGGTAGTTCCGGTATTGATCTGGCGCAGTTTAACGCCTGTAGGCAGCATGGAACTTCCGCCTACGTATACCACATCGCCGGCCGTAACCGAACCGGTATTGATGTTAAAACCATAGCTGATGGCACCTCCGGTGATCCATCCATTGGCCGTGGCCGTGCCGTTGTTCGCTATGACCACCGAGTACGGTGTAACCGTAAAGTCGATATTGGCCGTAGCCTTTAATTCCACAAATTCAAAAGGAGAATCCGTACCGTCCGGATTGGCCCATATCTCACTGATAACAAGCCCCGGATTTTGTGCGAAAAGGGAAGAAATAAGGGACAGGAGTCCCGCAGAAAGTAAAAGCTTCTTCATTCGGAAAATAAATTTCGACAAAAGAAGCCGTGGCAGATTAGTTCAGCGAGAACATAGTCTTACCAAAATGTTAAGTTGAAAAAAGGCCTGTTGAAAACCGCTATCCTTCCCAGCTGAAGCTGATCTCTTTCTCCAGGTCGGGATGCAGGCTCAGGAATACAGGACAGGTCATGCCCGCACGTTCCAGTATGGTCTTATCCTTATCCGAAAAGCTGCCTTTTATGCGCAGGTGTACTTCTATTTTAGAGACCCGGCGCGGATCGGAAACCATGTGTTTTACAATATCGGCCTGTACATCGTCGAAACGGATGCCGTGCGTATCGGCGGCAATGCCCATAATAGTTACCATACAGGCGGCCAGGGAAGCGCTGAGCATATCCGTGGGCGAAAAACGCTCGCCTTTACCGTGGTTATCTACCGGTGCGTCGGTCTCTACCTGTGTACCCGAACGCGTATGTGTGAGCGTTGTACGTAAACTCCCGTTATATTGCAGTGTGGCGGTGCTTCCCATTGACTTCATATTTTATATACATACAAATATCAGTATTTCTTATGAGCAGCACAACCAAAATCGCTACCTTTGTAACAGTATAATCTACGATGGAATCAATTTCAATTCAGCATAACGAACAGGAGCCTGCGGTACGCCGTAAAAAGCCCGAATGGCTCCGTGTAAAACTGCCTGTGGGCGAGGAATACAAACAGGTACGGAAGCTGGTAAGCGATTACAAACTGCACACCATCTGCGAAAGCGGAAACTGCCCCAATATGGGCGAGTGCTGGGGTGCGGGCACGGCCACGCTCATGATCCTGGGTAACGTATGTACGCGCTCCTGCGGATTCTGCGCCGTATCTACGGGTAAGCCCGAAACGGTGGACCCTTACGAACCCCTGCGTGTGGCCAAATCGGTAAAACTGATGGGGCTGAAACACGCCGTAATTACCAGTGTGGACCGCGACGACCTGAAGGACGGCGGCAGTGAGATCTGGGCCAAAACCGTGGAAATGATCCGCAAACTGAACCCCGAGACCACACTCGAATGCCTCATCCCCGACTTTATGGGCAAATGGGAAAACCTGCAGCGCGTGATCGACGTAAAACCCGAGATCGTGTCGCATAACCTGGAGACCGTACGCCGCCTGACCAAAGAAGTACGTATACAGGCCAAGTACGACCGCAGCCTGGAAGTACTGAAACGCCTTACCGATTCCGGCATCACCACCAAAAGCGGTATTATGCTGGGCCTGGGCGAAAGCGAGGAAGAAATACTGGAGACCATGGACGATCTGCGCGCCGTAGGCGTAAGTATTCTTACCCTGGGCCAGTACCTGCAGCCTACCATGAAACACCTGCCGGTGGCCGAATTCATTACCCCGGAAAAATTTGCACACCTGGGCGAAGTGGCCAAACAGAAAGGCTTCGAATTCGTGGAAAGCGGCCCGCTGGTACGCAGCAGCTACCATGCCGAAAAACACATTAAAAAATAAGCGGTACGGTTTTTGGCTATTTATAAAGAACACAGAACGACAGCATACATATCGGTGATAAAAATCATATATACGTAAAACCGGTTTACTTAACTTTGGATCATCTTAAACGCTTAGAATTATGAAAAAATTAAATGCCATCGGGTTAGAAAAGAAAGAAACGGGCGAACTGGCAGGAAAACTGAACATACTGCTGGCCAACTATTCGCTGTTTTACCAGAATGTACGCGGGTTTCACTGGAACATCAGGGGAGATAAATTCTTTGAGCTGCACATCAAATTCGAAGAGCTGTACAACAACCTGTTCCTGAAGATCGATGAGATCGCCGAGCGTATCCTTACACTGGGCTATCCTCCGCAGAACAATTTTTCGTCTTATTTTAAAGAAAGTACCATTAAGGAAGCCAAACAGGTGAGCGATGGCTACAAAGACGTGGAAAGTATCCTGGATTCCTTTAAAACGATACTCGCCCTGCAGCGCGAACTGCTGGACCTGAGTGCCGAAGCCAACGACGAAGGTACCAATGCCCTGATGAGCGATTACATCCGCGAACAGGAGAAACTGGTGTGGATGTATTCCGCCTTTATGAACCAGACAACCTCATAAGTAAACACACATTACCGTACAAAATAGGAAGAGGGCCCCGCTGCCCTCTTTTTTTATGCTTTTTTTTCCACGCTTTGTGGTATGGGCTTACGGCATTTTGTAGAAAAAATCCACGCTCCGGCAAAGCATGTCAATTTATAAATAGCAAATTAAGAGCAAAATACGATTTAGGGCACAGATTCTGTATTATTCTTTGCAGCACACCGGTACAGAAACGGTGTGACGGATAAAAGTGGTGTAAGCAGGATTTGTAATAACGTGTCTTTTTAGTGAAAGAAAAGGACGGTCGCGTTTGGGCGATCGTCCTTTTTTATTGCGGGTTACGTGGCTCTATGGCATTCCTGTTCTTATCTGTTCCCTTACCTGTGTCTCGCTGCCGGCTTTCAGGTCCCCGTACATTTTCTGCAGGTTTTCATCTTTAAATACATACAGTTTTTCATCCTTCGTGGTTACAAAAACCGCCGTGGTATTCTGCGGGGAGAGTGAAAAAGCCAGTTTCTCTTCTCCTACGCGGACCCGGTACGTAAAGAAGCCTCTTGCATACCGGTCGGCCACCTGCACATGCGATACGTCCAGCAAGCTATTCCCGTCGTAAAAAGTGCCCAGGAAATTCTGTTTATCCTTCATTTTATATTCCTGGTCACAGTTGATCAGTCCGAAATCACTCACGCCGATCTTTACACTTTGTCCGAGCAGGTTACGGCCATAGTACACACCATCGAGCGTATCCGCGTTCTGCATTCCCGGCGTCATCCCCGTACGCTGCACGAAACTCCGCTGCCGTTCGGCCATACGCCAGTTAAAAGTCCTCTCCTTGCGGCCTAAACGCTCCGTCATAAACGCCACTCTGCGGGCGGCCGTTCCTTTTAAGCCGCTTGTAACCCGGCGCCAGGGCTGGTATGTCAGCATGTCCAGCTCTTCAAAACCTTTGCGGTGCTTTAAAACCAGGGTAAAATAGCCCTCGCCGCGGTCAATGATATCGATATCGTGGTATTTTTTCCCCCGTACGTATTTCCGGCGGAATTCTTTTTCCGGCATATAATCGCGCAGCCAGGTATAGCGAAGCACATTCCCGATCTCGCGCATATGATCCGGCAGCCTGCCCGAAGACAGGATACGTGTGTATGCATTTCCATCTCGCCCTGTAACGACTTCCGGCACCATTTTAAACTGATTGATACGACCGTTCACCTGGTAACGCTTCCCATCCATATCCAGCCAGTATGCAGATCCTCTTCTTTTCCCCGAATCCAGTTTGTACGTAGTATTGAGGTCGGCAAAACGTTCGTCCCAGAGCCGGGTATCTATGCCCCGGGGACGTTTTCGCCCGGAGCGCATTTCGGCCGCCATAACCGTTCCCAGTATAATACGGGTACCTACCCTGCCTTTGTCATTCCACACATTGCCTTTTTCATCAAATTCGTAATAGGTATAACTGGACAGGGTCTCGTCCGTTTTCGGGAAAATAAGTTCCAGGTTACGTCCCTCTTTTATCTCCAATGTATCTCCGGAGGGTGTAAAGGCTCGCATTTCGAACATGCCCGCCGTGCGGAACATGAGGGTATCTCCGCTGCCGGGTAATTGGGTCCACATAGGCAGACCGGCGTTCATCATATCTTCCATGCTGGTCCAGGAACGGTAACGCAGCACCACTTCGCCCGTATATGCCCGGCCATGGAGGGTAAGACTTTTAAAAGGAATATGTACAAACTGTCCCCGGCCCAGCGGCAGGTAATCTCCTGTTTCCGCCGAAAAACGTATGGCCTGTTCATTGCCGCCGCGCAGGTACGGAAGCAGTCCGCCGGCATAGTTCTCTACGGAAGATGTTACAGCCTGTGGGGTGGTATAATTCGGGCTGCGTCGACGCAGGAAGGCATTCCATCCGGCACTGTCCGAGCGGTACAGTACCTCGTCGATCAGCAGTTCGCGCCGTTCGGAAGCTCTGCCGTACACAAAAGTGCGGAAACTGTCGGCCTCGGCCCCGCGCAGCTGCAATACCGGCACGTCAAAAGCTGCGGGCAGGCTCAGCGCTTCTCCCCTGTCTTTTACAAAAAGTTCCAGCTGGTAAACCCGACCGCCCAGCGAAGCCGGTAAACCTGCGTATCCGTTCACAGAGGAAACAGAGAGAAATTCCAGTTCCGGCGGCAGTATATTCCAGAAGGCAGAATCCGGCAGGGCCGAAAATTCAATACGCAGTTCCGTATACTTTTTATTCTTCAGTACACGCGTAAGGTACGGCAGGCAGGAATCGGTGACCGTCCGTTTTATTTCCGGTGCATATTCCGCATTTTTCTTCCGGAACAGCTGTGGCAGCTCTTCACAGGAAGATACCTTCTGGGCATGCAGTACCGCATTAGCCATCAGCAGGAAGCCGAACAGGGGTACGATTTTTTTCATCGAAAACAGGTTTTATGTATAGAGTTAAGGAAAGGCAGGCAAAAATAAAACGCTGCTATTTATTCATTTCGTATTTCTCTACAAAAAAAATGCGCCCCGAAGGACGCATTCTCTGTTTCGCTGTATGTAGCAAAGCGTTATTGCACTTCTTCGCTGTTATTTTCTTCGGCCGGTTTTATTTCTTCGGCCTCTGCTTCTTTTTTGCCTTTGAGGTAAGCGGGCAGTTCCATACCGGCCATGCGGAAGAGATCGTCGAGCGGGGGAACGCTCTTCATCATGCCGCTGATAAAATTGGCGGTGTTCGTCTGTCCGTTGGCACCGCTGCCATTCCCGTCCCATACGGTAATTTTATCGATCTTGATGTTTTTCACGGCTTCTACCTGTGTTTTCACCAGTTCGGGCAGTTTATCGGCAATGAGGAAGGTTACGGCCTTGGTCGGGTCGCCGCCGGCAGCATTTACGATGCGCTCGTAACCCTCGGCCTGCTTGGTAAGTATCTCGTATATACCCTTCGCTTCGGCTTCCATTTTGGCATAGATGGCGTCGGCCTGACCTTTGGCCTCGCGGCGCACTTTTTCGGCTTCGGCTTCGGCATCGATGATGGCTTTTTCCTTCGCGATCTCGGCCGGTACCACAATATTGGCCTTCTGGGAAGCGCGTTCACGCTCGGCACGTTCTGTTTCGGCCTTTTTCTCGGCCTGGTAGGCTTCTTCCAGGGCTTTGGCCTGCTGTACCTTTTCGGCCGCGGTAGCACGTTTCATAGCTTCGGCCTCTTTCTCACGACGTTCGGCATCCGAAGCGGCAATATCGATCTTGGCCTTGTTCTCCCCGGTCACGGCCACGGCGTTGTTCTCCGCCACCTTGATACGGGTTTCCTTTTCGGCTTCGGCCTTACCGATGGCCTCGTCTTTTTTGGCCGAGGCAATGAGTACCTCGCGGTCCTTCACGGCAGAAGCGATCTGTACGTCACGGTCGCGCTGTGTTTCGGCGATCTGTACGTCTTTGTCACGGTCGGCCTGGGCCTTACCGATCTCCCCGTAACGTTCCTGTTCGGCCACGCTCTTTTTGGCTTCGTTGATGGCCTTGGCGGCGGCTTCTTTACCCAGGGCCTCGATGTAGCCACTCTCGTCGCGCAGGTCGGTCACGTTCACGTTGATCAGTTTGAGACCGATCTTACGTAGTTCCGTATCTACGTTCTTGGCTACGTTGGCCAGGAATTTATCGCGGTCGGCATTGATCTCTTCAATGTCCATCGTAGCGATCACTAGGCGCAGCTGACCGAAGAGGATATCTTTGGTAAGTTCCTGTATCTGACCGGCAGAGAGGCCCAGCAGGCGTTCGGCGGCATTGCTCATTACTTCCTGTTCGGTAGAAATGGCTACGGTAAAGCGGCAGGGTACGTCTACACGGATGTTCTGTTTAGACAGGGCATTGGTAAGGTTGGCCTCGATCGAGATCGGTTTCAGGTCCAGGAAGGCATAACTCTGCAATACCGGCACTATAAATGCGGCTCCACCATGCACACAGCGGGCCGATGAGGCCATACCGTCTGCCTTGCGGCCGGTTTTACCGTAAATAACCAGGATCTTGTCCGAGGGACAACGTTTGTAGCGGGCCAGGATAGCGGCAAAGGTGACCACCATCACTACCACGCCCACCAGGATCGGGATCATTAGTTCCATAGAGACTTATTTAGAATTGAAAAATGTTACAGATTTAGATCTTTGTTACGATAAGGATGCTGTTTTCCAGTATAGACGTTACTTTGATCACAGCGCCCGTAGGGATGGTATCGCCTTCGGTTACGGCGTCCACCTCGCGCAGGGTGTTCTGGATCTTTATATGAATTTTACCGGCTCCGCTGCGTTGCCCGGGAATGGTAAGATATACCGTACCCGTGGCGCCCACGGCCCCTTTCACTTCCATATTGCCGCTCTGTTGCAGTCGGGTCATGGCCAGGAACATATACATTACCGCCACCACCAGGGCCACACCGGCCAGGGCAGAGATCAGGATCAGCAGCCACTGGGCAGATACGGCGTTCTTAAGCGCAATGGCCGTCCAGGAAAAGCCCAGCAGAAAGTTTACGAGGTTACGCAGGGTAAAGAGCTGGAAAGCGCCGTGCGTGTCCATATCGCCGTCAAAATCGGCATCGAAATCCGTTCCGGCGTCCATGCCCACGAAGGTCATAACCGCCTGAAAGATAAAAATTGCGGAGGAGGCAAGTGCCACGCCCCATAGTACTTTGTAGTACATGTCCAATGAGTTCCACCAGAGTTCCATAGATTTAGCTTTTAATAGTAAGGTATACGCAGACTGGCAGGCCTACGTTCCGAAAATACGAAAAACAGGTTAAACCAGCCGACGAATGTTCAAAAATGGGGCATTTCCGGGATAAAACGGGGTCATATTTCAGAATTTTAAGTTTCTTTGTACAAAGGACAGGGCCATATGTATACCGTTTCGGAAGAAAATTACCTGAAGACCATTTTCCATATCAGCGGCCGGGAGAACCGCCGTGTATCCACCAACGATGTGGCCGAGGTGCTGCAGACCAAGGCATCGTCGGTTACAGATATGATACAGAAACTGTCGGATAAAAAGCTGATCCGCTACGAAAAATACAAAGGCGTTTCCCTTACACCCAAAGGCCGCAAAATAGCCGCGTCCATCGTGCGCCGGCACCGCCTCTGGGAAGTGTTCCTGGTAGATAAACTGAATTTCAGCTGGGACGAGATCCACGAAATTGCCGAGGAACTGGAGCATATCCGTTCTGAAAAACTGGTGGACAAGCTGGAAGAATACCTCGGGTTCCCGAAAAAAGACCCGCACGGCGATCCCATCCCCGACCGCGAGGGTAAAATGGACCATCACAAAGACTTTACCCTGGCCGACCTCGCCGTAGATGAACAGGGCATTATCGTAGGCGTAAAGGAACATTCCAGCGAGTTCCTGCAATATCTGGACGGCGTAAAACTGGTGCTGGGTGCGCGGGTAACCATCCGCAAAGTATTTGAATATGACCGTACTATTGTAGCCATGGTGGGCAATACCGAACTGATGCTCTCCGAGCGCGTGGGCAAGAATATCTACATTAACCGGGCTTAATTCTCCTGTTTTTTACCTGATAAATTATTTTACGCAGAGAGCGCAGAAACGCTTATCAGTGCTTTTCTTTTGCCGGGTTTTGTCTCCCGCAGAGAGCGCAGATGCTTTTGCCAGTCTATTCTCCTATTGTGAACGTCTATAGATTTCTCAGCGATCATCTGCGGGAAAAATAATATTCATTACCGTTGCTATGTCTTGTCTCCCAAAGAGAACACAGATGCTTTTACGCGGTCTATCCTTCTATTTTGAGCGCCTATAGATTTTCAGCGATCATCTGCGGGAAAAATAATATTCATTACCGTTGCTATGTCTTGTCTCCCAAAGAGAACACAGATGCTTTTACGCGGTCTATCCTTCTATTTTGAGCGCTTATAGATTTTCAGCAATCATCTGCGGGTAGAAACTCTTAATGCTTATCTGCGTATATCTGCGGGAAAAATAATATAGATTAGCACGTGTTATGCCCATCTGTAGTTTTTCTCAGCGATCATTTGCGGATAGAAATTCTTAAATGTTTATCTGCATATATCTGCGGAAAAATAATATATGAACTCTATTTATCCGTTTCTTTAAAGTCTTCCGTTTTCGGGAAGGCACCCAGGGCTTTGATAGCCGAAGCCGGTGTAGGATCTGCCAGGCGGCGGGTCAGTGTGTCGATCCAGGCGCCGTCCAGCGTAACCACGGCACGCACAACGCCTTCAGCATCGCTCAGGATATGCTGTATGGTCCAGCGGGCATAATCGTGCCGTACTCTGGCCAGGCGGGTATTGATAAATATCTTGTCCTCGAAACGGATCTCGCGGCGGAACACACATTCCTCGCGGAAGATCACCGGCCCGAAATGTTCCCTGCGCATCACTTCGGTCGTGAGACCCACGGAAGCCAGCAGCTCGATACGGTGTTGCGCCCCGTAATCGTAATACACACTGTGGCGTACGTGGTAATTGGCGTCGAGATCGGCCCAGCGTATGGCTATTTCTTTCTGAAATTCGGTCATGATGTTCTTGTTTTGTTGCCCCCCTGCGTATGGGTATACGAAGGTATGTTTTTTTGTCAGTAAGTCTATAGTGAAGGGTAATGAGCGAAGAGCCAGGGCTGACGCGTTTATTCGCTGACGCATGTATCCCGATCTCGCGGCTTCCCTCTTCTCATTACTTTTCCACTTTAACTGCGGACTCCGGACCTCCGGACTCTCTACTTACAACATAACTTCGAGACGGACATTGTGTGTAGTATTAGCCAGGTCGTAATAGGCGTTGCAGAGAGCAGAGCGGAATGTTTTATGCGTCATGATGGCGCGGGTAAGTTCGTTTTTCAACTCAACGAACAAGACCCGGTCGGTTACGGACAACTGCGCTGACGTATCAAAAACGAACACGAGATCTTCACTCAGTTTACGCAGTTCTTCAGAAAGGAATTCGGTGCCTGCGTATTCCAGCCGGGCCATAATGCTGCGGCAGCGCTGTTGGAAGTCCGGGTTGTCCCCGTAGTTTCCGGCAAGTTCCTTTTTGTAACCTGCCAGGTTGAGGTTGCGTTCCGAAGGCGTTTCTTTTACAAGTTCATTCCGGTAAAAACCATCTTTATCCGCTGTCATTCTGTATTCGCGGGCCGTTCCCTTCATGCGCAAATGGTCCTTATCTGCCCAGCCGTTCATGACTTCATCATTGCCGATCAGTTCCAGTTCGGCCAGTTCAGGTAAGGGTAATTGCAGCGGAGCCGAAAAATCATACAGTTTCAATAAATAGGGACAGGCCCAGTAGCAGCCGATGACAGCCAGTATTTTTCCGTCGGGCGACAACTGAAAATCCGTCCATATAAAACCGTCCATCCCCGGGGAATAGCCCGCCATCTGCCGGCCACTGAGATCGATGAGCGTTTGTCCGCCGTAGATGTCCTCGGCACAGACCATGTATTCCGTTCCGTCTTTTTGCAGCCAGGCAT
This sequence comes from Bacteroidia bacterium, assembly GCA_016742095.1. Taxonomy (GTDB): domain Bacteria; phylum Bacteroidota; class Bacteroidia; order CAIKAF01; family CAIKAF01; genus JACVCJ01. The sequence goes on from JACVCJ010000002.1 coordinate 111,787, forward strand.
GAAAGAAACGTCCGTCGTTCACCAAAAAATCAAAAAGCAGATCGCCGGAGTCCGTATCGTAAATACATACTTGCGTAATTTCGTAACTGATACTCTCCGTCCACATTTCTGCGGCACTAAGCCGGTATTTCCCCGAAGGGGACGTGTATTCATTTTGTTCCGAAAGTTTCCAGTCGTGTGTTTTGTACAGCTGTTGCAGTTCGGCGCGTATGTTTTCGATGTGGTTCATGAAGTAGTTGTTTTGAGTCCGAAGTCCGAAAGTCTGGAGTCCGTTTGGGGCCGATAGCTATCCGCTACAGGCTATCTACTGCTTCACAAATTCGGGTTTAAAGTCGGTGTTTTCGCGGTAGAGTACCAGGGAGTTCTTACGGACCACGGCGGCCTGGTCTTTAATGAGGCCGATGTTACGCTCGAAGTTCAGGGTAAGCACGTGTTTGCTTACGGCGTATTCCGGTTCGTACACAAGGGACAGGCGCCGGGCCGGATCGCAGCTCAGTGAGATACGGAATGACTTTATGTTCTTTTCGGCTATACGTACACGACCATCTGCCCCGGGATGGTAGGTCTTTTCCCGGCCTTCTTCCGCCTCTACGGTCACTTGCAGGTAAGGCAGTGCGTAGATATCCGGCGTTATAAATTCGAAGGTGATGGAATCACTGTCGGCCAGCCGGATTTCCCGGTGCTCCTCTCCTTCCGTTGCAAAATCGATACGCAGAGGATTCGGATCCGAACTAAGCAGCAGGGTACTATCGTTCGAAAATGTATACGTACCATGGTCAGACAGGTGTCGCCGCGTCCCCAGCCCCGAATAACGTCCGCGGTAAAAAGTACCGTCCTTTTTCAGGATCAGGGTATCGATATAGGGTTTTATAAATTCGCCTGTTACTTTATAGATATAACGGCCTTTTATATTCTTTTGTGCGAAAAGCGATACAGAGAGAAAAAGCAATGTAAGCAGAACAGGTATCTTTTTCATAGTATGCGGTGTAAGTCTCTGTAAATATAGGAAAAAGTCCGAAGTCCGAGAGTCCGTAGTCCGGCGTTTATGTTCTTAAGTTAAACGTTTGCGCTATGATACCTGGTGTTTATGACTGAAGACTAACTGTTCACTTTAGCAATCCGGAAACCGGACTACGGACTGCGAACTCTACTCCCATCCTCACTACCAGCCCAGCAGCTGCGGAATATCGTTCAGCGTAAGCACTACCACCATCAGCAGAAATAGCAAGCCGGAGTATACCCGGTCTGCAACAGGGCCATCATTTCGCTGCAATTCAGGTTCACGTTTCAGGATAAAAATAAAGAGAAAACGCAGAGGCCTCTGTACCAGCAAAAAAAAGAGAGGGCCCTGGCAACCCGCCTGTCTTGCATCCGGATGGATATGAGGCAGTATAAAACCATATACCAGGAGTACACTACCCATCAGCAGATAGTACACATAATATCTGTATACACGTAACATTTTAAAGTCTCCATAAAACCACAGACAAAGTGCCGCACCGCAGATCATAGCTCCATATGCACGCATCAAAGGGTCGAAGAACATCAGTACATTCATCAATACAAATGCCCCGAACAGTAACCAGGCCAATATCTTAAAACGTTCAGCCAGTTTCATATTTTGGGATGCGTTCATTCATATTTTCGTGCAGAAAATTTATTCAGCAGCTGCAAATAAAAGAAAAGAATATCCCTCTGCCAATTCTCTATACTCCGGTATTTGCAGTGTAAAGCAGATAGTTGAGAACCAAAGAGTCAGAGAGTCCGAAGTCCGGCGTTTAGTTTAGGAAATTAAACGTTTCGGTTTCCAGGCTAAATTTTCAGGTCATCCAACCTAAACGCCTGGATATCAAAGCTAAATGTTTACCTAACTCTACCATGCCCCGGACTTTCGAACTCCGGACTCCCGGACTACAAATTACGCAAACCCTGCCCGGAACTCCAGCGGACTTTGTCGCGTTTTTGTCTTAAAGAGTTTGCTGAACGACTGCGGATGCTCGAAACCCAGTTCATAGGCGATCTCCGAAACGGATAAATTCGTGGTGGAAAGTCGCTCCTTCGCTTTTTCAATAAGCTTTTCGTGTATGTGTTGCTGTGCGTTTTGCCCGGTGAGGGTGCGCAGCATATCGCTGAGGTAGCCCGGCGAAATGGCCAGTCTGTCGGCCAGGTTCTGCACAGTGGGAATGCCCTGGAACAGCGGCTGTTCGTCGTTGAAATAGCTATCCAGCGTTTCTTCGAACTGTTGCAGCAGGCTGTTGCTGATGGTCTTGCGCGTAATGAACTGGCGTTTATAGAAACGCTGGGCGTAATTCAGCAGCAGTTCCAGCTGTGCCATTACCACGTCCTGGCTCAGTTCATCGATGCGGCTGTTGAGCTCTTCTTCAATGTTGCGAAAAAGGTTCAGGATAATGTCCTTTTCTTTTTCGGACAGGTGCAGGGCCTCGTTCACGGCATAGGAAAAGAAGCGGTACTTTTTGATCTTAGCCGCCAGCGGATAGTGCAGTAAAAAATCGGGATGCATCAGTATGGCTATTTCCTGCCGGGTGCAGGGCGCTTCGCCGGCGTTTGCTCTTTCATCGGGAGCTACGATCTGGCCGGGAGCGGCAAAAAAGAGTCCGCCCTCGTTGTAATCGAAATGGGTCTGCCCATAGCGCACCAGTCCGCCGATATTGGGCCGGAACGCAATTTTATAGAAACTGAGCACGTGTCCATCCGGCACAGAAGTAAAATCCAGCGGCCGGTCGATGCCGTTCATTACCGTGATAAGGGGATGCTGTGGCGGTGGGAAACCCAATGTTTTTGCGGCCTCCGTCAGCGATGCAAATTTAAGCGGCGCGTGTGTATTCTTTTTCATACCGGCAGATCGTATACAATGCTGTTACAAAGTACTGAAAAATCAGCAACAGCCCTCCCGTATACTGCTGCTGATCTTCATATTCTATCCCTGTGCGGCCACCGCTACGTGCTGCCATTCTTCCCAGACACGGATGCGTTCTGCGTAGGTTTCTTTAATGCCGTCGAGGTTCGTACGTCCTAAAAACAGGCGCAACGGTGGCTCCGTAGCATCGGCCAGCGCCAGAATGGCCGGACCGGTAGCTTCGGGATTGCCCCGTTCATACTTGCCGATGTCTCCAAAAACCGCCGCCCGAATCGCATCGTACTCCGGCATGGGAGCAGAAAATTTCAGTGACTGTTCACTGCCGAATTCCGTAGCATAAGCGCCCGGTTCCACAATGGTGACCTTAATGCCAAAAGGTTTTACTTCCGTGGCCAGGCTTTCGTGAATGGCTTCAAAAGCCCATTTGGACGAGGCGTAGTAACCGATGACCGGAATTACAAAATGCCCCAGGTTACTGGACGTACCTACGATATGTCCGTAACCCTGCGCGCGCATAATGGGCAGCACGGCCTGTATCACAGACACCGGCCCCAGTACATTGGTATCGTACAGGGCGCGGATCTCGTCTGCACGGGCTTCTTCTATGGTGCTCACCAGGGAATAACCGGCATTATTGATCACGATATCGAGTTTTCCGAAATGCTGATGTGCGGCGGCAACAGCGGCCTTTACCTGTGCGGGATCGGTAACGTCCAGCGGCAGTGTGAGTACATTATTACCGTATTTCTCTTTCAGGTCAGCGATGCTGTCTGTATTGCGGGCGGTGGCGGCCACTTTATCGCCACGTTGCAGGGCGGCTTCTGTCCATACACGTCCGAAACCTCTGGATGTACCGGTGATAAACCATACTTTCGCCTCGTTTGTTTTTACTTGTTCCATTGTAAATTTATTTTCAATTTGAGGATACAAAGTTCCTATACAGTCGTTTTACCGATGTAGTCATTTTGGGGAATTTTGTAGGCAAAACGAAGGTGAATAGTCCGGAGTCCGAAATATAGAGTCCGCGCGAAGCGGATTTGAATGAAGAGTAAAGAGTCCGGAAATCCGGAGTTTGCGCAAAGCGGGTTTGAAACGAAGAGTAATTAAATGTGACGTAATGTATAAAGAGAAGCGGGTGCCAGCCGGACTACGGGCTTTCAGACTATAAAATCTGTTCTTGCAGAAAAACACGTCAGCCGGGCCGTTCCTTCTATTCCATATTGCTCGTCTATCTTCTCTTTCCTATTGAAGTCATAACATTACCGCGGGATTTATTTAACATATTCCCATGGGAGCTTTAGACATCCTTTGCCGTGTTTGTACTTATAAAAATAAATCCCTTTCTCTATTGAGAAAACTACTCTGCCAGAATCTGATGTATATGGCACTTCGCAATTCGTTATTTGTCCTAATCGTGGAGTTAGAGTAAGATCATACACTGTTTCAAAATTCTCTTTTCTATCCGAATTAATTTTCACTAAGTAATCCACAGCAGGAATAATAGCGCTTTTACATGTTTCCGCAGTTATAGTATAAGAAAATTCTCTTGGTTCAGAATGTAAAGAGTCTTTAAGTATCATAATAGGGCAGCTAGTTTTGCAATCTTTATTAAGATGCGGAGGATAGTATAACAATGTGTCATTCCACACACTAAAAAACCCGACCATAGTATCCGCATATAATACAGCAACTGGCGCAAGATAATGTGATCCCGGATTTTTCACATCATCCTCCGTATTGCAGGAATTAAGGACGAACGATAAAAATAGGGCTATTGCAAATATTTTCCTCATCATTTATCTTCAATTTTTAGTTTTTCAAATACTTTATCAATTCTATTGAATATTTCACCCATTACACTATTGGGGGAAACCTCATCATTTTTAGGCGAATACATAGGGTTTGTTCCATTTTTATAATATTCCTCTCCATATCCTTCCTTATGCTCTTGCCCAGGAGTTTTATTCACACCATTCAGATTATTAATGGCATGTAATTTGATTTCATGAGCTAAATCTTTAACCTGATTTTTTCGGAAAAAGGTATTTGAAATAACTATTGCATGGCCAGTTTTTCCAGCTAACTTTTCCTGCTCAAGTTGAACATAATTTAGTCCATTTTCTGCAACAATTTGACTCTGTTGTCGGAAACCCTTATATCCCTCCGGATCATTTTCTCTTAATTGATTCTTTTCAGCTACTGAAAGTTGATCAAAGTAATACGCGCCTCTTATAAAAGTTTCAAATTTGGTCGCATCAAATGTAATTGAATAATCAATATCACTTGAAGACAGTATATAGAAGTTAATTTTATCCTTATGCTCAGGCTTTGTTATAGGAGTTAGAAGCTGCTCATTAAGAATATTATCGTTGTTTACTACTTTTGTAAACGTATTATATAAATCTTTGGTCGCATCACTGTTTCCTACTATAATTTTCTCTAATCCTTCAAGATCGATTGCTCTTATCACATCACTTTCTGCGAAGGTATATGGGCTATTCCATGCGAAATTGTCGGCCAATAAATCCACACTCAAAAACCGTCCGATACGACTATCGTATGCCCTGTATTCAAACGAGTACGATGTCCCCTCCACGCCGTAAACCTCGTCATCCTTCATTTGTCCATTGAAGCCGTAGCGATACCCCGCACTGTCTTCTTTACAAACAACCCTGCTTTCAATACGCATTTCTTCAACCTTTACATAACAAATACTTACCCTGCAGGGCGTGTTAATATAAAAAAATATCAGGCTCAGCGTATCATTTGCCGTAAAGATAAGCCGGTGTTCTCCGGAATTATAGAACCATTGCGTACTGCTCTGCTGAAGATGAGCCCCTGCCAGCAGGGAATCACAGCCCTCCAGAACGGCTTTGAAGCTCATCTGGTACATTCGGCCCGGAGCAGTACCGGGGATCTTTCTTGCCAGTCGTTTACCCGGCTGGTCCAGGATCATACAGCCTTTATCTGCAGTGGGATGTGTCTGGGACCGGATGGAAATACAGACGAACAGCCCCATGATCAGGATAAGAATTCTTTTCATAAAATAAGGTATTGGTACACATAGTCTCAAATATAAAAAACAAAATTAAACTCCTCAAAAAACAAGTAAAACTAAAAAAACAATACTCCCGCAATAATAAATAACGTTTTTCTCCGAGTCGCCATACAATTTCTTACATCCTGCCTGCGAATCCATTAATACAGAGTCGTCCGGAGTATCTGGTGTAACAATACACTTATGGCAACGGATTCCTGAATATATACAGCGTCACCTGCCTGTCCGGATGCATCGGAGCGGCTGATTCCCGGTATCCTGCACGCTTCAGCATATCGTACATGGCATGGTTGCCGAAAACGAACTCCTCGCCGGCATCTATATACAAAATATGGGGGGGACGCTCTGCAGCGATCTTCGGTTCGATCTCTTCCGGCGACTGTGCAGGCAGAATACCGCGTTCCAGCAGCTGCGGACGTAGCGTATATACATTGCTTTTCCGCAGTTCATCGCTTATATAGTAACCCAGCGTAAGATGGTACCATTCCGGGTATACCAGTACCAGGGCGGTTTCGCCGTATTGTTGTTTAAAGTGGCGCAGTTGTTCTGCCGTTTGCGAAGGATGGTAGTCGTTGCCCTGCCGCCAGTTGAAACCGCTGATCACAATAAGTACCATGAGTATAAGCCAGCCCCGCGTTTTGGTATAGGCATCGTAGAAATACGTGAAAATAAATGCCGAACAGAAGAAAAAGCCGATGAATGTAAAACTGAGGTAACGCCCCATGAACATAGGCCATTTGAACGATAAACCGAACAGCAGCAGGTAACAGAAACCAAACCAGGCCAGCAACATTCCCACCTGACGGATATCGGCCGAGTGATAGGGCACCTGTTTCCAGCGGCCGCGCACCTTAGGATCGGCCATGCTCAGCAGGAACACGCCCAGCAGCGGCCAGAAACGGTAATTGAACGCAATATTGATATTGCCCCAGAGGTGCGAAATTTTCGGCGCATCGCCCCAAAGCGTATTCCCCGGATCGCTCACACGCGCGTAAAAGACCCAGGCCAGGGGCAGCACAAACAGCAAGGTAAGCAGTGTCGTTTGCCAGAGTCCGCGGCGCTTATCCCCGCCGAACAGCAGGATGAACAGCCATACCGTGCCCGCCAGGAAGGCCGAAAGATAATGTGTGTAGAGCGACAGGGCCAGGCAGGCTGCCGTGAACAATACTTTTGCGTACAGGTTCCGTATACGGAAAAAGCAGAACAGGGCCGCCCCTGCCAGGAAAAAGGCCAGGGCATAACCCCGCATTTCGTGGGCGAACATCAGCTGCTGGTTATTGAACGTGAGCAATATGGCCAGTGTATAAGCCACCGGTTTGCGCCAGGCCATGTACACGCCCGCGAACCAGAAAGCAGGCACAAAAGCGGCAAAGAGCAGTGAGGGAAAACGCAGGGAAAATAAAGAGGAACCGAACAGCTGCATCCAGTAATGCATAAACAGCTCGTACAGGGGGGGATTGTTCCCTTTGATGAGTTCTTTTACGATATCTGCCGGGGCCAGGCCTGCGTGAAAAAACGAAAAAGGTTCGTCGTAAGAGAGTTCGTTATACGTTACAAAGATCCCTTTCAGCAGCAGGTTGATGCATACAATCCCCCAGAAGGGCAGCCAGAAATGGAGTTTATTCTCTGTTGTCGGGTTCATGAGCGCTGAGCCAAAAGTACGTAAAATCTTACGTACCTTTGTTAACGATGGAAACGGCAGCTATTGTATCCTTATACACGACACAGATATTAACACCCATCGGGGAAATGCAGGCCTGCGCCAGTGACCGCGGACTCTGCCTGCTGGAATTTATGGAACGTAAAAACCTGGCGGCGGAACTAAAACAGCTGCAGAAGCTGATGAACATGGAAATCACAGAAGGCACACACCCTTACCTGGAACAGGTACAACGGGAAATGGACGAATATTTTGCCGGAACCCGCAAACAATTTGACGTTCCGTTGCATACCCCGGGCACGGAATTTCAGCAGAGTGTGTGGAAGGCCCTGTTACAGATACCCTATGGCGTTACGCGTACCTACAAGGAACAATCGCTGATCTTGGGCAACCTGCCGGCCATACGCGCCGTGGCCCACGCCAACGGAATGAACCGCATTGCCATCATTATCCCCTGCCACCGCGTGATCGGCCACAACGGCAACCTCACCGGCTATGCGGGCGGGATCTGGCGTAAAAAATGGCTGCTGGAACACGAACAACCCGGCAAACAATGCGAGCTCTTTCCCGGCTAACAGCTATCAGCTCTTCGCTCCGGACTTCGGACTATTTACTCCGGACTACTTTTTACAAAGTTTTGCCGTAAACACCTTACCGTTATCCGCCTGCATACAAACCAGGTAGATACCTGCCGGCCAGGCCGAAGCGTCGAGCGTGAGTACACTGCCCTGCAATTTTTTTGCCTGCATCAGCTGACGGCCGCTCATATCCAGGATACGTACCTGTGCAGCCTGTTCACCGCCGATACTGAAGAAATTCTCCGCGGGGTTCGGGAACAGCCCGAAGGGCATCGCTTCTTTTTCTTCGTCCAGACCAATGGTAAAGCTATTGGTAATGGTACCGTCCTTCAGCATTTTAGAAATGATGAGAGCCTGTGTACCCGGACCGTAACTCTGGGTATAGCCCGTGGCCACAATGTCTTTATTGGGTGTGAGTACACTGCCGAAAAAGCCGTCTACCGGGCCAATGATGCCGTTCTCCTTGAAGAACTGCGGCAACCCGTTGCCCATGCCCAGGAAGAACATGGCCTGTTTATCAGTATTGTACTTATAGTGACTTTCGGAAACGAAATAGAACTCATCGTTCTGGTAATGCCCGTAATCGTTGATCTCCACACCCCAGTCCGAACTCTGCGGCGCCATCAGCTGCCAGAGGTAATTGCCGTTATCGTCCAGTTTTACCTGCAGGCTCATGGAAAACTCCGTAGTGTCGTAATGGTAATAACCGCCCAGCATAATGCCGTTGCCGTATGAAGCGGCCATGCAGTTGATGTATTCGTTGTAACCGAAATCGAGGATCAGGGTGTCCAGGAAGTTCCCGGCTGTATCCATTTTCAATACAAGTCCGTCGGAAGTTTCGTTCAGTTCATTGTAACGGTAACCGGCGATCAGGCATTCCGAAGCGTTCAGGGGAACGATGGCCTTGAAAACATCGTTGTAGGGCGACTGGTACATACGTGTGAAAAGCGTATCCCCGTTATCGTCCATACGTACAATATAGCCCTGCGTGCCCTGGTTGCTGTTCTGGTAGGTTTCCCCCACCAGTATGTAACTGTTGGCCATGGCGCACAGATCGTAGCAGAAATCCCATTCCGGTGTGCCGATGTTCCGCGTCCAGAGCGTATCGCCGTTGCTGTCGGTCTTGATCACATAAAAATCGTATTCATACGGTGGCAGTCCGTTGCTGTAGCCGCCGATGAGGTAATCGCCGGGCGTATTGGCGGCCACAATGCGTGAGGCAATGTCCACATTGATGGTGCCCACGGTCTTTTGCCAGAGCAGCAGACCCATGGAATCGGTACGCACCATGTATACGTCCGATGCACCCATACCCGAAGAGCCCGTGAAACCTACGGCAAGGAAGCCGCTGTCGGGCATCAGTATAAGATCGTTCCCCTTTTCGTCGTTGGCCCCGCCGAAGGTACGCACCCAGGGAGCCTGTGCGTATGCAGACACGCCCAGTAACAGCAGGATCGCAAAGAGTATACTATTTTTTCTTTTCATTCTTTTTTACATTTTTCTGTCCCGAAAAACTTTTCCACAGGCCGATATACCCGCCGAAACCGGAGGCCGCACGTTCGGCGATAAGCCCCTGCAGCTGGTTGGTACCCAGGTTGAACACCCAGCCCCGGCCCACGTCAAAGCCCAGGTCTACGCCAATGTTGTAGGTTCCCCAGCCTCCGTAGGAAATATTACCCCCGATCATGATCTGCGGATCGGGATAGCCCCACACACGTATGGTACCCATGGGCATGGCGCCCGAAAAGAAACGCATGCTGAGCTGGGCCGCGCCATACAAACGGAACGGGATAAACTCCCGCTGGTACGCGATGGAAAGCTGTGCCGGCAGCGGGATCACCTTAGAGCCGGAATAACGCCCCCCCTGTATGATCTGCTGTGCACTGTCGCCCAGTTGTGAAAATACGTCGCCCGTAATATCGTAGGGTGATGAAAAGGCCACGCCTTCAAAGGTTATGGATGTATCCAGGCGGTACCCGTTGCCGAAAGCCGTACTTTTTACAAACCCGAAATCGCGGGCCTGTATGCTGATGGCGTTGCGGCCCGAAGGGTCCTGCAGGTTCAGGAACAGATCGCCGGAAAGTCCCCAGCCGTTGGGATAATGATACCGGGGTTTGGAAGCGTCGTTACTGAACATATCGAACTGGCCGCCGGCCTGTAATGTAAAGGCATCCGATGAGGTATAGAGGCTGCCGTTCTTCAGGGAGATATCGGCAAAATTACTGGCGTTCACGTATGAAAGGGCAAAACCGTAATTCCCCGTCCATTTTTTGCCGCGTACGTGGTGTATCAGTCCGAAAGACAGCTGCTGGTACGCCATATAGCGTACCTTTTCGTTGCGGAAATGCAGGGTATCGCCTTTGTAGGGCGAATTGCCGTAGAACAGGGCCCGGTAGGTGTCCGGAGATATTTTGCCGAAGGCCGTAAAACGGTTCTTGTAGCCGATGTAATAGCCCCAGGAACGGTCCTTGCCGATGAATTTCGAGGGAAAATGTACATAGGAAAGTTCACCCGCTACGTCCAGACCGATGCGGTTCAGCGGACGCAGGCGTTTTTCGCTGCGGTCCTTCATCGCCGGGGTCACTTCGCGGCCCGCGCTGATCACACGGAATATTTCGGAATTGAGGGAATTGGAACTCGTTTCCATGGAAAAACGCGCGCTGATGTGGATCGGCTTCTGTACATTATGCTGTGGGAACGGGTGATACTGCGGCCCGGAGGAGAACCACATCATCATGGGAAAAAGCCAGTTCAGGGTATCGCTTACTGCTGATATCACGTGTGTCGATTTAGATGTTGTAGATAAGTTTGCCGGTGAGCTTCAGCTCCATGTAATTGCCGTCCTGCCATTTTGCATGCTGGGGCTGGGCCGGGGTATTGAAACGGATCACAAATTTCAGGGTCTTTGCCTTGCGTATACGTTCCAGCGCTGCCTGGTCCATATCGGCCTTCAGTATCGATTGTACGGAACCGCTCACATTGTTCAGTCCGTCCACATTGGCCGGGGCTATGAGGTCGCTGAAGAACAGGCTGTCGCTCACAGTACCGTTTTCGTCCATAAAAAAGGCCTGGGTATTGGCCTGCAGCGGAAATGCATTGTCTACGTACAGGTTAAAGGCCACGCCTTTGATCTTGCCATTGCCCAGCAGTTTTTCCATATTGATAGGCACCGTATCACTCAGTACCAGGTCGTTCAGGGCCAGGCTGAAAGGCGTTTCTACGTACAGACCAATTTCGGAATTACCTGCGGCATAAATGAAATCGTTACCGCCGCTCAGCGGGCCATTGGGATTGATGATGAACTTGGTACGCAGCTTGATCTTATCCGGCAGGTTCTCGGCAAAGGCCTTCAGGTTTGAATTGCCTGAATTGAACTCGATCTGCTGGAAGGTGGAAATGTATTCCGGCGTATGCCACTGGTTGTTGATGGCCCGGTTGATATTGATGGAGCCGCCGATCAGCGGATGTACCAGCGATATGGTCTGCCCCGTGCGGGAGTTCAGCCCGGTAAGTTCCTGCACTTTTACCTGCAGGTCGGCGCCCACGCTGTTGGTCACGTTCAGGCGCATCAGCAGGTCGGTAAGGGACACGGTTCCTGATTTAATGATGGAAAAAGCGCCTATTTTCAGGGTATCCTGTGAAAAATTCACTTCCTGTGTGAACAGGTTTCCGCGGGCATAATGCGGTTTTATGTTGCGCAGTTTGAACGTAAGGCCCACCAGCTGCTGCCCGGCAGTAATGGTCACGGGCTGTGCACCCGTGGGCAGGGTGGCCGATATCTGCAGGCGCAGTTTGTTGTTCAGGTTGCCGTTGTCGCCCGTAAAATCGAGCGAATAGCCATCGAGCAGGCGCGAGGTGTTGAGCGTCCCCGGAGAACCGCCATTGGCCGCAGGTACGTTATCAAGCTGTGTAAAGGGCTGCCCGTTCTTCCTGGCCTTGGGAATAAGCACCTTCATTTCCAGGGGCTGCGGGGCATAGGAATACATTTCCAGGTCTACCGAACCGTTGAGCACAATGGCCTCGAGCAGGGCTGCCTGGGCAATATTGAAATTGAGATAGTTATCATACACCGGTATCATGGTACCCGGCGAAATGGTGAGGCTCACGGGAGCCGTAAATGCGTAATCAATGGTGGTGTCCGGGATATTCAGCAGGCTGTCTACCGGCAGTTTAAAGACCGGCTTATCAAAAATATAGGCCAGGCCGTTGGGAACCGGCACCACTTCACCGTCCGGCACTACATTCTGCGGGGTGAGGGTCATTTTAGCGATCGGGGCTTCCAGTTCTGTATCCCAGTTGGGGTCAAATTTACAGGACGAAAGACCGGCAAGCAGCACGAAGATCAGGACCAGCGGCGCCGGGAGCTTTTTCACAGTGAAATTCATACTGTAAAAATAGAATATTGGCAGTAATAATCACTAATATCCGTATTTTTCTTTCCAGAGGCGTTTGAGGCGTTCGCGGTATTCATTTTCGATACGGTTGTTACCCGGCACGTAAAAGGCGCCGCCTTCCAGTCCCTGCGGCAGGAACTCCTGTTCCACGAAGTTCCCTTCGTAAGAGTGCGCATAGCCGTAATTATCGCCGTAGCCCATTTCCTTCATCAGTTTGGTAGGGGCATTGCGCAGGTGCAGGGGCACCGGCAGATCGCCCGTTTGCCGCACACGTTCCTGGGCACTGTTGATGGCTTCGTACGCGGCATTGCTTTTGGCGGACACCGCCAGGTAAATGGCCGTGTTCGAAAGGATGATACGGCTCTCCGGCCAGCCTACCGATTCCACCGCCTGGAAACAGTTGTTGGCCATGACCAGGGCCATGGGATTGGCCTGCCCGATGTCTTCGGCCGCCAGTATCAGCAGGCGCCGGGCAATAAAGCGCACGTCTTCCCCACCCTGTACCATGCGGGCCAGGTAATACACGGCTGCATTGGGGTCGCTGCCCCGGATGCTTTTGATAAAGGCCGAAATGATATCGTAATGCAGTTCGCCGTTCTTGTCGTAGGCCGCCAGGTTGGCCGCCACGGCCTGCTTCACTTCTTCGTTGGTAATGCGTATCTCGTCGCGGTTGCGCTGTACTTCCACCGCCAGTTCCAGGGCATTGAGCAGTTTGCGGGCATCGCCGCCGGATATCTGCAGCAGGGCATCGGTCTCTTCCAGTTTTACCGGCAGTTTCGACAGTTCTTTGTCCTTTTCCAGCGCCTGTTTCAGGATAGCGATCAGTTCGTCCTTTCCGTGATGCTGCAGGGTAAACACCTGGCAGCGGCTCAGGAGGGCGTTGATCACTTCGAACGAAGGATTTTCGGTAGTGGCGCCAATGAGCGTAATGGTACCCTTTTCCACGGCGCCAAGCAGGCTGTCCTGCTGACTTTTATTAAACCGGTGTATCTCGTCGATGAACAGCACGGGGCGTTTTCCCTGGGAAAAGAGGCCGGCTTTGGACGCGGTATCCAGCACCTCGCGCACTTCTTTTACGCCGCTGTTGATGGCGCTGAGCTGGTAAAAAGGCCGGTCGAAATACGAGGCCAGCATCAGGGCCAGCGTGGTCTTTCCCGTTCCGGGCGGGCCCCAGAAGATCATGGATGGCAGAATGCCGTTCTCGAGCATTAATCGTATGGGTTTACCGGGACCCAGCAGCTGCGACTGACCGATGTACTCCTCTATGGTTTTGGGCCGCATTCGTTCGGCCAGCGGTTGTTCATTCATAAAAAGCACTCCTTTTCCATGCAGCATGGAATATTAAATTCGTAAACTTTACGTTATCTTCGCAGAAATTAACGGTAAAATTACACCTAATAATGGCGATATCGGTAAAAAACATCACAAAAATTTACGGGGAACAAAAAGCGCTCGACAACGTGAACTTCGAAGTAAAAACAGGCGAAGTGATCGGTTTCCTGGGGCCGAACGGGGCCGGTAAATCCACCATGATGAAAATTCTTACCTGCTACCTGCCCGCCAGTGCCGGCACAGCCAGTGTGAACGGTTACGACGTGGCCGGATCGCCCCAGGACGTAAAACGCTCCGTGGGTTACCTGCCCGAAAGCAACCCGCTGTATTTCGATATGTACGTGCGCGAGTACCTGGAATATGCCGCCGGCGTATACGGAGCCTCCAATGTACGTAAACGTGCCGATGAAATGATCGGCATCACCGGTCTTTCGCCCGAACGTCATAAAAAGATCGGGGCCCTTTCCAAAGGGTACAAACAGCGTGTGGGACTGGCCCAGGCCATGATCCACAACCCCAGCGTGCTTATCCTGGACGAGCCCACTTCGGGCCTGGACCCCAACCAGCTGGTAGATATCCGCAACCTGATCACCGAACTGGGCAAGGAAAAGACCGTGATGCTCAGCACGCACATCATGCAGGAGGCCGAAGCCATGTGCAGCCGCATCCTCATCATCAACAAAGGCAACCTGGTGGCCGATAAGAGCACCGCCGAAATTACCCGCACGACCGGCAACCGCCAGGTGGTCCTGGTGGAGTTCGACAAACCCGTGACCGAGGGCGAACTGAAAAAGATAAAAGGCGTACAGCAGGTACTACATTCCGGCAATAACCGCTACGAGATCAGCGCTTCCGACAAGGAGGACATCCGCAGCCAGCTTTTTGCCTGGGCCGTGGAAAAGGGCCTTACCATACTTACCATTGCCAAAAGCGACGTTAAACTCGAAGACGTGTTCCGCAACCTTACTGGTAAAAAATAAACCGGCTGCGGGGGGAACACAACCGGTTTCTTTTGAATACTAAAGCTAAAAACGGGCCTAACAGGCCAGGAGTTCGGTAATGATTTCCTTTTTCATATACCTTTAGTTCGTTAGAGAGATAATTAAGTTATTGCAAAAAACGCGCCGGAATTTGCGTAAACCCGTTTTTTGTGCAGGACAAAAAGCGTACAATGCCCGGCGACCCGTTCTGTAAGCATTACAAGATTACGGGATAGTACACTCCTGTACAAAAAAGAATGGCGAAAGGGCTATTTCCCCGTGTGAATACGGCCGGAGTTAGGGCAAAAAAAAAGTCATCTCGTCTCGCTGTGAGCGAGACGAGACGACTTTCTCAATTATGATAAGATCTAAGATTATCCTCTTTCAGCGATGTTCACATAATCGCGTGTGGTAGCACCGGTATAGATCTGGCGGGGACGACCGATCGGCTCTTTGTGATCGATCATTTCCTGCCACTGTGCGATCCAGCCCGGCAGACGACCCAGGGCGAACATCACGGTGAACATGTCCACCGGTATACCGAGGGCACGGTAAATGATACCGGAGTAGAAGTCCACGTTCGGGTACAGTTTACGTTCTACGAAGTATTCGTCGTTCAGGGCCACTTCTTCCAGTTTTTTGGCAATGTCCAGCACCGGATCGTGGATACCGAGTTTGTTCAGTACGTCGTCGCAGGCCTTTTTAATGATCCTGGCGCGCGGGTCGAAGTTCTTGTATACACGGTGTCCGAAGCCCATGAGGCGGAACGGATCGTCTTTATCCTTGGCTTTGGCCACGAATTTCATTACGTCGCCGCCGTCGTTCCTGATCACGTCGAGCATTTCGATCACGGCCTGGTTGGCACCGCCGTGCAGCGGACCCCAGAGAGCGATACAACCCGAAGCGATGGAACTGTACAGGTTGGCCTGTGAAGAACCTACGATACGCACGGTAGAGGTAGAACAGTTCTGTTCGTGATCGGCGTGCAGGATCAGCAGTTTATCGAGGGCGCTGGTGATCACGGGATCTACTTCGTATTCCTGGCTGGGCAGGGAGAACATCATGTGCAGGAAGTTGTCCACGTAACCCAGGGAATTTTTCGGGTAAGCCACCGGGTGACCTACCGAGTTTTTATAGGCCCATGCCGCGATCGTCGGGAATTTGGCCAGCAGACGTGTAATGGTAAGGTCTACCTGGTCTTTCGAACGATTGGGGTTCAGCGATTTAGGATAAAAAGTTGACAGTGAGCAGGTAATGGAAGCGACTACGCCCATGGGGTGTGCATAGGTGGGGTATGCTTCGTAGAAACGTTTCATATCCTCGTGGATGAGGGTATGCATCTTAATTTTTTCGGCAAAGGCGTCCAGCTGCTCTTTGGTAGGCAGTTCGCCTTTTACCAGCAGGTAGGTCACTTCGAGGAAGTTACTTCTTTCGGCCAGTTGTTCGATCGGGTAACCGCGGTAACGTAAGATGCCTTCCTCGCCGTCCAGGAACGTAATAGCCGAAGAGGTAGCCCCGGTATTCTTGTAGCCTGAATCCAGTGTGATGTACCCTGTTTCCTGACGCAGGTTTGTAATATCGATCGCCTTTTCGTTTTCCGAACCAACCACCACCGGCAGCTGGAATGATTTCCCTTCGAGTATCAATTCTGCTTTCTCTGACATAAGCTATATATTATAATGAATGAATGCTGTATTTTCGGGGCGAAAAGTAAACATTTTTTTGAATGGAAAGTCTCAAATCAAAAAGATTTTCCACCGGTTTCCGGGGAAAAAATCCAAAAAAGATTTTAAGTCAAATGTTTGGATTTTTAAAATAAGGTATTAACTTTGCAGCCCTAAATCGAATAGGTAACAACTAATTAAGAAATATCATACTGATATGCATCTTACGACAGAAGCTAAAAAAGAGATCTTTAAAAATTTCGGCGGCACCGAAACCAACACCGGTTCTGCAGAGGCGCAGATCGCCATGTTCACAGAGCGTATTACGCACCTGACCAATCACCTGAAACAACACCGTCAGGACTTTAATACAGAGCGCAGCCTGGTTAACCTGGTTGGTAAACGCAAACGCCTTCTTGCATATTTACGGAATAAAGACATCGAACGTTACAGGGCTATCCTGAAAAAGCTCGATCTTAGAAAATAAGAGAAAGAATTGATGAGAAGGCAGTTTTTACAAATTGCCTTTTCTTTTTTTTTACAAAACTGATACTATTCACAATGAATTTAGAAGCGATATCACACACATTTGAAACCGTTCCGGGACTGAGTATTACCCTGGAAACCGGCAAGCTCGCCCGTCAGGCCGACGGTGCGGTCCTGCTCCGCCAGGGGAACACCCTGCTGCTGGCTACCGTGGTAGCTGCCAAAGAGGCCCGCGAAGGCCAGGACTTTTTCCCGCTTACCGTTGAATACCGCGAAAAATTTGCATCCACCGGTCGTTTTCCCGGCGGCTTCCTGAAACGTGAAGGTCGTCCCAGCGATCATGAGGTACTGGTATCACGCCTCATCGACCGCGCGCTGCGTCCCCTGTTCCCCGAAGATTATTTCTGCGAGGTACAGGTATTCGTTCAGCTCGTTTCTGCCGATCCGCATACACAACCCGATGCCCTGGCCGGACTGGCTGCTTCTGCTGCCCTCGCCGTTTCGGATATACCGTTCAACGGTCCCATCTCCGAAGTACGCGTTGCCAAGATCGACGGTAAACTGGTGATCAACCCCGTTGCCGAAGACCTGGAAAGATCCACCATCGACATGATCGTGGCCGGTTCTGCCAAAAACATCCTGATGGTAGAAGGCGAAATGAAAGAAATTTCCGAAGCCGAAATGGTAGAAGCTATCGCTTTTGCCCACGAAGCCATCAAAGTACAGTGCCAGGCGCAGCTCGACCTCGCCGCCCGTGTGGAAAAAGCACAGGTAAAACGCGAGATCGACGCCTTCCCGCACAACGAAGAGCTTCGCAGCCGTATGCGCAGCGAACTGTACGATAAAATTTACACGGTTTTCTCCGGAAACACCGCCAAACACGAGCGCCGCGATGCCATCAAGGCCATCAAAGACGAGTTCAAGGCTCAGTTTAGCGAAGAAGAACTGGAAGAGATCGCTCCGCTGATCAGCAAATACTACGGCGACCTGGAATGGGAAGCTGCCCGTAACATGACCCTGAGCACGCGTAAACGTCTCGACGGCCGTGCTCTCGACGAAGTTCGCCCCATCTGGATCGAGCCCGACTACCTGCCTTCGGCACACGGTTCAGCCCTGTTCA
The DNA here is from genome assembly GCA_016742095.1 of Bacteroidia bacterium. Taxonomy (GTDB): domain Bacteria; phylum Bacteroidota; class Bacteroidia; order CAIKAF01; family CAIKAF01; genus JACVCJ01. Next base: position 129,937 of record JACVCJ010000002.1, read on the forward strand.
CCCGTGGTGAGACCCAGTCGCTGACCACCGTTACCCTAGGTACCAAACTGGACGAGCAACTCATCGATCAGCCCCGTAACCAGGGCACCGAGCGTTTCCTGCTGCACTACAACTTCCCTCCCTTCTCTACCGGTGAAGCCAAGCCTATGCGTGGCGTGAGCCGCCGCGAGATCGGTCACGGTAACCTGGCCCAGCGCGCGCTTAAAAATACACTGAAAGAGGCTGATAAAAACCCGTACACCGTACGTATCGTTTCCGATATTCTCGAATCCAACGGTTCTTCCTCTATGGCTACCGTATGTGCCGGTTCACTGGCCCTGCACGATGCCGGTATCAAACTGAAGCACCACGTTTCGGGTATCGCTATGGGCCTGATCACCGACAACAGCGGTAACTACGCCATCCTGTCCGACATCCTCGGCGACGAAGATCACCTGGGCGATATGGACTTTAAAGTATGCGGAAGCGCCAACGGTATCACCGCCTGCCAGATGGACATCAAAGTAGACGGACTTTCCATGCAGATCCTGACCGAAGCCCTCGATCAGGCCCGCAGAGGCCGCCTGCACATCCTCAACAAGATGATCGAGGCGCAGCCGGCTCCGCGTGAAGATTACAAAGACTTCGTTCCGCGTATCGAACGTATCGAAATTCATAAAGATTTCATTGGTGCCGTTATCGGTCCCGGCGGAAAAATTATCCAGGATATCCAGGCTACCACCAATACCATTATCACCATCGAAGAGGTGGACGGCAAAGGTATCGTGGAGATCGCGTCGAGCGACAAAGCCGGTATCCAGGCTGCCCTGACCCGCATCAAAGGCATCACTGCCGTTCCGGAAGTGGGCGATGTATATCCTGCCAAAGTAGTTTCGAACGTCGACTTCGGTTCCTTCGTAGAGTTCCTGCCCGGCAAACAGGGTCTGGTTCACATCTCTGAACTGGCCTGGGAACGCGTTGCCAAAAGCGACGACGTGGTAAAAGTAGGCGACGTGATCGAAGTGAAACTGATCGGCGTAGACGAAAAAACCGGTAAATTCAAACTCAGCCGCAAAGTACTCCTTCCGAAGCCCGAAAGAGCCGAGAAAGACAGAGCACCCCGCGTTGAAAAAGAAAAACCGGCCACTCCGAACGAAAACTAAAATTTAGTTCAATCATTATAGAAAAAAGAGAATCACTGTAGGGTGGTTCTCTTTTTTAGTATAGAGTAGCGAGTAATGAGCCAGGACTGACGCGTTCTTTCGCTGACGCAACACAAGCGCCCTCGTTTGTTATTCTTATTCTTCCACGCTTTACACGGACTTCGGACTCAATTCTTCGGACTCCGGACTACTCCTACCCGCACAAACACCGGAAACTCCACGTCCAAGTACTCCGCATTGCCCCAGGCGGCCTGCAGGGGTTCGCGGATGAGCAGCAGCGGATCGGCTTCGTTGGCGCGTTTATAATGCTGCACAGCCGACCAGGTGTCCAGGTAGCCCAGCAGCTGTTCCATGGTCCAGCGGAAACGCATGCGGAAGGGCGGCACCTCTTTTTCTTCGAAAGGGAAAGGGACCGTTTCATAGGATTCGTCGATATAATGCCGCTCCGGGTCCCAGAAGGGGCCTACCGTACCCGTGTAGAACTCATCGATCACCACGTTCAGCACAGGTGTGATGCGGATCAGTCCGTAACCGGCCACCACAAGTAAAGCACCGGGCCGGGCCACCCGACGCACTTCGGCATAAAAACGGTCGAAGTTGAACCAGTGAATGGCCTGTGCCACCGTGATCATATCCACGCTCTGTGCTTCAAAATCCGTGCTTTCGGCAGCCTGTTGCGAGTAGTGAATATTCGGCAGCGGCAGTGCATTTTTCAGCTGATTCTCACTGATATCCGTAGCCAGCACCCGGCCAAAATACGGCGCCAGGGCGGCGGCCAGCTGTCCGTTGCCCGTACCGCAGTCCCAGAGCGTACCCGGGTGTACGGCCAGGTCGCGCAGAAAAGCGATGAGCTCCGGCGGGTAAGCCGGTCTGAAGCGGGCATAAGCCGCGGCATGTCCTGAAAAATTATCTTTCATCATCCTGTTTATTTATGTCCGGGCATATTTCCGGCGGCATCGGGCAGCGCAAACGGGTTATAGGCCAGTTCCCAGTAGTTGCCCTCCGGGTCGGCGATATAACCGCTGTATCCGCCCCAGAAAACCTTTTCCGGACGCTTTACGATCTGTACGTTGCGGGTTTCGAGTTCCCCGAACAGGGCATCCACTTCGGCTTCGGAACGCAGGTTATGGGCCAGCGTAACCCGGCGGAAACCTGTTCCGGCAGCCGGCACTCCGATGTCCGCGGCCAGTTCCGTTGCGGGGTACAGGCCCAGGATGCAACCGTTCAGGTGGAAGAAAACGATGCCTTCGCTATCGGTCTTTTCCGGCGTCCAGCCCAGTTTTTCCGTGTACCATTCCTTCATGGCCTGCAGGTCATCTACTCCCAGTGTAATAAAGCTGATGCGTTGTTCCATGTACGTGCGTTTCTTACAAAGATACGGCCTGCCCCGGATATCCGCCCTGTGCCTGTGCTAAAAATTTCGTACACTTGTATTTCACAAAGCACGAACATGAGTACGAGCAAAAAGATCGCCGTTTTTCCCGGCACCTTCGATCCGGTAACGGCCGGGCATGAATCCATGGTTTTACGCAGCCTGCATTTATTTGATGAGATCGTGGTGGCCATCGGTCACAATGCGTCCAAACCCAGCGGCTATTTCACGCTGGAACAGCGCATTATGTTCCTGGAAAAGACCTTTGTGGATTATCCGGCCGTGCGTATCGCCAAGTACGAAGGGCTCACCACCGAGTTCTGCAAACAGATCGGGGCCCGTTTTATACTGCGGGGACTGCGTTCTTCCACCGATTTCGAGTACGAGCGTAACATTGCCCAGGCCAATAACGCCCTGGTGCCTGAGATCGAGACCGTGTTCATTATCTCGTCGCCTGGTCTTTCGGCCATCAATTCCAGCATTGTACGCGATATTCACCGCCACGGGGGCGATGTGCGGCAGTTCCTGCCCACGGCTATCCACGAATGGTTTTAGCGTAAAAATTGTTAAGCAGTACCTAAATTTGTATCGAAAACCGGTCCCAAACCGTTAACAAAGTATATGAAACACCTGTGGTTCCTGATCTGTATTGTTTTTGCCGGCTCCCTCGGGGCCCAGCAGACGCCTACCCTCATCAAGGGCCGGGTAGACGATCCTTTGCTTAAAGATCTGCGCATCAGCATTTTTGAGGATTATTTTTCCCTGAAGCCCCGGATACTGGCCAAAGCCCGGATCCAGAACCAGACCTTCAAAGCCGAGTTCCAGATCGATAAGCCTTATATTGCCCGTGTTTACGGCGGGTTGTACGACAAACAGCTGATCATTGAACCGGGGGCCAGCTACGACCTCAATGTCATGAACGACAGCACACAGCGCCTTAAAATACAGCAGAGCGGCGGTACTCCCGGCATCAACGATATGTACCTGGACCTGCTGTATACCTTCGACGACTTTATCATCGACCATGAAAAAGAGATCCTGCGCGGCCAGTATACACGCCAGACCGCTGCGTTCTGCCAGCGTATCCGCGATTCCCTGGCCGTTACAAAGCTGAACCCGATCCTGCAGGACCTCCTCACTTACCGTTCTGCCGAACTGGAAATGGTAGCCCGCAGCAAGTCGAAATCCAGGATATTCGTAGAATATTTCGTGCGTAACAGTCCCGATATCTATGGGGCCGAATACGCCTATTTTTTCAAGGAATTCTACACCGGTGTGTTTGCCGAAGAATACATGAAGAACAGCGGCGCCGATATACTCACGATCATTAACGAAGGCAAAGGCCTGGCTGCGCTGAGTACCCGCTTCGACAGCGTGCCCTACTATGGCCCAGGTCAGGAACTGAAAGAGCTGGCCCTGCTGTACGGACTGATGGAATCGCTGGGGGATAAAAAACTGGTAAAAAGCGAGCGGGTATGGCAGCTGATCGAAGAACTCGGCACAAAAGGCTCCAGTGCTTCCGTACGTACTGCCGCCAGCAACTTTGTAGTTCGCCTGGCCCCGCTGAAAAAAGGCGAAGCCGCCCCCGAACTGGAGATCACCGACGAACAGGGCAAAACCCTGAAACTGTCCGACCTGAAGGGCCAGCCCGTCTACCTTTGCTTTTTTGATCCCATGACCGAAAGCTGCGCCCTGGAAGTTTCTGCCATGGTGCCCCTATATAAAAAATTCGGCAAACAGGTACATTTTGTACCGGTAGCGGTCAAGGCCAATGCGACCGACCTGCAGGAGTTCAAGTTCGGGAACGGTATTTACCTGCCCCTGTACCGTATCGATGAATCGGAGGCCGTAGCTCCCTTTAAGGTACGTTCGGTGATCTCGTTCCTGATGCTCGACGCCGAAGGCCGTATCCTGAACAGTTCGGCCCCCTTCCCGCTCTCTGCCGAGGCCGACCTGGAAAAACTGGCCGCGGAAAAGCGATAAACCCCGAAATTTGTAAGTACGGCATTTGCGCAGAATTGCGTATTTTTGTAAAAATACACGAACTATGCGCTATATCGTTCTACTATGCTGCCTGCTTGTGTCTTCGGCTGTCTCTGCTGCACAACCGAAGCTGGACGGTTATTTCGACTACGCCATATACAAAGACGGAGACGGAACGCCCTATATAGAAAGCTACCTGCGTATCGCGCCGGGCTCGTTCATGCTGAACATGGGCACTTCCGGCGGTACACGCAGCGGTAAGGTAGAGGTCACCTACCTGTACTACAAGGGAGCCGAACTGGTGAACTACGATAAAGTGGTACTCAACACCGGGGATATTTCAGCCGCCGATGCCGCTACGTTTTCACTGGTAAGTATACAGCGCCACGCCCTGGCCGAAGGCAGCTACCGCCTGGAAATGGCGATGGAGGACCTGAATTCAGACGGGCTGAACAAACTGGTACACAGCGACAGCCTGAACGTGTTCTTTTCTCCGAACCGTCCGCAGATGAGCTATCCCTGGCTGCTGAAATCGGCTAAGGAAAACCCCACAGAAACGATATTCAGCAAAGGCGGCATTGAAATGGTACCTTTTGAAGGCAATGTGATCGATAATACCCTGCCCTATGTGCCTTTTTATATGGAACTGTACGGCACGGACACCTATTTCAAGGGTGAAAAATACGTACTGAGCTATTACCTGCAGGATGCCCAGACCGACCGCATCCTGGAAGAGACCAAAGTAATGAAACTGATGGAAGGCGCCCCTTCGGTAGGCGTGCTCAATTACCTGGTAACCGAAAAGGTAACGCCCGAATACTACTATTTTGTGGTAGAGATACAGGACCTGCAACACAAGGTGCTGTCGCAGGCCAAACGCATGATCGAGATCACCGGTGACGAACCCACCCTTACCCTCAGCGACCTGGCTTCGGTGGGTACCGAGTGGCTTACCTATGTGAACAACCGCGATTCCCTGGAAGAATATATCCGTTCCACGGCGCCGATCACCAACAAGGCCGAGCAGGCTTTTGCCAACAGCATCCTGAAATCGGACGATAAAGAAAACATGAAACGGTACATCGTTTCGTTCTGGCAACGCAAAAAAGGCGAAAATGCCCGGCAGGGATTCGAGGAACATAAGCGCAATGTGGCCTATGTACAGCAGGCTTTTGGTACCCAGATACGCCGGGGTTACCAGACCGACCGCGGACGCGTGTTCCTGCAGTACGGTCCGCCCGATGTACGCACGGAACGTCCGAACGAGCCGCACGCGTATCCCTACGAGATCTGGTGGTACTATAAACTGCCGAGACAGGCCAACCGTAAATTCATCTTTTACGCCAGCGAAATATCCACCAACGATTATGAGCTGCTGCACAGCGACGCCCTGGGTGAGCGCCGTACGCCCAACTGGGAATACATCCTGAACAGCCGCGGTAAAAAAGACGCCAACATCGACAACAATACCTACCAGCCGAACTATGGTTCCTGGGCAAATGATTTCTGGACAACGCCGCGTTAATAGCCGAATTGCTGAATTTTATGCATCTTTGCAGCAAAGTTCGTACGCATGTTAAAAAGCAAAGCAGAAAAGATCCGGAATTTCGACCCCAATAACTTAGCCGCTGAAGATTCTAACATTTTCGGGCTGCCTTTTACAGCCGAAGAATCTGATACCGTGCTGATACCCGTTCCCTGGGAAGTGACCGTTTCTTACGGGGCCGGCACTGCACGCGGCCCCAAAGTGATCATGGAGGCCTCTAAGCAGGTCGACCTTTTTCATCTGCATATTCCCGACGCCTGGAAAAAAGGCGTTTACATGGGCCCCGTACCCAAAGACATCTACGAAACTTCGAAAAAATACCGCAAAAAGGCCGAAAAGATCATCGATGCCCTGGGCGAAGGTCCGCTCGATAAAGAAATGCAGGCACTGCAGGCCGATATTAACCGCCAGAGCATAAAGCTGAACGCATACGTACAGGCACAGGCGACGGCTTACCTCGATCAGAAAAAGAACGTAGGCCTGGTAGGCGGCGACCACAGCACTCCGCTGGGTTTCATAAAAGCCCTGGGCGAAAGACATAAGTCCTTCAGCGTACTGCAGATCGATGCCCATGCCGACCTGCGCAAAGCCTATGAAGGCTTTACCTATTCCCACGCCTCCATCATGTACAATGTACTGGCCGAGGTGCCCCAGGTAAAAAAGCTGGTACAGGTGGGCATACGTGACTTCTGCGAAGAGGAATACGACCTCATTCAGTCCTCACCCAAACGTATACAGACTTATTTTTACGATAACCTGGCCCGTGAACGTTACGAAGGCCGCTCCTGGGCCGCACAGGTAAAAGACATGGTAGCACAGCTGGGCAAAGAGGTGTATATTTCTTTCGATATCGACGGCCTGGACCCGAAATACTGCCCCAATACCGGCACCCCGGTACCGGGCGGACTGGAATTCCACGAAGCCGTATACCTGATCCGCAGCGTAGCCGAAAGCGGACGCCGCATCATCGGGTTCGACCTGAACGAAGTAGGCCCTTCCGACGACGAATGGGATGCCAATGTGGGAGCCCGCCTGCTGTTCGAACTGTGTCACTGGAGCGCTCTTACGAAGTAAAATCACAACAGAACTGATAAAAATCAGCACATATCCCGCGGGAATACCCGATCTTTGCGGGGCGAAGGAAAATATGAGACATGAAGAAAGGGACTTTTTTTTACAGCGTCATTAAGGAAAAATGCCCGCGTTGCCAGGAAGGCAACCTGTTCAAGCATCCGAACATTTACAGTTTACGCGATATCGGCGGCATGCCCGATAAATGCCCCGTGTGCGGGCAGGACTTCCTGGTGGAGGACGGTTTTTTCCTGGGAGCCACCTATGTAAGTTATGGTATTGCCATTGCCATTTCGGTGCCTATACTTGCGGTAATGGCCATGGTATTTCATGTGGACATACTGCTGATACTGCCGGTGATACTGGTGGTGCTTACCCTGCTACTGCCCCCGATCATGCGCTATTCGCGCAGTATCTGGTTCAATTTTTTTGTGCATTACGATCCGCACTGGCGCGAAAAACAGTTGTGATCATCAGGCTTCCCTGAAGTTGCGGAGTTTCAGCAGGCGGTATATACCCGGTATGCCCCGGTACAGGAACAGCCCGGTCAGCGCTCCCCAGGTCCAGCCGCTGAGTATATCGAAGGGATAATGCACCCCCACCATGATACGGCTGAAAGACACGAGGAACACGAAAAGCAGTCCGCCGGCCCATATCCACACTTTACGCCGCGGGTACGCCGCAGCCAGGCTCAGCGAGGTAAATACTGCCAGAGCCATACTGTTGGCCGCATGTCCCGAAAAATAGCCGTATTTACTGCATTTTCCGTTTATAAAGTTCATTTCGGCCAGCAATTCGGGTTCGCGGCAGGGCCTTGGCCGCTGAATATTGTTCTTGAAAAAATTGGCCGACTGGTCCGTGATCAGGAAAAGCAGCAGTATCCACAGTATACGTTCCGCAAGCCGGGCACGCAGCGCATAGCCCAGCAATACCGCCGCCGGGATGCAGTACAGCAGCCAGGCCAGCCGGGAAGACATAAAGATCCAGAAGGTATCGGCCTGCAGCCAGGAAGCCGTATTCAGGTACAGGAACAGCGCTTTGTCGAATTCGATGAGGTAATGCACGTTCAAAAATACAAAAACTCAGTGTACACTGCCTTTAAGCAGGGGCGAATTCCCCGCACCCGTATTTTTACCGGCCACAGCCGCTCCTTCGCGCTGCATGCGTACGCACAACCGGCCCTCACTACATTCCCCCACGCGCAGGGTAAGGTAATCGTTGCCCGAACTGTACGTATATACATAAGCCCCGTAGGCATCGCCGTCTTCGGTCTCGTCTGTTTCCAGGGCCAGTATAAGCCCGGCGCTGAGTGAGCATTTCAGGGCTTTATCAATATACGTTTTACCGTTTACGGTGCGTTTTACATTTACGGAAATATCGGTGTAATTCAGCGCCTTTATATCGAGTACGATACAGCTGTTTTCCATACAGCCTTCGATGCGTGTGGGTCTTTCCTTACTGAAATAGGCCGGCAGGCGTACGGTGCTTTCTGCATCGCCTTCGATACGGATCTCGGGCCCGTTCAGGATAACGGTATTATCGGGCATCAAACGTCCCAGTCCTTCGATGAATTCCGGACCGTACTGGCTTTTATCGCCCGTAACACGTACGTTCTGGGCGGCTGTGCCGGAGGCATACACCAGGATAAGGGAAAATAAAATGTATTTCACAGCTTGTGTCGTTTAGGGATTCAGCGCTTTCCAGATGCGGTCCTTAAGGGCCTGTATACCTTCGCCTGTCTGGCTGGAGAAAAAGGAGAACGACAGCTCGGGATAGGCCTTGCGCAGTTCTTCCTTCAGCTCGTCGTCGAGCATATCGCTCTTGCTTATGGCCAGCAGACGGGGTTTGTCCATCAGTTCGGGGTTATACTGTTCCAGCTCGTTGCAGAGGATCTTGTATTCCTCGCGCAGGTCTTTGGCATCGGCCGGGATGAGGAACAGCAGCACCGAGTTGCGTTCAATGTGACGCAGGAAACGCAGTCCCAGTCCCTTACCGGTATGCGCACCTTCGATGATACCCGGTATATCAGCCATTACAAAGGAGCGGTGATCGCGGTAGGAAACAATGCCCAGCTGCGGGGTGAGCGTAGTAAAGGGATAATTGGCGATCTCGGGCTTGGCGGCAGAGACCACGGACAGCAGGGTACTTTTACCCGCGTTCGGGAAACCTACCAGACCTACGTCGGCCAGTACCTTCAGTTCGAGTATGATCCAGCCTTCCAGGCCTTCTTCGCCGGGCTGGGCAAAGCGGGGCGTCTGGTTGGTGGGACTTTTGAAATGGTCGTTACCCAGTCCGCCGCGGCCGCCACGCATTAATATACGTTTTTCGTCCTTTTCGGTGATCTCGAAAAGCACTTCGCCCGTTTCGGGGTCTTTGGCCACGGTACCCAGGGGCACTTCCACGATGATATCCTCACCGTCGGAGCCGTGTTTCAGGGAGCCCATACCGTTCTGCCCGTTGGAGGCATGGATATGTTTGCGGTATTTGAGGTGCAGCAGGGTCCAGAGCTGCGGGTTGGCTTTGAGGATGATATGGCCGCCACGTCCGCCGTCGCCGCCGTCCGGACCGCCTTTCGGAATGTATTTTTCGCGGCGGAACGACACAGCACCGGAGCCTCCGTTACCGGAACGGAAGAAAATCTTAACGTAATCTACAAAGTTTGAGGCCATATATACTAAAAATCAGGGGTAGGCTTATGCCATGTTCGAATACACCTTCTGCACGTCATCGTCCTGCTCCAGGCGTTCGATCAGCTTGATCACCTCTTCTTCCTGTTCTTCAGAAATTTTAACGGTGTTCTGCGGGATCCAGTCCAGTTCGGCGCTTACCACTTCCATCTTGCGTTCTTCGAGGGCTTTCTGCATATTGCCGAATTCCGTGAACGCACAGCGGATAATGAGTTTGCCTTCTTCGTTCTCGCCGATATCTTCCAGTCCGAAATCGATCAGTTCCAGTTCCAGGTCTTCCAGGTTGGCGCCGGAGCCCGTAACCGTGAAAACGCCCATACGGGTGAACATGAAGCTTACGCTGCCGCTGTTGCCCAGGTTACCGCCGCCTTTGTTAAAATGCGTGCGCACGTTGGCTACGGTACGCGTGGTATTGTCGGTAGCGGTCTCCACCAGTATGGCAATGCCGTGGGGTGCATATCCTTCGTACAGAACTTCTTCGAAATTATCGAGCGATTTATCCGAGGCGCGTTTAATGGCCGCATCGATACGGTCTTTGGGCATGTTCACCGCGCGGGCGTTCTGGATGCAACGGCGCAGGGCTGCGTTGTTATCCGGGTCGGGACCGCTTGATTTTACCGCCATGGCAATATCCTTGCCGATACGTGTAAATTGTTTTGCCATCCGGTCGTAGCGGGCAAACATCTTATGCTTACGGGTTTCGAAAATACGTCCCATACGATCTTGATTTGATTGAAATGTTGTTTTTTTACAAGGCAGCAAAGATACATTATTTCCCGAATGCACGTTATTTTTACCTGCGTTTGGGCCTGCGGGCCCACAAACGGCAAAATTTATCCATAGGGATGTCCGTTTTTTTCTTTTACTTTTGCGCAAATCAGCTTGAGCTAAAACCTATGTGGGCTTTATTTAAAAAGGAAATTACCGGATTTTTCGGGAGTCTGACCGGATACATCGTCATTGCCGCCTTTCTTATGGCCAATGCACTGTTTATGTGGCTGCTGCCGGGCAATGTATTCGAAAGCGGTTATGCGGCCATCGACCCCTTGTTCATGAACGCACCCTTTATTTACCTGCTTCTGATCCCCGCTATTACCATGCGGGCCTTTGCCGAAGAAAAAAAGGCGGGCACCATCGAAAGCCTGCTCACCAAACCGCTGAGCGATCTTAAGATCGTACTGGCCAAATATTTTGCCGGCTTCACGGTAGTGGTACTTTCCCTGCTGCCCACCCTGGTGTATGTACTGAGCATTTACCAGCTGGCCTCTCCCAAAGGCGATATCGACCTGGGCGGCATCTGGGGCTCTTACCTGGGCCTGCTGCTGCTGGGCTCCGTGTACGTGGCCGTGGGTATCTTTACCTCTACCCTTACCGAAAACCAGATCATTGCCCTGGTGTATTCGGTGGTGCTGTGCCTGTTCCTGACCTGGGGACTGGACATGGTCTCTAAGTTCAACTCCGTAAAAGTGATCGACCTGGTGATCCTGAACCTGGGTATCTCCGAACACTATAACAGCATAAGCCGGGGCGTGGTCGACAGCCGTGACGTACTGTATTTCCTCAGCGCGAATATCCTGTTCCTTTTTGCCGCAAACCTGATGTTACAAAAGAGAAAATGGTAATGAAAGAGACTAAAAAACGCAGTAGAAGGAGCAGCGACCTGTTCCGCTTTGTGATGTTGCTGGTGATCGTGGCCGCCGTGAACCTGATCGGCAGTTTCCGGTTCGCACGTCTCGACCTTACCGCCGAAAAACGTTTTACCCTGAGCGACAGCACCAAGAACATGCTGCGTAACCTGGACGACGTGGTGTATGTACAGTGTTACCTGGAAGGCGATCTGAACGCCGATTTCAAGAAAATGCGCAACGCTACCCGCGAAATGCTCGATGAATTCAAGGCCTACGCCGGGGTGAACCTGCAATACGATTTTATAAACGTATTTGCCGATGCCGAAAGCTCCACCCGCGAAAAAGCCTCGCACGACCTCATGAGCCGCGGACTGGCACCCTTTGTGGTAAATCAATCCTCGGCCGACGGAAGCTCGGTGATCACCGTATTCCCGGGGGCCCTGGTTTCGTATAAAGGCAAGACCGTTCCCGTAAATTTCATGAAAAGTCAGGCCCGCCGTGCACCCGAAGCCGTTTTCAAAGAAGCCATGGAAGGCCTGGAAGCCGCCTTTTCCCAGTCCATCTTTGTGCTGAAGACCATCAACCAGCGTAAAATGGTGGCTTTTGCCTACGGACACGGCGAACTGAACGAAATTCAGTCCCTGTACTTCCGCGACCAGCTGAAAGAACTGTACTACGTAAAACCCGTGAAGATCAGTTCCGATCTCAATTCCATTCCCAAAGAAGCACAGGTACTGATCGTGGCCAAGCCCGACTCGGTATTCGATGAAGGCAGCAAGTTCGTGATCGATCAGTTTGTAATGAAGGGCGGCCGTGTACTGTGGCTCATGGACAATATCTATTTCCCGTCAGACAGCGCACGTTCGGGCTTCCGCCTGGGCCTGCCCGTGAACCTGAACCTGGACGACCTGTTCTTTAAATACGGATTCCGTGTAAACTACGACCTGCTCAACGATGCCCAGTGCGGCAAGATCATGCTGCCCCGTCAGCAGGCCGGGCAACAGGGCGTGGAATACCGCCCCTGGGTCTTCTTCCCATCGATGACGCCCAATCCCGAATCGATCATCACGGCCGGTATCGGCAACGTAAAAATGGAATACGCAGGCAGTATCGACACGCTGCAGGCCGCCGGAGTGACCAAAACCGTGCTGCTGTACACCTCCGACATGAGCCGTGCCCCCAAAGTTCCGATCCGCCTTACACCGCAGATCGCCTTTATGGAACCTTCGCTCGCCGTGTTCAACCGCAAACATATCCCGGGCGCCCTGCTGCTGGAAGGAACCTTTACCTCGGTTTTCGAGAACCGCCTGGCCCCGCGCGAGAACATGCCCGCACAGTTCGCTCCCGTATTCCACAGCGAGCCTACCAAAATGATCGTTGCCAGCGACGGCGACCTGGCCATGAACTACTTCGATCCGCAGGGCCGCGAGAACTTCCCTCCGGGCGCCTATCCACAGACGGGCGAATACTTCGGCGGCAACCTGAAGTTCCTGCTCAACAGCGTGAACTACCTTATGGACGATACCTGGCTGATCCCCCTGCGTTCCAAAGAATTTAAAGTACGATTACTCGATACCAAACGTTTAAAATCACAGCAAACCTACTGGCAATGGATGAACACCCTGGCCCCCATCGGCGGATTACTGCTGTTCGGGCTGCTGTTCCACTTCTACCGCCGCTACCGGTTTGCCAAATAATTAATTACGGATGAAGAAGAACCGCAATCTGCTTATCGGCCTCGCGGCCCTGCTGCTGGCCGGCATTGGCGCCTATTTTTACTTTACCCAGAAGAAAACCACCTTCGCGGCCGGCGAAAAAGACTTTGCCGTAAGCGATACTTCGGGTGTGGACAAGATATTCCTGGCCGATAAGACCGGGCTGCAGAGCACCCTTACCCGCGAAACGAACGGCCGCTGGATGCTGAACGGCAAATATATGGCCCGTAAAGACATGATCGAGAACCTGTTCGACGTAGTGCAGCACATTACCGTACGCGCCCCTGTGGCCGCCACCGCCGTGGACAATATCCTGAAGCGCATGGCCACCAACAACATCAAGGTGGAGATCTATAAAAAGGGCAAGATCGACAAGATCTACTACGTAGGCGCTTCCACGGCCGACAGCTACGGCTCCTTTGTACTGATGGAAGGCGCCGAAAGGCCTTATATCTGTTACCTGCCGGGCCACCACGGGTACATTACCTCCTTCTACAACCCGAACCCGCTCGAATGGCGCGACCGCCTGATCTTTGCCCTGAGTCCGCGCGATATACGTTCGGTAAAGGTGGAATATACCTACGACCCTTCAGCCAATTACACCGTGGAACAGACCGAAAAGAACAAATTCCGCCTGCTGGACTACGCCGGGAACGAGATCAAAGGGTTCGACACCATACAGGTAAAGAGTTACATGCTCGAATTCAAGAACATAGCCTATGAAGGTTTTGTGGATATACCGGAGATACAGATGGACAGCGTACGCAAAAAGTACAACCTGTTCACCCTTACGCTGACCGAAAACAACGGCAAAAGCACCTGGGTTAAGGGACACCGCATAAAACTGCTGGCCAACAGCGTGAACGAATTCGGCAAGGAAGTGGAATGGGACAGCGACCGTATGTACGGCGAGATCAGTACCTACGGCAAGGAATATGTATTTATACAGTACATGACCTTCGACCGCATCCTGAAAACCCCGGGATTCTTCATGCAGCAGCCCCGTTAGGTGCTGATAAGTTTGCACAAAAATACCTGTACACTTTGGCATAAAATGATATATTTGTGCCATTAATCGAACCGAGGAATATGAATTTTATTATTCAAAGTAAAGCGTTATTGCAACAATTACAGATTGTTGGCGGTGTGGTTGCCGGCAACAGTAACTTACCCATCCTGAACGATTTTCTGTTCGATATCAGGAATGGCGAACTCACGATCTATGGTTCGGACCTGGAAACCACCATCAGTTCAAAAATACCGGTACAGGCCAATGAGGACGGCAGAATAGCCATACAGGCCAAGCTGCTTACCGATACCCTGAAAACCTTCCCCGACCAGCCGCTCACTTTCACCGTACATCCTGAGAACCACAGCGTTACCGTAACATCGGAAACGGGTAAATATAAAGTGGCCGGTCACGATCCTGCCGAGTTCCCTTCCATACCCGAATTCGAGGGCGGCGCTTCCGTAAGCATGGATTCGGCCGTACTGGCCCAGGCCATTCACAAGACCATCTTTGCCACCAGCAACGACGAAATGCGCCCCGTAATGATGGGCGTATACTTTGAGCTGGGCCCGGACGGCGTGAACTTTGTGGCCACCGATGCACACAAACTGGTAAAATATTCCCGTACGGACATCAGCAGCAGCGAGGTACGTTCCATTATCCTGCCCAAAAAGCCGCTGAACCTGCTGAAAGGTATCCTGCTGGGTTTTGATACACCGGTTTCCCTGGTGTTCAACGAAAAGAACCTCATTTTCCAGTTCGATAACATTACCGTACAAAGCCGCCTCATCGAGGGTAAATACCCCAATTACGAGTCGGTGATCCCCAAAAACAACCCCAACCAGCTGGTGGTGGACAAAAATCAGTTCCTCACTACCCTGCGCCGGGTATCGATCTTCGCCAACAAGACCACCTACCAGGTACGTCTTAAAATGACGGGAAGCGAACTGCAGATCAGCGCCGAAGACCTCGATTTTGCCAATGAGGCCTACGAACGCATCGTATGCAATTACAGCGGCAACGACATGGAGATCGGGTTCAACAGTAAGTTCCTGAACGAAATGCTTTCGAACCTCGACAGCGAAAACGTGATCATGGACCTGAGCGAAAGCACCCGTGCCGGTATCCTGCGTCCTTCCGAAGTGCCCGACGAGAACGAAAAACTCATGATGCTGGTAATGCCCATCATGCTGAACAACTAAATAACAGAACTAAAAATAACAAAGGGGAGGTTTACACAGTTAAACCTCTTTTTTTTTCCGGAATATGTATGCTGCGCATCTCTAAGAAAAAACGTTTCGAAGCCGTACTGGACCTACTGGAAAAGCAATACCCGCAGGCCGAGACCGAACTGCATTACGGCAATCCCTTTGAGCTGCTGGTAGCCGTGGTACTGAGCGCACAGTGCACCGATAAACGCGTGAATATGGTCACCCCGGCCCTATTCGAGCGCTTTCCCACCCCGCTGGACCTGGCGCAGGCCGACGTGGACGAGATATTTGCCTATATCCGCAGCATCAGTTACCCCAACAGCAAGGCCAAACACCTGAAGGGATTAGGCGAAAAACTGGTTAAGGATTTTAAGGGCGAAGTGCCTGCTACCATCGAGGAATTGCAGACCCTGCCCGGCGTAGGCCGCAAAACGGCCAATGTGATCGTTTCAGTGGTATACGAAGCCCCGGCCATGGCCGTGGATACGCATGTGTTCCGCGTTTCGGCACGTATCGGGCTTACCGAAGATGCCAAAACGCCCCTGCAGACCGAAAAGCAGCTGGTGGAACATATCCCTGAAGAAAAGATCTACAAGGCCCACCACTGGCTTATCCTGCACGGACGGTACATTTGCGTGGCCCGCAATCCCAAATGCGATAAATGCGTACTGACCGAATGGTGCAAGTATTACCAGGAAGTTGTCAGCAAAGCTTAACCACCGGTTAATTTTACTTTATAACCGTCTTTTTCAAGCCATTCTTTAATGCGGTTGCGATGATCGCCCTGGATGAGTATTTCGCCGTCTTTTACGCTGCCGCCCGTTCCACATTTGCTCTTGAGTTTTTTACCCAGGGCTTCCAGGTCGGCCTCTATACCGGCAAAACCGCTGATAAGCGTTACTTCCTTACCGGCACGTTGCTTGCGGTCCAGCGAAATTTTAAGCAGCTGTTTCCCGGGAGCCGGCGTTTCAACGGCATTGTCCGTATCGTCCTCTTCCGGCCGGAAACCCGGGTTGGTACTGTACACCAGTCCGCCAAGATCGTTCAGCTTCTTCTTCATACTACAAAATTACATTATTCTGCCGTTCGGGCAGCGCGGCACATGTTCTAAAATTCGCGATTTGCGATAAACGGCGGGGCTTTGTATCTTCGTTGTTCTAAAATTGCGAATCATGCTCAAAACTCTGTATGCAGACCAGTTGATCGAGATCGTTTTTGACGGGGCCGGCGAGCCACAGCTCAAAGCGAACGGACAAGGCGCCGACATCGAAAAGGCCGGTCCGAAATACCTGAAAATACAACGCGACGGTCAGCTTTTTCACGTCATACTCGAAGGGATCGACCACAGCGAAAAAACGGTGTTCCTGCGTATAAACGGCGAAAAACGTGCGTACAAAATGCGCGATGAATTCGACGAAAAACTCGAGAAACTGGGTATGGCCGAGATGGGTATACGCAAATTCAACGAACTGAAATCGCCCATGCCCGGCCTGGTGATCAATATTGCCGTA
The DNA here is from genome assembly GCA_016742095.1 of Bacteroidia bacterium. Taxonomy (GTDB): domain Bacteria; phylum Bacteroidota; class Bacteroidia; order CAIKAF01; family CAIKAF01; genus JACVCJ01. The sequence continues at coordinate 146,812 of JACVCJ010000002.1, forward strand.
GAGCCCGGTTCCGAAGTAAAAAAAGGCGATCCGCTGATCGTACTCGAGGCCATGAAAATGGAAAATATCCTGCGTTCTCCCGGCGATGTAAAGGTGAAGGAGATCAAGGTGCAGAAAGGCGCCGCCGTAGAAAAGAACAAGGTACTGATCACTTTTGAATAAAAATGCAGATCGGCAGCGGGGAAGAAACCTGCTTTTTCGATTTTGACAAGCCCCTGCGGCCCCGCGGCAAAAACGGCGTGGTATGGCTGGGACACCTGTCATCCGGCGAAAAAGTGATCGTAAAATGGCATAAAGTGCAGCCCCTGGAAGAGACGCTGCCCGAACTGCCCTTCGTACAGCGCAAAAAAGGACGTATTGAGCACGAAGGCAAGCTGTTTCATATTTACGAATACTTCGAAGGCCGCGACCTGCAGTCGGTATTCGAAGATCCCGGCCGCAGCGGGAAAGACCCGGCTTTTGTACTGCAACGCTGGAAACAGTGCCTGCAGGTACTTTCAGGCCTGCATACAGCGGGCTTCCTGCATACGGACATCAAACTTTCCAACTGGATATGGAACGAGGACCTGCAGCAGATGTACCTGATCGACCTGAGCAACGTACAGGCCTATCCCCTGCGACACCCGGTGCAGCGCGCCTATATTTTCAGCAGCCCGGAACAATACCTGGGCATTAAGGAGCTGGTAGGCACCTGGTCCGACGTTTTTTCGCTGGGGATCTGTTTTTACATGCTCTTCAGCCGTCAGTTGCCCTACCAGAGCGGTCACGCCGCCATGATCGAACAGATGCAGCTGGCTTTTCCGCTGCCCGCAGCAGACCCTATACCGGCCCCGGTGTGGGAAGTGTTGCAGAGAACCTGCAAAAAACCGGCCTTTCAGCGGCCGCCGGCACAACTGAGCAAAGAAGAAATACTGCTGCGCACAACAGAAAACATTACGGAACGTTATACCGACACGGCCTCGCTTTTAGCGCGACTGGAAGAAATACAGATACAGAAACGTACAACCCTTTGGGATCTATGGAAAAAATAAACCCGCGCGGTATTTTATTTGATATGGACGGGGTGCTGATCGACAGCGAACCCTTCTGGCGACTGGCCGAGCACATTGTTTTCGACCGTTTCGGAATTACGCTCAGCAAAGAGCATTTCAGTTACACTACCGGTCTGCGCAACGACGAGGTGGTGGACATACGCATACGCGAGTGGGGCCTGGACCCGGCCCTGCGCGAACAGCTGATGCACGACATTATAGAAGTGGTGGTGCAGCACATTGAAACGGAAGGACAAGCCACAGAAGGGCTGCCGGACGTACTGAACTGGATACGCGAACGCGGTATTCCGGCCATGATCGTTACCTCTTCGCCCCTGCCGGTGATCCGTGCCGTGATCCGCAAACTGCAGCTGGAAGGCGTTTTAGACCGTTTTGTTTCGGCCACGGAGTTCGAATTCGGTAAACCACACCCGCAGGCCTACATCGAGGGCTATCGCCGCCTGGGCCTGCAACGCAGCGAGGTAGTGGTGGTGGAGGACAGTATAAACGGTATGCTGGCCGCCAAAGCCGCGCGTATCTTCACCACGGTGATCCCGGAGAAGGACAATTTCGAGAACCCGCGTTTCAGCCTGGCAGACCACAAATTCAGCAACTGGAACGAGTGGCTGGCGACCATGCAGATACTATTTGCCGAAACGGTACAGCTGAGCTAAGGCATTTTCCGGGGTTCCCCGGTCACGGGTTCAGGGGTTTCCCCCATACCACCTGCTCATGCGTCAAATACCTTTGGGATGTTTAATCCACATCCTATGAAAACCCACATCTTTTTCTTTGCATTTTTTATGCTCGTTAGGAGCACCTACGGGCAGATCGAACAGTTCGGCAGTAAGGCGTTGTCGGGAGGGAGTTCGAGTATTAAAGCATCACCAGTTAATGACTTGTTGAATACTGTATCTTCTTTTAAGGGAATCGGAGATACATTAACATATACTTTACCTTCATTCAGTAGTCCTCTCTCACCGGAAGATTCGGAATTGCTCAACGCTATTCAGAAAAAGAACACAGAGGAGATGATGGCGAAAGATTCTATTATAAATGAGATTAACAGACTGGAAGAGGACAAGCAGACAACATTGAATAAAGCCGACACTATAAAAATTAATAAAACGATTTTAAAGAATGTCGCCATTATTCAAAAATTACAAAAAAGTATTTCAGAACGTGATGAGTTAATAAAAAAACTCACAATGGAAAAAGCAGATTATGAGAATAAATTCCTGAAGGCTTATAAGGAATTGTTGAGTAAAACACATTCGATCCTTCTTACTCAACTCGATACACTTGTAATGTGGATTGACAGGACTTCTCCTTCTATGAACGAAATTACAATCACAACCCTTGCTGATTTAGAAGATGACGAAGGATTTAAAAAAGAAGATTTTGCAAAAACATTGTTCAGACTGCGCTGGAAATTAGGTGAAATAGGGAAAAAAAATGTAGCAGCGAAAAAACAACTTATATATATAGAACATGATCTTAAGAAGCCCATTAATGAAATAGGAATGGATTCTTTGCGTCTAAAACTCGATAGCATTAAAAACATAATATCAGATGGGCATAAGTTCTTTTTAGAACTCTCACAGCTAAACGAAAAATACAGTTCTCAAAAAGAAAAGAGTAAAAACGGTCAGTTCCAGTTAGGTGCCCAGCCGGATGTGCTCACCAATTTTGCAGGCTCCAATGTACTGAACGTAGTGCCGAATATAGACATTATCGGTTCCTATTACTACGATGACGGTACAAACGGCGTCTCGGCCAATGTACGCCTGTTCTCCGGCTATTCGAATACCGATTCTTCGATACACCGCAATGCATCCAGTTTCTGGCTCCCGGAAGCGTCCCTGTTCGGCATCAGCTTTGATGTACTCGCTGTATTTGTTCCGGCAAAAAAAGATCTGCAGAAAAACCTGGCCACCAAACGGATCGGCTTTCGTTTTTCCCCGTCCTTCCTCATTAAAAACACCCCCGAACGCAATGCGAACGGTGAATTTACCGGCACAGGCAACGGCGTAGGCGTGATCCACGTACGCACCGGCCTCGAATACTACCCGATCAAATTCCTGGTGCTGTACGCCAATTTCAACTGCGTTACGCCCATTACCCAGGTGCAGACCTTCCGTAATTTCTACGGTACCAGCAAAAGCCTGTATCCCTTCTTCGACTTCGGCTTCCGTACGCCCATCATCATCAGCAACAAGGAGAACAAGAACACCACCATCAATATCGACGTCAATTTTATTGGTATCAGCGGCGATATGAAAGCCGTGTACCCCACCAACGACGTTATTATTCCCTCCATACGCCTGGGCATTGTGCAACGTTTCAATACGGGCGATTAACTGAGTTTTTCTATATTGAAGGCCTTAAACCACACACGCTATGAAATACGTCCTTTTTGCACTCCTTTCCGGCTCTGCCCTGGTCATCAGTTCCTGCGAGAAAAAAAGCTACTGTGCCTCCTGTCTTTCGGAGAACAGCGAAGGCATCACCCAGGATTTTGAACAGTCCTGCAGCGAAGACCAGAGCTATACCGACGGCTTTGTGGCCGGTTTCAAAGAAAGCAGCGAAGACCAGGGATTTACGGCCGTGTGCAGCAAATACATTACCAAATAAGCTTTGGCATTCTGCCGCCGGATCCTTATCTTTACCAGACATAATGTATCCAATGAAAAAAGTTTCCCTTACTCTTGTTGTCCTCTCTGTACTTTTTGCGCTCTTCGCCGGCTCCTGCCGCAAACGTGTATACTGCGACCAGTGCTGGTTCCGCAATAATGCACAGGACAGTGCGATCTATATCGCTAAAGAATGTTTCGATCATCAGTCCGAGACCGAAGCCCGTATACAGCAGCTGACAGATAGTTTTGCCGTCCAGGGCTACACGGCGGAATGCAATGTCCTTATCCTGAAGCAGGTAAAATAAAGGATCAGCCCGCGCATTTATCGCAGGTGCCTTTTACAAAAAGCGAGGTTTCTTCGGCCTTAAAGCCTTTGGGCAAATGTACCTGCGGCACCGGTTCGCTGTCGATACAGGTGGTCTTTCCGCAATCGGTACACGAAAAGTGAATATGCTCATGAGCGTGCGGCTCCGAATGTACGTGTTCGTGCTGGCAGAGGGCGTAGCGCGTAAGTCCGTCCTCGGAAGGCACCTTGTGCAGGATACCGCATTCCATATAGGTATGCAGGGTACGGTAAATGGTAACCCGGTCGAAATCTTTTTTGAAATGGTCTTCGATCTCGGGCTGCGAAAGCGCGTAGCCCTTCGAGGAGAAATACTTCAGGATATCTACCCGTACAGGGGTTTTGCGTAATCCGTGCGCTTTTATTATTTCAACTTCCTTTTCCATGACTCAGTGCGGATGCGTGAGTAAATTTACGAAAAATACAGGGATAAAACCCAGCAACGTCCACAATAATTCGGGTATGTTCACGCTTTTCCCCCTGAAAATATGCGCCAGGGAAAAAGCTGCGCTCACCGCCAGGTTTACCGTGGCAAACGTAGAGAGGAACAACAGCGTTCTATCGGAGACCGGCAGTACCATAAAAGAAAGCGGCGCCACCAGGAAAAAGGGAATACCGGCCAGGAGTCCCAGCAGCGATTTGCCCGAGGCGTTGCCCGTAGAAATAAGCAGTCCGTAATTGCCCGCCTTGTGCACCAGTTCGTGTATGAACAGCGAGGCGGCCAGGCTGAACCAGATGGCCGGGGAATCGCTCACCCACAGCACCAGGGTAAAGGCGTTCACGAGGTTGTGCAGGTAATCGGCCGAAAGGATCGACACCGCATTCAGCCGTGAACGTCCGATCTTAAGCGAGTTGAACAGTGCCGAAAAGATAAGTCCGAGGATAATGCCCGTCCAGCTGAATTCCACATGGGAATCGTGTTCCGGCAAAAAATGAAATACCAGGGTGGCCACAATGGAACCGATGGACAAAAGCGACAGCCTGCGCAGCCATTGCGGAGAGGAAAAACGGGTTACCGACCACAACGGAATAGCGATAAGCGGCGTAAGGCTCAGAAAAGAAACGGCTATCCAGATATTTGTACTCAAGGCTGAAATAAGGCTGCAAAGAAACAAAAAAAGCAACAATGTTGCATTAATATCTGTAAAAAAAGCAGAGGTTATGAAACCGCAGTGTTATTGTAAACTTCAGGTCGCAGCTTTTTGTATATACGAAAAAAATGAGGCTGGATGACAGTCCTTTACAGGAAAAATAAAATTTATGTAAACCCAAAGGCAATTTTATACGTAAGTAGTACCCGACCGGCTTGTTTTTAACGTCACTGAATTTGGAAATTTAAATTTTTTTCACAAAATTTGAGAGACTGAAAAACATACCTCTTTTACCGGCTCCTTATTAGTAGAACACACTATTTCTAAATCTAAACCACTAATAATGAAAAGGTTTACACTTTGTTTCATTCTGACCGGGTCGATGTGGCACCTTACATCGGCTCAAAAACCCCTGGACCCCAGGATCGTGGAAGTATACGGGTCGCGGGCATCGGAACTCCAGGTCCAGAATCCGGGTTGGGTCACCAGCATGGAAAAGCTTCTGAATGAGCGCATCAGCTACGTTCAAAGCCCGCAGACGGGCGATGAGAAGTACCGGAAGCTTTCGGAGTTTGCCCTGCTGGACCACGACAACCCGGACCTGAAGCGGGACCAGAGCTTCGATCCGGCCACTTTCAATCCGCTGAAATACGATCTGAACTTCTTTTCGAAGGGCACGATGGTATACCGGATCGACGGTACATCGTTCTTACTTGTTATTGAACCGCAAGACTAAATTTTAAATAAAGGGGGATTTATGAGGAATTTAGTAGCTGGGATCGTTGTATCCCTTGGTCTCGCGTTTCCTGTATTTTCGCAGAACATCAATATGAGCAACGGCTCGGGAACGGCCTGTTCGGGTACGTTCTATGATAATGGCGGAAGCGGAAACTATTCGAACAATCAGACACTTACGTATACCATATGCCCGTCCGTAGCCGGTAACCGGGTCGTAATGAACTTCACCACTTTTGCGCTGGAGAACAACTACGACTTCCTGACCATTTACGACGGCAACAACACCTCGGCGCCTACGCTGGGGACGTATACCGGCACTTCGGGGCCTGGGCTGGTATCTGCCACTTCCGCCAATACCACCGGCTGCCTCACGTTTGTATTCATTTCCAACAGCAGCGGCGTAGCTGCGGGATGGGTGGCCGGTATCAGCTGCGCCACACCCTGCCAGACGATCAGCTCCAACCTGGTATCGTCCTCGCCGGCGGCCAACAGCGGTATCATCCGCATATGCCAGGGACAGACGGTTACCTTTAACGGCAGCGGCACCTTCTCGAACAGCGGAGCCGGGGCCACCTACCTCTGGAGTTTCGGCGACGGCACCACGGGCAGCGGCACTTCGGTGACCCACACCTACCCCAACCCGGGCAGTTACCTCGTGAACCTGACCATCACCGATCCCAGCGGATGCCACAACAGCAATCACCTGAACCAGGTGGTACAGGTATCCACCACGCCCACCATTAATCTTACGGCATCACCCGCCACACTTTGCGTAGGCGCCACATCGGCCCTCAATGCCACGGTTACGCCCACACCTTTTACAGCCAACTGTACGCCACCCGTGAGCGGTACTACCTTCCTGCCCGACGGATCGGGCGTTTCGTATACCACAGCGGTGAATGTGAACTGCTATGGTCCCTTTCAGACGGTGAGCAGCGCAGCCGATATACAAAGTGTATGCCTGAACCTGGAACACTCGTACCTGGGTGACCTGCGCATACGCCTCATCTGCCCGAACGGACAGAGCATGACGCTGAAAGCCTATCCCGGCGGCGGCGGCACCTACCTGGGCAGTCCGCTCGACGACCCTGCGGTAGGTCCGGGCACCGGCTCCACCTACTGCTTTACCCCTTCGGCCACTACCCTGCTGGTGAGCGGCCCTACGGTCACGGCCGGTTCTCCGGCGGGTAACTCCATTGCTGCCGGTAACTATATGCCGGTAAATCCTTTTTCGAACATGGTAGGCTGTCCGCTGAACGGCGCCTGGACCATCGAAGTAACCGATAACCTGGCGGTGGACAACGGATATATCTTTAACTGGGACGTCACCTTTGCCCCGGGACTTACTCCGGCCAACCTGTCGTTCACACCTACCATCGTATCACAGGGCTGGGTACCTGCGGCCGGGCTTACCAATGTAAACGCCACCCAGGCCAATGTAACGCCTACGACTCCCGGGTCCAACTGCTATACGTATTCCGTGACCGATAACTTTGGCTGTACCTATACCCAAAACATCTGCGTGAATGCTACGGCCGGGCCTACCGTAAACATAACCCCGGCCACACTCACGATCTGCGCCGGACAAACCATAAACCTGAGCGCTACAGGGGCCACATCGTATACCTGGACAGGGCCCAACGGCTTCAGTGCCGGTACGGCCAACATCAGTATACCCAATGCCACGGTAGCTGCCAGCGGTACCTATACCGTAACCGGCGTCAATGCCAGCGGCTGTTCTACTACGGTTACGCGAAACGTAGTGGTAAATCCCCTGCCGGCCACGCCGAATTTTACGGTGAACTCGCCGCTCTGCACCGGCGCCACCCTAAGCCTGAACGGGCCCACCGTAGCGGGAGCCACCTATGTATGGAGCGGGCCCAACGGATTCACGTCTTCGCTGGAAGACCCGTCGGTTACTTCCGTAACGGCCGCAGCGGCGGGAACCTACTCGCTGTATATAGTGGCAGGCGGATGTACCTCGGCAACGGCCACACAGAACGTGGTAGTGAACCCGACACCGGCTACGCCGAACTTTACGACCAACTCCCCGGTTTGCGCCGGCAATACCCTGAACCTGAACGGGCCCACCGTAGCGGGCGCTACCTATGTATGGAGCGGGCCCAACGGATTCAGCTCATCGGTAGAAGATCCGTCGATCAGTGCCGTAACTGCAGCGGCTGCGGGCACTTACTCTCTGTATGTTGTGGTGAACGGATGTACTTCGGCTACGGCCACACAGAACGTAGTGATCAATCCCCTGCCGCCCACTCCGAACTTCACTACCAATTCGCCCCTTTGCCAGGGACAGCAGCTGAACCTGTACGGACCAAATATTGCCGGCGCCAACTATTACTGGAGCGGCCCCGGCGGATTTACCCAAAGCGGCACCAATGCCAATATAGGCAATGTAACGGTGGCCAATGCAGGCACCTATTCCTTATATGTGGTCGTGAACGGATGTACTTCAGCCACCGCTACACAGAACGTGGTGATCAATCCCACACCGGCCACACCGAATTTTACCAGCAACTCCCCGATATGCGCAGGCGGTACACTGAGCTTCAATGCCCCCACCGTTGCAGGTGCCACGTATGTCTGGAGCGGACCGAACGGCTTTACTTCCGCCGTAGAAGATCCGTCCATCGCTTCGGTGACCACTGCCGCCTCGGGAACCTATTCCTTATATGTGGTAGTGAACGGATGTACTTCGGCTACCGCTACCGGGAATGTGGTGGTAAACCCGATACCGGCCACGCCGAACTTTACGACCAATTCCCCCGTTTGTGCAGGTTTTACGCTCAACTTAAACGGGCCGACCGTGGCAGGTGCTACGTATGTATGGAGCGGGCCTAACGGGTTTACTTCTTCGCTGGAAGATCCGGCCATTCCGTCTGCCACCACGGCAGCTTCGGGTACGTACTCCCTGTATGTAGTGGTGAGCGGATGTACCTCGGCCACCGCTACACAGAACATAACGGTAAACCCGATACCGGCCACGCCGAACTTTACGACCAATTCGCCCGTTTGTGCAGGTTTTACGCTCAACCTGAACGGCCCGACCGTGGCGGGAGCTACGTATGTGTGGAGCGGGCCTAACGGGTTTACTTCTTCGCTGGAAGATCCGGCGATCACTTCAGTGACCACGGCCGCTTCAGGAACCTATTCCCTGTACGTGGTCGTGAACGGTTGTACTTCGGCCACGGCCACACAGAACGTAACCATAAACCCGATACCGGCTACGCCGAACTTCACGACGAATTCACCGGTCTGCGCCGGCAGTACACTTAATTTTAATGCCCCCACCGTTGCGGGTGCTACGTATGTGTGGAGCGGCCCCAACGGCTTTACTTCCGCATTGGAAGACCCGTCCATTACTTCGGTGACCACTGCTGCTTCGGGAACGTACTCTTTATATGTGGTGGTGAACGGTTGTACTTCAGCTACGGCTACACAGAACGTAACCATAAACCCGATCCCGGCTACGCCGAATTTCACAACGAACTCGCCCATCTGCGCCGGCAGTACACTCAGCCTGAACGGGCCGACCGTGGCGGGCGCCACCTATGTATGGAACGGGCCGAACGGGTTTACCTCTTCGCTGGAAGATCCGTCCGTTGCTTCGGCTACCACGGCAGCTTCGGGTACGTACTCCCTGTATGTAGTGGTGAGCGGCTGTACCTCGGCCACCGCCACGCAGAACGTAACGGTAAACCCGATACCGGCCACGCCGAACTTCACGACCAATTCGCCCGTATGTGCCGGGTTTACGCTCAACCTGAACAGCCCGACCGTGGCGGGAGCTACCTATGTATGGAGCGGGCCCAACGGATTCAGTTCTTCAGTGGAAGATCCGTCGATAACCTCTGTAACAACCGCAGCTTCGGGAACCTATTCCCTGTACGTGGTCGTGAACGGGTGTACCTCAGCCACCGCTACACAAAACGTAACGGTAAACCCGATACCGGCCACGCCGAATTTTACAACGAACTCCCCCGTTTGTGCCGGATTTACGCTTAACCTGAACGGCCCGACCGTGGCGGGCGCTACCTATGTGTGGAGCGGGCCTAACGGATTCAGTTCTTCAATAGAAGATCCGGCCATCACTTCAGTGACCACCGCAGCTTCGGGAACCTATTCTTTATACGTAGTCGTGAACGGTTGTACTTCGGCTACGGCCACGCAGAACGTAACCATAAACCCGATACCGGCTACGCCGAACTTCACTACGAATTCACCCGTATGTGCCGGATTTACGCTCAACCTGAACGGCCCCACTGTAGCCGGAGCTACCTATGTGTGGAGCGGGCCTAACGGATTCAGTTCTTCAGTAGAAGATCCGACCATCACTTCAGTGACCACGGCCGCTTCAGGAACCTATTCTTTATACATAGTAGTGAACGGTTGTACTTCGGCCACGGCCACACAGAACGTAACCATAAACCCGATCCCGGCCACGCCGAACTTTACGACCAATTCGCCCGTATGTGCCGGCTTTACGCTCAACCTGAACGGGCCTGCCGTGGCGGGCGCTACCTATGTATGGAGCGGGCCCAACGGATTTACCTCCGCAGTAGAAGATCCGTCCATTACTTCGGTGACCACAGCCGCTTCGGGAACCTATTCCCTGTACGTGGTCGTGAACGGATGTACTTCAGCTACGGCTACACAGAACGTAACCATAAACCCGATCCCGGCCACGCCGAACTTCACGACGAATTCACCGGTCTGCGCAGGGTTCACACTTAATTTTAATGCCCCCACCGTAGCCGGCGCCACCTATGTATGGAGCGGACCCAATGGGTTTACATCTTCGCTGGAAGACCCGTCCATTCCCTCGGCTACTACGGCAGCCTCAGGCACCTATTCACTCTATGTGATCGTAAGCGGATGCACCTCGGCCACCGCCACCCTGAACGCCACAGTGAATCCACTACCCAATGTAAATGCAGGCCCCGACCAGACCATCTGTATCGGAGCCGCCGTGACACTGAGCGGTTCCGGGGCAGTAACCTACACCTGGGATAATGGGGTAACGAACGGGGTTGCCTTCAATCCGACAAGCACAACTACCTATACCGTGACCGGAACGGATGCTAATACCTGTCAGAATACAGACCAGCTGACCGTAACCGTGAATCCGTTACCGATCGTGGATGCCGGAGCTGACCAGACAGTATGTGCCGGAACTTCGGTGACCTTAAGCGGCTCTGGTGCGGTTTCATATACCTGGGATAACGGGGTGACCAATGGCGTGGCTTTTGTGCCTGCCGCCACCACCACCTATACCGTAACCGGAACGGACGCTAATACCTGCCAGAATACCGACCAGGTTACCGTGACCGTAAATCCGCTGCCGCTCGTAAATGCGGGGCCCGATCAAACCATCTGTATCGGAGCTTCTGTAACACTGAACGGTGCCGGGGCCGTAACCTATACCTGGGACAACGGCGTAACGGACGGCGTGGCTTTCAACCCAACAACGACTACCACCTATACCGTAACCGGAACGGACGCCAATACCTGTCAGAATACCGACCAGGTTACCGTGACCGTGAACCCGCTGCCCAATGTGAATGCCGGGCCGGATCAGACCATCTGTATCGGAGCCGCCGTGACACTGAGCGGTTCCGGGGCAGTAACCTATACCTGGGATAACGGCGTGACGGACGGCGTGGCTTTCAATCCAACTACTACGACAACGTACACAGTAACCGGTACCGATGCTAATACCTGTCAGAACACCGACCAGGTAACGGTGACGGTGAACCCACTACCAATAGTAAACGCAGGTGCTGATCAGACCATTTGCGTAGGGGCTTCCGTTACGCTGAACGGTTCCGGAGCCGTAACCTATACCTGGGATAACGGCGTAACGAACGGCGTGGCCTTCAATCCTACCACAACAACCACCTATACCGTAACCGGAACGGACGCCAACAGCTGTCAGAATACCGACCAGGTAACGGTGACCGTAAATCCGCTGCCGCTCGTAAATGCGGGACCCGATCAAACCATCTGTATCGGAGCTGCTGTAACACTGAACGGTTCCGGGGCCGTAACCTATACCTGGGATAACGGCGTAACGGACGGCGTGGCTTTCAACCCGACAACTACAACTACCTACACCGTAACCGGAACCGATGCCAATTCCTGCCAGAACGCTGACCAGGTAATCGTAACGGTGAACCCGCTACCACTCGTGAATGCGGGGGCCGATCAGACCATCTGTATCGGTGCGTCTGTTACACTGAGCGGTTCCGGAGCCGTAACCTATACCTGGGATAATGGCGTAACCGATGGCGTAGCTTTCAACCCGACAACTACGACAACGTACACTGTGACCGGAACCGATGCCAATACCTGTCAGAATACCGACCAGGTAACCGTGACCGTAAATATGCTGCCGCTTGTGAATGCAGGCGCCGATCAGACCATTTGCGTAGGCGCTTCTGTAATACTCAACGGTTCCGGGGCAGTTTCTTACACCTGGGACAACGGCGTAACGAACGGCGTGGCCTTCAATCCTACCACAACAACCACCTATACCGTAACCGGAACGGACGCTAATACCTGTCAGAATACCGACCAGGTTACCGTGACCGTAAATCCGCTGCCACTCGTGAATGCGGGGGCCGATCAGATCATTTGCGTGGGCGCTTCTGTGACACTCAATGGTTCCGGAGCGGTTACGTACACTTGGGATAACGGCGTAACCGACGGTATAGCTTTCAATCCAACCACGACTACCACCTATACCGTAACCGGTACGGATGCCAATGCCTGTCAGAATACCGACCAGGTTACCGTGACCGTAAATCCACTACCACTCGTGAATGCGGGGGCCGATCAGACCATTTGTATCGGTGCATCTGTTACACTGAACGGTTCCGGAGCGTTGATTTATACCTGGGATAATGGCGTAACCGATGGCGTAGCCTTCAATCCGACAAGCACAACTACCTATACCGTAACCGGAACAGATGCCAACAGCTGTCAGAACACAGACCAGGTAACCGTAACGGTGAATCCACTGCCAATAGTAAACGCAGGGGCCGACCAGACCATTTGCGTAGGCGCTTCTGTAACACTGAACGGTTCCGGGGCAGTTTCTTACATCTGGGACAACGGCGTAACAAACGGCGTGGCTTTCAATCCTACCACAACAACCACCTATACCGTAACCGGAACGGATGCCAATACCTGTCAGAATACCGACCAGGTAACCGTGACCGTAAATCTGCTTCCGCTTGTAAACGCAGGAGCCGATCAGACCATTTGTATCGGGGCTGCCGTGACACTGAGCGGTTCCGGGGCCGTAACCTATACCTGGGATAACGGCGTAACCGACGGTGTCGCTTTCAACCCGACAACTACGACAACATACACAGTGACCGGAACCGATGCCAATACCTGCCAGAACACCGACCAGGTGACTGTTACCGTAAATCCACTGCCGCTTGTGAATGCTGGGCCCGATCAGACCATCTGTATCGGAGCTTCTGTAACATTGAACGGTTCCGGGGCAGTTTCTTACACCTGGGACAACGGCGTAACCGACGGCGTGGCTTTCAACCCAACAACGACTACCACCTATACCGTAACCGGAACGGATGCCAATACCTGTCAGAATACCGACCAGGTAACCGTGACCGTAAATATGTTGCCTGTAGTAGATGCCGGTCCCGACCAGGCGATCTGCGATGGTTCGTCCATCACCCTTTCCGGGTCGGGCGCCGTTTCCTACGCCTGGGATAACGGGGTAAACGACGGAGTACCTTTTACGCCCGCAACCACGGCTACCTACACGGTGACCGGAACGGATGCGAACAGCTGCCAGAGCAGTGACCAGGTAACCATCACCGTAAACACCATTCTGCCCGTAAATGCCGGCCCGGACCAGACCGTATGCTCGGGAACGCCCGTTACGCTTTCCGGTTCCGGAGCGGTAACCTATACCTGGGATAACGGGATAACAGACGGGGTAACATTTGTCCCCACCAGCACCCTCACCTATACGGTGACCGGTACCGACGCGAATAACTGCCAGAATACCGACCAGGTAACCATTACCGTGAACATAAGACCGGTAGTGGGCGCGGGCCCTGATCAGACCGTATGTGCGGGCACTTCGGTGACCTTAAACGGTTCCGGGGCCGTAACCTACACCTGGGATAACGGCGTTACCGACGGCGTGGCCTTTGTACCTGCTTCCACCATAACCTATACGGTGATCGGAACCGATGCCAACACCTGTCACGATACCGACCAGGTGACCGTAAATGTGAACCCGCTGCCGCTCGTGAATGCAGGTGCCGATCAGACGGTCTGCGCCGGAACTTCGGTGACCTTAAGCGGCTCTGGTGCGGTTTCGTATACCTGGGATAACGGCATAACCGATGGGGTAAGCTTCGTTCCTGCCGCCACCACCACCTATACCGTAACCGGAACGGATGCCAATACCTGTCAGAATACCGACCAGGTAACCGTAACGGTGAACCCGCTGCCGCTCGTAAATGCGGGGCCCGATCAGACCATCTGTATCGGTGCTGCCGTGACACTCAATGGTTCCGGAGCGGTTACGTACACCTGGGATAACGGCGTAACCGATGGCGTAGCCTTCAATCCGACCACTACAATTACCTACACAGTTACCGG
>JACVCJ010000003.1 GCA_016742095.1 Bacteroidia bacterium
AATTAACAATTAAACCTGAACCTGATAAAACGTACCGACTGAAGCTTCCTCCCCGGAGGCCTGACCTGTGAGCGCCTTTCTGAAAGAAAGATTCAGCTGTGTATACATCTTACTTCTCTCTGCTGAACGAACATAAACTATTATGAAGTAAATGTATGCCTGTTTTCCTTATAAACATGATCCGGAGCCGGAGGGAATTCCTTCCCTTCAGGGATGTTCCGTCTGTATGCGGCATACGGCAACCCTTCCCCTTGCACAAGGACCTATTTTGAATCACAATAATTAATCTCCACAATGAAAAAAAGAGTACCAAATCTCCAGAACCGTTTCCGAACGGCGCTGATGGCCCTGGCACTTTTGCCGGTCACAGCCGCCTATTCGCAATTTCCCGCGCCCTACTGCGCCGTAACCTATCCCGACGGAGTAGAGCCTCTCACCCTGGTTAATTTTGCCGGTATCAACAATACCTCTTCCGCCAGCGGAACTACCGAACTGGAAGACTTTACAGCGCAGACGGCCAACGTGGTACAGGGCAGCTCCTATACCTTTACGGCCAAAGGCAACACCGCCGGCAGCTGGACCAACTATATACGGGTGTATATCGACTGGAACCAGAACAACTCCTTTACGGATGCCGGTGAATCCTTTGATATCGGTACCATCAACACCTCTACCGGTACCGATGCCATACAGGCAAGCGCCAGTATCGCAGTGCCGGTCGGTGCTACTGCCGGTATCACCCGTATGCGTGTGGTAAAACGTTTCGGACAGTACGGTCCTGACTGCGGTAATGTGGGCAACTCCCTCGATTACGGCCAGGCCGAGGATTACAGCGTAAACGTAGTTGCTCCCGCCACGGTTGACAGTGTGGTGGTTGCCACACAGGGCGGCGTTCCGGCTGCCATCACCACCAATGCAGGCACCCTGCAGCTGGTTTCCACCGTATACCCTACGGGCGGCAGCCAGGCCGTGGTATGGAGCATTGTGCCCGCCGGCGGTACCGCTACCATCAGCACTGCCGGTCTGGTAACCGCCATGACCAACGGTAACGTGTGGGGTAAGGCTGTTGCCGCTGCAAACCCGGCGTATAAGGACTCGATCCTGATCACGCTGTCGAACCAGTCGCCTCCCTTCCCGGCGCCGTACTGCGGCACTACCTACCCGGATGACGTAGAACCGATCACATCGGTCGTGTTTGCCGGTATCAATAACACGTCTTCCGCTACCGTTAACGGCAGCCCCGAGCTGGAAGACTTTACCAGCCAGGTGGCCACCGTGGTACAGGGTTCCCCTACCAATGCCATTACCGTAAAAGGAAATACGGCCGGTTCGTTCACCAATTACATCCGTGTGTACATCGACTGGAACCACAATAACTCCCTCACCGATGCCGGCGAATCCTACGATATCGGCACCATTGCTTCCTCTACAGGTACCGACGCCGTGCAGGTAACCGGTAATATTGCCGTTCCGGCAGGTGCGCTCCTGGGTAATACCCGTATGCGTGTAACCAAGCGTTTCAGCACATACGGCCCGGCATGTAACGACCTGGGCGACGGCGATGACTACGGTCAGGCCGAAGACTATACCGTAAACGTAATTGTTGCCGCTACTATCGACAGTGTGGTGGTTGCCACACAGGGCGGTGTTCCCGCAACCATCACTACCAATGCCGGTACCCTGCAGCTTACCTCTGCCATTTACCCGCTGGCCGCACCGCAAAACGTAACCTGGAGCATTACGCCTGCCGGCGGTACCGCTACCATCAGCACAGGCGGACTGGTAACGGCCGTAACCAACGGTAACGTATGGGCCAAAGCCACTTCTTCGGCTAACCCCAGCGCCAAAGATTCCATACAGATCACGATCACAAACCAGATCGCGGTATTCCCGGCACCTTACTGTAACGTGACCTACCCGGACGATGTAGAGCCGATCACACAGGTAATATTTGCCGGTATCAACAATACCACGCCGGCATCTGTAAATGCCACACCGCAGCTGGAAAACTTCACGAACCTTACTGCAAACGTTGTACAGGGGCAGTCGTACCCGATCAGTGTTAAAGGCAACACGGCCGGTAACTGGACCAACTACATCCGTGTATACATCGACTGGAACCAGAACAACACCCTGAACGATGCCGGCGAGGTGTACGATATCGGTACCATTGTAAACTCTACCGGTACCGACGCCATACAGGCCACAGGCACTATTGCCGTTCCTGCAGGCGCTCTTACGGGTAATACCCGCATGCGTGTAACCAAACGCTTTGGTCAGTACGGCTTAGATTGCGGCGACCTGGGCGATGGTCTCGACTTTGGTCAGGCCGAAGATTATACCGTAAACGTTGCGGCCCCGGTTCCTGTTGACAGCGTGGTAGTGACCACACAGGGCGGTGTTCCGGCCACCATCAGTACTACCAACGGCACTTTACAGCTGGTGGCCACCGTATTCCCGGCTGCAGCCAGCCAGGCCGTTACCTGGAGCGTTACGCCTGCCGGTGGTACCGCTACCATCAGCACAGCCGGACTCGTAACCGCACAGACCAACGGTAACGTTTGGGCCAGGGCCGTATCCGTACAGGACGTGACCAAATCCGATTCTATACTGATCACCATTACCGGTCAGCCCCTGCTGGTTGATAGCGTAGTTGTGGCCACACAGGGCGGCGTTCCCGCAACCATCACTACCAATGCAGGTACCCTGCAGCTTACGGCCACCGTATATCCCACACTGGTGAACCAGGCCGTGACCTGGACCCTGAACCCGGCAAGCGGTATCGCCACCATCAGCGCCGGCGGACTGGTTACCGCGCAGACCAACGGCACCGTTTGGGCCAAAGCTACTTCCGTACAGGACGTGACCAAATCTGACTCCATACAGATCACCATTACAGGACAGACCGTACCGGTTACCAGTGTGGTAGTGACCACCCAGGGCGGCGCTCCGGCTACCATTACCACGCCGGGAGGTACACTGCAGCTGGTAGGTACCGTATTACCTGCCGCAGCCAGCCAGGCCGTTACCTGGACCATTATTCCCGTAACCGGCACAGCCACCATCAGCGCCGCCGGACTGGTTACCGCACAGACCGATGGTACGGTTTGGGGTAAAGCCACTTCGGTACAGGATGTGACCAAATCAGACTCTATCCTGATCACCCTCAGCGGACAGACCATCCCGGTTGACAGTGTGGTAGTAGCCACACAGGGCGGCGTTCCGGCAGCCATCACTACCAATGCAGGTACCCTGCAACTTACGGCTACCGTATATCCTGCGCTGGTAAGCCAGGCCGTGACCTGGAGCATTATTCCCGTGACCGGGGCGGCTACCATCAGCACAGGCGGACTGGTTACCGCACAGAGCGACGGTACCGTATGGGCCAAAGCCGTTTCGGTGGAAGATCCTTCCAAGTCAGACTCCCTACTGATCACGCTCAGCAACCAGGGCGTAGGTCTGGAGAATTATCTTGCCGGAAAAGTGGAACTGTTCCCGAACCCTGCCAGCGATCGTGTGAACGTTCGTATGCCGGAGGCCGGTAAGATCTTCAGCATGGAAATACTGAGCGCCGAAGGCCGTGTAATTTCTCTTACACGCGGTACCGGCAGCGATGTGGAAAGCGTGGACGTTTCGTTCCTGAGACCGGGTATGTACACCCTGCGTGTACGCACCACAGACGGTTCAGGTACTTCCATGAAATTCATCAAGAAATAAGAGGGACCCGTTCCCCGAAAAAAAATAGTGTCATAAAAAACCCCGGTCTGATCGCAGGCCGGGGTTTTTATATATGGTTTCCGTTATTCGTTACAGCTGTTCCAGGGCCTGGTTCAGGTCATAGATCAGGTCGTCGGCATTTTCCACACCTACGCTCAGACGGATCAGTTTTTCGGTAATACCCATCTGCTCTTTGTGCTCGGGACTCACACCGGCATGCGTCATGGTAGCCGGGTGCTGCACCAGTGATTCGGTACTGCCCAGGCTCACGGCCAGTTTAATGATACGCAGTTTGTTGATGAGGCGGAAAGCTTCCTTCTCGCCGCCTTTCACGTCGAAAGAAAGCATGGCCCCGGCCGAAGTATACTGCTTTTTATACACGTTGTACTCGCGGCTGCCTTCGGACAGAAAGCCCAGGTAATATACCTTTTCGATCTTGGGGTGCGTACGCAGGAATTCCGCTACGCGGGCCGCATTGGCCGCCTGCTGTTCCATACGCACCTTGAGCGTTTCCAGGCTGCGCAGCAGCAGCCAGCCCGTCCAGGGACCGGCCATATTACCCAGGAAGGTACGCAGGGTCTTTACACGCAGTATGATCTCACGGCTGCCGCAAACGGCACCGGCGATCACGTCGCTGTGGCCGCCGATGTACTTGGTGGCCGAATAGATCGAGAAATCGGCGCCCAGCTGCAGGGGATGCTGCCAGAGCGGGCCCATATAGGTATTATCTACGGCCAGCAGCACTTTACGTTCGGCCGTGGAACAGGCATCGGCCAGGGAACGGCAGGCTGCGATATCTACCAGGGCATTGGTAGGATTGGCCGGCGTTTCTACGTATACCATGGCCAGCTTATCGCTCAGACCGGCGTCTTTAATCCGCTGCAGCAGGCCTTCGCTCTCTTCGCCGGGTACAAAACCCATGGCGTTCACCCCTATTTTGGGCAGGAAATGATGGATAAAATGATCGGTACCTCCGTACAGCGGCGTACTGTAGAGCAGCAGGTCGCCGGGTTTCAGGAATTCGAGCAGTACGGTGGTTATGGCCGACATACCGCTTTCGAATACGGCGCAGTCTTCGGCCCCGTCCCAGAGTGTGAGACGGTTCTCCAGTATTTCGAGGTCGGGGTTATTGATGCGGCTGTAGATCAGGCCCTGCTCTTCGCCGTCGGCTTTTTCGCGCAGACCGTAGGCGAGTTCAAAAAAGGCCTTTCCTTCTTCCGCATTTTTAAATACAAAGGTGGAGGTCTGAAAAATGGGGCATTTGATCGCTCCCTCAGATAATTCCGGTTTATAGCCGTAGGACATCATGAGTGTCTCCGGTCTATAGTTGTGCTGATTCTCCATAGACAAATGTTGTTGCTGTTTCGGCCGCTAAATTAACAAAGCAGATTGGCGTACGCCCTAAAAAACGTACTTTTGCAGGAAGAATACCTAATGTGAATCAGAATCTGGATCCCTCATACGATCATTTAAGTTCTGCCGACAGGGAGATCGAAAAGGTTTTGCGACCCGATTCTTTCGGAGATTTCAGCGGGCAGCACAAAGTGGTGGAAAACCTGAAAATTTTTACGGAAGCCGCCAAAATGCGCAGTGAAGCGCTGGACCATGTATTGCTGCACGGCCCTCCGGGACTGGGTAAGACCACCCTGGCCAATATCATAGCCAACGACATGGGCGTGGGCATCAAGATCACTTCGGGACCGGTGCTGGAAAAACCCGGCGACCTGGCCGGTCTGCTCACCAACCTGGAAACCAACGACGTACTTTTTATCGACGAGATACACCGCCTGAGCGCCGTGGTGGAAGAATACCTGTATTCGGCCATGGAAGACTACAAGATCGATATCATGATCGATACCGGTCCCAATGCACGCAGCGTTCAGATCTCCCTCAATCCCTTTACCCTGGTGGGCGCCACTACCCGCTCCGGGCTGCTTACGGCTCCGCTGCGGGCCCGTTTCGGCATCAATGCCCGTCTCGAATATTACGACGCCACGGTACTGGCCGGCATTATAAAACGCTCTTCGTCCATCCTGCGCTGCCCCATACACGATGACGCCAGCCGCGAGATAGCCCGCCGCAGCCGCGGTACCCCGCGTATAGCCAATGCCCTGCTGCGCCGCGTACGCGATTTTGCACAGATCAAAGGCGACGGTACCATTACGCTCGAAATTGCACAATTTGCCCTGGAAGCGCTGAATGTGGACACCTTCGGCCTGGACGAAATGGACAACAAGATCCTGCTGACCATCATCGAAAAGTTCCACGGCGGTCCCGTAGGACTGGGCACCATTGCCACAGCCGTATCCGACGATGCCGGCACCATAGAAGAAGTGTATGAGCCTTACCTGATCCAGGAGGGCTTCCTGATGCGTACCCCGCGCGGACGTATCGTTACCGACAAGGCTTACCGGCACCTGGGCAAAATGCCCAACCGGAATGCAGGTTCGCTGTTCGATGAGTAACAAGGCCGCAAATACCGCCCGACAGATAAAAGAAACGGCCCGTGCCTGCGGATTCGACTACTGCGGCATTTCCCAGGCCGGATTCCTGGAAGAAGAAGCGCCACGGCTCGAAAGCTGGCTGCGGGAACAGAAAAACGGTTCCATGCAGTACATGGAGAACCATTTCGACAAACGCCTCGACCCCACCCTGCTGGTGCCCGGCGCAAAGATCGTGATCAGCCTGCTGTACAATTACTACAATCCGCAGAAACAGAGCGACCCCGAAGCGCCTAAAATAAGCATGTACGCCTATCATACCGATTATCACTTTGTGGTAAAGGAAAAGCTGAAGGAAATGGTAGAGCGTTTACAGCAGCAGATCGGCCATTTTGAAGGCCGCGTGTTCGTAGACAGCGCGCCCGTGCTCGAAAAAGCCTGGGCCGTAAAAAGCGGCACCGGCTGGATGGGCAAACATACCAACCTGATCAATAAGAACAGCGGCTCCTACTTTTTCCTGGCCGAGATCATCTGCGACCTGGACGCAGAACCCGACGGCCCCGTAAAAGACTACTGCGGTACCTGTACCCGCTGCATCGATGCCTGCCCCACCGACGCCATTGAACAGCCCTACCTGGTGAACGGCAGCAAATGCATTTCCTATGCCACCATTGAACTGAAGGATGCCCTGATCCCTTCAGAATTTAAAGGCAAAATGGATAACTGGATGTTCGGCTGCGATATATGCCAGCAGGTGTGCCCCTGGAACCGTTTCAGCACTCCGCACAAAGAGGCCCGGTTCATGCCGGACAGCCGCCTGATGGATATGCGTAAAAAAGACTGGGAAGAGCTCACGGAAGAGGTTTTCCGGGAATTATTCCGGAATTCGCCCGTAAAGCGGACCAAATTCGAGGGACTCAAAAGGAATATCGGCTTCCTGCGCGATGCAGACACTTAGTGCAGCAGCATGTACAGCAGCATATATACGGCTATGCCCGCCAGGTAACCCGCCACGGCCAGCGGCGATATCTTTTTCAGGTACCACATAAACGTGATCTTTTCCTTTTCCATAACGGCAATACCCGCCGCAGAACCGATCACGAGCATACTACCGCCCGTACCGGCGCAAAGCGCGATGAATTCCCACAGCTTGTGGTCCATCGGGAATTCCGCAAGCGGGAACATCCCCTGCGTGGCCGCTACCAGGCTTCCGTTATCTACCACGGATGAAAGTAAACCAATAGCGATCACCATAAAGTCGAGGTTGGGCAGGGTGGCCTGCAGCCATTCGGCCAGGGCACGCAGTACATGCACTTCTTCGAGCACATATACCATAAGCAGGATACCCATAAAGTAGAAGATAGCGCTTACGTCCACCTTGCTGAGGGCAGCGCCTACGGAGTATACACGTTTTTCTTCATCGGTCTTGCGGAAGTGAATACTTTCGGACATGAGGGCTACCAGGGCCAGGCCGAAAAGTACGCCGATAAAGGGCGGCAGGCCGGTAACGGTCGTAATGGCAGGTACCATCAGCAGGGCGCCTACACCGCTGAGCAGCATACGCAGACTGCCTCGCTGTTTCTCCTCAGAAATAACCACATCCATCGATTGCTGTTCGCGCAGGCCGGCTTTGCCACGCATACGAATGCTGGCTATGATGAGCGGTATAAGAATAACGGCCAGTGAAGGCAGGAATGTATTACGGATAATGCCCTCGGCAGAAACCTGTCCGCCGATCCAGAGCAGGGTGGTGGTAATATCACCGATGGGACTGAAAGCCCCGCCCGCATTGGCAGCAATAACCACGATACCGGCAAGGACCATACGGTTTTCGCTGCGCGGCATCAGTTTGTGCAGCAGTGTGACCATAATGATGGTCGTAGCCAGGTTATCGAGCATCGAAGAGAGGAAAAACGCAAGTAACCCGATGATCCAAAGCAATTTAAGCACCGATTTGGTACGTATACGGTGTGTGATCACCGAAAAACCCTTGTGCAGGTCGATAAGTTCTACAATGGTCATGGCCCCCAGCAGGAAAATGAGCAGTCCGGCGATCTCGCCGAAGTGTTCTACCAGGCGGTCGGCAAGCAGATGGCCGTCTTCCGGGGTCATAAGTGCATAAACGAGCCAGCACACAGCACCTGTGAAAATAGCCGAAACTGTTTTGTTTATTTTAAGGGGCGCTTCTAAAATAATGGCCGAATAGCCCAGTATCGCGATTGTAATGATTATTGGTACCACTGGTTTAGATTACGTTTACGGGGACGAAGTTAAAGTTTATTACTTTTTTACAAAGAAAAAAAGCGAACCTTTCGGTCCGCTTTCCCGGTAAATTGATATATCCGTAATGCTTATTTCTTCTTGCCCTTAGGCGCAAAGGCGCTCAGTTCGGTATAAAGTTTTTCTATTTCGGGCTTGTATACATTGTAGAAACCGCTCGGATTTTTTTCTCCGAATTCTTTGGCGGCAGCGATCAGTGTATACGCTTCCTCATTTTTGCCGGCGGCTTTCAGAATTTTAGCCTTGATCGTTTTATTGAAGAAATGATCTTTCAGGGCAATGGACTGATCGATCCACACCAGCTGTTTGTCCGTGTTCAGGTTGTTTTCGAACGAGTAACGGGCGGCATTGGCCAGGTCGATCCAGAGACCGTCTGCCTTATTGGCGAACTCGGCAATGTTCTTACCGGCATTTTCGGTGGTGGCCGTTTTTACTTCGAAACCTACGCGTACGTTCTCCCAGCTGAGCCATACTTTGGCTTTATCGTCGGAAAGTATGTCGATACTGAATTCCAGGCGTTCTTTGAACTCGGGCGCTTTTTCCGCTTTGGCGTTCAGGCGCACCAGGTCCAGGTTCTCTTTATAATCAACGCTGCCTTTCTGGCCTTCGTTGCTGTTGATAATGATCACCCAGTCTTTTTCGCCCGGGATAGAAAACAGGGCATGATCTCCCTTCGAGATCTTTTTGCCGCCGATCTCTACATCGGTACTTACTTTAAAGGCGGTGGCCGCATTGGCTCCGGTACGCCATACTTTACCGAAAGGAACCAGGTCGCCCCATACTTTACGGCCTTTAACGGCAGGACGGCTGTATTCGATCTCGATATCCGTAACACCTACGGTTTGTTTTACGGTGGCTTTGGGGCTCGGGGCCGGCAGGGACAACTGTCCGAATGCTCTGGCATACACCAGTGTAGCCGCCACGATCATGATCGTTCCGATTTTCTTGTTCATCTGCTTCGCTTTATGTTATGTTTTTGGATGGACTTATTTAACGGCTTCGTTGTAACGGCGGGCAACCTCGTCCCAGTTCACCACGTTCCAGAAGGCACCGATGTAGTCGGGACGACGGTTCTGGTAATGCAGGTAATAGGCGTGTTCCCAAACGTCCAGGCCCAGTACCGGGATTCCCTTGCATTCAGAAACGTCCATCAGGGGATTGTCCTGGTTGGCCGTGCTGCAAATGGCCAGGGTTTTGTCATCTTTTACGCAGAGCCATGCCCAGCCTGAACCGAAACGGGTTGTAGCCGCCTGTGCAAACTGTGTCTTGAACTCGTCGAAAGAGCCAAAAGCCTTGTTGATGGCCTCGGCCAGCGCCCCGGAAGGAGTACCGCCCTTGTTCGGGCCCATAATGGTCCAGAAAAGGCTGTGGTTATAGTGACCGCCGCCGTTGTTACGCACTGCAGCAGGGTATTTGCTGATGTTTCTGCAGATCTCTTCTACCGAAAGGTTCTCTGCATCGGTACCTGCAACCGCGTTGTTCAGGTTGGTCACATAGGTATTATGGTGCTTACCATGATGAATTTCCATGGTTTTTGCATCGATATGCGGCTCCAGCGCATTAAAATCATACGGTAATTTTGGAAGTTCAAATGCCATAGCTTCTAAATTTTAAACGGTTTTTAAAATGATTAACTTCTATACAAAGGTAACATAATTGCCATACCTGCGGGTTAAATTACAGCTACGCTTCCGCTTTATTTATGAGGATATAGACGAAATTTATAGGATACCGGGACCTGAAAAAAATAAAGCCCCCAAAGAGAGCTCCGGGGGGAGGAAGCCCCGTTTTCGTCGGAAGAAGACCGCATTTTGTCATTAATACAATCGACTGAAAATCAAACGGGTGAATAATTTTCACCCGCACCCGTTCTTCATTTTTATGGTAAATCGTTCAAAATCCGGCCCCGATAAAGCATTTTTTTTGTCATTGGCGAAGCCCGGAGGCCGCCTTATCTTTGACACGGAGTTTAGGTTAAACGTTTTTCATACACACAGGTTTCTTCCCATCAGGTCCCCCCTGATGGGAAGTTTTTTTTACAGTACCATCTCGGGAATTTCGCCTTCCACGATCAGTTTACCCGCCGTAGAATTCCGTATCTGTTCCACGGAAACGCCCGGTGCTCTTTCCAGCAGACGGAACCCGCCGCCTTCCATCACGTCGAAAACGCCCAGTTCCGTTACGATCTTTTTCACGCATTTTACACCGGTGAGCGGCAGGGTACAGGAGGGAAGCAGTTTGCTTTCGCCCGCCTTGTTCACATGCTGCATGGCCACAATGATGTTACGCGCCGAAGCCACCAGGTCCATGGCGCCGCCCATACCTTTTACCATTTTACCGGGGATTTTCCAGTTGGCGATATCGCCGTTCTCGCTTACTTCCATCGCGCCCAGGATGGTGAGGTGCACGCGCTGCGAGCGGATCATCCCGAAGCTCATGGCGCTGTCGAAGATGCTTGCGCCCGGCAGCAGGGTCACGGTCTGTTTACCGGCATTGATCATATCGGCATCCTCCTCCCCTTCAAAAGGGAAAGGGCCCATGCCCAGGATACCGTTCTCGCTCTGCAGTTCCACGTTAATGCCTTCGGGAATATAATTGGCCACCAGTGTGGGTATACCGATCCCCAGGTTCACATACATGCCGTCTTTTACTTCGCGGGCAATACGTTTTGCAATTCCAGTTTTATCGAGCATTTGTTTATTCTTTTTAGTGATGCACGCTTATTTGCTGCGTACGGTACGTTGTTCAATTCGTTTTTCGTAGTGTGTCCCCTGGAAGATACGGTCTACATAAATTCCGGGCGTATGTACCTGGTTGGGGTCGAGTTCGCCAGGCTGCACCAGTTCTTCCACTTCCACGATGGTTATTTTACCGGCCATGGCCATCAGCGGGTTAAAGTTGCGGGCCGTCTGGCGGTAGATCACGTTGCCGGCGGTATCGCCCTTCCAGGCTTTTACCAGGGCAAAATCGGCATCAAAGGCGTATTCCATCAGGTAATCTTTTTCCTGGCCCTTGTATGTAAAGCGGCGGCTTTCCTTGCCTTCGCCCACTTCGGTACCATAACCGGCCGGCGTATAAAAAGCGGGTATCCCGTAGCCGGCCATCATGCAGCGTGTGGCCAGGGTACCCTGCGGTATCAGTTCCACTTCCAGTTCGCCGCTGAGCATCTGGCGCTCGAATTCGGCATTTTCGCCTACGTAGGAAGAGATCATTTTACGGATCTGTTTTTTCTGCAGCAGCAGTCCCAGCCCGAAATCGTCCACCCCGGCATTATTACTTATACAGGTAAGGCCTTTAGTCCCCTTGCGCACCAGTTCGCTGATGCAGTTCTCGGGAATACCGCAGAGACCGAATCCCCCCACGAGCAGGGTCATATTGTCCCGGATATCTGCCAGTGCTTCTTCGGCACTGTACACCACTTTATTGATCGGCATTGTTCTTTTACTTTATATTATTTTTCGAATAGATTGTCAAAATCGTCGCTGGCGTTGTAGTTGTTCTGCTCCAGCACGTCGGAACGGTATTCGCCGCAGTTGGTCTCCACGCTCAGTTCGCCCCTGGGTTTGGCAAAATCGCCGTGGTTGTATTTCAGCTGACCGTCGTTGTACACCTTCAGCATGTACAGGGCCCAGATGGGCAGGGCCATATTGGCACCCTGACCGTAGGCCGTGCTGGCAAAGCGGATCTGGCGGTCCTCGCCGCCTACCCATACCCCGGTGGTAATGTCGGGAGTGGTGCCGATGAACCAACCGTCGGAGTTGTTCTGCGTGGTACCCGTTTTACCGGCCACGGGCCAGGTAAATTTATAGCGGGAACGCAGCCTGCCGCCCGTACCCTGGGTCACCCCTTTCATAAGCTGTATGGTAAGATAGGCCGCCTGTTCGTCCAGGGCCTCGTTGCGCTGCGGGTAGAACTCTTCCAGCAGGTTGCCGTTCTTGTCCTCGATGCGCAGCAGGTATTGCGGTTTTACGTGTATACCCTTATTGGCAAAGGTATTGATGGCCCCTACCATTTCGTACACGGTAATATCGGGCGTACCCAGGCAGATAGCCGGTACCGGTTCAATGTCCGACACGTCGATACCCAGTTTTTCGGCAAATTTCAGGGTGGCCGTAGGCCCGTACTGCTTCATGAGGTAGGCCGATATCCAGTTGATGGAGTTGGCCAGGCCTTCCTGCAGGCTGATCATCTGTCCTTCTTTATAGGAGCCCGAGTTTTTGGGGCACCAGTTATCGATACACACCTGTATATTAGGCACCTGCATACAGGGGGACAGGTGTTCCTGCATGGCCATACTGTATACGATGGGCTTAAAGGTAGATCCCACCTGGCGCTGTGCGGCGCGCACGTGGTCGAACTTGAAGTTACGGTAGTCGATACCGCCTACCCAGGCCCGTACGAAGCCGCTGTGCGTTTCCATGCTCATCATACCGCACTGCAGGAAGAATTTATAGTACATCAGGCTGTCCCAGGGGGTCATTACCGTATCGCGGTAGCCCTTCCAGCTGAACACTTTCATGTCTGTTTTTTCGTGGAACGACTTTTCGATCTCCGACTCGCTCAGCCCGGCTTTTTTACCGTTACGCCAGCGGTCGCTGCTCTTCATGTCGGCACGCATTTTCTTTTCGATCTCCTCGGTGCTCAGATTCCGCGGGAAAGGACCGTTCTTATTGCCTTTTTTGGTCTTAAAGAACTGGGCCTGCAGCTGGGCCATCCACTCTTTGGCGGCGTCTTCGGCGTATTGCTGCATTTTACTGTCGATGGTGGTATAGATACGCAGTCCGTCGCGGTGCAGGTCATAGGGTTCGCCGTTGGCTTTCCTGTGTTCCTTGCACCAGGTGGTCAGGTCTTTCTTCAGTTCGCTCAGGAAATACGCGGCCTGATCGCCCATACCGTACTGGTTGCGCTGTATGCGTTCGTACATCTTACCCTCAGACTTAGTGAGGGGCATTTTCTTATATTTTTCGGCCGTGGCGTCGTCGATCTTACCATATTTCACCATCTGTTCCAGCACCGTATTGCGGCGCAGGCGGCAGCGTTCCTTGCTTTTTTCGTTGCGCACGGGGCTGTACATGCTCGGGGCCTTGAGCATACCTACCAGCATGGCGGCCTCCTGGTAATCGAGATCGGCCGGCTTTTTATCAAAGAATACTTTCGAAGCGGTTTGTATACCGAATATCTCATGCCCGAAATCCGCGGCATTCAGGTACATGGTCACAATTTCCTGCTTGGTATAGGTGCGCTCCAGTTTGGCGGCGATCACCCATTCTTTCAGTTTCTGCAGCAGGCGACCGGCTTTACCACCGCTCTGGTCCTGGCCGTGGAACAGGATCTTGGCCAGCTGCTGGGTAATGGTACTGCCTCCGCCGTCGCGGCCCAGTTTACCTACGGCACGCATCATAGCGCGGGCGTCGATACCGCTGTGCTCATAAAAACGGGCATCTTCGGTGGCCACCAGGGCATCGATGAGTTTGGGCGATATCTGGTCATAGGTAACCGTGGTACGATTCTGTACATAGTAACGGCCCAGCACCTTGCCGTCGGCACTGTAAATAAGTGTGGCGCGGCTGTAGGTGGGGTCTTCCAGTTCTTCAAAACCCGGAAGCGTGCCAAAGAGGCCCAGACCTGCCATCAGCAGAGCCAGGATCACTACCAGCAGCGGGCTGAACGCCAGTACCCATATTTTCCATTTTTTCATTCCTTTTTTCGATGCCATACAAGGTTTTATTTAACAGGGTTACCTGCATTGGTATATTCCACACGGAGTCCCACATTGCTGATGTGCTGCAGGCCTTCTTCGGGTGCGCGCATCAGCTGGGAAAAACGAAAGCTGTATTTACCGCTGTAGGGAAATTTCACCGGCCCTTTGCGGTTCACCAGGAAGGCGTTCTCGCAGCTTCCGCCGCTGCATTTGCCCAGTTCACGGCCCAGTTCATCGTTGAAGTACAGGTCCATGGTATCCAGCGAGGTGTTGCCGTCGGGATAGCCCGTTTCCAGCAGCAGCCAGAGGTTACGGTAAGGATAGTCCTTATGGTTGCGGATGTTCAGGATCACGTTATAGGCCCTGGCCGTATCGGCGATCTCTACTTCGAACTCCGGTTTAAAATCCTCACGCCAGGCCGCGCCCGGTATATCGGTATAGGATTCGTACACCCGGTCTCCGTCACAGGAGGCCAGGCCAAACACCACCGCAGCTGTCAGCAGGAACAGCGCAAATTTACTTCTGCTCCGGTTTTTTAGCATTTTTCGGATTATTGTTCTTTCCACCGGAATTCTTGGTATTGCCGGAATTACCTGGATTGTTACCTGGATTACCGCCGCCGGAATTAGCGGGATTATTACCACCGTTCCCGGGATTATTACCGCTTTTGGCGTTTTTGTTCCGGCCGGAAGAGGGCTTGCGCTTTTTCTTTTTCTTGCCGGAATCGAAACGGGTAAGGCTGCCTTCTTCGATCACGTTCGAGAAGCCCGACTCCGGGGTAATTGCCTTTGGCGCCGTCTGCGCTTTGACACCCGCCAGGGTATCGGCCAGTTCGTTGCGTGCATTGATCTCCATGATCTCTTTTACCCGTTTCAGGGGCAGGGCATGAAAAACATGCGGACTTTCCTCGTAGGCAAAGAACATGATGCGCTTAAAGATATCGGTCTTCACATGAAAGCCGTTGCCTTCCATCGTGCGCAGTATCACGTTGTTGCGCGGGAATTCCTTCAGCGCGTCCATATAGCTTTCCAGCTCATAGTTGAGGCAGCATTTCAGTTTGCCGCACTGGCCGGCCAGTTTCTGCGGATTGATGCTCAGCTGCTGATAACGTGCCGCCGTGGTGGTTACCGAACGGAAATCCGTAAGCCAGGAGCTGCAGCACAGTTCACGGCCGCAGGCCCCGATACCGCCTACACGGCCGGCTTCCTGGCGCGATCCGATCTGGCGCATCTCGATACGCACTTTCAGGTCGCGGGCCAGCAGTTTGATCAGTTCCCGGAAATCCACACGCGCATCGGCAATGTAGTAGAACGTGGCCTTCATGCCGTCGCCCTGGTATTCCACGTCGCTGATCTTCATGTCCAGGTTCAGGTCTACCGCGTATTTACGGCAAAGCATCATAGCGTCCTTTTCGAGGCCCATGGATTCTTTCCAGCGGTCGATATCGTTGGGCCGTGCCTTACGGAACAGCTTTTTGCCCGCATCGTTCACACTGGCGCCGGCTTTGCGCATCTGCACGCGCACCAGCTCGCCCGTAAGCGATACCACGCCTATATCGTGACCGGGACTTGCCTCCACGGCCACTGCATCACCCGTTACCACGGGGATATTGTCCGGATTTCTGAAAAACTCTTTACGTGTATTTTTAAAGCGTACCTCCACCCATTGAAAACGGTTCGGAGAAGCATCCTGCATACCACTAAGCCAGTCAAAAACATTCAATTTATTACAGCCGCCGCTACCGCATGAACCCTTATTACCGCAGCCGGCAGGGGTCAGAGCATCGGTATTGCCTCGGCCGCTTGCACACGAGTTACATCCCATAGTATCTGAAATTCAGTCTTATTTTATACAAAAACACATTAAATGTAATAAGAATGACAAAAATAATGAAATTTGCCGCATGGCAGCGGATGAATTAAATGTACGTTGGGCTAAGCTCGTAAAAAGACTGAATACCGAATTTGACCAGGATTTCGAGGTGGAAGGAATACTCTTTCTTATTGGACTTCAGGAACTTGGCAAAGGATACGTAAAACTGAACAAACACCAGAAGATGGAGGTGATGCATATTGCGGTATGTGCCCTCCTGGAAAAATACGGATACTACAATTACCTGGGTAAGGATGCCGACGGCTGGCCCCACTGGGAACCTACCGAACTGTTGCCGCACCTGAGTTCCATGCAGCAGCACAAACTGATAAAAGACGCGATCCTGACCTATTTCGAAGAGAACGAAACGGAAGAATAGGGCAAAAAAAAATTCGGAAAGGGTATTTCCGAATAATTTTTTACTTGGTTTAGTTAGAGAATGGGGTTACAGGATTCTCAAATTTCACAAATATTAAGAAATGAAGAAAGTCAACTAATAAAGCTTTGTGAACTTCAGATTTTCTTCAAAAAGAATATAATTTCTTTATATTATTGTTTATGTTTGTGTTATAAATAATCACCGTGTAATGCTGCATGATTTAATACAGGCCTTAAGCAAAGATGAGCTACGTCGTTTTCAGAACTCTTTAAGCCGGGGGAAACGCAGTTTCAACCTCCTGGGCATCATGAAGAACGAAACGAATAAGGAGGTAATTTTCAAGAAGTTATACCACGAAAAATACAGTCCCGAAAAAGATATCCTGCTGCGTACGGAGATGAAGATCCTGAAACGTAAGCTGGAAGAGTTCATCCTGGAAAATTCGTCCCAGGACCTGCATCCCGGCCGTGATTATGCGCTTTTTTACGAGGTGGCCAAGTGGTGCATGCTGAATTCGATCTACGACCTGGCCCTGAAATACTGCCGTAAATCGTTCGACCTGGCCCTGGCACAAAAAGAATGGGCAGACCTGCTGCGCATCAACCGGGTCTATTACCTCATCAGCTGGCAGCAGCCCGCCGGGCTCAACGAAAAGACCGAAGTGCTCAGTGAGCGTACCCGCTGGCATCAGAAGATCATAAATACACTGGCTACCGAAGAAATGCGGCTCAGTCATTTCCTGGAGGCCTCCATCGACCGCTACCGCTATAACCTGCGCCAGGCCCACAACCAGCGCCGGTTCCCGGACACGCACACCATTCACTTCCCCGAACACGAGAGCAGTCTGGCCGCTTATTTCGGTCTCAAGGCCAAAGCCTACAGCACCATGGACGGACGGGCCATCGATATCCTGAAAGAGGCCATCGCCCTGCTGAAGGACATGCCTCATTTTTATTACAAGGACCAGGAATGGATCGCCGTGAACGGGGCCCTGGCCATGGAATATTCGGCACACGGTGAGCACGACCGGGCCTGCGAAGTGTTCGACATGCTCATTTACCACCCCGACCTTACCAAAAGCCAGAGCAGCATCGGCATACAGTTCAACTATGCCACCACCCTGCTGAAACTGAAACAGTACCGCAAAGCCGAAGAGATCCTGGAACTGCTCGATGAACGGCATCCCAAAATGATACTGAACCGGCAGATACAGACCATGAAGATCACCACCTACCTTTTCCTGGGAGAAAGTGAAAAACTGAAGAAGATCATTTCGAGACAGAGCGGTCCCATGGACCCGGCACTTAAAATATACAACCGCCTGCTTTTCGTTATTTATTACCTGCAGAAAGACAGCCTGGAACTGGCCGAACGCGAACTCATCAACCTGGAAAAATCGCGGCCGGTGAAAGGTTCGGTGTATCCGCCGCTGATACAGGCCTTTAAACTGTATATAGAGGCCGAACTTTCCCGGACAGGCAACAGCAGCGAAAGACAGAAAAAACAGTCGGAATTCCGCCGTGTAATGGATGATATTGCCGGGGCCGAAGACGATGTGCTGCGCAGCCTGCTTCCCTATAAATGGCTTCAATACACCCAGGAAAGTCAATGAGTACCGGCCTGCCCATCGTATATGAAGACCCCTGGCTGGCCCTGGTGGAAAAACCGGCCGGACTGGCCAGTGAAGCCGGCGCTGCCGAAGAAAGCGTACTGAAATGGTTCGGGGAATACCTCGCTAAGAAGTATCCCGGGCAAAAGCAGCTTTCGGCAGGACTCCCGCATCGCCTGGACAAGCCCGTAAGCGGACTGCTGCTGCTTACAAAAAGACGGCAGCCCCTGAAAATACTGGGCGATCATAGCCGCGAACACTGGAAAAAATACTACCTGGCCGTACTTGCCGGCGACTATACCGGGCCCGGGCAACTGGTACATTATATAGAAAAGCAGGCCGGCAGCCTCAAAGCACTGGCGCACACGCGGCCCGTACCCGGTGCTAAAAAGGCCGAACTGCGCTGTCACGTACTTGCGCGCAGCGACGATACCACCACCGTGTTTATTGAACTGCTCACAGGCCGTTACCACCAGATCCGGGTACAGTTCGCCGCCGCAGGGTTTCCCATCCTGGGTGATACCTTATATAACGGCGGGCCGGCAGTGCCTCCCGCGGCCATTGCCCTGCATGCCTGCAAACTGGTCTTTACACACCCGGTTGAGCAGAAGCAGATGACTTTCCATTCTGACTATGTGGCAGTTACGGGCTTTCCGGAACACCCCGCTTTAAGTGAAGCGATGCAAATTTTATCGAAATCCGTGTACTTTTAACGCCTGAACTAAAAAAAGGAAAAAAAAATTTGGTGTTTTAAATTAAAGCCGTACCTTTGGCTTCAATAAGGGTTGGTAAACGCAAAAGGTCGCTTCTTAACAGGAGCGGCCTTTTGTGATTTATGCCGTTTTCGTACCCTCAGGGGCATAAAAAAGCCACCCCGCAGGATGGCTTTTCGCTTACTTTTACAAAATTCTTTCTTACAGTTTCCAGATAACACCGCCGCTTACGTCGGTCTTACCCCAGCCCACTTCTCCGGTCACACCGAAATTGGGTGTAAAGTAGTAGCGGATACCGGCCGTAGGGCCAAAGTAGATCATGGGCATTACGCGCTGCCCGCCCGGGTTTCCCGGCCAGAAAGCCACACCCGTACCCAGGTTCAGTCCGCCGTAGATATCCAGCTTATCGGCATGGATGTTCTTACCGGTCTTGTCGGCGATGAGCTGGTAAAAGTGGAAATTACAGAAGCCACCCACGGGAACATTGAACTGGCCTGATCCGTAACCCCAGCCCCAGCCGGCACCATAAGGCGCACGCCCGCCGAAACCGACTGTAAAACCGGCGCCCACATACCTGCCGGGAGCCCACTCCATCTGGGCAAGTGCCTGCCCGGTAAAGGGGAAGAACAGATTCGGGTAATAAATACTGTTATAGCTATTGATATTACCCATACTCGACGCACCTATTGTTACCGAAATAGTTACATCACCCTTCGAAAATGCCTGGCCCCATGCTGCAGAAACGCTCACCACCAGCGCTGCAAGGCCTGTTACTAACAACTTCTTCATAGTTTCTCAAATTTTTGCA
The DNA here is from genome assembly GCA_016742095.1 of Bacteroidia bacterium. Classification (GTDB taxonomy): domain Bacteria; phylum Bacteroidota; class Bacteroidia; order CAIKAF01; family CAIKAF01; genus JACVCJ01. The sequence goes on from JACVCJ010000003.1 coordinate 19,521, forward strand.
AAGTTAATAGGTATACAACGAATAATAAAGGGGTTTAGTTCCAAACTGTGAGAAAAAATCAATAACAGTAAAAGGTTAATTATTTAAAATTAAGCCTATTATATGCATTATCCGATTAATTTTTTTAGATAATTTCACATAGCAAAATCCTGTTTTTACAGGATATTTGAGCCTGTATACGATTTTTACTACCTTTGCCACGTTCCAGGTGCCTTAGTAAGTTATTTACAAGGGCTTAAAAGGGAATCCGGTGTAAATCCGGGACAGTACCCGCTGCTGTAATTCTCGCTGAAATCCGGACAAATGCCACTGCTCCGCTGCAAGCGGAACGGGAAGGCGTCCGGGATAGAGAAAAGTCAGAAGACCTGCCTGCAACACATAGTATTTACCGGGCTTCGGGAATAAAGCCGGCAATGCATCGGGAACGTCCGCAGGGACAGGTTCCGTTCATTTGCCTGTATTTCCGTATCCCCAGACAGGCAAGTGTGAGAAACAGACTGGTAACCATAAGCGTATTCACGGCAATGCTGCTGCCCCTGCAGGCACAGACGGATACCCTGCGCACCTTTGTTTTTACCGGGTCCCAGCTGCCGGCATCCATCATTCCCGCCCGCGATTCCTTTTCCACACTGGTAAAACAGGCGCTACCCATGGCCAGTATGGCCGAATGGCTGGGACGCGAGAACGGCGTATTCATTAAAAATTACGGGCCGGGCAATATTGCCACCATTACACAGCGCGGACTGGGCGCGGCACATACCGCCGTATTATGGCACGGCATCAATATCCAGAACAATACCCTGGGCACCATCGATTTTTCACTGATCCCCGCCAATGCCTTTTCCGCTTCGGGATGGCAGCCCGGCAACGTCAATTCCCTGGCGGGCGTAAGCGCTACGGGAGGCGCGCTGGTACTGGACCCCGGCGAGGTACGCGAAAACCAGGTGGGCATTCAGCTGGACGGCGGATCCTTCCTGAATTTCGGGCAGGCGCTGAACCTGCGTTTTACCGCAGGCCGGCATTCCATCGCCGCCAACGGCTGGCATCGTTATACGAAAAATAATTTTCCCATTCCCCGCTGGCAAGAGATGGGCCTTCCGGAAAAGAACCGTCGCAACGCACAACTGCAACAGGGCGGCGCCACCTTCGATTACAGCTACCGCGCCGGCAAGCATATAAAACTGCTCGCCTCCCTCTGGTACGGCAACAGCAAACGCCAGGTGCCCGCACCTATATATACCGCCGAACTCAACGCCCGGCAGAACGACCGTTTTGTTCGCGCACTGGCCGGACTGGAAGGCATATACGCAAAACATTCCTTCAGCCTGAAACAGGCTTTTATGGCCGAAGACCTGTACTATGCCGACGACGGACTGAGCCAGGGTTCCTATTCCGGCTTTTTGCAGTGGATCACCGATGCCCAGTATAATTTCCGCATACATAAACACCACCGCCTTTTTGCAGGGGCACAATATACCTACCAGCGCGGGTTCGTGCCCGCTTACCAGGCGCCTTACATAGCGCTGCACAACGTAAGTACGGCACTCGGTTATCTATATACGAAACCCGGCAAGGCCGATGTACGGGTATTCCTGCGTCCGGGCTGGTTCGCTTCCCGCTGGTTTGCCCTGGTGCCCCAGCTGGCCTTTACCCTGCCCTTCCGCCACGGGCTGAGCTTACATATGCAGAGCGGGCGTATCTTCCGGGCCCCTACCCTCAACGACCGCTACTGGGTACCCGGCGGGAACCCGACCGTACTGCCGGAAGATGGCGTGGGCGGCGACCTGCAGCTGCAATGGGGAAAAGGACCCTTCAGCCTCAAAGCCGGCGCTTTTGCCAATTACCTGAAGAACCGCATTCTCTGGATCCCCGACGGCATTTACTGGAGCGTGACCAATATGGACAATACCCTGGCGGCCGGCGCCGAAACCCGCCTGCGTTACCTGCAAAGCTGGAAAGAACACACCCTGGATATCACGGGTAACTACACCTATACCTTTACACAGCTGCTGCGCACCTCCGACAGCCTGCTGAACCGCAAGGCCCTTATCTATACCCCCGCACACCTGGCCTCACTGAGTATCTATTATCGCTGGCGTTTCCTGAGCCTGGGCTATACGCAGCGTTATGTGTCCAGGCGTTTTATCACGGCCGACAATAACCAGTTCCTGCCCGGTTATACCACGGCAGATCTTACAGTATCGGCAGAGAAAAAATGGGAAAAACTGAGCCTGAGCGGTTACGTCACCCTCCAGAACCTTATGGACCAGTATTACGAAGTGGTGGCCCTGCGCCCCATGCCCGGCATACAGGTAACGATCGGAACAAATATTTTAATACATATACGAAAATGAAGAAAGTAATCTTTACGCTTTTATCTGCCTGTGCCCTGCAGGCCAATGCCCAGCTGGTACAGACGGTGGTGAACTTCGACAGCGCTCCCCTCGGCCCGGAGAGTTCCATCAATGACAGTACCTTTACCTTCGATGATCTTACCTTTCACAATTACCACGATACAACCGGCTACTGGTACGGTTTTGCCCTGTCGAATACCACGGACGATACCACGGCGGGCTACGGCAACCAGTATTCCTGTATTTCGGGTTCCGGTGCTGAAAATTCGGCCAATTACATGATCTTTTACAACGGCAACCTGGGCATGACCAAAAGCGGCAGCAAGCACTTTTTCTCCATGGATGTGAACAATACCACCCTGGCGGCGCTCAGCATGCGCGACGGAGATGCCTTTGCCAAGAAATTCGGCGGAGCCAGCGGTAACGATCCCGACTTCCTGCTGCTGCAGATCGTAGGCTATGCCAACGGCACACAGGTGGACGACACCATTGATTTTTACCTGGCCGATTTCCGCTTCAGCAACAACGCACAGGACTATATCCTGGACAGCTGGACCACCATCGACCTCAGCAGCATTGCCACCGCCGACAGCATTATGTTCTTCTTCCAGTCTTCGGACGTAGGCCAGTGGGGCATAAATACCCCCCTGTATTTTGCGATGGACAATATTAAGCTCATCACACCGCTTTCCGTGGAAAATGCAGAGACCATCAGCTACAACGTATGGCCGAACCCGGCGCTGAACGAGCTTTTTGTAGAGACCGGCGGAGCGGCCAGCCTCCAGGTGATCAGCCTCTCCGGGCAGGTAATGACGCAGCAGAACGCGGTTTCTTCCCCGGCCCGTATCGACCTGCAATCGCTGCAGAGCGGCGTATATATTCTGAAGACCGAAACCGCGCATGGTTCTGCTTTTACTAAGTTTGTAAAACGATGAGATATCTTTTTTTACTTCTATTCTTAAGTACAGCTCTGTTGACCCGGGCGCAGTTTGCCGCTGCCCCGGGACAGCCGGGCAGTACCGCCATGTACTGGGACAGCAGCGCTTTTACCGGCTGGGCTAACGGGTGTACGGTACAACGCGGGTACATAAATATTTCGAACCCTTCCCTCGGCACCGTTGACCTGGGCTCTGAACAGGATGCACTGGGCCTGCCCGACGGCTCTACGGTGATCAGCCTGGGAGACAGCGGGGTGGCCGTGCTTACTTTTCCCTATCCTATACAGAATGCGGCCGGGCCCGATTTTGCCGTGTTCGAGAACGGGTTCACGAACAATTACCTGGAACTGGCCTTTGTGGAAGTAAGTTCTGACGGGGAGCATTTCTTTCGCTTCCCGGCCATATCGCATGTGGATACGCTGACACAGCTCGATAACTTTTCGTATAGCGATCTGACCAAAGTGCACAACTTCGCCGGCAAATACCGCGCCCTGTACGGCACACCTTTCGACCTGGACGAAGTACCCGATGATCCCGCACTGAACAAAAGCGCCGTTACGCATATACGCCTGGTAGACGTAGTGGGCTCCCTGCAGGCGCCTTACCGCAGTTACGACAACGAAGGCCGCCCGGTGAACGATCCCTGGCCCACGGAATTTGCTTCCGGCGGATTCGACCTGGATGCCGTGGGCGTAATTCATTTTGCATTCGGCACCGGCGTTGATGAATATACGCAAAAAAGTGATGAACTGCGCGCATGGCCCAATCCGGCTACAGATCTCATTTATATACAAAATATAGGACCCGGAACTTCGTATACGCTTATCAGTAGTACCGGTTCGGTTATTCTGAACGGCAGATCAGCCTCCGGCACCCTGCAACTGCAAATGGCTGCGCTGGCTCCGGGTATATACTATTTTAAAACAGCACAACAATGCATCGCTCTTGTAAAACAGTAAGCTTCTGGGCCGCCGTGCTCAGCCTCGTACTTGTGTCCTGCGGCAAGGAAAAACCGCCCGTGACCGAGTTACCTTCGGAAACAGACGCGCAGGGCGTGGTTATTCTCTGCGAGGGGAATTTCGGGATGGCCAATGCCCGTATCGACTATTATGACAAATCGGACGGCGCTTTTTATGCAAACGTATTCACGGCAAAGAACAACCGCCCCCTGGGCGATGTGGTGCAAAGCGCCCTGATGCTGGACCAGAGCCTGTACGTGGTGGTAAACAATTCCGGCAAGATCGAGAAAATGAGCCGCAGCGATTTTAAATCGGAACAGACCGCCACGGGTTTTATGAGTCCGCGTTTTATCCTGCCCGTAAATGCCACAACCGCTTATGTGAGCGACCTGTATGCCGATAAGCTGTACGTGGTAGGTCTGCCCGGCATGAACATCACCGGATCGGTAAGCCTGCCCGGCTGGACCGAAGAAATGGTGCTTGCCGAAGGGAAAGTCTTTGTATGCAACTACGAAAAAAATTACGTATATGTAATAAATACCCAGCAGCACAGCGTTACAGACAGTATTTTTACCGGCAGTACGCCCGGTTCGGTGGTGAAGGATAAATACGGTAAGCTGTGGGCGCTCTGCGGCGGAAACCTGGGCCAGACCTCCGCTTCGAAGCTGGTACAGATCGATCCGGCCACGCATACCATACTGCAGAATATTACGCTGGATGCACAGGGTGCTTTTAAAATACGCATCAACCAGGCCGGGGAACGCCTGTATTTCCTCGGAAGCAACAAAATTTACACCATGGGCGTTTCGGAAAGTACACCGCAGGTCTTCTTCGGTGAAAGCGGCCATAACTGGTACGGATTGCGGGTAGACCCCCAGACGGGTCATATCTGGGCGGCAGACGCTCTTTCCTACAACCAGGATGGCAAAGTGTATATACTAAAACCCGACGGAAGCCTGGACAGGTCTGTGACAACAGGCGTTATTCCTACGGATTTTCTATTCTATTAATATCCGTTTTTCCGGCGGACAATAACGCAGTAATCCCTCTTTAAGGACCTGCATATACTGTGTGTCAATATCTATCTCCCGCGAGGCAGAACTTTTTACGTGTATACTAAATATACTTCGTTTAACGTCGGCCCTCAGCATTTTAAGCTGTTCCCATGAATATACGCCGAAAAAGGCTTTAGGGCAGTAGAGGCTTTGTGCGTCGAAAAGCAGCCCGTTATTATACTCCGGGAAGGCCTTAAATAGTATATACATCAGGCCAAAGCCGGCTATATTCAGCAGGTGGATCTTATTGACCGGTTCCTCGGATACGTAATTCAGCACAGCGAAGAAGACCGAAACGATCAATAGCACCATAAAGGCGTAATGGTCCATATAGCTTTTACCGGCGGGTATAATGTACAGGCTGCCTGATCTTTTCTGTACACGCATGTACAAAAACAGGGCCGTATAGGCCAGCAGGAAAAAGAGGTACCCTGCCCCGAAACTAAAAACAGGGATGAAATGCCGGTCCCCGGAGAACAGAATTCCGGCGAAGTACAGCAATACCAGCAGCATAAGAAGACGTTTTACCCGGACCACAGTGCGCAGCATATAGCTAAAATACGGCTATTTCCGGAAACCGGATGACTTCTGCTTTAATAATGTGTTCGTTTTCAGAGCGTATATGCTTCGCGGAAATCGTGCACCAGCGCCACGGCACCCAGTATGGCTGCATCGTGCTCGGGCAGTGCCGAAGGCAGTATCTGCACAGTGCCCTTGAATATCTGCTGCAGGTTCTCTTCGAAATACTTTATGGTACCCGGGAAAATAAATTCCGTGGCATGGGAAAGTCCGCCGAAAAGGTATATGCATTCCGGCGAAGTGACCGCTACGCTGTTGGCCAGCAGCAGGCCCAGGTGACGGCAGGTGATATCGAAGGCCTCGACAGCCTCCGCTTCGCCCTCGCGGGCTTTTTCGTATATGAATCGTGAGGTGTGGTTCTCGTTTTCCCCGGTAAGTTCCCGGTAGGTGCGTACCAGGCCCGTTGCCGAACAGTAGGTCTCGGAGCAGCCTTTACGTCCGCATCCGCAGTCCCTTCCGCCGGGATACATGATCACGTGGCCCAGTTCCCCGGCAAAACCGCTGTGCCCGTACAGGATCTTCCCGTCGGTCACAATTCCGCTGCCCAGCCCGGTACCGAGCGTAATAAAGAGAAATTCCTTTTTATTGCCTGCCGAGCCGAAACGCATTTCGCCCAGGGCGGCCGCATTGGCGTCATTGGTAAGCTGCACGGGACATTTCAGGCGGGCGGCCGTAAGTTCGGCAAAAGGTACGATGCCTTTCCAGGTAAGGTTGGGCGCGTGTTCTATGCAGCCCGACCAGATATTGCCGTTGGGCGCGCCGATACCGCAGGCCATCAGGCGGCCTTTGAGACCCTGTACCTTGGCCTGTATCCATACGCTCAGTGCACGGATCAGTTCATGCGGCTCGGGAGAGGTGCCCGTAAGAAAGGTGTTTTTGTACACGATCCTGCCGGATGCATCTACCAGGCCCACCTGTGTGGTGGTTCCGCCTACATCGATCCCTGCCCAAAGTTCCATTTTCCCGAATTTTGTTCCAAAAGTAAAAAGGATATCAGAGTTTTACACCTTGTTTTTGCAGAATTCTTTTCACGGAAACGGCATAAAAGGCCAGGTAGGCAAAACAGATAATGCCCATAACGTAGGAATAGCGTATGCCCAGGAAATTTTCGGAGGCCAGTACGCCCTGCATCAGGGAGATCCAGCCGCCGCCCATGATCATCATTACCAGGAAGGACGAACCCTGGTTGGCCGCTTTGCCCAGTCCGGCAATGGCCAGGGTAAAAATACAGGGCCAGAGCGTAGAGCAGAACAGGCCTACCGAAATAAAGGCGAATACCGAGATATAGGGATCGGGACTGAACATGCCCAGCAGCAGTGCCGCAATACCCAGCCCGCTGTACAAAAGCAGCTGCCGGGCCGCATTGCCCCTACTGATGAGATTGGCGACGATCAGTACTACGATCACCAGGGGATACCACATGAACATGCTCACGTCCTTACCGGCAATGAGATTGGCTACGATAAACAGGCCGAAAGCAGCAAAAGGCAATACCAGGCCCAGGATCTTCCTGGCCATGGACGAAAGGGAGAACGCATCGGCGGCGGCCGTCCATCGACCGATCATAAGGCTGCCCCAGAACAGGGCCACAAAGGGCGCTACGTCGCCTTCGCTGTAACCCAGTTCGTGTTTCATGAATTCGGGCAGGTTGGCCGCTGTGGACACTTCCACGCCCACGTATAAAAAAATGGCCGGCATACCCAGCAACAGCTGTGTGTAGTTCCAGGCCTTTTTCCCGCTGACTGCCGTGCCGGGTTCTTCCGTTTCTGCACGCTGCTCCGGGATACGTGATACGTAAAACACAACAGCGGCAATAACAAACAATACGCCCAGGGCCAGGTAAGGTATCTTAACGGATGATATTTCGATGGCGGCCGCATCCACGCCGGATGAGGAGCCGAATATGGCATAATTGATGATGAGCGGGGCAATGGTGGTACCTATATTGTTTACGCCGCCTGCCAGGGAAAGGCGTTTGTTACCGTCGGCCGGGTCGCCGATGATGACGGCCAGCGTATTGGCGGCGGTCTGTTGCAACGAAAAACCCAGGGCCACGATAAACAGGCCGGCCAGGGTAAGTCCAAAGGAAACGTATTCGGCAGCCGGGTAGAACAGCAGGGTCCCCAGGGCGGAGACGACCAGTCCGAAGGAAATACCTTTTTTATAGCCGATGGCGTGCAGCACGTCTTTTTTAAGCAGGGCCGATATCAGCAGGTAAATAATGGAACCCGCGGTGTAGCCGATATAGAACACCCAGGCGATCATCATCGACTGCGACTGGCTCAGGTCCAGCTTGGCCTTGAAAACGGGGATCAGTATATCGTTCCCGGCCGCTACAAAGCCCCAGAAAAAGAAAACGGAAATAAGAGTGACGAGTGCACGGCTGTTTGTCTTCATGCAGATGTGTTTCGATGTAGCACAAAGAAAGAAATTTTCCGGATATAAGTTCCGGGCGAAGAGTAATGAGCAAGGACTTTATAGTCAGAAACCTCCGGCCGGATCCGTTTCCTCACTCTTTTACCGGACTCTTTACTCCAACCTCATTCCTCTTTACTTACTTTATCTCCACCCCCAGCTCTTCGCTGAAGAAAAAGAACACGATGGCGGCTATCCATTCGCGGCGTATGGCCATAGGCGCTTCACCGATCTTGCTGTAGCCGATGTAGATATCCCCGTCGTTCTCAATATAGCCTACTTTGTTGTATCCTTTATATACATCGCCGTCGTTCTCGATGTAACCGGCCTTGCTGTAACCTACGTAAATATCGCCGTCGTTTTCAATGTAACCTACCTTATTATAGCCTTTATATACATCGCCGTCGCTTTCGATATAGCCGACCTTGTTGTAACCGATGTAGATGTCGCCGTCCATTTCGATCTCGCCCTTGCGATTGTTGTTAATGTACAGGTACTGTGCAGAGGCAAAGGAGATACTGCTGCAGCTGAGCAGTATAAAAAAAATCAACTTCATACAGATCATTATTAAAACCGTTTAAAAACAGAGTCCGTCCCTTTACTACGGACTCTCCTCTCTGAATCCCGCACCCGGTCAGCTGTACGTTTTTCGTTACAGTCCCAGGTCGGAACTGAAAAAGAAGAACACCACAGCGGCTACCCATTCTCTCTTGGTAGAGGAAGAGGCCTGGCCGATCTTACTGCCGTTCTTGTAGATGTCGCCATCGCCCTCGATGTAACCGATCTTGCTGCCATTCTTGTACACGTCGCCGTCACTTTCCACGTAACCGGCCTTGCTGCCGTCCACGTAAATATCGCCGTCGTTCTCGATATAGCCTTTTTTGCTGCCGTTCACGTATACGTCGCCGTCACCTTCGATGTAACCTTTCTTGCTGCCGTTGATGTACACATCGCCGTCGCTTTCGATCTCACCTTTTTTACTGCCGTTGATGTACAGGCTCTGGGCCGATGCATAGCTCATGCTACTGCAGATCAGAATTGATAGGATCCATTTCATATGATTGTTGTTTTTTAAGTTGCTCAAATGTACACAAAAGCGAACAGCAGCTTCAGAAATAACGCTTTTTTAAGAATCCGTTCTCCGGCCGGATCACGAAATACACCCCGGCAAAAATAAGCAGTCCGCCCGCCACCAGGGGCAGCGAAAGCCGGTCTTTGCCCAGGTACAGGGCCAGCAGGGCGGCCACCATAGGCTGCAGGTATACGTATACGCTCACCTGGAAGGGCTGCAGGCGTTTCAGCGCGAGGATACTGGCCAGGTAGGCAAAATAGGTGACCGCCAGCACGGTAAACAGCAGTCCCCACCATACATGTTCGGGGAAACCGCTCCATTCGATCTGCCGGAATTGTCCGTACGAAAAAGGTAACACAAAGCAGATACCAAAGACAAAGTTCCAGAAGATGACCACCAGCGGGTTGTATTTCTGCATGAGCGGTTTGGCCAGGGCCAGGTAAATGGCATAGGAAAGTGCGTTGAGGAACACCATCAGGTTGCCCAGGTGCGTATCGCCTGAAAAATCGCCCGCCCCGCGGGAAAGTACGATGAGTCCCACGGCACCGATGCCCCCGGTGATCATTCCGGCCCATTTGAGCACACCAGCGCGTTGTTTCAGCAGCACCAGTGAAACCAGCAGGGTAAGCAGGGGATTGGAGGTAAAAATAAGCGCCGCATTGATGGGCGTGGTATAATTAAGGCCTTCGTAAAAAAGCAGCTGGTTCATGGCCACCCCGGTAAGTCCGCACAGGATAAAACGGGGCAGATCGCTGCGTTCAGGCCAGAGGGCGGTATTTTCCAGGAAGCGGCTTTTACAGATGCGCAGCAGTACCAGGGTAATTCCAAAGAGCAGGGCTGCGGCCAGCACCCGGATCAGGATCAGGGCCGAAGGGCCCACGTACAGCGGCATAATTTCCTTGGCGACCAGGAAATTGACCCCGTAAAAAACGTTTACGAGTATCAGCAGTATATGCGGCCAGAAGCGGAACATGGCGGCAAATGTAAATATTAGTCCGAAAGTCCGGAGTATCGGGTCCGGCAAATAAAATAGTCCGGTGTCTGTAGTCCGGAAGTCCGGCTATTGACGGTTATTTACCTATTGTTTCTGCTATATCATTTTCTGCGGACTCCGGACTTTCGGACTTCAGACTCGCTAAAAAGCACGCAGAACCTCCCGTTTTCACAAAAAAGGAGTCTGGTGTCCATAGTCAGGCAGTCCGGCTATTGACGGTTATTTACCTATTGTTTCTATCCGCAGGACTACTAAACCCATCCGCATCATTTTCTGCGGACTCCGGACTTTCGGACTCCGGACTCGCCAAAAAGCACGCAAAACCTTCCGTTTTCACTAAAAAAATGCACTTTTTGAGGCCATTTTGAAAAATTACCTACTTTTACGCCCTAAATCTTTTCATTTATGGATTTGAAAGAAATACAAGACTTGATAAAATTCGTTGCCAAAAGTGGAGTTAACGAAGTAGAGCTGGAGACGGACGGTGTTAAGATCGTTATCAAGACCGGTGCTACAAAAATAGAGACCATTGCTGTACAGGCCCCTGCACCCGTAATAGCTGCCGCTCCCGTTGCCGCTGCTCCTGCTGTTGCCGCTCCTGCCCAGGCTGCCGCAACGCCGGCCGCCGCTCCCGCTGCCGACACCAGCAAGTACGTAGAGATCAAGTCGCCCATGGTAGGCACTTTCTATCGTCGTCCTTCTCCCGATAAAGACCTGTTCGTGAACATCGGGGACGACATTAAGAAAGGCGACGTGGTTTGTATGATCGAAGCCATGAAACTGTTTAATGAGATCGAAAGCGAGATCAACGGACGTATCGTAAAAGTACTCGTTGACGATGCCACCCCGGTAGAATACGATCAGCCGCTGTTCCTGGTTGAACCGGCCTAATACGCATTTACATTTCAGATCATTCATTATCAGGCCGGGAATACCCGGTTAAAAAACATAGGGTATGTTTAAAAAAGTACTGATTGCCAACAGGGGCGAGATCGCCCTCCGTGTAATACGCACCTGTAAAGAAATGGGTATCAAGACCGTTGCCGTATATTCGACGGCCGACAAAGACAGTCTGCACGTACGCTTCGCCGACGAGGCCGTGTGCATCGGTCCGCCCGCAGGTAAAGACTCCTATCTTAAAATTGCCAATATTATTTCCGTTGCCGAGCTCACCAATGCCGATGCCATTCACCCGGGATACGGCTTTTTGAGCGAGAACAGCGTTTTTTCGAAGACCTGCGCACAGCACGGGATCAAATTCATAGGTCCGAGCCCCGAAATGATCGACAGCATGGGCGATAAAGCCTCTGCCAAAGCGACCATGAAAGCGGCCGGCGTACCTACCATCCCGGGTTCCGAAGGACTCATCGACGACCTGAAAGCGGCCCGCAAGATCGCCAAAGAGATCGGCTACCCCGTTATCATCAAGGCTACGGCCGGCGGTGGCGGTAAAGGTATGCGCGTGATCTGGGACGAAGAAAGCCTGGAAAAAAGCTGGGATACCGCCCGCAACGAGGCCGCAGCGGCTTTCGGCAACGACGGTATGTACATGGAGAAATTCATCGAGGACCCGCGTCACATCGAGATACAGGTTGCCGGCGACCAGTTCGGACACGCCTGTCACCTCAGCGAACGCGACTGTTCTATCCAGCGCCGTCACCAGAAACTGGTTGAGGAAACCCCTTCACCGTTCATGACCGACGAACTGCGAGAAGCCATGGGTGAAGCCGCTATCAAAGCCTGTGAGGCCATCCGTTACGAAGGCGTGGGTACCATCGAATTCCTGGTAGACAAGCACCGCAACTTCTACTTTATGGAGATGAACACCCGTATCCAGGTTGAACACCCGATCACGGAAGAAGTGACCAATTTCGACCTGATCAAGGAACAGATCAAGATCGCCATGGGCGAAAAAATATCCGGGAAGAACTATTACCCGCAGATGTGTGCCATCGAATGCCGCATCAATGCCGAAGATCCCTATGCGGATTTCCGTCCTTCACCGGGTAAGATCACCAGTTTTCATTCCCCCGGCGGACACGGCGTGCGCGTGGACACACACGTATACGCCAGTTACGTGATACCGCCATATTACGACAGTATGATCGCCAAACTGATCACCGTGGCCCAGACCCGCGAAGAAGCCATCGACAAGATGAGCCGCGCCCTGGACGAGTTCGTGATCGAAGGCATCAAGACCACCATCCCCTTCCACCAGCAGCTGATGAAGGACGAACGCTTCCGGAAGGGTGAATACACCACCAAATTCCTCGAAGATTTCAAACTGAAATAATACAGAAAGCCCCGCCCGAAGCGGGGTTTTTTTATGCGCCGGCACGGCCTCTTTTTTTTCACAATTTACCGCTGCATTGTGCCTTTGTGCCCCTAAAATGTATATTTACCCAAAAAATTACATTCAGGAATGATTGCATACGTATTTCCCGGACAGGGATCTCAGTTCAGCGGTATGGGTAAGAACCTGTACGACACTAATGAACAGGCCCGTGCGCTGTTTGAGCAGGCCAATGAAATTCTGGGCTTCCGCATTACCGACATTATGTTCAGCGGCAGCGACGAAGAGCTGAAGCAGACCCGCGTAACCCAGCCGGCTGTTTTCCTGCACAGCGTCATCAATTACCTGTCGGCGGCCGAACGCCGTCCTGCCGGTATGACCGCCGGGCACTCCCTGGGCGAATTTTCGGCCCTGGTGGCCAATGGCTGTCTTGAATTTACCGACGCCCTGCAACTGGTATACAAACGCGCCATGGCCATGCAGAAAGCCTGTGAGATAACACCGTCGACCATGGCCGCCGTACTGGGTATGGAAGATGCCCGCGTGGAAGAGATCTGCCGCAGCATTACCGACGATGTGGTAGTGGCCGCCAATTACAACTGCCCGGGGCAGCTGGTGATCTCCGGCACCGTGGACGCCGTGAACCGCGCCTGCGAACTGCTGAAGGCCGCCGGAGCCAAAAGAGCGCTGGTACTGCCCGTGGGTGGAGCCTTTCACTCGCCCCTGATGGAACCCGCACGCGTAGAACTGGAAGCCGCCATCAACCAGACCCGTTTCAGTGAACCGGTATGTCCTGTGTTTCAGAATGCTACGGCCGAAGCTGCAACAAATCCGGAAATTATCCGTAAAAACCTGGTAGACCAGCTCACGGCTCCCGTAAAATGGACACAGTCCGTGCAGAACATGATCAGCGCCGGCGCCACCGAATTTATCGAAAGCGGACCGGGCAATGTGCTGCAGGGCCTGGTGAAAAAAATAAACAACGGCGTTACGACCGCCTCTTTGTAAACTCTTATGCAGAAACGTATCTGTCTGATATTGGTACTACTTATATGTTCACTGAACACAGCGGTCCGGGCTCAGACAGATACGTCCGCCACCGGCGGCAAAAAGCCCCGCGAAAAAAAACCGAAAGAAAAGGTAAGACCGCTGCGGAATCTCAAAGACACCATTTCGACACGTTACGATTTCAAATGGGATAAAGAAGTACGCAAGAACGCCATTCGGGTCAATCCCGTTTCGGCCTTTGTACTGATCGGCAATGTGGATTATGAACGGTATATTTCGCCCCTGGTCTCTGTGAACATCAACGGCTTTTTCGGCAGTAACCGTATCTATACCGATGTAAGCGGCCGGATCTATCCCACCAATTTCATGACGGCGGGCGGGATCCTCGAATTCCGCTTTTATCCCTGGAAAAAGGCCCTGCGCGGCTTTTACGTGGCCCCTTACCTGCAGTATCATTTCTACCGCCTTATTTCCACCTACGAAGATTCCTACGATCCGGTAACGCAGAACGCGAGCGTAAGCCGCCACAAGGCTCAGATACACATGGGCGCAGCCGGGGGTGTGGCCGGTTACCAGTGGATACTCGGCAACTGGTTCGCCATCAATATTTTTGCCGGAGCGGGTTATAACTATTACCAGTGGAATACCATGGGCAGCCCGCAGGACCGTTTCACCACCAGATCGCTGGGCGTGATCCCCTACGATATCCGGGGTGGCCTCAGCATCGGCATTGCCGTTAAATAAACGCGGTGCTATAGCTATTTAGCGCATTTAATCCGCTTTCCCGTCTTTTTGTATATACCTTCGTGCCGGAATTTCCGGGTAAGGTTCATGAATTCATTTATACTGATAGCCGTTTGTATCGGGGCAGGTTACCTGCTCAGGCGCTCGGGTACGCTCCCCCGCGACCTGCATAAAGGCATCAATACCTGGATCATTTACCTGGCTCTGCCGGCCGTATCCTTTAAATACCTGCCCGGCATTACCTGGAGCCGCGAAATGCTGATCCCCGCCCTGGCACCGCTCATCGTCTTCGGCGGAGGGGTATTGTTCGGCGCCTGGTACGGCCGCTTCCGCAAACTGGACAAACCCACGACCACCGGACTGCAACTGGCCGCCGGACTCTGCAATACGTCTTTTGTCGGTTTCCCGCTCATTATGGCCTATTTCGGCGAAGATAAACTGCCCGTGGCCGTGATCTGCGACCAGGTCACCTTCCTTATTTTTTCGGTCTTCGGTATTACGCTGGCCGTGCGGGGTTCGGGCTCCCACTCGCTTTCCCTGCCAATGCTGCTGCGCAAGGTAGCCGCTTTTCCGCCGCTGATCGGTTGTGCGGCCGCCCTCAGTTTGCCTGCACTTATAGACATTACGCCGCTGAACCCGCTTTTTAACACCCTGGCCGGCACCGTAGCGCCCCTGGCATTGTTCTCCATCGGGCTGCAGCTTAATTTTGAAGGCTGGCGCAGGGACATTCGCCCGATGTCGGCCGTTCTTTCCTACAAACTGTTACTGGCCCCGGCCCTCATCTACGCCGTATGTCTGCTGCTGACCGACAATATCAAAGATCCCGTGCCACAGATCGCCGTTTTTGAATCGGCCATGCCCGTACTGCTTTCGCTCAGCATCGTAGCCGACGAATACCGTTTGAATCCCACGCTCATCAACCGGCTTATCGGCATCAGTATCCTGGTCTCCTTTGTTACCTCGGCGGGCTGGTGGCTTGTACTGCGATAAAAAAAACCTGCCCCAAAGCGGAACAGGCTTTCAGTAAACCTATATCTATTTCGTTTTAGTTGTGCGCAAAGGCAAAGGGCTTTTCGCGGGACTGGTCCCTGTCCTTACCGATACCGTAAAGTTCCGCAAAGTCGCGGTTCTCATTGGTCTGTGTACGTTTATAGAACATTTCCGGGCGCAGGTCCGTAATGTCCTCGCAGCCGCAGGAACCGATAAAGTCGGCCAGGGCCTTCATGGTATTCTTGTGAAAATTGGCTACGCGCACGCTCTTATCGGTAATGTCGATCCCTTTGTACAGGGCTTTTTCCTGGGTAGCGATACCCACGGGACATTTACCGCTGTCGCATTTCAGGGCCTGGATACAACCCAGGGAGAACATCATACCGCGGGCGCTGTAACAGGCGTCGGCGCCCAGGGCCAGGGTACGGGCAATATCAAAGGCCGTGATCACCTTGCCGGATGCCAGGATACGGATCTGGTTGCGGATACCGGCCTCGCTAAGCGTTTTGTTCACGAAGACCAGGGCATCGTTGAGGGCCATACCCATGTGGTCGATGAATTCGAGCGGAGCGGCCCCGGTACCGCCTTCGGCACCGTCAACCGTAATAAAATCAGGGTAAATGCCCGTGGTACGCATGGCATCCACGATATCCGTAAATTCACTGCGGCGGCCGATACACAGCTTAAAGCCTACCGGTTTGCCCCCGGAAAGCTCGCGCAGTTTACCGATAAAATAGGTAAGTTCCACGGGATTGCTGAAGGCGCTGTGTGCCGAGGGGGAATGCACCGTAGTATAGGGCTCGATACTACGTATTTTGGCAATTTCGGGCGTATTTTTCTCCGCCGGCAGCAGCCCCCCGTGACCGGGTTTGGCTCCCTGCGAAAGTTTCAGTTCGATCATTTTAACCTGCGGCATGGCAGAGCGTTCGGCAAAAAGTACTTCGCTGAAACGACCGTCGGGCTGGCGGCAGCCGAAATAGCCCGTACCGATCTGCCAGATAACGTCGGCCCCCTGCAGGTGGTAATCACTGATACCACCTTCGCCCGTGTTATGCGCAAAGCCGCCTTCCTTGGCGCCTTTGTTCAGCGAACTGATGGCCGTTTTACTCAGGGCTCCGTAACTCATGGCCCCGATGTTCAGAATACTGGCATGGTACGGCTGTTTGCACTGGTCGTTACCGATCATTACGCGGAATTTGGTGTAGTCGGCCTGTTTGGGATACACGGAATGCGCCGCCCACTCGTAGCCGATGCGGTTCGGATCGTCCTGCATACCAAAAGAAATGGTCTGTTTCTCGTTCTTGGCACGCTGGTACACAATAGAACGCTGACGGCGGTTGAACGGTTTACCGTCCAGTTCGCCCTCGAAAAAGTACTGGCGCAGTTCGGGACGTACCGATTCGAACAGGTAACGCAGGCGCCCTACCAGGGGATAGTTCTTGCGGATAGCGTGCTTGTTCTGGAAGGTGTCGAACGCCACCAGGCCCAGCAGCACCAGGGGAACAAAAAGCCAGATCTGCGAAATGGCGTGTATGGCTACCAGCAGGCTGAAACCGGCCAGCAGTGCAAAACTGAAACCCCAGACCAGGAGAAAAGGACCGACCGGGATGTGCGTTTTATTCTTACTCATCTTCGAATAAATTGACAATTATATATATGCGTTTTTAAAAATGATCTGCAACAAAACATCCGTATACAAAATACGGCGCTGCGTAAATGCCTGGTATTCTTCCCCCGTGAAAGAAAAACGGGGGATTAATGGATAAAGGCTTTATTATTTGAAAGGAAAATAACAGTCCATTTGTGACGATGCCCCGGGGTAAATGAGGCGTGCAGGAACTTAAAAGACGGCAGATTCATCATCTAAACCAGAATGATAATTACGGCACAAAGGTAATGCAAGATTTATGAACCCGCAAGGAAATTAAGACTATTTCACGCAGAGGGTACTACGAAAAAAGGGATTCTCCTTACGAAGAACCCCTTTTATACAGCGAAACAACATTACAGGTTCGGTTGAGGCGTAAGCCGCAGATAGGGCTTTACCTCGGTGTATCCCTTGGGAAAACGGCCGGGGATATCGGCTGTGGGGATGGACGGTACCACCACCACGTCTTCGCCCTGCTTCCAGTCGGCAGGCGTAGCTACGCTATAATCCGCCGTAAGCTGCAGGCTGTCGATCACGCGCAGTACCTCGTCGAAATTGCGGCCGGTGCTGGCCGGGTAGGTAATGCTGAGCTTTACCTTTTTATCCGGACCGATCACAAACAACGAACGTACGGTAAATGTTTCCGAAGCATTCGGGTGGATCATGTCGTACAGGCCGGCCACCTCGCGGTTCTTGTCGGCAATGATCGGGAAGTTCACTTCCGTTTGCTGGGTCTCATTGATATCGTTTATCCAGCGTTTGTGCGAATCTACATCGTCCACGCTCAGGGCCAGGGCCTTTACGTTACGTTTTTCGAACTCGCCCTTCAGCTTGGCCGTGCGACCCAGTTCCGTGGTGCAAACCGGCGTAAAATCGGCCGGGTGTGAAAACAGTACACCCCAGGAATCGCCCAGGTATTCGTGAAAACGGATCTCTCCCTCCGAGGACTCCGCCCTGAAATCGGGCGCTATATCTCCTAATCGTAAACTCATATAAGCGATAATTTTTAGTTTCTTTCTATTAGTCTACTTAATTAGTAGACTTTGCAAAAGTACCGATTAAATCCACACGGCAAAATAATAATCCGCAAAATGCTTCAAAAAGCATCCTGCACGGAATTATCGCACTGATTTACAGAGTAAAAAAATAAAATGAGAAGGAAAGAGGCGCTTATTCTTCCTTATACTGCCGCCGGATGTAATCGCGGTAGGAACCATCACGTACATGGTCTGTCCAGGCCGTATTGGCCAGGTACCAGTCCACCGTTCTTTCCAGACCTTCCTCGAACGTTACCGTCGGTTCCCAGCCCAGTTCTGCTTTTATGCGCCCTGCATCGATGGCATACCGGTGGTCGTGCCCCGGACGGTCTGTCACAAACGTGATCAGCTGTTGCGATTCACCAGGCTCCCGGCCCAGCTTTCGGTCCATAATAGCGCAAAGCAGGCATATCAGGTCTATATTGCTCCACTCGTTAAAGCCGCCTACATTATAGCTTTCGCCGCGTTTTCCCTTATGAAACACCAAGTCGATGGCCCGGGCATGGTCAGGCGCGTATAGCCAGTCGCGTACATTTTCACCTTTCCCGTATACCGGTATCGGCTGTTTTTCCTGTATGCGCGTGATAGCGAGCGGAATAAGCTTTTCGGGGAAATGATTGGGCCCGTAATTATTACTGCAGTTCGTAATGACCACCGGGATCCTGTATGTATTGAAATACGCACGTACAAAATGGTCTGAAGCGGCTTTGCTGGCCGAGTACGGACTTTGCGGATCGTAGGGCGTACTTTCGGTAAAAAAGCCCTCATCGCCCAGGGAACCGAACACTTCGTCGGTACTTACATGGTGAAAACACACGTCCGTGCGGTCTTTCCAGTGTTTACGGGCAGCTTCCAGCAGGGTGAAGGTACCCAGCACATTGGTCTGTATAAAGGCTTCGGGCCCTTCAATGCTGCGGTCTACATGACTTTCGGCAGCCAGGTGTATGAGTCCGTCCGGCGTATATTCCTCAAAAACGGCGTTCACGGCCGCTGCATCGCAGATATCGCCCTGTATAAAAACGTAATTGGGAGCGTTCTCTACATCGCGCAGGTTCTCGGGATTGCCGGCATAGGTCAGCTTATCGAAATTGATGATACGGTAGTCGGGGTACGTGTTCACGAAGAGGCGCACCACATGCGAACCGATAAAACCCGATCCGCCGGTAATGACAATATTTCTGCGATACGCATGCATGTTATAAGCTCCAGTAATCGAAGGCGAATTTACTGCGGTACATGCCTTTCAGGTCGGCAAAAACACCATTTTCTGAAAGCAGCGCGGCAAAGTCGGCCTCTCCGAAATTTTTGTATTCATCGTGGGAAACGGCCAGCACCACGGCTTCGTAACGCCCGTCGGCAGCTGCGGCCAGGCGGCACTGGTATTCGTGTTCGAACTCCTGTGCATCGGCATACGGGTCGATGGCGTCCACTTTGAGGCCATAACTCTCGAATTCCCGGATCACGTCGATCACTTTGGAATTGCGTATATCCGTCACATTTTCCTTGAACGTAACACCCATCACCAGCACACGCGACGATTTCAGCGACACATCCTTGGCAATGAGCCGTTTTACGATCTGGCGGGCCACATGCGCGCCCATATAGTCGTTGATCTCGCGGCCGCTGGTGATCACCTTGGCATGGTAACCCAGCTGGGTACTTTTGTGCGTAAGGTAATACGGATCTACCCCGATGCAGTGTCCGCCCACCAGTCCGGGCGTAAAACGCAGGAAGTTCCATTTGGTACCGGCGGCTTCGAGCACGTCGTAGGTATTGATGCCCATTTTGCTGAAGATCACCGAAAGTTCGTTCATCAGGGCAATGTTCAGGTCGCGCTGGGTATTTTCAATAATTTTTGCGGCCTCGGCCGTTTTGATGCTGGCAGCGCGGTGTACACCGGCGTCCACCACCAGTTCATAGGTCTTCGCGATCTGCTCCAGGGATTCCGGCGTATCGCCGCTCACCACCTTGATCACGCGGGCCAGGGTATGTTCCCGGTCGCCCGGGTTGATGCGTTCGGGAGAATATCCCACCGAAAAATCTTCTTTCCATTTCAATCCGCTGATGCGCTCCAGCACCGGGATGCAATCATCTTCGGTACAGCCGGGGTACACGGTGGATTCAAACACCACGTAGTCGCCTTTTTTCAGCACTTTACCCACAGTTTCACTGGCTTTCAGCAGGGGTGTAAGGTCGGGCAGGTTATGTGAATCGATCGGCGTGGGAACGGCCACCACAAAAAAGCGGGCCTCTCGCAGCACATCGAGCGAATCGGTAAATTCAATATCACAGTTCTCGAACTCCGAACTTTCGAGTTCATTACTGGGGTCGATCCCCTGGCGCATCATTTCCACGCGGCGGGCATTGATATCGAACCCGATCACTTTTACTTTGCGGGCAAAGGCCAGTGCAATGGGCAAACCTACATATCCCAGGCCGATCACGGCCAGTTTTGCTTCTTTACCTGTCAGCTGATCGTATATACTCATATATGTTTTCTGCGGACCTTCCGCTTTTTGTCAAAATTTGAAAATCAGCTGCAAATCTAATATCTCTTTTTAAAATGTACGATAAAGTTCCTGTTATATAACCGCTAAGACCATCCTTAGAGGCTGACTGTATTGCTTTTAGATACATTCACCCCGGCTTCCGGCTCATTCACCTTGTATTATAGTCTGTTCAAACGTCTTTTTTTTGAGTTTTGGCCTGATTTTCTTTGCTTTGTTGAACAAAACCTGCAACGCCATGTATATCCGCACGCTCTTTTTAACCGCCTGTCTCGCCCTGTTTATGCAGGCAAAGGCCCAGACCACTGAAAAATGTCCCGAGCCCGACCTGGTGTTCGAAGGCATCCTTTCCGATAATTCCAATACGCGTCCGGTGATCCGCGACCTGGAAGGCGATCTGCCCAAAGCCGGCGACCGGGGCGATCTGTAT
The DNA here is from genome assembly GCA_016742095.1 of Bacteroidia bacterium. Lineage (GTDB taxonomy): Bacteria > Bacteroidota > Bacteroidia > CAIKAF01 > CAIKAF01 > JACVCJ01. Next base: position 40,544 of record JACVCJ010000003.1, read on the forward strand.
AAAAAGTTTGAAGAAAAGCTCTTCGGCGGCATTATGACCGGCTGGATCTCCATCGGCTACGTGGCAGTGGTTTCCGCCTCTGCCGGCAGATGCACCCTGAAAGTGCTGGAAAAAAAGGCCTCCGTAACGGTCGACGGTAAGGATAAGAACCTGTTCGTGGCCGGCCGTACCGTAAAGTTTGAAAAATACAGTCCCGCCACGCCCCAGCCTTATACCGAACTGTATGAGAACGGACAGGTAAAAATAAAAGGATCTACACTCTGCGGAGTGCTCGTGGGACAGGTCGATTACTTCTACGAGAACGGGAATCCCAGGGCCAGCTTTACCCTGAACGGGAATGAAGAAAAGAACGGACCTTTTAAAAACTATTACCTTAACGGACAGCTGAAAGAAAGCGGTACCTATAAAAACGGAAAACGCGACGGGGATTTTGCGGGCTGGTACGAAAATGGTAATAAAGATGTGGAGACCCATTTCACGAACGACGTGCGCACCGGCAGCTATGTGGAATACGAAGAGAACGGCGACATCAGTTTCCGGGGAAATTATAATGAAAAGGGAAAACAGAGCGGTCTGTGGCAATATTATGAAAAAGGGAAACTGGTACGCGAAGGCACTCTGCTGAACGATAAGGAGGACGGCACCTGGAAGTATTACTATGAGAACGGCAGCCTGAAACAGCAGGGCTCCTACAGCGCCGCAGAACGCAACGGCGAATGGACCGAATATTACGCAGACGGTGCCAAAAAACGGCTTACGACCTATAACAACGGCCGCCGCGTGGGTCTACAACAGAAATTCTATCCCAACGGACAGCTGGAAGAATCAGGTACGACCAATACTTCCGGGAAACTGACAGGCTCCCACACCACGTATTACGAAAACGGACAGGTACAGCGGCAGACCGTTATGAATGAATGGAGTGAGTTACATGGGGAAGCCACTGAGTTTTATCCCGACGGCAAACTGAAAAGCAAAGGCGAGTATATACATGGCCGCAAAACCGGTATCTGGTTCAGCTACGACGAAAAAGGCAAAAAGAAGAAAGAGAAATTCTGATTACACAACTGTACAAAAAATCATTGCCTGTACGAAAAGAGGCATACACGTTTTAGTATATGCCTCCCTGTAATTTAGTATATTTATTGATTATGGTGTTTATTAACCCTTTGGCGTATTACGGCATGCATAAATACGTTCGATGATATCCACGATCTTCAGACCTTCCAAGGCATTCGTAGTAATGCTGCCCTCGCCTTTCAGCGTGTCTACCACGTTCTGTATGATGTGGTGGTGGTTATTGGCACTGCCTTTGTAACCGCCATAATCGTTGGCCGGGCCCGTTTCTTCAATGTCGGGCATGCTGTAATTTTCGATATGGCAGTATTCCACCTTGTCCATATACTGCCCGCCTACTTTTACGCTGCCTTTTTCGCCCACGATGGTCAGACTGCTTTCCATATTGGTGTCCCACACGGCGGTGCTGTAATTCAGGCAGCCCATACCGCCGTTCACAAAGTCGAAGTTCACGCTGCCGCTGTCTTCAAACGCGGTAAGGTCTTTATGCGCAAAATCGGCAAAACGGCCCTGTATGTTCTTTATATCGCCGAACAGCCAGTACATAATGTCGATAAAGTGACTGAACTGGGTGAACAGCGTTCCCCCGTCCAGGTCGGCCGTTCCTTTCCAGCCGCCGGGTTTGTAATAGCGCGTATCGCGGTTCCAGTAACAGTTGATCTGCACCATGTACACTTTGCCCAGCACGCCGCTGTCCATCACGCTTTTGAGCCAGCGCGCCGGCGGACTGAATCGGTTCTGCATCACCGCGAACACCTGGCGGTGGCGGTTCAGCGCGGTATAGATCACGTTCTCGCACTCGGCGCGGGTAAGTCCCATAGGCTTTTCCACCACGATATGGCGACCCGAGTTCAGGGCGGCCACGCTGTGTTTCGCATGCAGACCGTTGGGCGTGCAGATGTTCACCACATCGAATTCCAGCCCGCTGTTCAGCATTTCTCCGGCGTCCGTAAAATACGGCTCACTGATGTCCGTACAGCCGGTCTGTTCCTTGGTACGCACATCACATACGGCTACCAGCTCGCAGTCCGGGTTGCGGCGCACCATTTCGGCATGGCGCTTCCCGATATGTCCCTGGCCGATCACGGCAAATTTTATCTTCGTACTCATTCCGTTATTTTACTTACGATCCCGTTATCCATACGATAGCGGAAGCCACTTTCGGAGCATACCGCCTCGTTATTTGCGTCAAACTGCAGTTTTTGTCCGTGCTCGCTCATGTAGCCCCCGTGGCGTGCAGGGTTCCCATAGATAAGCTCGTAGGGCCGCACGTCTTTGGTAACCACCGAACCGGCACCGATAAAACCGAACTCACCGATGGTAATTCCGCATACCACCGTAGCATTGGCCCCGATGGACGCACCTTTTTTTACCAGGGTGGTCTTGTATTCATTCTTGCGGTTTACGGCGCTGCGCGGATTGATCACATTGGTGAACACCATGCTGGGACCCAGGAAAACATCGTCTTCGCAGATCACGCCCGTATATACGCTTACGTTGTTCTGAATTTTTACATTATTGCCCAGTTTTACGCCGGGCGATATCACCACGTTCTGGCCGATATTGCAGTTCTCGCCCATTTCACTGTTGGGCATCACATGCGAAAAATGCCAGATCCTGGTGCCTTTGCCGATGATGCAGCCCTCGTCGATGTACGACGATTCGTGTGCAAAATATTCTTTTTCCATCTATCTGTTCACGTATTCAAGTACCGAATCGCTGATGAATTTCAGCTGTTCTTCATCCAGCTCGGTATGCATAGGTAATGAAATTACACGTTTGCTCAGTTCTTCGGCAACGGGCAGATCGCCGTCCTTATAACCGCGCAGGTTGTAGGCCTTCTGGAAATGCTGCGGCACCGGGTAGTACACCTTGCTGGGCACGCCTTTTTCCTTCAGGAAGTTTTCCAGTCCGTCGCGGTCCAGCGAAGCGTCCAGCGTAAGCGTATACTGATGGAACACATGATCGCTGTATGCGGCGCGGAATGGCGTTTTGATCTTCGGACTGGCGGCAAAGGCCCGGTCGTAATGATCGGCGGCTTTGTTGCGGCTGGCGCTGTACCCGTCCAGCAGGGGCAGTTTTACGCGCAGTACGGCAGCCTGAATGGTGTCCAGGCGGGAGTTCACGCCTACTACATCGTGGTAGTACAGGCGGCTCTGACCGTGGTTGGCGATGGAGCGCAGCGCAGCGGTCAGTTTTTCATCGTTACAGAAAATAGCGCCGCCGTCGCCGTAGCAACCCAGGTTCTTGCTGGGGAAGAACGAGGTGCAGCCGACGGTACCCATGGTGCCCGCTTTGGCCTTACGTCCGTCGCTGAAGGTATATTCCGCGCCGATGGCCTGGGCCGTATCTTCGATCACAAACAGGTTGTGACGTTTGGCAATATCGAGTATCTTTTCCATATCGGCACACTGTCCGTAAAGGTGTACGGGTACAATGGCCTTTGTTTTGGGGCTGATGGCCGCTTCGATCTTGGTTACGTCTATATTAAAGGTGTCGGGATCGCTGTCCACGAACACGGGCGTCAGTTTCAGCAGGGCGATCACCTCACAGGTGGCGGCATAGGTAAAGGAAGGGGTGATCACTTCATCGCCGGGTTGCAGGTCCAGCGCCATCATAGCGATCTGCAGGGCATCGGTACCATTGGCACAGGGTATCACCTGCGTACCGCCCAGGTACTGAGAGAGCTCGGTGGCCAGTTCCTTTACATCGGGCCCGTTAATGAAAGCGGTACTGCGGATCACGCCCAGCACGGCCTCATCGATCTTACTCTGTATATGTGCATACTGACCCTTCAGGTCAACCATCTGTATACTTTTCATCTATTTTGCTGAAATTTGAATGCGAAGGTAGTAAATTATTGAGCAGGGTAAAATTAAGTTCCGCCGCGGCCGTTTATGTCCCCGGCGCCCGCAGTTCCGATAAAGGCCCTGAATTGTAGGCGAAAAAAAGAAAAATTAATCTTTACTTTGTTCACGTAAAGGAATATGAAAAATTTATCCGTCATCCTGCTTTTTATGGCCCTGACCTTCAGTGTACAGGCCCAGACCAGCAAACGCACCCGCACTTCCAACGTACGCGACACCAGTGTGGCCATCACCATGGTACGCCCCCAGGCCGCTTTTATACTGCCCATGGGCGAACTGATGGACCGTACCGGTTTTTTCTATACCGTGGGCGGCAGTATACTCACCAAGACCGCTTCGCAGTGGATGTTCGGTGCAGAAGGCTGCTTTTACAACGGTAATATCATCCGGGAACCGGGGCACCTGCAGAACCTGCTTACCTCCGAGGGTGGCCTTATTGCCCAGAGCGGCGAGTTCGGCGATGTGAACCGTTTCTTCCGCGGATTCTCCTTTTCGGCCCTGTTCGGACGGCTTTTTCCCGTAGGTAAGCCCAATATGAACAGCGGTTTTTACGTGACCTTCGGCCTGGGATACATACAACACAAGATCCGCACCGAGGTACGCGGCAACAACGTATGGCCCCTGAACGGCGATTATAAAAAAGGCTACGACCGGCTGAGCGGCGGCTTTATGCTCTCGCAGTTCGCCGGCTACCAGTACATCAACAACAAACGCACCATTACCTTTTTTGCCGGACTGGAACTGAACCAGGCCCTCGTAAAAAGCTACAGAGGTTTCAATTACGATACACAAGAGATCGACAACCGCTGGAAGTTCAACGGTATGTTCTCCGTAAAAGGAGGCTGGCTCTTCAATATATACCACAGAAAACAAACCAAGGAATACTGGAAATAACCTGAAAACCTGTACGAAAAACACCCATGAATAAAAAAGGAACCACCATTGCCATCATTGCCCTGCTGCTGCTGAACCTCGGTACCATTGGCGTACTGCTTATGGTAAAGGCCAAAGCCGAAAAACGACTTACGAATGCCTCCGGCTTCCTGCGCGAGCTGGGCGAACAGAGCATCGACCACCTGGTGCAGGTACGCGATACCATCGACGTGGAGACGGAGATCAGCATTACCGAACCCGTACCCGTGGACATCGACATGCTGGTGCGGGACAAGATCCCCGTACGCATGATGGTGGACGTGAACGATAAAATGACCGTGCCCGTTTCCCTGAACATCGACGAAACGGTAGACGTGGACACCAACATTACCCTGCCCGACCCTGTGGAAGTGCAGGCCAATACCGTGATCCCCGTGAACCAGAAATTTATATGGCTCTGGAGTAAAAAAGGCGGCCCCAAAATGAAGATCAAGGCCGATATACCGCTGGACCAGAAACTGAAGATATCCTTCACCGATCCGCTGCGCTTCAAAAGCGCCATTCCCGTGCGTTTTACCCTGAACGACGAACTGCCGGTAGACCTGAAACTGAACATACCGGTAGACCAGAAGATCGACCTGGAACTGAAGATCGACCAGAAGGCCATCGTGGGCTTCCCCTACAACCTGAAGATGAAGGGAAAAATTCCGATCATTATGGACATTCCCGTGCATATTCCCCTGCGCGATACGCCCATTAAAAAATACCTGGATAAGACCGCCGACGAGCTCGACGACATGTTATCCTTTTAAATACATTAACCATTATGATGCATATACGTATTTCGCTTTTTGCCTTTCTCCTGCTTTGCAGCAGTGCCTTTGCCCAGAAATCACCCATTAAGGAGCGTAACTGGCGGCAGGCCACGGGTCAGGGACGTTTGTTCGGCACACTGGCCGTTCCGCGCGAAGGCAAGGCAAATACCCTCTGCATCATTGTGCCGGGCAGCGGCCCTACCAACCGCAACGGCAATTCGGGCGTATTTGTATACGCAAATTCCTACAAAATGCTGTCGGATTCCCTCGTTATGAACGGTTACGCCGTACTGCGCTACGATAAAAGAGGCGTGGGCGAAAGCGTATATGCCTTTACCAATGAAACGGAACTGACCTTTCCGCTGTATTGTGAGGACCTGGGGCAGGTGATCCGCGGACAGCGCAGGGACGGGCATTTCTCAAAGATCGTGCTCATCGGGCACAGTGAAGGTTCCACCGTATCCCTGATGGCCGCTCTCAAAGATACGGTAGACGGTTTTGTTTCGCTCTGCGGTCCGGGCCGTTCCGCTGATTCACTCATCCTGACCCAGCTCCGTACCCAGCCCCTGAAAGTACGCGAAGAGGCCGAAATGATTATCCGCACCATCAACAACGGCGAAAGTATGCCCAGGGTGTCCGAAAGCCTGCAATCGCTCTTCCGGCCGTCGATACAGCCTTACCTGCGCAGCTGGTTCGCTGTAAAACCCTATGTAGAAATCGCAAAACTCTCCTGCCCCGTGCTTATCGTACAGGGAAATACGGATATACAGGTAGCCGTTTCGGAAGGCGAACGCCTGAAAGCCGCGCGCCCTTCGGCAGAACTGATCACCATAGACCAGATGAACCACGTACTGAAAACGGCCCCGGAAGACGGCCCCAGGAATATACGCACTTACGGCGATCCCTATATGCCGCTCAACAAAGGCCTGATGCCGGCCCTGCTGCCCTTCCTGAAAAATATCTCTTCGAAATAGATCTTAGAATGCCTGCAGATGCAGACCGGCCGTCCAGGGGAATAAAGAAGGCCCGTTGCGGAACGATTCGGTAAGTCCTACCCGCCCGTAAATACTGATGATATACCAGCGCACGCGCAGTTCTGCGTCCACGCGGAATCGGCGCAGCAGAAAATCGTCGCGGCGCAGTTCGCGGATACGGTCGCCATCCTGCGTATATACATGACGTGCATTGCTGCCGATACGTACGCTGCCCACGGCCCCGAACGTAACGTTCACCTGTTTTTTATGCTCCCAGGTGCGGCGCGTGCGGAAATTGAACATGAGTGGCAAGGTAACGTACGACGCCTGCAGACGGCTGCGCAGGATATTTTTGGTGCCGGTATTTACATCGGTGAGGATCGGATCGCCGGGGTTCAGAGGCCCCAGGTCGTCGGTCTCCCGCAGGATGATCTTACGTTCGAAACTGTAATTGTACCAGTCGATGCCCATACCCGTCATGATATTGACGGTACGTTTGCGGTTGAGCCTGAACTTGGCTTCCCACACGTTGAGGCCGATCCGCCAGGAACGCGGGATACTGGTCTCCATAAAATCGTAGGCGCCCTGGGGCTGTGCGTATCCGCCGGGCATGGAGATCCAGCTGCAGAGGCCCACGTCTATACCTATCCATACCAGGTTGTTCCAGCGATAGGGCTGTTTGGGATCGGGGCTGGCCGGACGGGCCGGGTTCAGGATCAGGAAACGGGTCTCTCCCACGCGTAGTTTTATGGTATCTCTCTGCGCAGAAAGGGTTCCCAGTGATCCCAGCAGGCAAAGGACCAGTAAAAATGCATTTGCTTTTTTCAGCATACCAGGCAATTATTTTATTTAACGGCGAATTCCGCCTCTACTGCCTTGGAATAGAAATATACTTTTTGCTTACCTTCTTTATCGGGTTTATCCGTAACCATGCGGGTATCTTTCTTATCCAAAACACCGCCTAAGGTAACAATAGTGCTCAGAACATCAATAAAACGGGGTTTCTTTCTGCCGCTGTTGGCCAGCTGCAGGTCAAAAGGCGCTTCGTTCTCCAGCGGTTTCACCGGCGAGAAACGGGTACCTTCCGCAGCGGGGTTCTGCATCACCGAGGCCATCTGCATCTGTGGTTTTTCCACCAGCAGGGAGGGCGCCTGTGTACTGAGTTCCGGAACGGGAAGCTCTATTTTCTCATCCAGCGAGGCCAGGGAGGCATTCGACACGGCATTACGCACTTCCGGACCGGCGGCGCTCTGTACGTATACGATCCGCTCAGCCACCGGCATGTCCTGGGGCAGGCGGTTCCACTGTTCTTCCAGCAGGGCCAGGGCTTTTTCCTCCGAACGGGCTTCGATCAGGGAAGACACTTTCTGTACCCATTCGGTACCCGGCTGCGACTGAATGACCACCGTGGGTGCATTGCTGCGCTGCAGGGAATATCCCAGCCAGAACACCATGGCCGCGGCGGCGGCGCCGGAAACATATTTAAAGGAACCTGCCAGGAAACCGATGCGCAGGCCGCTTTTCTTCAGGGATCTTTTATCGGGGAACACTTCGTTGTCCGGACGTACGCGGGCAGCTTCCAGCAGGCGGAGCTCCTTCTGCAGTTCGGGACTCTGTGCCAGCTGACTTTCCAGGGCCAGGGTCTCTTCAAAACCCAGGGTGCCTTCGGTATATTCGAACAGGGAACGAATATCCGCAGCCTGTTCCGCGGGCATCACCATTTCGGTCTTATGCAGCGAAGCGGTGTCCAGTATAAAAGGATCGGCCTCGATCTTTATTTTAGAGGCCTCGAGAAAGTCGAGGAATTCGTCCTGCAGATCGCCGTTCTGCACCAGGAATGCGCGCAGAACGCCCTTCTCGTTGTCCGAGAGTTTATTATCGGCATAGTCGATAAACCATAATATGTAATTTTCCCTGCTGATCATGGTTACAGTACAATATCGAGTTTTGAAATATATTCTTTAATGGCCATTCTGCCGCGGTAGATGTACACTTTTACCTGGCTTTCGCTCAGGCCGGTGATCTCTCCGATATCCTCGTAGGAATAGCCTTCCAGGTCGCGTAGAGTAATTACGGCCTTCTGGGCTTCCGGCAGGGTGTTCAGCGCGGCGTCCACCACTTCCTTTACGTCGCTGTACTGCTGTTCGTGGTACAGGCTCTGTTTGGGAGCGGCTTCTTCGGGCATCACGTATTTGCGTTTGCGTGTATAGTCGATCAGTGTGCGGTAAGCGGCCGTAAAAAGATACGATTTCGATTTCTCGAAACTGATATCTTCATGGCGCACCCACATTTTTTCAAAGGTGTCCTGCACAATGTCCTTGGCGGCTTCCTGGTCCCGGATATTCTTCAGGATGAAGCGGAAAACCGCGTCGGCATGGGTATCCACGCATATGTTGTATTCTTTCGCAGTCATGTTTTATTGGTCAGACTCGTATTTAGGACGCACGAAATCAGGAAAATGTTACAAAGTTCCGCTTTTTTTCACAGATAGCCCAAAAATTGTATCTTTCCCGACACAAAACCTTAATAAAAGTATGAAAACTCTCCGCAAAATCCTGATCTGGCTGTTCGCTATTATCGCAGTCATCGTTATCGTGGGCCTGTTCATCCCGGGTAAAGTGCATGTAGAACGTTCGTCAGCCATGAATGCCCCTGTGGAAAAAGTATTCCCGCTGGTGGCCGATATGCAGAACTGGCCTTCCTGGTCGCCCTGGCACAAGATGGACCCCAATATGAAGATCACCTACTTTGGCCCGCAGATGGGGCCGGGCGCGGGGTATTCCTGGACCAGCGAAAAAATGGGCAACGGCAAAATGACCATTAAAGGCTACGAGGAAAACAAAGCGCTGGTGACCGAAATGGACTTTATGGAAAACGGCATTGCCACGGGCGGTTTTAACTTTACCCCCGAAGGCAGCGGCACCAAAGTGACCTGGTACATGGACTCGGACGTAAAACAGGGCAATGTGTTCATGAAAGCCCTGGGCGGCTATTTCGGCCTGATGTTCAAGAGCATGATCGCCGACGACTTCGATAAAGGCCTGGCCGATATGAAGAAAGAGGCCGAGAAGTAAACCTCACTGTTAGAGAAAAAACATACGCCGTTCCGGGAAACCGGGACGGCTTTTTCACTTTCCGGCCGGGCAACCCGCAGCTGAAAAGCGCTGATATCCCGAAAAAGGACGTTCCAAAGCTCCGGCTCGTCTAAATTCTTTCCCCATGCGCTGTAAAACGGCTACGTTTATTCTATGCCGATGCACAGCGACGAATGGAAACTGGATAATCCCGTGTGGTATTCCCTCGAAAGAACACAGGCCGCTTTTGCCATCCCGGAAGAGGGCGCCGTGTTCTATCATCCCGACTTCTGTCCCTTCGGGGCCTTTATGGACGGGCAGGACAGCAGCGCCGCCATGGAACGCTACGCCCGGCTCTGCGATTCCTTTTTTATGGTGGGCGAAGAACCCCGTTACGATCGGGCAAAATTCACGCAGCGCGACCTGATCTGCGACCAGATGCTGTATTCCGTGCCCGTACAGCAGGAAATAACAGCCGACATTACCGAACTGGGCGATGCACATGCGGAAGATCTCTTTAAGCTGGTAACGACCGGACTGCCGGGCTATTTCCGGGAAAAAACGCGGCTGCTGGGCCATTACTACGGCATATACGAAAACGGCGAACTGCTGTCCGTGTGCGGCGAACGCATGATCATGCCCGGTTTTACCGAAGTGAGCGCCGTGGTAACGCATCCCGCGCACACCGGAAAAGGCTATTCAGGACAACTGATGGCCCACTGCACGCAACAGATACTGAAAGCCGGACAGGTACCCTACCTGCACGTAGCCGAGGTGAACGAACGCGCTATACGGGTATACGAACGCGCCGGCTTCCGCTTCCGCAGGAAAATGAATTTCCGGCACTTTACGCCGCGGGTATAATTTGCAGAGAACGTCGGTGTGAGCGATCTCATCCGGGAGAATAAAACCTTCGGGCATATCCTTTTTTGTCGCCAGGCGGGAGGGGGCTGGGGTAACTTTCGTCGGGCAGAGGTTCTTAAAATTTACAGATGGCGGGGACAAAAATTCTATCTTTGTTCTATGTTCTACCGTCGCAAAATACTTTTATCCTTATTACAACTGTTTGACGGGCAACTGGATAAAATACGCCTTCAGAAATTGTTGTTCCTGATGAGTCAGCGCCAGGCTAAACCTGAATATGAATTTATTCCTTATCGCTTCGGTTGCTATTCTTATTCCGCCAATGCAGACCTGTATGCCATGACACAAAAAGGATTGCTGACGGAGGATGAAAAGAACTTTACCAAAAAAGATCCCGGAGACTATATTTCCCTTTTAAAGCCGGAAGACAGGTTACTGCTGACGCAGATCAAAACGAACTACGGTGCCATGGACGCCCGCGACCTGATGAAACATACCTATGTGAACTTCCCTTTTTATGCCATAAAGAGCGAAGTAGCCCATCATATCCTGAATGCACAGGAATTACAGAGAGTAGAAAATTCCAGGCCAAAAAACACGCAAACCATCCTGTTTACCATAGGTTACGAAGGCATTTCCCTGGAACAATACCTGCTCAGACTGCTGAAAAACGATGTAAAAGTGCTGGTAGACGTACGTAATAATCCTCTCAGCATGAAATACGGTTTTAGTAAAAGCCTGCTTAAGAAATTCTGCAACAGCATAGGTATTGAATATGTGCACTTTCCGGAGGTCGGCATACAGTCGGACAAGCGTCAGGCGCTGACCGTACAGGCCGATTACGACCGGCTGTTTGCACAATACCGGCAGGATAATCTGCCGCACACAAAGGATACTCAATCCCGTATACTTGAACTGCTTATTGATAAAAAACGAATTGCGCTTACCTGTTTTGAAGCGAATATCTGTCAATGCCACCGGAAACATCTGGCAGAAGCCATCGAAAAATTACCTGGTTTTCATTATGAACTAAAACACATTTGACGCCGGGCATCAGTTCGGTGGCGTTTCCAGGACCTGCTTCAGTTTTTCGTTCATTTCACCGAAGTTGAAGAAGGTCTCTTCACAGATCTTTTTGCCCATGGACTTTCCGAACCAGCCCTTCCAGTATTCGCCCTGCAGCAGGCGGGTATGTTCTGCATCTACCGGTTGCAGGATAAAATAATGCCGGGCCTTGATGAACGGCATAAAACTGCCGCCCCAGGCCAGTTCGCGGTCGGCGTCCATCGTTAGCAGTTTTGCCTTGAAGTAGTTCTTTTTACGGCTGCCGGGCTTGCGCAGGTAAAATTTGAGCATGCGGCCTTTTTTTACAGTACCCTCCACACCGCTGAGATAAGTATGCCAGGACGCGTAATCGCTGAAATTACCCAGCTTTTCCCAGACCTGCTGCGGGGTAGCTTTTATGACAATTTCGGTCTGCACGCCGCGCGGACCTGAAAAAGACTGTGCCGGAAGGGCTGCAATGCCCGCAAGCAGGAAAAGGCAGGACAGGAAAAATGCTTTCATGGTGTGTAATACAAGGCTAAAGGTACAAACTTTACAAAGCGGGAAAAGCCATGCAAAGGTTTTCCGGGCTGATCGGCGTACTCCGGCCGCTTACGCGCGGGACTGCAGCGGTATCCTTCCCCGCGCCCGCGCCCATGGCGCAGGGGAAGATAAAGCGTAAGGCCCGGACGGGGTTGGAAGAGGAACGGCCCCCCGCCCGCGCCAAAGAAAAAATGCATAGATTTGCTGCACTATTCCAATGAGATTATGGCTTATAATGCAATAAAACAACACCTGGAAGCCGAACTGAAAGGCATTGAGGATGCCGGGCTTTACAAACGCGAACGCATCATTACCTCGCCGCAGGGTGCCGAAATTACGGTGAACGGCGCTACCGTGCTCAATTTCTGTGCCAACAACTACCTGGGCCTTTCCTCGCATCCGCGGGTGATCGAAGCGGCTAAGAAAGCGCTGGACACACACGGTTTCGGGATGAGCAGCGTACGTTTTATCTGTGGTACGCAGGACATTCACAAAACGCTGGAGCAGAAGATCGCTGAATTTTACGGCACCGAGGATACCATCCTGTATGCCGCGGCTTTTGACGCCAACGGCGGGGTGTTTGAGCCCCTGCTGAACGAGGCCGACTGCATTATCTCCGACGAACTGAACCATGCCTCCATCATAGACGGGGTGCGCCTCTGCAAAGCGGCCCGCTACCGTTATAAGAACAACGATATGGCCGAACTGGAAGCCCGCCTGCAGGAAGCACAGGCTGCCGGGCACCGCTTTAAGCTGATCGTTACGGACGGCGTATTTTCCATGGACGGGTTTGTGGCCCAGCTGGACAAGATCTGCGACCTGGCCGATACATACGATGCCCTCGTAATGACCGACGAATGCCACAGCGCGGGCTTTATCGGCAAGACCGGCCGCGGTGTGCCCGAGCTCTGCAACGTAATGGGCCGTGTGGACATCATCACCGGCACGCTGGGCAAAGCCCTGGGCGGCGCTATGGGCGGCTATACCACCGGACGCAGGGAGATCATTGAACTGCTGCGTCAGCGTTCGCGCCCCTACCTGTTCAGCAATTCCCTGGCCCCGGCCATTGTGGGCGCCTCCATCGAGGTGTTCGACCTGCTTTCCTCTACCACGGAGCTGCGCGATAAACTGGAATGGAACGTACAGTACTTCAAAAAAGGCATCCGCGAGGCAGGTTTCGATATCAAGGACGGCGATTCGGCCATTGTACCCGTAATGCTGTACGATGCCCGTCTTTCGCAGGTGATGGCCGATAAACTGCTGCAGGAAGGCATATACGTGATCGGCTTCTTCTACCCCGTGGTAGCCAGGGGACAGGCCCGCATCCGCGTGCAGCTCTCGGCCGCGCATACACAGGAACACCTGGACAAAGCCCTGGCCGCCTTTACCAAAGTAGGTAAAGAACTGGGCATAGTTAAATAATATACGATGTATATACCAAAAGGACCTCGCCGGTAGCAAGGTCCTTTTTTTAAAACAATCAAACACAAAGTATTTTTCAAAGCCGCTGACACAGGGAAAGCGGGCTTTTATGATCCGTTTCTGAGCTCTTGTATATTAAGAACGTAACATGCAGAAACTTTGTTACGGAATTATCTATTCTTAACTATTCCGCGTTTTAGGAAAGCGATTCCGTCTTCTTCTTCCACAGGGTGCCCGGCATTCCTGAAGAACACAAATATTTCTTTAGCGCTTAGCTGCGTACAGGGCCGTCTGAATCCTTATATTTGTGTGATGCCATTCAATCCCGACATACGCAGCGTACAGGTTACGCGTTACATAACACCCCTGCGGGAAGGCGGTTCCCTGCCTGCCGTAGCCGAAGCCGACGACGGTTTTAAATACGTGCTTAAATTCCGGGGAGCCGGTCATGGTGTAAAAGCCCTCATTGCCGAGTTCATCGGCGGCGAAGTAGCCCGTGCGCTGGACCTGAAAGTGCCGGAACTGGTGTTTGCACAGCTCGACGAAGCCTTCGGCCGTACCGAGGGCGACGAAGAGATACAGGACCTGCTGCGCGGCAGCGAAGGCCTGAACCTGGGCCTGCATTTTTTATCGGGCGCCGTAAATTTTGACCCGGTGGTGACCGAGGCCGATGCCCTCCTGGCTTCCCGTATCGTATGGCTGGACGCGTTCCTGACCAATATAGACCGCACCTTCCGCAATACCAATATGCTCATCTGGCAGAAGCAACTCTGGCTCATCGACCACGGAGCTTCCCTGTATTTTCATCATTCCTGGGGCGACTGGCAAAAGGCCGCTATGAGTCCTTTTACGTACGTGAAAGACCATGTGCTGCTGCCCCGCACGGATGCTGCCAGCCTGGCCGAGGCCGGCGCGATCGGACACAAGCTGCTCAGTCCGGAGATCCTGGACCGTATCGTACAATTACTGCCGGATGACTGGCTGCACTGGGAAGACACCGCGCAAAGCCCTGCGGAGATCCGTGAAGTATATACGCAATTCCTGCAGACGCGGCTGGCGAATTCCTCCCTATTTTTAAAAGAAGCACAGGATGCAGCAGCACGTATATGAATATGCCGTGATCCGCGTGGTACCGAGGGTAGAACGCGAAGAGTTCCTGAACGTGGGAGTGATCGTGTTCTGTAAAAGCCTGCGTTTTGTACGTATGCGCTACCGTCTGGACAGCGAACGGATACGTGTGTTTGCCCCGGGCACCGACCTGGAGCAGATCGGACAGAACCTGTCCTCTTTCGAAAAAATTGCACACGGCAGTAAAGACGGCGGCCCCATTGCCTGCGAGGACACGGCCTCCCGTTTCCGCTGGCTGACGGCCGTACGCAGCTCCGTGATACAGACCTCCAGGCCCCACCCCGGCCTGTGCAGCGACCCGGAAAAGGTACTGGAACAACTTTTTAACGATCTTGTAGAACCTTATGATATTCCTTTCAGCTAAAATGATACTGATCATCGGTGGCATCATACTCTGTGCCGCGGGCGGAGCGCTCGTGTTCCTGCTGATACAGAGAACGCGCGACAACGACTGACCCTTCTGCCGCCTGAGGTGTATACCGGAACATAATATCTCTTACTGCATGTATCTTTTTGTATACACTGCGAGCAGGTCTGCTATCTGCCCGGGTAACGCCTTTCCAGGAACCCGAAGGTACGCTCCAACGGGGCACACATACCGTGCCGGCACCCTCTTGCCATTTTAACCCGTTAACCTAAGCGGCCGGAGTCAGAAACTTCCTGAAACTGCAATATTTTTCTTATTTTTTCGTTATACGCAGGCACAAAAAACGATTGAAAATGATGAACATACCCCGTAAAAATTTCAATGTTTCGTGGCTAAACAGCACTACTAAAAAGTCTCTCTGCGGGATCTTCCTGCTTCTTACGATCATGCTTACCGCATCATCGTGTAAAAAAGAGCCCGCTCCTTCCCAGTGGTATTCTGAGACCAGTGAAAACGGCGATCCCATCCTGGGGGTCTACGAAAGCAGGATCCCCTGCAACGATTGCGAACGACTAAAGTTCGCCATAGTAATATACGGGAACAGTCAGACAAACGTACCGGTTACCTATGCCATGTCGCGTATATATGTAGGCAAGAGTGAAGACAGAGTATCAAATACGGGCAATGTCGAAATTGTGCAGGGTACCGCGATAGATACGGCGCACATTGTCTACAGGCTTACAACAGGTGCACCGGAAGAATACAGGTCTTTCTGGAAGATCGATGAGAATCTGCTCTTTATTCTGGATGATGATCTATCGCCCAGGGTAGGAGATGCAGGATACGGGTACGTTTTAAACCGGATCCACTGAAAAAGACGCTATCCTGATGCTTCTTTCCTATGGCGCCCTGTAAAGAAAAATGCTTCTTTACCTATTTCAGAATTTTTACAACTCACAAATTCTGTGTATCTTCCACTCCCGAATGCAGCCATCGGCATTCTTCCGTTTTAACCCATTAACGCAATGCAGAAACAAGTAAGTAAACCTGCAGCCAATACCGTTCTGCGTAAACAGGACGAAAAAAAGACTCCCCCTGTACAGGCCAAAGCCGCGGAAAACCGTACCGGTCTCCCCGACGGACTGAAAGCCGGCATCGAGAACCTTTCCGGCCTTTCCATGGACGATGTAAAGGTGCACCGGAATTCTTCCAAACCCGCGCAGTTGCAGGCCCACGCCTATGCACAGGGCAGCGATATACACCTGGCGCCCGGGCAGGAAAAACACCTGCCGCACGAGGCCTGGCATGTGGTACAGCAGAAACAGGGCCGGGTACAGGCAACGGCTCAACTCAAAAGCAATGTGCCCCTAAATACAGACCTTTCCCTGGAAAAAGAGGCCGACCGGATGGGCAGTAAAGCAGCCTCCGGAAGCGGGGTACTGAGCCATGCTCCCCTGCAGCATGCCGAAAGCGGCCATACCGTGCAGCGCGTGCCGGAATGGCTGCAGAGCCTTATAAACCTGGCTAAGGAACATCCCGTGGGTACCACAGCTACGGTCGTGATCGGCGCGGGGACCCTGCTGGGCTACTATTACTACAAGCAAAGTCAGAAAAAACAGCCGCAGCAGAATAACCACGTAGAGGCCCCTCAGGACGAAGAGGGAGAACCGGACTGGGAAACGGTCGAAGGCGTGGCTGCTGCTATCGGCAAAGACCCCCATGATCTGCTGGAACAGCTCGAAAACGGCACAAACAATAATGTAAGTGTAAATGACGCCTACAGCAAGGGGTTCAATCCCGCGCAGCATGACGGCAAGGGACTCATTCCGCCTTCCATACTGGCCAATCTCTCCGGTAACCCGAATACCGCGGTGGGCCAAATCTTTACACGGATAAATAATTTCACGTTCGTGTATAACGGCTACCAGTCCTCCGGGTACCGGGGTTTCCTGGAACACACCGGCGACTGTGCCACCCTGCGCGACATGTTCTGTTTAGCGGCCAAAGCGGCCGGAATTGCCGTACAACCGGGCGATGACGATACGGCCATGCTGGTGGATGCGAGACCTATGCACGGCCGGCCTACCCAGGGAAATACCGCCGGAAGTCTTTTCTGGTTCTTCCATGACCACCACTGGGCAACGCACAACGGTACGCACTTCGACCTGCTGTTCATGACCAATGCCCAGGTGCCGCCGCATCACCGTACCGCCGCCGATGTAGTGCATAACGGCATCAGGTACGACATCTTTAATAACAACCGGGCCATGATACATGCCGCCGAATGCGCCGCGCTGAATATTGTACTGCAGCCGGGACAGGTGGGCTACGTGCTGCCGCTGAACCAGGTGCAGACCTTTATCGACGACCATAAAAAGTAATTTTAGTATATTTATTGAGCGATCCCTTCGGCACACGCCAGACTTCCCTGATCCTCATTTTATGAATATACGAAAATTGCCCTCTCCGGGGCTTCCCTGTTCCTATAATACACAGCTGTAAAAAATAAAATCGTACATTTGCCACACCCGGATACATAACCCCTGATCCATGTATACATCATCGCCCCGAAAAACGGCAAGAGTCCAACCCGCCAGTACCCGACAGACCGTCACACAGAAGAAAACGGCTGCCAAACCACAGAACGGACTTCCCGAGAACCTGAAGAACGGGATCGAGAAGCTTTCCGGCCTTTCGATGGACGACGTAAAGGTCCACCGGAATTCTTCGAAACCTTCGCAATTACAGGCCCACGCCTATGCACAGGGCAGTGATATACACCTGGCGCCCGGTCAGGATAAGCACCTGCCGCACGAGGCCTGGCACGTGGTACAGCAAAAGCAGGGCCGGGTAAAAGCCAACCGGCAGCTCAAAAGCAATGTGCCCGTAAACACAGATATCACACTGGAAAAAGAAGCCGACCTGATGGGAGCCAAAGCAGCGGCCGGTGGGGGTACACAACACAGCGAAGGCCTGCAGCATGCCAAAGCCGGGAACACCGTACAGCGTATGCCCGAATGGCTGCAGGCACTTATGGCCCTGGCCTGGAACAATCCCGGGGTAAGTCTGTCCATTGCCATCGGAGCCAGTGGTCTGCTCGCCTATTATTACCGGCAGAGATCCAGGAAAAAACAGCAGAACAACCAGAACAGACAGCAGGAAAAACCTGACTGGGAAACGGTGGACGGCGTAGCTAAAATAATGGGTATAGACCCGCAATTCCTGCTTGAACAACTCGAAAACGGCGGAGAGGAACACACCTATATGTCTGACATTTATAAAAAAGGGTTCTCGACCAAGAATAACAAGGGTAAAGGGCTCATGCCCCCCTCCCTGTTCGAAGGATTGCCCGAGGACAATCCGCAGGCCGCGGTCGATCTGCTGTTCGACCGCTTCAATGAACTTCCCTTTAAATACATCGGCGAGGGAGGAGGTCCCTTCCGGGGATTCCTGGAACACCAGGGCGACTGCGCCATCTTACGCGATATGTTCGTAGCTGCCGCCCATGCCTTCGGAACGGAGGGCATACAGATCGGGAAAGGAGACGACGAAGTGGCCATGCTGGTAGAACCCAGGCCGATACACGGGCGCGAACAACATGGCAATACCGGCGGCGAACTGTTCTGGTTCTTCTTCAATCACCACTGGGCTACGTTCAACGGCACCGATTACGACCTGTTATTTATGAGCCGCGGATTGGCCACTCCATTCCACCGCCTTGACGAAGGAGTAGAGTACCGGGGCGTACCATACGATACGTTCAGCAACGGAAAAGCGCTTCTGCACGATAAAACCTGCAGGCGTCTCAAGATATTGGTCCCGGAAGGCGCCATGGGTTACGTACTTCCGACAGACCAGGTGCATGCCTTCATTGATGATCATTTGTAAATTTACAATATTGTATAAAAAATCCCGCCTTTAAATAAAGCAGGATCTTGAATTTTTACACAAGTGTCTTATCAGGTGTTCAGGATTCTTCTGCCTTAAAACGTATATACTTCTCCATGGCTTTTCGCCCCGATATCAGCGCAGTTTCCTGGGTTTCGAGTCCCTGGGTCCAGCCCCCGCCGATGCAGAGGTCTTTACGCGGTTCCAGCAGCTGCTCCATCCGTTTCAGGTTCTCGCTGAACGCAGGCGTAATAAGGGGGTGACTGAATACAGTTTCGTGCAGGAAACGGCCGCGGTCTTTCACCTGCGTACACAGTTCTTCGCTCAGCCAGCTTTTATAAATTCCCTCGTAACGTTCATCGATCATACCCAGGTTCATGGTATTGGACCGCATGCGGTTATCGGCCGTGGTAAATACGTTCAGGAAGGCCGGATGCCGTGTGTTCACAAAGGAAGAATCGCTGTGCAGCACAATACGTGCCCGGAAGTATTCAAAGCCTTTCAGCACCGTGTTCAGTTCCGCCGAAGCTACATCTTCCTGTAGAATGCGGGCGGCCTGGTACGCGTGCACGGCCAGGACCACAAAATCGAACGCTTCTTCCTGTTCTCCCCGGCCATTCTCATAGCGGACGATGTAATTACCCCCGCGCAGGAAAACCGACTGTACCGGCGAAGACGTACAGATACGTACGCCCTTTTTCCGCAGTTCGGCACCGGCATGTTCCAGGGCACTGCCCATACCTCGGTGCAATACTTTAAAAGTGCTGCGCATGGAAGGACGACGAAAGGCAAACAGTTTCACGATCTCTACCGTAGAGGTCTTGCGTATATCGTCCGTAGTGGTACCGAGCGAGGCGGCCAGGAAGGGAATGATCACCTCTTCCTTGAAATGCGGCGGCAACAGCAGGGAGTGCACCCAGTCGCCGATGTTTTTAGCATAGGCATCACCCGGTTCACGGTACACTTTGTATGCCATGCTGAAGAACTTTTTAAACCAGAGCAGTTTGCCCAGGTTCTCGCCCCGGAAAGAACCGTAAAGCGGTGTAATAAGCCGGGGACGCAAAGAACCCTGACTTTGTATACTGATGGAACCTTTGAATTCCGAAATTTCGTCGGTATTGTAAAAATTATATGCTTTCAGGAAACGGATGTATTCATCCCAGGGGCCTTCCGTAAAGTACTGGGGCCCGGCATCCACCGCCACCGCCTGTCCCTTGCGGTTATTTACCAACACCGTGCGGGCATTGCCGCCCAGTTGTGCTTCTTTCTCAAAAAGGCTGATCTGTGCACCCGGATCAGAGGCCTGGATATAATGTGCTGCGGCCACTCCGGCCATACCTCCGCCTACCACGGCTACCCGCAGGCGGGGTTTTTCTGCGTGCAATGCAGAACAAAACAGGAAAAACAGGATGTGAAGCAATACATAGTGTTGTTTCATGTACGGTATATTTTATGGTGTCATTAATTATAGAACGCTTCCGGCGGTTAACCCGGAAGCAGAGAGAAAAGCAATAAGGAAGTAAAAGGGATGACGGACTCAGCAACGCCGGGGTACCGGCAGGCACCGGACGGACGGGTCTATATACGAAATAAGATGTCTTTGCAGGAAATAGCTGGAAATACCCGCCGGAAAAGCCGGGTTTACGCTGCTGTAACGTGTGATCAGGTTCATTTCAAGGTGTTTGTTCAGCCGTAAATATATAAAAGCGGACAAACTGTGGAACTTTTTTTTCAGATATCCCTGAAAAGTACAACAGAATTTATTTTACCGTAGGGAAGAAATGCTCTTCCCGGTCCGCACAGGGTATCGTCCCCGAACAGCCGGTCCGTTACATCCTCCCGGCGTATTTTCTGAAGACAAAATGGAATATCGGCTCCAAACTGCAATACATGGCCGGGAAGAACAGAAATTTACGTATAGTCTTCATGAGCTGCAGATACTATACAATAGTATACAGGTCATTTATTGATCTATCAAATAGATCTGTTTCATTAAAAAACCTTCAATAATGAACGGTACAAAAGAGGGATGCCTGAAAAAATAAAAAATGCTATATTTAAATCATGCAACACATAAAACTCCCTTTACTACTGCTCCTGTTACTTCTGTCGGGTGCCTGCGGCCGCGGGCCTGAGCACCGGGTCATCCTTGAGCAACCCGGCATGATGCAGATCGAACTGCCTGCAAAATACACTCCCGACATCCTGGAAGAGATCGCCCGTGATCATTATTCCGATGCACAGGCTGACGGTTATCTTAAGGTCGATTTTCACGTCCCTTCTGTATACCCGGATCACCCGGAACTGCCCTGGGCCTCTGTAGATTTCAGGCCCCCCTTCGAACCCGGTATGGATCCGGAAGTATACCTGATTGTATACGGCTCTCTTTCTGAAAAACACCGCCGCAACCTGGAAGGTATACAACCCAATTACGGTAAGGTACTGGGAAAATGGTACCAGAATCATCCCATGCAGGAAGCGCTCTATATACTGTACGCAGGACCGGTCATCGATACGGTCATGTCTGTGTACCGGGCCGGCGATCTTCGGGTAGATCTGAACAGGAAAGAAGACTATGTATACAGCGATAGTCTGCATGTGCCTCGCCCCCGGGATCCCAGACCCGATGAGAACCGTACTGACTTCCGGATGAGAAGCAACGGCAAACCCGGACTCTACATCAGCAGGGACGGACTTATGCAATTCAGTACCGATACCGACAATGTGTTGTACAACAAGGGAGACAGTACTTTTAAAGCGACTCCTCTGCCCTTTTAGTATAATAAACAAGCTGTTTCCTGCAGGATATATTTTCAATCGTAACAATTAAAAATAACCTCTCCGTAGGTCTCCGAACTCCAGTATAATGCCTGTTCGCGTTCTTCCGGCCCTAATACGCTCCATTCTCCCGGTGGTACTTTCGTATTCAGCTCTGCCGGACTCAATACCCGGATACCGTTCAATTCCAGCAGACGACCGATCTCTTCCGGCATTTCTTTAAACACGGGGATCATCTGTCCATCGGTATCTTCCGCGGCGGCGGACAGCGGCAAATGCTCATGAACGAGCACGTCGCTGATCTCATTGCGTATAGCGTTCACAAAGCGCACCCGGAAGTAATTATTTGCCGGACCGGGCTCTTCAACAGCTCCCACCCGGGTATACGGATACGCGGGATGCTGAAAAAAGCCGGCGATCTCTTTCTTTGTATAGTATATGGTATCACGCGGCACATTAAAACCTGTTATCCCGCGTTTCAGAAGAGACATTCCTGCTTAATTTAGTATAGTTATCAGCCTTCTGCTTCGCTCAGCAGTTGCTCCCATTTCTGCACTTCCGTGTCCAGCTGACTTTTTAAAGCGCTATATTTAGTATATACATCTGCATTTGCTGCATTCTCCGGCTTTGCCAGTTCGGCTTCTATATCCGAAATTTCGGCTTCGAGACGACTGATCTGTTCCTCCGATCTACGGATGGCGTTCTGTACCTGTTTCAACTTTTTATTGTCCGCAGGCTGTGTGCGCACTTCCGCAACCGGGGCCGCAGCCGCCGCTTTCGGCTTATCGTCGCTCTTTTCGATCTCGCGGAAACTCTCTACTTTTTTACGCTCCAGGTATTCGTTGATATCGCCCAGGTAGCTTTTGATACCGTCTTCGGTGAATTCGAACACCTTATTGGTAAGACCCTGCAGGAAGTCGCGGTCGTGGCTCACCACCACAAAGCTGCCCTCGAAGTTCATCAGGGCGTTCTTCAGTACTTCTTTAGAGCGGATGTCCAGGTGGTTCGTAGGTTCGTCGAGCACCAGGAAATTCAGGGGTTCCGTAAGCATTTTACACATAGCCAGGCGAGCCCGTTCTCCCCCGGAAAGTACCTTGATCTTTTTATCCACGTCCTTGCCGGTGAACAGGAATGCGCCCAGCAGGGCCCGTACGCGGGTGAACATATCGCTGTGGGCGGTGGCGTCTTCCATTTCCTTCAGCAGGGTATTATCGCCGTTGAGCACTTTGGTCTGGTGCTGGGCAAAATAGCCGAGCAGCACGTTGTAACCCTCGTCCAGCTTGCCTTCGTACTTATCCATGTCGCGGGCAATGATACGGGCCAGGGTGGTTTTACCCATACCGTTCTTACCCACGAAAGCGATGCGGTCGCCGCGGTCTATGCTGAAATTAAAGCTCCTGATCACTTTTTTATCGCCGTAGTCCTTGCGGATGTCCTCGCCCGTAACCACCACCTTACCGGAATGCGGCGCCTTGGGGAAATTGAAACGGATGGCGCTGTTGTCCTCGTCTTCCATTTCGATACGGTCGATCTTGTCCAGCTTTTTGATAAGGCTCTGGGCAAAAGCGGCCTTACTGGCCTTGGCGCGGAAGCGTTCCACGTTGCGCTCGATCTGGGCGATCTGGGTCTGCTGGTTCTTATAGGCACTGGCCAGCTGTTCGCGACGTTCGGCGCGCAGTACCAGGTATTTGGAATAATTAGCCTTGTAATCCTGGAGTCCGCCGTTCGAAATTTCGAGCGTACGGTTGGTGATCTTGTCCAGGAAGGTACGGTCGTGGCTCACCATCATCACGGCGCCTGGGTAGTCTACCAAAAAATCTTCGAGCCAGAGAATGGAGTCGATGTCGAGGTGGTTGGTAGGTTCGTCGAGCATGAGCAGATCGGGCTGCTGCAACAGGATCTTGGCCAGTTCCACGCGCATCTGCCAGCCACCGCTGAAGGCGGAATAGGGTTTATCGAGGTCGGCCCGGCTGAAACCCAGACCGAACAGTACTTTTTCGGTTTTTTCGTCGATCTCGTACCCGCCCAGCATACCGAAACGTTCTTCTTTTTCGTGCAGCTGTTCCAGCAGTTTCATGTAGCCGTCGCTTTCGTAATCGGTGCGGGTGGCCACATCGTGCTGTATCTGGTCCAGGTCGGAACGCAGCTGCAGCACTTCGGCAAAAGCTTTACGGGTCTCGTTCAGGATGGTTTCCTTACTGTCTGATCTCAGGTCCTGCGGCAGGTAACCGATGCGGCATTCGCGGGGAACGGAAACGGTACCTTCGTCGGCACGCTGTGCGCCGCCCAGGATCTTCATAAGGGTGGATTTTCCCGCGCCGTTACGGCCGGTGAGACCGATCTTGTCGGTACGGTTGATCAGAAATGAAATATCTTCGAATAAATAATTGCCTGAGAAGCCTACGGCTAAACCTGAAACTGAAATCATGCCGCAAAGATAGCGTAAAGAAAGGGACTAAGAAAAAGACGCTCTTGATTTTATAGAAAGGTTAACGTATAAAAAAAGGGCCTCCGCAGCGGCGAAGACCCGGTATCATTATGGCCGGGGCCGGATCATGCGTTGTTCTCTTCGAGGATGATGTCGAACTGCACCAGGTCTACAAAGTCCTGTAGGCGTTCTTCCACCTCGGCGTCGCTGATCTCGAGCAGGCGGCGGGTACCGAATTTTTCCACGGTAAAGGAAGCCAGGGCCGAACCGTAGATAATGGCGCGCTTCATGTTCTCGAAGCTGATATTATCCGTTTTGGCCAAGTAGCCGATGAATCCGCCGGCAAAGCTGTCTCCCGCACCGGTGGGGTCGAACACTTCTTCCAGGGGCAGGGCGGGTGCGTAGAACACTTCGTTCTTATGGAAAAGCAGGGCGCCGTTCTCGCCTTTTTTAATGATGAGGTACTTCGGGCCCATGGCCATGATCTTTTTGGCGGCCTTCACCAGGCTGTATTCCTTGCTGAGGATACGGGCCTCTTCGTCGTTGATGGTAAGCACGTCGATGCGGCCGAGCATATCGATGAGGTCGTCCCAGGCGGTTTCCATCCAGAAGTTCATGGTATCCATCACCACCAGTTTCGGACGGTGCTGCATCTGTTCCAGTACGCGTTTCTGCAGTTTGGGCATCAGGTTACCCAGCAGCAGGTAATCGGCATTCTGGTAAGAGGCGGGCACTACGGGGTCGAAGGTGGCCAGTACGTTGAGCTGTGTGTCGAGGGTATCGCGGGTGTTCATGTCCATATGGTACTTACCGGCCCAGAAGAAGGACTTTTCGCCTTTTTTGATCTGGATCCCTTCGATATCAATGCCTTTTGCACGGAATGTATCCAGGAAGGACTGCGGGAAGTCCTCGCCCACCACCGATACGATCTTTGTGTTGTTGCGGAAGTAGGAGGCCGCCAGGGACGCGTATGTGGCTGCTCCGCCCACTACCATATCTTCTTTCCCGAAAGGAGTTTCCAGGTTATCGAAGGCCACCGTACCGATGACCAAAAGGCTTTTGCTCATTTTTTCAAAAAATTTTTGCCAAAGATATTGCTTATTTCAAAACGCTTTGTATTTTTGCACTCCGAATTTTTCAAAAAAAGATCCGGGACCTATTTTCCTCCTTAGCTCAGCTGGTTAGAGCACCTGACTGTTAATCAGGGGGTCTCAGGTTCAAGTCCTGAAGGGGGAGCGAAAAGAAATCAAAAAGTCGACAGCAGTGTCGGCTTTTTTTATTTTCAACCGGACTGTTTCTGTTTTCCCTTGCCCAGCTTCGGTAAAAGCTGTTCATACACGACCTTCTCCATAGACGTGTGTTTCATGGCCTTCTTCCTGATATGCCCGAAAGATTGCCGCGCGGCCTCGATGTCGCCGAGCAGGTATTCGTAGGCGCTTTTGAAGGCGTACATTTGCGATGATTGCTGTAATGCCGCGCCCTGCGTTGCATATTTGAGCCTGCGTTCCAGGCTTTCTCTTTCATCCGTATTCCCGTCTACTTTCATGATCGCGGAACAGAAGTACAAGGCCTCGTAATCGTCCTTTATTTTTTCAAAGAATTCCGCTTCCAGCCTGTTATAGGCAGCCGTGTCCTTCCTGAAGAACAACTGGTAACTGCGCTCCGCCTGCAAGGGGGCGTAGTAGTGGAATACCGCGCCCACTGCGTCCCCCTCTTCGTCGAGAACCATATATACATTGTCCCGCCAGAACCGCTTGATCACGGACATGGCGGCGAGATATTCCTTTTCGTCAGAATTATCTTCCGCCTTCTGCAAAGCGTCATGCGCAATCTGGCACATGACATAAGCTACGCGCGAACTGTCAAAGTCTTTATACAAGGGCCCCGGGTCGTTCATGAAGAACTGATACGGCTTAGAGTGAAAATCCAGTATCCTGTCCTGCTCGTATACCGCAAAATCCATGAAAAAACGTGTAAAGAAGCTATCTGCATACATGCTTTCGGGGAATGCCTCAAAAGCTTTTTTTATCACATGCAGGCTGTCTCTCAGCGTATAGGCCACATGCAGATCGCGTACATAACGCTCAAGGAAACGATAATCCGCCGCTTTCCGGGGCAAAAGCTCGGTTTGTGCCTTCAATGTATTTCCAGGTGACAAGGCTGTTTTCATGTGTTCTATGAAAACGGCCGGCGGAAAGATGCCACAAACCCGATGCACCTCTTCCTTATTTGCATCGATGAAAATAAAGACCGGTTGCGGGCCGGCTTTGTAATACTCCCTGATTCTTTTGCCGTTTTTAGAAAGGGTATTGATCGAATAGGCATTGAAATGATTATTAATAAATGCGATGACTGCCGTGTCTCTCATCGTGGTTTTCTCCATTTCCACGCAGCCCGGACAGCCGTTATAATGGAAGAATAAAAGAGACAATGGCTTGCTCCCGGTAATATGCTCCTCCAGCAGTAATGCTTCATTACCGTATGATATGGAAACTTGCTGTCCCCAGGCAATGGGACCAAGAACACATAAAAGCAGCAGTATTTTACAGTGGGTAAACATAGACGCTATTGGCTTTAATGAGCAATCCGGAACCCGAAGATATGATTTTCTTTTTATCGTCATCAACCTGCGGTTTGCATTCAAGGCACTCTTCATCGGCAACACAGGTGATGGTTCCGATATCTTCGTTTGTCGAAGAATTCTCCGCACATTTTGCAGTGGGATCCGTCTTTAATATACAATTACACTTTACAGTAATGTTTCCGGACCCTGCGGCCAGTTTCACGGGGCTTGCCGGGTTTGCTGCCGGGATAAAATAATACGACGCGGCGGGGTCGAGCGTCACGGTAGTGATCTCGTCCGCTTCCACGATCTGCACATTGTCGTCGATCACCATGACATTCGTCGGCGCATCTTCCGTGCCGATGGGTTGCAGTTTCCATTTGATCGTGGCGTTGTCTCCCGACTGCGTCACCTGCATATAGCAGAGCGTTTCAGCATCATGTTTCAACAACACGACCTGCATGTCCGCATCTTTCGCGGCGGGAGCCTTCTCCGCTTTTTGCGTATCCGCTTTGTCGCATCCGCCGAGGCAAAAAAGCCCGGCCATTCCGAGTATATATACGAAATTCTTTCTCATGGCTTAATTACTTTATGTAGAAAATGGCACTTCCTGAAACCAGTTCATCGGGAACGTTTTCGTGCGTTTGCTTACACTTTTTCTTGCATCCTATTTTCTCGCACTTGATGTTTACTTTAACCCCGTCGACCATTACGCTGACAAAACAGCCTCCCTCTTCACCCTCTATACCCGTCCCTTTGCAGGTACAGACGATCTTTTTTGTGTCTCCCGGTGCAATATACACTGGTGTGCCTGGATCGTCCGGATGTATCATATACGCCGCGTGCAGAAACTTTATCGTCTTCGTGTCTTCCGACGTGCCGGAAACTATCTGGTAATCTTCCGGGCGCATAAAAGCCACGATCTGATCTTGCGGTTCTTCGGGCGTTTCGATGATTTCATACGCATACGTCGCATTGCCCGTAAAAAGATCTTCAAACGTAAACCTGTAATACTTGTCCGTTGCCTCGTCGTAAATTTCAGCAACCTGCGCGGCTTCTGCATCTTTTGCCTTCAAGGGCATATTTGCGTCCTTGTTGCAGGACACGGCCAGCAGCACGAATGCGACCGCATAAAGTATTTTTCTCATAGTAATAAAGATTAAAGTTAAACATTCGAATTTAAACAATAATTTTAGTAAAACTATCAGTTCTGCTATTTTTAATAAAATTTATATGTTTGTTTATACGTACATAAACCCCTGCTTTATTTCCCATCCCTCTCCTTCGGTTACAACACGGCGACTTTTGGCTATACCTCTGACCTGATTTAAAGATCGGCAAACTACCGCTTAACTCCGGCGGGAAAGAGGTGCATCTATATTTCGTATATTTATAAAGATCATTCGGTTTTTTCCAGGAAACGGCGGATGGCCTGGCTCAGCATTTCCGGTTCTTCTTCCTGCGGAAAATGCCCGGCCGAAGCTATTTTTAAGACCTCTGCCCCCGGGAAGCCCGAAAGGAACTTCTGCAGGTACTGCGGACCGATCACCGGGTCTTTCATACCCCAGGCAAAAAGTACCGGCCTGGCAGAAAGCGCTGTACACCGCTGCCAGAGCGATTCAAACCGGTCCTGGTCCTGAAGCAGGCTGCGCGCAAAAGCCAGGGTGCCTTCCCGCTGGTTCCGGTTCGCAAACGGACGGGTGTATTGTTTTAAGATACGCGATGTAATTTTCTTTTCGCCAAAGGAAGCCGGTAATACAAAACGGGCCGAAAAATTAAAATAGCGGTACAGGAAGGGCAGCAGCGGACTGCGCAGCACTTTGCTCATTTTTCGGTACGCTTCTTCCTCGCGGCTGCTCCAGAGCCAGGAATTGAGTATCACCATGCGTTTTATGCGTCCGGGGTGTTTCAGAGCCACGTCAAACCCGATGGGTCCGCCGAAATCGTGCAGTACCAGCGTAATATCCCGGATGTTCTTGTGCAGGATGAATTTTTCGAGCGTGGCGCTGTGGTTCTGCACGGAATAATCGTAGTGCCGGGGCTTATCCGACAGTCCGAAACCGATATGGTCGACCGCGATGCAGCGGTACGTACTGCGCAGGTCGCGCACCAGGTGCCGGAAATCGAAACTCCAGGAAGGCGTGCCGTGCACAAAGAGCAGGGGTTCGCCCGCACCTTCGTCGATGTAATGCATGCGGGCCGTTCCGGTATCAAAATAGTTTGCGCTGAAAGGATATTCCTTTGTATCGAGCCATTGCGTATTCATCTTTTTGGATACAAAGTTCGACCCTTCCCGCGGGAAAAATCTTGGTATAAACCAACTTAAGCGCTTACTCTATTTTCATTTCGCGGATGAGCCCGTTCTCCGGGTCGAGTGTGATATGGAACACAAAAACCTGCGGACTGCCCGGAAAATTACCGCTGGCCTCCACCTGCATCCGGAACCGGTCTCCTTCCCCGGACACACCGAGCAGCTTGTTCGCTATACTCAGTTTACGGTCAAAGTCACGTTTCCAGTCCCGTATCGCTTCCCATCCCCGGTAGGTCTTTCCCTCATCGTGGTACAGGGCATCTTCCGTAAAAACAGAAACGAAGCGCTCCGCATCCTTTGCGTCCGAAGCCGCCAGGTATTGTCCGATGGCCTGCGGAATGTTCTTCTCATTTAGCATATATATCAAAAATTTAGTATATTAATTATTCATATTGTAGGTAGGGTGCCTCCGTCGATCACGTATTCCGTTCCGGTGAGATAGCTCGCGCGCGGTGAGGCCAGGAAGTTCACAAACTCGGCCACTTCTGATGGTTCAGCCGGTCGCCCGAAGGGAATACCGCCCAGGGACTGCATTACCTGTTCCGTAGCTTCTGCAATGCTCTTCCCGGTGCGGTCCGCTATTTCCTGCAGCATGCCCAGGGCGCCTTCTGTCCGTATCCAGCCCGGCGAAACGCAGAGTACACGTATTCCCTGCGGAGAAACCTCGTTGGAAAGGCCTTTGCTGTAATTGATGAGTGCGGCTTTAGCGGCGGCATAAGGCAGTGTGGAGTCGTGCAGGGGAAGCCGGCCCTGTATCGATGCTACGTGAATGATAACACCGGAACCCCGCTCCAGCATGCCCGGCAGAAAAGCCCGGTCGAGACGCACGGGTGCCAGCAGGTTCGTGTGTAGTGTGCTTTCCCAGTCGGCATCGCTCAGCACGGCAAAGCCGCCTCCCGGAGTGGAAGAAGCGCCCAGGTTATTGATGAGTATATCCGGCGGCGCACCGAAACGTTGCAGGAATGCGGCTGCCGCTTTCTGTGTGCCCTGCGGGGTACCCAGGTCGGCGGAGACAAAATGCATGCCTTCCGGCAGAAGCTCCGGCGCATTCCGCGCACTGATCATCACCTGTGCGCCCGATCCCAGGAGTTTTTCCGCAATGGCCCGGCCTGTTCCTCTGCTGCCTCCGCTCACAAAGGCCGTCTTCCCTTCCAGTTCTTTTTTCATCACAATGCGTTGTTTTACGCAACAAAGGTAGAGCGGCCTCCCGACCGGCACAAGTAGGGGAAAACGAATACCACAGGGATAAATTTTTCCCTATTGCGGGTATCTGCACATAGGCATACCTTTGTACCATGTATGCACGTAAAATTCCCCCGCAGCTGAACTGCGGACTGGACCTGGTAGCCGAGGTACTGTACGGCAAATGGAAGATCCGCCTGTTGTGGTTCATTCACGAAGGACACCGCAGGCCCGGCGAGCTGCAGCGTAAAATTCCGGATGCCTCGCGCCGGGTACTGCACATGCAGCTGAAGGAACTGGAAGAGCATGAACTGCTGCGAAAGGAAATTTTTGCAGAAGTGCCCCTGCATGTAGAATATCACCTGACGGAATTCGGGCAGACCCTGATCCCGCTCATCGCAGGTATCGGCAACTGGGGCGATGCGCATTCGGAACAACTGCGCAGGGTGATCGGGAAGCGCATTCCGGGATAGACATCAGTGTCCATTTTTTTCAGAAATTCCCCTTCAGGGTAAACACTATTGTAAAATTTTGCAAACCGGCAGAAAGATCAGTCCCTCTCCCTCTGAAATTCATCGTCCGGCAGGCCCTGTTCATCCAAAAAACGGCACTTTTCTTTCGCAGACGGGCCATTTGCGTATCTTTAACCCGTTAAAAATCCAAAGCATGAGAGCAATCTTTTTGAGTGTTGTGTTTTTCGCAACGGTGTTTTCCGTTACGGCACAGAAAAATCTGCAAAACGCCGTTGGCGACGTACGTGTTGTGAAAAACAATGCGGCCAGCCCGGTAAAGAACCAGGGCAATACAGGCACCTGCTGGTGTTTTGCCACTACTTCGCTCATCGAGAGTCAGTGCATGCTTGCCGGTACGGCACAGCCCGATCTTTCGGAAATGTTCACCGTGCGTAACATTTACCTGGTAAAAGCCCGCAATTACCTGCTGCGCCAGGGTGATGCCCGTTTCAGCGAGGGCGGACTGGGCCACGACGTACTGTATGCCGCGCAGGTGTACGGACTCATGCCCGAATCGGCCTACAGCGGTATGAATCCCGGCAAAAAAGCCTTCGATCACTCTAAAATGGCCCCCGAACTGCAGGCCTACCTGGACAGCCTGCTGAAGAAACGCCCGCTGGCTGCCGGCTGGGAAACGGGATTCAACACCATTATGGATAAGCACATGGGCCCCGTCCCCGCTACCTTTACGTACGAAGGAAAGGAATACAGCGCCCAGAGCTTTGCCCGCGAAGTGGTGCGTTATAACCCGAACGATTATGTAAGCATCACGTCCTTTTCGCACCATCCCTTCTATACTTCTTTTGTACTGGAAGTGCCCGATAACCACAGCAACGGCAGTTTTTACAACGTACCGCTGAACGAACTGATCGGCATAACGAAAAGTGCACTGGACAAGGGATACACTGTAATGTGGGATGCCGACGTAAGCAATGCCGGCTGGGTATCGAAAAGCGGTTATGCCTTTGCACCGGCCGATTCCATTGCCGACCGCAAGAACCCGAACCCCGACATGAAAGAAAAGGACGTGACACAGGAATACCGCCAGCAGCTGTTCGAAAGCCTGGTAACGCAGGACGATCACCTGATGCACATTACCGGAACCGGCGTAAGCGACCAGGGCAAGAGCTTCTTTATCGTAAAGAATTCCTGGGGCGATAAATCGTCAAAATTCGACGGTTACGTATATGTATCCGAGCCGTATTTTGCACTGAACACCATCAATGTAATTGTGCCGAAGGCCATACTGAGCCCGGAACTGAAGCACAAATTACATATTCATTAAGATCATCCGGAAGCGGGAACAGAACCGGGTACGGCATCGTTCCAAATAATAACACGCCACATCTTGCCTCTGTGCGAAAAATTGCGCATATTTGAGTCAGGATGAAAACAAGAAATCTTTTACTGTTTTTTTCCCTCTTCACCCTGCTTACGGCAAGTTCCTCCGCACAACGCTACGATCGTAAGAACCAGTTTATGATCGGGCTGAAAGGCGGCGTTAATTTTACCGATCCGCTCATCAGCCAGCGTTATTCGGTCTTTGCTCCCGGCGTAAGCTCCAAACACGGCGGCGAGGCCAAGATCTACGAAAAGTTCATGAAAAACATGGGTTACGGCGGCGGTGTGGCCATCAGCTATGGCATTACCCGGAACCTGACCCTTACCCTCGAAGGCCTGTTTTACCAGTACCGGCTTTCGTATACCAATAACTACGCCTGGACAGACGTGCAGAGCGGTTCTTCGGTGACCCTGGACCGCACCTATTACAAAAGGCTCAACTATTTCGAAATTCCGCTCATGTTCCGTTACGATATCCTGGCACGCCGCGTATCCCCTTTTATACAGGCGGGCGTTTCACCGGCCTTTGTACATTCGGTGCAGGCCAGTAACCGTTCGCAGATGCAGTCTTCGGTACTGCCGTCTGAGCTGGAAGAACAAAGCGCCGCTACCGATGAAAAAGGCAGTTACAACCAGTTTTACCTGAGCGCCGTAGGCGGTGCCGGACTCAGTTTCTATGCCGGGAAGACCATGTTCCTGCTGGGCGCCAACGGCCGCTATTCCATACTGCAGCCCACCTCGGACCTGCATCGTTTTTCGAACGGCAGCGCTTCCGGCAACCTGGACGTACAGGATAAATACCGTATACTGAACCTGGAACTCTATCTCACGGTCATGTTCCCCATCGGCGGCAAATGTGCCGGAATGCCCAAATTCTTTTAAGCTGTGGATGCATATACTAAAACAGAGTACGCATGAAAAAATACATATACCTCTTTTTATTTCCCTCGCTCTGTCTGCTGGCTTCCTGTCGCAAGGATAAGCTGCCCAAAAACATGGAGCCGGGTTATTTCAAGGTGTACGACGACCAGGCTTCCGCAAACCGGTACCGGGTGCTGGACGTACGCGAGACCGGCGACGGCGGGGCGCTGATCCTGTCGGAACTGAACGACAAGACCATTCACCTGGTACGTGCGGCCGCCGATGGCAAACAAATGGCTGCGGCCACCATCAGCAACGGTTCGCACAATCCGCTGGGTTCCCTGCTCTTTATAAACGGAGCCTATTACGTGGGCGCCATGGATGAGACCGGCCTGTTTGCGCGCATCATACGTGTAGACGAAAATTACTGTTCGGCCATATCCTCTACCGATCTTAACGGCTTACTGTATCCCCTGGCCTTTTCGGAGATCGAGGAAGGCAGTATCTTGCTCCTGAGTTACGACCGCACCAATTACCGTTCACAACTGTCGCGCGTTACGCCTGACGGACAGGTGATCTGGACACAGAACGCCAATGTGAACCAGGATACCGAGACCCAGATCGTAGCGCACCTGAACGGCACCGGTAAACGCTATCCCTTTTACACGGCCACCTGGAACGGTAAATACGTGGCCAACTGCTTCTATAATTACAGCTTTTCCTTCCTGACCTTCAGCGCGTCGGCACAGGATGCCATTTACAACGGCAGTAATTACAACTCGGGAACTTCGGCCATGTATGCCCTGGAGAACGGAAATGCCGCCATTGCCCGTTTTTCCTTTGGACAATCGTACCTGCAGCCTTCCTTTGCGCCGGCTTCGGGCGTGGCAGACCTTACCGACAATATGGGCGGGGCCCTGATCGACGATGCCGCAGCGGATTCGGATTTCCGTTTCGGGAAGATCGTGATCGACAAAACAAACTATATCGCTTATGCCTACAATACCCAGAACGGGCGTGTATGTCTTTCCCTGCTGGATGAAAGCGGCACCCTGAAGGCCCGCCGGTATTTCGGCAGCGGCGAAAACCCGTTCCGTATCGGTAATTTCCGGGCTACGGCCGATAAAGGTCTGATGGTGGCCGGCAGTTTCCGGGTAGCCGGCAGCTTTGCACGACCTGCCCTGTTCAAGCTGAACGAAAAAGAACTCTACGAAGTCGTGGGCCTCGATTACGAAAAGGCCCAGAAGGAATAATTCCTGTTACGTTTAACGAACGACCACAAATTTGGTCATGGTCCGGTTGCGCCGGGTCGATCCCTGTATGACCAGGTAATACAGGCCGGGCGCCCAGGACGAAGCGTCGATATCGAGCGTTTTATTGCCCGGTGTCTGGTAGGCCAGTGAACGCTGTATAACGGCTGTACCGCCTTCGGAGTAGACCGTGAACGTATAGTTATCACTTTCGGTCAGCTTGTAGCGCACTACAGCCAAACCCGAAGAGGGATTCGGACTTACCGACATGCCGGGGCTGTCTTTCTGCGCTTCTTCGTTGCCCACCCATTTACAGTCGATGATGTCCAGGCGGGAGTCCACCCATTCGGTAAAAGCCACGTGCTGCAAGGCCGATACGTCGGCACCGAGCCAGTCCATCACCAGGGCCGTCATTACCTGCCGGTAGTCGATCTGCATCGGCAGGTTGCCCCCCTGCAGGTCGGCCGCTGAAGGATTGGTGCCAAATACGCCTCCTTTTACACAGTTACCGAATACAAAAAGCGGGGCGGCATCGCCGTGGTCGGTGCCGTAGCTGGCATTGGAAGCGATGCGCCGTCCGAATTCCGAGATGGTGGCGGTAACCACACGATCGCCCAGTCCCAATTGTTGCAGGTCGTTATGGAAAGCCTGCACGGCCGAGGAAATATGATAGAGCAATGCGGCATGCGAACCCATGGTTGTATCGTTTTCCAATACCTGGTTGGCATGTGTATCGAATCCGCCTATACGGCAGAGGAATATCTTGGTACGGCTGCCGCCGCTGAGCAGGCGGGACACGATCTTAAGCTGCGGGGCCAGGTGATTGCGGAGGGAGCCCTGCGGAGCCAGGTGCGGGTAAATTTCGGGGTACACCACCGAAGAATTGTTCCCGGCCAGGTAGGTATCGCGCAGGCGCTGGGCGTACACATTGCCCTGCTGTTCCATTTCGGCGATGTATCGTAATTCGTCACCTGCGTAATTATCCGGGAAATTGTACAGCGGACCGGTACCCACACTATTGATGAGGTTGTAAAAGGCCACGGGGTCCTGGATCCCCAGCGATACGGGAATTCCGTTGCCCTTATGGAATGCCAGCGAAAGGCCGGAACCGATCTCCAGGGCCAGCGGATCGGGCATGTCCGGACTGGGATAACCGGCCGGGTAATTCGGGTAATAATAATCGAGGTAGCGGCCCATCCAGCCGGAAGCGAGGTAATCGTCATAATTACCGCCCATGAACCAGATATCGCGGCTGCGGAAGTGCGAAGCGTTCAGGTTTTCGTAGGATACGTTCTGTACCAGGGCCATTTTCCCCTGGTCGTACAAAGCCTTAGCGCCCGTCATATCGGTATGCAGACCCACTTTGC
Organism: Bacteroidia bacterium; assembly: GCA_016742095.1. GTDB lineage: Bacteria > Bacteroidota > Bacteroidia > CAIKAF01 > CAIKAF01 > JACVCJ01. The sequence continues at coordinate 76,073 of JACVCJ010000003.1, forward strand.
GCACATCTTCCAGCGAATTGTCGAGCGTAATGTATTTGCGGGCCCCGTTCTGCGGAATGGCAATATTGGGGCGCACATTGTAGTACATGCCGTAGTTGTTGACGGGGATCACGGTATTGAGTCCGTCGTTACCTCCGTGCAGCTGCACGATCACCAGCACGCGGTCGTTGAGCGAAGACGCTGCCCAGGCCGAGAGCAGGTTGTTCACCGGGTTGGCAAATACAGGCATGCCGCCCAGTAAAAGCGGACCTGCCGATGCGGCCGATGTGGTACGTAAAAAATCTCTTCTCTTCATCCGTAGCGTGTTTTAAATGATCTGGTATTCGGGGCTCTGCGTCATGGCGATAAAGAGACGTTCGAGCGGTACACGCACCGAAGTGTCGATACCGTTATTTACATAATCGTTCCATTCGGTCTGCCAGCCGGCCAGCGTCAGTGTATCGAGAAACACATCATCCCGGAAGAAAGCGCGGCGGGCCGCATCCGGGGTAACGGGGAACAGGAGTTCGATCAGTTCATCCAGCAGTATGTCCGGGTCCGCGGGGTTACTGATATTCACCTTTACCCAGTGTACAAAATTGAAGTTGATGCCGGGAATACTGTCGCCCAGCAGCAACTCGAAGAATTTATAGCGTTCGGCCAGGTAATTGGGCGTTATCCAGCAGCGGTTGAACATCGGGAACTGGTAATAGGCCTCGTAACCGGCCACGTCGTAAGGCTGGTACATGTCCATACCCTGACGTCCGAACGAAGCGTGTATGGCCTCCAGGGCAGCGTGGAAGGTGGCATTGTCCGTAGCCTCGTCGGGCAGCGGGATATCGAAGGTATTGAGGGCATTCAGCACCACTTCGAGCGGCGATTTAATAATGGAACCATATACGTCGTTCTGTGGAACGGCATCGTCCTCGTCGAAGAAATGTTCGCTGCAGAGCAGAGTTTTCAGCGTCGGCATCAGCAGGTAGCCTGAATTTTTAAATTGCTGTGCCAGGGGCACGATGATATCGTTCTCGACCTCGGTCGTTATGTTATAGTATACAAAGAAACGGTACAACTTCCGGATGATGTACTGTGCCGCATTGTCCTGGTTGAATACCATATCGATGAACTGGGTAAGCTCGTTCTGTGCCGAAGTTACCGAGTTGTCGGCGCTGGTAATGACCGTATTCTGGAACGATGCACTGAAGTTCTTGCTGCCCAGGGTGTGCTGCTGCGCCGTGGTGCCGTTGCCGCGGAGTTTACCACAGGGCAGGCCTGTAACGGGATCGAGCGTGGCGTAGGCGGTCTCGTCGGTGGTCCAGCCGGTCAGCACGGCCGTAGCGCTCTGCACGTCCTGCTCGGTAAAGGTGGTGTAATTACCGGGACCGGCCGGGGCGCCCTTACCTACGGTGAACAGTTCGAAAAACTCCCGCGCAAAATTCTCCTGCGGGGCGCCGGACACATTGTACTTGCCGTCCAGGTTCGAGAGCATGGCATTATCGATGACCACGGCCCGGGCCAGGTCTTTGAAACTGCCAGTGGTATAATAGCGGTACAGGGCCAGCTGGTAATATACCGAATCGGTCCTGGGAACCCGTTCTATGATGGTCGGAAAATGCGTGTGCAGGTGAAAAACAAGCCGTTCATGGATATTCGCACCCGAGTTTTTCAGCTGCGCCGTCCACCAGTGCAGCAGGTACTGCTGTAATTCGAAACCCTGGGAGAGCGGGGTACCTCCGATCCATGTAACAAGTGGTGATGACAAGGGCTCAAGCGGGGGAGTAACGGCAGGCGGCACCTGGAAAAGCAGGTCCACGGCATCGGAAGCCGTGAGATTTGCAAACTGCTGGCGCGTGGTTATATTATATCCGAAAACCGTACGCCGCAGCAGGTGCGATGCCCTCGTATTGCCCAATACTCCCGTAACCGGGTTCAATGAAGCCATAAGTGCATCTGGATTATGTACGGGTAAATATAGGAATTGCTTTGATACTCCGGACGACGGCTGCCGATTTTTTAATACGGCAGCGGAAAGAATAAAAAAACCGGCACAAAGCCGGTTAATTCATTATGGACTTGAGAAAAAATACGAGGATCATATCCTGTACAATAATTGGCCCTCTAATGTACAGCGTCTGCCGCGGGGGCGCATACACTTGTTAGTTACCGGCAAAGATGTTTAGTTTACGGGCGGCGTACCACAAAACTGCGGCCGGCCGTAATACCCGGCCCTTCCAGGCGTATACGGTACAGGCCCGGGCTCAGCGCCGAAACGTCGAGCTGTATTCCGCCCGTTCCTTTTGCCGTGACAGGCACTGCCACCTGCCGTCCCGAAATATCGTACACCCGGATATGCAAACCGGCCGGTGCCGCATTATTCCCAAAGGAGATCGTAACAAAACCCGAAGCCGGATTGGGGTACAGCGTTATTTCCTGTATATCCGTACCGGCAATACCCGCATCCCCGGCCACCGTTACCTGTGTGCACAGTGAATCGGCCCCGCAGCCGTTCTCCGCCCGCAGGCATACCTGGTAGCTGCCCGCAGCCGTATATACGTGTGTGGGCGATTCTGATGCGTCGCTGCTGCCGTCCCCGAAGGTCCAGTGCCAGCTGTCGGCCCCGGAAGAAAGATTGGTAAAGCTTACCCCGAAAGCCGTATTGGAATGTGTAAAACCGGCATCGGGCAAAGGACACAATACCTGTACCTCCGTACACACGGTATCGCTGCCGCAGCCGTCGAAGGCCACCAGGCAGATGGTATAGGTACCGGTATCCGTATAGGTATGGCTCGGGTTCTGCAGGACAGAAGTACTGCCGTCGCCAAAATCCCAGTACCAGGCAGTGGCCCCGGCCGACTGGTCCGTGCAGTTTACCGTAAGCAGGGAATCGTCTGTGCTGAACCCGGCATTTACCGAAGCAATACAGGCATCGTAGCAAACCGTGATGCGGATGTGATCTATATACGAAGTTGTGGTGCTGCCGCAGGTATAATCGATATTGGCAAAAAAGAGCCCGAAGCCGCCGGAATTGATATCCGCCGGGGTCCAGGTGGTTCCCCAGAGGTCGGTACAGCTGCCGTAGGTAACATAGGTATCGGTAAAGGGCCAGGGCGTACCGATCTGCGCGCCGCTGCTGCCCGTTTCCACGCCGTTCTTCAGCAGGCGCAGCCCGTTGTCCTGGATATTGCTTCCCGGACTGGCACGTTTTTCGATCTCTACAATGATACCGGTAATGGTGGCGGCCGCCGGGATGGAAAAACCAAAACTGTCCACCCGCAGGCAGGAACTGTTGGCATCGCAGCAGGCACAATGGTTTGCCACGGCATACACATTGTCGGATTTAAGCGTTTCCACGGATGGGGCCAGGTTCAGCGAACTGCCGTAAGAGAACGAACAGTTCCCGTTGGCCGAATGCCCCGGACTCAGCGGCCCCTGCTGGACCTGGGCCAGGAGCTCCGTACAGAAGAACATACAAAAAGCGGTGATGAGCGTACATGGACTGAACGTAGATATACCTCTCATTTTGTGTAAGATATTGGTTAAGGAAATTCAAGATACTTAATTTTTTCGGCTTTTTGACGCTTTTTGTACTTCCCGCCGTGTAAATTTTATATTTGTAATAGAAAACACCGTGTATGGAGAATCCCATCGGCAAAGTAGCCATAACCGGAGCCGGCGGCCACATAGGAATGGCCATTATGGAGGAGCTGGACCGGCGGAAGATTGCCTATAAAGTACTTATCCGGAGCAATGAAGAATTTTTCCGGAAGAAAGGTACCGAATATGTAAAGGGCAGTATCAACGACCCGCAGACCGCGGCCGGACTGCTCGAGGGCTGTGACGCCCTGATACACTGCGCCGCGCTCATCAGCATAAACGGCGACAGGGACGGACTGGTGCACAAGACCAATGTGGAAGGGGTGCGTACCATTATGCAGGCCGCGCTGGACAAAAAACTGCGCCGGGTGCTGCATATTTCCAGCATACATGCCTACAATCCCTACCCGCGGCACGAAGCGCTGGACGAACAGCGCGACTTTGTAAGCGACCGGGCCTATGCCTACGACCGCAGCAAGCGCGACGGACAACGCCTCGTACAGGAATTCGTGGCCAAAGGACTGCCCGCCATCATCCTGAACCCCACCTCGGTGATCGGGCCGCCGGAACATAAACTTTCCCTGCAGGGCAAGGCTATCCGCGATATATACCTGGGCCGTATCCCCGCTATTTTCCGGGGCGGTTTCGACTGGGTAGACGTACGCGACGTAGTTTCGGCCATCTGCAATGCACTGAATATGGGCAAAGTGGGTGAAAATTACCTGCTGAGCGGCTCTTACCATTCGCTGAAAGAAATTGTACAGATGGTAAGCGATATCAAGGGGCGGCGCATCCGCACGCTTACCGTGCCCGTATGGACGGCCAAAGCCGGACTGCCTTTCGTGGCCCTGCAGTCGAAGATCAGCGGACGGGCACCGCTCTATACCATGGAATCCATCGAAATTTTACAGCACAGCAATATGCGCATCAATAATAACAAGGCCCGCAAAGACCTGTTGTTCAACCCCAGACCCTGCCCCGAGACCCTGCGCGACCTGGTGGCCCACCTGAAAGAACTGGGCGAAATAAAAAACTAAATCATGAGCAGTACACAATACTTTTACATCGCAGCCGCCTGGATCGGCATCGGCATCATTACCTTTTTCGTGCTTTTATGGAAGACCGCTCCCTACGGCCGGCACAGCCGCAGCGACTGGGGCCCGATGATCAGCAATAAACTGGGCTGGTTCTTCATGGAATTTTTTGTACTGGTGGTACTCTGGTCCTTCCTGCTTTATTTCAACACAGACTGGAATATTCCCGTTATCCTGATCGTAAGCTGCTTCAGTTTTCATTACATCAACCGCAGCATTATTTTTCCGCTGCGCATAAAGACCAAAGGCAAAAAAATGCCGGTGGTGATCATGTTCTCGGCCATGGGTTTTAACCTGATGAACGGTTTCCTGATCGGTTATTTCCTCACGCATTTTGCCACCTATGACAACAGCTGGCTCCGCGATCCGCGTTTTATTGCCGGAATGCTGCTGTTTCTGGGCGGTATGTACATCAACTGGAAAAGCGATACCATGCTTATTTCGCTGCGTAAACCGGGCGAAACGGGCTATACGATCCCGCGCGGCTTCCTGTTCAACAGCATTTCCTGTCCCAACCTGTTCGGTGAAATTATAGAATGGGGCGGTTTTGCGCTGCTTACCTGGAGCATGCCCGGACTGGCCTTTTTTGTATGGACCTTTGCCAACCTGGTGCCGAGAGCGCTCTCGCACCACAACTGGTATCTGCAGAAATTCCCCGACTATCCCGCTCAAAGAAAAGCGGTGCTGCCGGGCCTGTGGTAATTACAGTTTACTGATCTCGAACGTGGGATATCCTTTTTCACCCTGGGCATTTACAAAGCTCAGGAAGCGCATTTTGTAGTACTCGCCTTTACGGTCGCGCACCATATACACGTAGGGTTCTATTTCGTAGGTCTGGGTATCGAAATTGAATTTCTTCCAGTTGTAGCCCATGGCGTTCAGGTGCGGGTTGAAAGTATAGGAGGCCAGGGTAGCCGAAGTTACCTGCTCAAAAGCGATATTGCCTGAATCCACCGCGGCTTCCATGTTGCCGTAGGCATTGAACAGGATGCCGTTCACGTTGTACCACTCAAAGTCGATGCCGTTGGCGTAATAGGCACGGTCGGTGTACTGGGTAAAGATCAGGTCGAAGGTATTGCGCATCGGCTCTATGTTCACGAATTTTCCGCCGTCCTTAAAGCTAAAGAACATAAAGTTGTAATCGCTGTTCTTGTGTACGCTGAAGGTCTTTACGCCGCTGCCGTTCAGTTCGGCCACCTCAAAGCTGTAACTGTCGCTGCTGCTGTTCAGCATTTTTATCTTTTTATAACCAATAGGATTGGCCAGGGTGGTTACGCCCAGGTCCAGGATATGTACCTTATCGCGGTTGCTGCTGGACGATCTGATGTCCATGGCAATACCTTCGGCAAGTTCATAATCGTCGTAACGCCAGTCGCTTTCAACGGTCGGCACGGACGAAGCCAGGCTGATATCGGTATCCTGTGTGATGTATACCCGCATCTTTTTGGCGCTGTTGATCTTGGCATCCCAGTCGCCCGCTACCACGTTCGAAAAAGACAGGTCCCAGTTCTCACGGTGGTTCTCGCCTACAAAGGAATTCGTTTCCATGTCGTAGTACACCTGCATGGAATAATCACTTTTGGTGGCCGCCGTATTGGTAATACCTGTGAGCGGTTTGTAATCTACGGGTTTGTCTTCTTTAAAGCAGGAGCTGAAGAGCAGTACGCCCGAAGAGATCAGGATTATATTGCGGAATGCTTTCATTTTGTAAATGTGTATTTAACCGATACGGCAAAGGTACGTCCGTAGCTCTGCGGAAGCGAACCCGTAGCTCCGCTGTGTACACCGGATGACTGGGAGCCCGACTGCAGTACATTGGTCACATTGAACAGGTTCTTGCCGTACACCCCGATCAGCAGGCTTTCTTTAAAGAAGCTTTTCTGCAGGCTGAGGTCCAGGGTATGAAAATCGTGCAGTTTGCCCTGGCGCACCGTATTTTCTCCGTCGGTATAGAAGAAAGGCGCGGCACCGGTGTATTTATAGAATGCCGAAGCGGTGAGTTTCCATTTGGGAACGGTATAGCTTACGTTCAGGCGGCCTTCGGGCGTAAACAGGAAACGGTCGGGATTATTGTCCGCACCCGGGATGGCCGTGTTGATGCCTACGTACGATCCGCCGGCCTGTACGTTCAGGTTACGGTAACTGAAGGTAGACGTAAGATTGAGGCCCGTACTCTGGAAACGGCCAATGTTCACGTTCTGGTAAATAGGTTGTGCCCCGGGCGCAATGGAATCGGTATAGGCCAGGGTGATGCGGTCGCGGATATTGTTGTAGAATATGCTGGGTTCCAGCGTAAAGGCATAGCGCTTCTTGTTCATTTTAAAGGTGAGCATGAACAGGAAATTATCCGAGTTCTCGGCCTTCAGTTTCTCGTTACCGATGATGTAGTGGTTTACGTCGATGAACTCAAAATACAGCTCTTTGATGTCCGGCGCCCGGAAGCCGCGGCTCCAGGTAAAGCGCATGGTCACATATTTATGCGGCTTGTACATGGCGCTGAACGAGGGGATCGGCGGGGCTTTGTAGCGCGTATTGTAGCCGTAGCGGAAACCCGGTTTCAGCGTAAGTTTGCCCCAGGCCGTGTATTCTGCCGAAGCGAACAGGGCATAATCGCCTATGTTCTGCGTGGTATCTTTAATGCGCAGACCTTTACCCCAGTCGTGGCTCAGGTCGTAACCCACCTGTACGTTCAGTTTTTCTGAAGAGCTTACATAGGTATAGATACCGCGGGACATGATCTGCTGAAACGCGTCGAAGGTACTGTCGGTAATACTGCGGTCCAGGGTCACCAGGTCTTTCAGCACCACATCGCGCTGGCGTACAAAACCGTTGTGGGCCAGGGTTACGTCCAGGTTGTGACGCTGTTTGATGGAACCCTGCAGGAAAACAGCATTGCTGTAACGCTGCGTGGTGTAATATTCGTCGAGTGCGGCCACGTTAAAGGGCGCAATGGGCTGGCCTTTGTTCTCCACTTTTTCGTGGAAATAATTGCCCTGGTAACGCAGAGTAAGCCCTTTAAAGGTGTAGGAATAGGAAAGTCCGCCAAAGACCTGGCGCTTGGGCTTCCACTGCAGGGTACGTCCGGTGAGGGTATCGGGGTTGAACCCGTCGAAGAAATAACGGCCGCCGTCGGCACGGAAGCTGTGTTTCTTTTTGCGGTAGCTTACAAAAGCATCGGCATTGTAGCGGCCCACGGTCTCGTAAAAGAGCGAAACGCCGGCCTGTACCTGATCTTTTTTCGGTTTTTTGGTAATTATGTTGATGATGCCACCCAGTGCATTGGTCCCGTATTGTACGGAGGCCGGGCCCTGGATCACTTCAATGCGTTCCACGTTCTGCATGTTGATCTGGCTCAGATCCACGTTCCCGTTCAGGCGGCCGATCACGGGTACGCCATCGATAAGGATCTTTACGTTTTCGCCGCCTACACCGCCCATGGTAAGCGATGAGCCCAGGATATTATCCTTGGAAAGGCGTATGTTCAGTTCGTTCGAAAGCACCTGGTCCAGGGAAACGGCGCCCTGCTGCTCGATACGTTTGGCGTCGATCACGGTCACTTTCTGCACCGAATTGTCCTGGCCCTGGGGCACAAAATTCGATGTAATGGTAATGGGGTTCATGATGCCCGTGGCCGGATTCAGGCGCACGGTATTTTCTCCGGCCTGCAGCGTAATGCTCTGCTGGTATTTTTCAAAGGAAAGATGGCTGATGGTCAGCTGTGCCGTTGTTCCCGGCTGAATGGCAATGGCGCACACCCCGTTCCCGTCGGTGGTACAGTAACTTTTGCGCTCATTCTGAACAAGGGTTACGTGCGCAGCAAAGACCGGAGATCCGTCCTGTGCACTCAACACCTTTAAAAGATTCTGGGCCGGAGCAGTTCCGACCCAGAAAATACCTGTAACACAATAAACAATATAAAAAACTACGTTTTTCACTTTTCTTATTTACGGATCATCAGCTTTTCGGTTTTCACGGTAATACCGTCCGTAAGCTTCACTATATACATTCCGTTCGTAAGGTTGCTGAGGGGCAGCTGCCACTGGTTCATACCGGCGTTGGCTGCTTTGCTTTCGTTCAGTACGAGGCGGCCGCTCATATCCAGTACCTGCAGTTGCATTTTGGCGTTGTTCACCGAAGTGAATACGATCTGTGCGTTATCCGTAGCCGGGTTCGGGAACAGGGCCACAGCGGGGATGGTGCTGTTCGGCTCTTCTACCGATACGGTACCTACCTGGCGTTTTTCGAATTTGTATTTAGCACTGCCGGCACCTACAAATTTTGTAAAGCGCAGCTGCCAGATGTTACCCGGAACGTCTTTGATAAAATAGCTCAGTGAATCGAACACAACCCACTGGAAGGTACTGTAATCAAGTTCTTTCCATTTATCACCCATTACGTTAATGTAATCGGCGCTCAGGGTATAATCCAGGTAGTCGGCATCGTCGGCAGGCAGACCTTCGGCTTTCACCAGTTCAATACCTTCGTTGGCAAGTACACCGGTTACGGCCAGACCATAGTTCGGGCTCGCGGGGTCAGATTCTACGTAACGGGTAAACACCAGGTCGAAAGTGGTTTTATCCGGCTCGTCGTTTGTTGTCTGATCGGTAGCAAACGTATAATAAATAAAGTTTTTAGAGGTCAGACCCTGTTTAGAGATCGTTTTCGTCTGCTGGTTAGAACCATCCAGGTCTGCAACCCAGATCGTGTAGGCAGAAGTGGTAGCACCCAGGGAACGGATCCAGATACGTTTCCATACGCCTGCAGATGTTTTGAAAACAAATATTTTATTACCGATCACATCGTGTGTAGTGCTGTTGTATACACCCCAGCCATAGTTCGGGTGACCGGTGGCTCCGGTTTCGAAGGCTGAACCTGTCCAGGTCTCATCAGAATCGATGCAGGGCGTAAGGGTCGCTGTTGAACCTGTAGAGATACCGGTAGTATCAATGTTACCATACCATACACTGGTATCACCGCTGCATTTAAACAGCTGGGCACCGAACGCACCGTTAATACGGATAGACGCCGAATAAGGCGTACCTGTATAGAATTCCAGGTCACGTGTATTGAAGGTAACGGCTCCTACTTCGCCATTGGCCAGGCTGTAGAATACTCTGTTTTTATAGTTGGGGGACGTACCGGTTGTTACAGAATCCTCAACCCAGGCCTGACCAAATAAACCATTCAGTGTTGCCAGAGCTGCAATCGAAAGTAGAACTTTTTTCATTATATTAATCTTTAAATGTAAGACGTGGCAAAGGTATACCTGCTATATTGGCTCTGCAATGCTCACTTTTAGGTAAATTGGTACCTAAGATTAGGTAAGGCCTTTACCGCAATGAGGTACAAAAAAAGAGCCCGGAGGCTCTTTCATCAGTACAATTCTGCAAACACGCATTACCTGGAAACGACCATCTTTTTCGTATCCACCAGTTTTCCATCTACGATCAATGAATATACGTAAATGTCTGCGCTGAGTTCTCCGGCACTTACGCTAACAATATGTTCTCCCGGGCCTGCCAGGGGAATTTCTTTGAGTTTTACGCCGGCAATGCTATACAAAATGATGCGTGCTTCCGCTATACCTTCCGGTAAAAGACAGCGAATACGCGTACTTTCCCCGAAAGGATTCGGTTCATTCTGGAAAAGCAGGGCTTTTACGTCCTGTTCTGCATCATGTGTTCGTCCTGCATCCATCAGCGCACGCACCTGTTCCTCCAGTTTTTCAATACGCAGTTGCTGCTGCTCAATAATGTCCTGTTGTTCTTTGATCCCTTCAGTGAGGTATGGAATAATACCTGTATAGCGCAGCGACAAATAGCCGTCATCCCCCGTACTCACCAGGTGTGGCAACACTTTCTGTACGTCTTGCGCAATAAAACCCGAATGCTCTTTGTCATCAAAACGGAATGCTTCAAAGCCGTCCTTTTTAAACCGGTAGGTTACCCCCGAAAGGCGACGGATCACCGAAAGTGCACTTTCGATAGGTACAATATCCTGCTTAAAACGTTTATCAGATCCTTCCGTAAGCGTGGTAGAACAATAAATACTGCCGTATACCTGTAAATTATAGCCCAAACTTGGGGCGCCTCCCACACCGAAATTACTGTTTGTGTATATACCGGTGGTGGTATATGCATTCAACTCCTGGTTACTGTTGAACCGCAGGTAATTGATACCATGTACCCCGTTATTGTTCATCAGCAGGTTCGTGGTCGCGGTGTGGTTTCCCAGGTTGTCCTTAAAAGAAGCCAGACTTACAGTATTTCCGCCGGAGATACTGAGATTATTTCCGCTGAGAGTAAGGGTTTGCATCAGTGGCGCAAGACTTACCGCGTTACCGTCCGAAATAGAAAGATTCGTACCGCTGAAGCTTAGTGTCTGGTTCGAAAGAGCCGGCAACGCCTGTGAAGAAAGCAGGCCGTTGGCGTCGGTCACTACCATACGGTTGCCTGTACCCGCCAGGGAAGCAATGCGCGTATCTCCGTTCACATGCAGCTTTGCAGACGGGTTTTGTATGCCAACCCCTACTTTGCCGTCCATATTCAGCTTAAGTACGGATATTACCGGGCTCGAATAGGTGGTGCTCACAAAATTATCCTCACTCAGCGAATACGAAGAGCGGAAGTCCATTCCCGGAACATTTTCGGCTGAAGGCGACGTAAGCAGATTCGACACTACAGACACATCCCACAGGTTCGAAATAAGGCTTTCCTCGTTTACAAAACTCGGCTGAATATTATTAATTCTCATATACCTGATGGAGCCGTATGGGGCGCCGAACGCGGTGGCATTACGGAATTCGAGTTTCGCTGCCGTCGGACTGGCGGTCCCGATCCCGGCATTCCCCGTAGAAGGAAATGTATTCTGGGCAATGAGCGTTGCATGGGTGAAGAGCGTTCCTGCAATCAAAATGTGTATTTTCATAAATATAGATATTACACGATCTTTCCGCAATGCGAAAGCAGAGAGCCCTGCTTTTTACGTCAGGGGTGCATACTATTTATGAAAGAGGGGCTATGGCAAACGGTCTTCTCCGCAGAAGAAAACAGAAGGGTAAATTTTAATAGATCGGAATAACCTCCGTGATCGTCTCGCCCGGTTTTACCTTTACGATACCCGAACCGATCTTGGTACCTTTGCTCACATCGCAGTTCAGCACCTGGTCAACCGGCACTTCCTCCAGTGTGGTATAATCTGCCTGATCGTACAGGGCCAGACCGTTGTAGTCCGTGGTCAGCGTTTCATCCACGTCTTTCTGGTGCAGGTGTACCGTAGCATTGGGCACACGCAGCTTGGTAATACCGTCGATCACAATGATACGCGCAATACCGTGACGGGGCTTTTTGTAGCACGAAGTGCTGGTAGCGGCAAATACAACGAGGACAGTGAGTGCAAGTAGTTTCAGACTGCTTTTCATAACACGAATGCAAAAGTTATTTCTACAAATATAAATATTCATTTGTATTAACGAATATTAACCCTTAAAATTCACTGTTTTCGGGCGTGGGCAGCCCGCAGGCCCTGTTCATGCGCCCTCCCGGCTATACGCTCAGGCCCGTGCCGGGGCCTTCCGCTGCTATCCGGCACGCGGGATTGTTTCTCCGTACCCATATCCACCCCGGCTGCGCCCCCGAAACATTTTGGCCGTACCGTTCTGTATTTTTGTACTTTTGTGCGTCATTTTTCAATCTATATGCAGGATATCATTCAACAGCTACAGGCCGAGGTCGATGCCTTTGTTATTTCGGATGCCGCCACCAGGGAAGCGTTCCGCCTTACATTCCTTTCTAAAAAAGGAAGCATCTCCGTGCTGTTCGATGATTTTAAAGCCCTGCCCCCCGATCAGAAACGCAGCCTGGGCGCCCCGCTGAACGTACTCAAGAAAAATGCCGAGGAAAAATGGAATTCGGCCGAATTCAGCCAGGCCAAAAGCAGCGCTTCTGATATAGACCTCTCCCGCCCTTCCGGCTTTATGCCCCCGGGCAGCATTCACCCGCTCAACCTGGTCAAACACGAACTCATCGGCGTTTTCCAGGGACTGGGTTTCGAGGTGGCCACCGGTCCGGAGATCGAGACCGACTGGCATAACTTTACCGCGCTCAATATGCCCGAAGATCACCCCGCCCGCGATATGCAGGACACCTTCTTCGTACAGACCGATCCGGCCATCGTGCTGCGCACGCATACTTCGCCCGTGCAGATCCGCACCATGCTCAGCCAGAAGCCGCCCATACGCATTATTGCGCCGGGTCGCGTGTACCGCTGCGACAGCGATGCCACCCACTCCCCGATCTTCCACCAGATCGAAGGACTGTACATCGATAAAAAAGTAAGCTTTGCCGACCTTAAACAGGTGCTCTATTACTTTGTAAAAGAGATCTTCGGCGACGACGTAAATATCCGTTTCCGTCCCAGCTTCTTCCCCTTTACCGAGCCTTCGGCCGAAATGGACATCGAATGGGTAAAGAACGGCGAAAAGCGCTGGATGGAGATCCTGGGCTGCGGTATGGTAGACCCTAATGTGCTCCTCCACTGTGGCATCGACCCGGAAGAATATACCGGTTTTGCCTTCGGACTGGGCGTAGAGCGTATCTGCATGCTCAAATACGGCATCAGTGATATACGCCTGTTCCTGGAGAACGACCTGCGCTTCCTGCGCCAGTTCGCTACCGAAAAACTGGTTTAACCCATATCTATACTAAAATTGTCGGCGTCCGCCGCAAAGGGAAATTTCTGCCGGAAGGTTTCCAGCTCCTGCCCGTCTAAAACGGCCTGTATCCAGGTTTCGCGAAACGCTCCGGCCTTTGCCAGGGGTTTGCCGAAAAAGTCCAGAACCACACTGTCGCCCGCGTGCAGTACATCACTGCCGTCCTTCCCTACCCGGTTCACTCCCGCTACATAAGCCTGGTTCTCTATGGCCCGGGCTATCAGCAGCTGTTTCCAGGCATAGTTGCGGCGTTCGGGCCAGCTGGCCACGTACAGCAGCAGATCGTAGTCCGCCTCAGAGGTCCGCCTCGAAAACACCGGGAACCTAAGGTCGTAACAGATCAGCGGCAGTATCCGCCAGCCCTTGTACTCTATGATGGTTTTAGAATTCCCGGCCGTATAATGTTCATTTTCCTTCGCCAGGGAAAACAAATGCCGTTTGGAATAGGTCTGGCAGATGCCGTCGGGCTGTACCCAGTAAAAGCGGTTGAAGAAATCCTCGTCTTCCCGCGTGATAAAACTGCCACAGACCACTTTGCCATACTGACGCGCCCATTGCAGCATACGGTCATAGGTTTCGCCCACGGGTTCCTCGGCCAGGGCTTCGGCACTCATACTGAACCCCGTACTGAACATTTCGGGCAGCACCCACACATCGGCATCCTGCGGCGCGGCAGGCAGCCATTTGTCCTCTATATGGGCCAGTGTACGTAATTTATCCTCCCACACAGGGGCAAACTGTAAAAGAGCTATATTCAGATCCTGCATAAGATATCCGCTGCTTTCTTAAGTGTATCATCATTTTTGGCAAAGCAGAAACGCAGCATTTTTTCGTCCCGCTTGTCCGTGTAAAAAACCGAAAGGGGAATAGAGGCTATTTTATGTTCACGGGTCAGACGCATGGCAAATTCCAGGTCGTTCTCCTCGCTTATTTTCTTGTAACAGATGTTCTGGAAATAGGTACCGCTCGAGGCTTTGGCCGTGAACCGCGAACCTTTCACGGCCTGCAGGAACAGGTCGCGTTTGGCCTGGTAAAAGGCAGAAAGACCTTTCAGGTCGTCGTAGCGGGCCAGCATTTCGGAAAAGGCGTACTGCATGGGCGTATTCACGGCAAATACATTGTACTGGTGCACCTTGCGGAATTCGGCCGTAAGCGCCTCCGGGGCCAGTACATAACCTATTTTCCAGCCTGTGGTGTGGTACGATTTACCGAAGGACGATACCACGAAACTGCGGCCGGCCAGTCCGGGAAAACGGGCCACGCTCTGGTGCTCGTAACCGTCGAACAGGATATGTTCGTATACTTCATCGCTCAGCACAACGATGTCCGTTCCCAGCAGCAGTTTTTCCAGCTTCTGCATATCGGCGGCGTTCAGGATGCTGCCCGTGGGATTATGCGGCGTATTGATGATGAGCATTTTGGTGTTCTTGGTAATGAACTTGCGCACTACGTCCCAGGGCACCGAATAATCGGGCGCCGTAAGCGGAACGTGTTTACAGATACCGCCCGCCAGTTCCACCGCCGGAGCATAGCAGTCGTAAGCCGGCTCCAGTATGATCACTTCGTCTTTGGGACGCACCACCGACAACACCGCGGTAAAAATGGCCTGCGTGGCGCCCGCCGTAACCGTGACCTCGGTTTCGGGGTTATAGGATGCGGAGTAGAACGTTTCGGTCTTGGCCGCAATACGCTCGCGCAGCAGCGGAAGGCCCGCCATGGGCGCGTATTGGTTGTGCCCCGCCTTCATGGCTTTCTTAACCTCGTTGAACAGAGCCGGGTCTGCTTCAAAATCCGGGAAACCCTGCGACAGGTTCACAGCATTATGCTCCCGGGCCAGGGCCGACATAGTTGTAAATATCGTGGTCTTGATGGAAGGGAACTTGGTAGAGTGATGAATGGAAAGTTGCATGAATTTGGGTATCTGTTCTACAAATTAACGTAAAACGGCCCCCTTTGGGTTCACACGTTAATAACTTTTATCCTAAGATTCGTTAACGCTCCGGCCCCTGTTTATGCAAAAAACGGACTCCCTGTATAATAGGAAGTCCGTTCAGTGAGGCGGGAAAAAGTATCCCTTATTTTTTCACTACCACGCGCTGTGTGCGGGTAATATTATCGTGTGTAAAGCGCAGCATATAGATGCCTTCGGCGTAAGCGCCCATATCGTAGGTACGGGTAGCGTTTCCGGCAGAAGGATATAGCATTTCGCTGAAGAGAACGGCGCCGGTAAGGCTCAGCATTTCCACCCGGATCTCACTGGTATTGATACCTTCGAAAACTACGTTCAGCACACTGCTGGCCGGGTTCGGGAAAATACGGGCCAGGCCTTTGCTGCCGTCTGTATTCTCAACAGAGAAGGTCGTTACAAAGTTCACGGCATCGCTGTTCGAACAACCGTTGGCATCGGTAACGGTAACACTGTAGGTACCGCTGGTAGTAACGGTAATAGACTGTGTGGTGGCGCTGGTGTTCCACAGGTATGCAACAAAGCCGGCAGGAGCCGTAATGGTTGCAGAAGCGTTCGGGGTAGTGATATCGGCACCCAGGTTCACCACAGGAAGCGGGTGTACGGTAATATCGGCAACGGCAGAGCCGGTACAGCCGTTCACATCGGTATAGTTGTAGGTAACCGTTTGTGTGCCGGAAGCCGGGTCGAACTGGCCGCCGCTTACACCGGTGCCGCTATAGGTTCCGCCGGCAGGAGTTCCGCCTGTGATCGCAAAAGGAGCCGCATCGCTACATACGTCCGCAGGCGCTGTAAAGCTTACTGTTGGCGCTGTGTTCACGGTAATGCTGGCCACTGCGTTGTTGCTGCAGCCATTGGCATCGGTATAGGTATAGGTAACCGACTGTGTGCCGGAAGCCGGATCGAACTGACCGCCGCTTACACCGGTGCCGCTATAGGTACCGCCGGCAGGAGTTCCGCCTGTAATGGCAAAGGGAGTTCCGTTGGAGCAGGCAGCGGCCGGGGCTGTGAATCCTACAACCGGGGCCGTATTCACGGTAATGGCAGCACTGGTGCTGTGTGAACAGCCGTACGGATCGGTATAGTCATACGTAATGGTCTGTGTGCCGGAAGCCGGATCGAACTGACCACCGCTTACACCGGTTCCGCTGTAGGTACCGCCGCCGGGCAGACCTTCCACCAGTGCGTAGGGAGCGTCGTTCGAACAAAGTGCGGGTAACCCGTTCAGTGAAGTAGGATTCGCCGGACAAACCGTAGTGATGCTGTAGGCACGAGAACCGGAGCAGCCACTGTTGTCGTTTACCGTCACTGTAAAGTTAAAAGTACCTGTTGCGGTAGGAGTTCCGGAAATAACGCCGGCAGCAGAAAGTGTAAGGCCCGGAGGCAGAGCGCCGGCTGTGATGGCATAGTTCGGTGCACCCAGGGCGCCGGTCTGTGAAAGGTTCTGGCTGTACAGCGAACCTGCCGTACCGTTGGGTACAGAAGCCGGACTCACGGTGAATGCAGGACATACATACGGTGTATATACTACGTTGTCGATACCGATATAGTCGGAATTGGTACCGGAAGGACCTGCACCCGTTACAAAATAACGGAAGGCGATACGTCCGGACGTAGGTGCCGGAAGACCGGATACCGTAATGGTGTACTGTGTCCATACAAAAGGATAGCCACCGGCCACCAGTGTGGGGTTCACACTCAGCAGCAGGGTGGTAAAATCGCCCACGTTGTTACCGGCAGCGCCCACATTGGTACTGGCGCCATTGGTGCTCAGGCGCACTTCCAGGCGGTCGGGGTAATCCGTTCCACCCACCGGTGTAGCCGGTTTGCGGGTATAGAACGTAAGCACGTCGCCATTGCGGAAGGTACGGTTGGGCGTAAGCAGCCAGGTGCTGATGATACCGGAACCACCCGTAGTGTTGTTAAAGTTGGCGCCAATATAAGCATTGGCCGCACCGTTATACGCGTCGAAAGGACCGCCGTTAGCTACACTCGTTCCCTGGAACCAGTTGGTGATACCCACGGGGGAACTGTTGTTCTGGAGGAACCAGCCATTACCTGCCAGCAGCGTAATGTCATCAAAGTTTTCGGTAAATGCCTGGCCACGTACGTGCGCAAAAGGCATACACAGCATCGCAATGCCGGTTAAAGCAGAGTAAAAAAGGTTTTTCATAGGAAGTAAAGGAATTTGAGTTAGTTAAGTTGAGGTTTAAATAATTGTTAAGGTGCGGTAAAGATATAAAAAAAGGGGCTCCTCCGAGCCCCCCTTTCAAAATATTTTGTCATTAATGTTTATTTATTCAGCACGATACGTTGTGTATCCGACCGTCCGTCGTAGCTGATCCGCAGCATATACATACCTGCGGCAAATCCGCCCAGCTGGTAGGAGGCATTACTGTCCTTGCCCACATTGTACAGCATATCGCTCAGTACTACCGCACCCGACATGCTTATGATATCAATACGTACCTCCGCCGCCTGGATATTCTCAAAGCGAACGTTCACAAGGTCCGTCGTAGGATTCGGGTACATGGTAATACGGCCCTGGCTGCCGTCGGCATTTTCTACAGAGAATGTAGTGATAAAGTTCAGGGCATCGCTGCCGCTGCAACCATTCGCATCCGTTACCGTTACGCTGTAGGTGCCGCTGCTGCTCACAGTAATGGCCTGGGTAGTAGCGCCCGTATTCCACAGGTACGAAGCAAATCCGCCCGGCGCTGTGAGCACCTGTGAGGCATTGGTGGTACTGATATCGGCCCCCAGGTCCACTACCGGGTTGGCATGCACGGTTACCACAACGGTATCGCTGTTGCTGCACTGGTTGCCGTCCGTACCGCTCACTATATAGGTAAGTGTTACGGCCGGTGTAAAGGCCACGCCATTGCTTACGCCGTTGTCCCAGGTATAGGAAACGGCGCCCGAGCCGCTCAGGGTCACCTGTGTTCCGGCACATACGGCCTGGTCGGCGCCCGCATTTACAGCCGGAAGTGCATGCACCGTTACCGTTACCGAATCGCTATTGCTGCACAGGTTGGCATCTGTTCCGGTTACAGTGTAGGTTGTGGTAGCTGTCGGCGGAAAGGAAACGCCGTCGCTCACGCCGTTATTCCAGGTATAGGAAACGGCGCCTGAGCCGCTCAGGGTAACCGGTGTACCGGCACATACGGCCTGATCGGCACCTGCATTTACCGCCGGAAGTGCATGTACCGTTACCGTCACCGAATCGCTATTGCTGCACAGGTTGGCATCTGTTCCGGTTACAGTGTAGGTTGTGGTAGCCGCGGGCGGAAAGGAAACGCCGTCGCTCACACCGTTATCCCAGGTATAGGAAACGGCACCCGAGCCGCTCAGTATAACCGGCATTCCGGCGCATACGGCCGTATCGGCACCTGCATTCACCACCGGAAGCGGGTTCACCGAAACCGTGGTCATGGCCGACGCCGAACAGTTGTATACATTGGTAGCGGTTACCGTATACATGGTAGCCGCCGAAGGATTATCCGATACGGTCGCTCCCGTGCCGCTGAAACCGTTGAAACCGCTCCAGCTGAACAGCGGAGCGCTGCTGCCGGAAAGCGTTACATTGTCCAGGGCCCAGTAATAACCCCACACGGCGGCATAACGGAAACGTATGTGCACGGCCGCCTGGTTCTCATACGCAGCACCCAGGTTGATGGTAGCCTGTACAAAACCGTTGGAGGCACCCTGCGTCGTGGTATAGGTAGTGAGGGTGCTCCAGGTGAGTCCACCGTCGGCAGAAGCCTGTACAACGGCGGTGTCGGCCGTGTTATAATCGCGGTAATAATGCCAGAAGGACAGCGTAAGGCCCGAAATACCGGTGGTATTGATGGCGGGTGAAGTAAACAGGGTAAGCGTGGTATTTCCGTTGCCCCCGGCGTCGCTGTTCGACATATAGAATTTTGAATTGTCGTTGCTGGCAAACGTAAGGCTGCTGTACACATACGGACTGGTCTGTACGCCCCAGGCAGTGTTCGCCGGAGTGGTGCCGCCGCTGCTGCTGTTGATCGTGGTCCAGCTGTTGCTGCCCTCGAAATTCTCATTCAGCAGGGTTACCGGTACCAGGTTACTGGTAGCAGACAGACTCGTGGATGATCCCAGGCAGACTGCCGATGAAGCCGCGCTTGCCGACAGGTTGTACACCGAAGGGTTCACCACTACGGAAACCGAACCCGAAGTTACGCAGCCGGTAATGGCGTCCGTAGCGCTTACGTTATAGGTGGCCGTAGCCGAAGGCGTGGTCGTTACCGAAGCGCCGGAAGTTCCGCTCAGGTACGGACTGGCAGCCCAGGTATAACTGTAGCCTGCATTGCTGCTGGAAGCGCTGAGCGTGGTAGAACTTCCGTCACAGATGGGCGATTGTGCCGCCGATACCGAGATGGCCGGAGGCGTATCTACCCGGCCGATGACCATACTGCGTGGTGAAACGCAGCTTTTCTCCACCTGCCAGTTATAGAAATAATAATACGTAGTGGTGGTTCCGGAAATGTAGCCGGAGGTAATGGAACCTACCGTTGAAAGCGGGTAAGGGAAGCCTCCCACGGACGATTCACGTACCATGGCAGGCGAAGAAATGGCCAGTAAACGCATACCCGTTCCTACCGGTACGGGAAAATTAAGGGGCAGGGTAAACGCAGTAGTTCCGGTTCCTGCAGGGATAGCCACCGTAGCGGACTGCAGAACGGTACCGCCGCTGGTTTGCAGCTGTACCACCACATTGCCGGCAGAACCCGCAGGATACACATCAACCGATAAAAGGGTAAATGAAGAGCTGGCGTCGAAAACCAGTCCGTAACTCGATGCCGTTGTGGATGAAGTTCCCGCCGGAGCCATACGGCCGCCGCTGAAGGAACCTATCACATTGCTGTTCTCCACAAAGAAAGTGTCGGTCACCGACAGGGCCGTTGTGTAATGGCTTCCCGTATATACCGGGTTGCCGCCTGTGGGAGCCGCATACCAGCGCAGGGTAGAACCGCCCGACGCATGCAGTTGTACCGTACCGGTGCCGCAGATCGTATCTCCGATCGTAACAGGAGCCGCCGGGGCAGAGACCGTAACGTTTACCTGGTTGCTGGTATTTCCGCATACGGAAGCGCGGTAAAGGGTATTCACAGAGGGAGAAACCGTTACGGTGGCTGTTGTAGCACCGGAAACCGGGTTCCAGCTGCCGCCGCCGTCCGTAGAGCTCTGCCACTGGATGGTCCCGTTGTAGCCGCTCAGGCTCAGGTTACTGCTGGCGCCGGAACAGATAATAGTGTCCGACGCTGCCGCCGTACCCGGAGATACCAGTATGTTCTGGTTGGGCAGGGTATTGTTCACCAGGCTGCCGTCACCCGATACGTTTACCGAAGGGGCAAAGGTGTAAGTGCCTGTAGCGCTCATGTTCAGGGTGCCCAGCACTACGTCGAGCGATGCTCCTGAAGCCAGCGCTGAACCGCCGTTCAGACTGTTGTCCGAAAGGGTCAGCGTAAATGTCTGGGTAGCCGCTCCGCTCACGGTCACCGTAACGGTAGCCGGGTTACTGCTGAAACTGATGGCAGAGGGCGCTGCGTTTTTAATGCGCAGGGTTACATTGGGGTTGGCCGGCTGACATCCGCCGGAAACGGGTGAAACAAGCAGTTCTGCCGCCATATCGATACTGGCCGGAGGCGAGAACTGGTCCGCGCCCAGGTCAACAGGCGTGGTGCGTGCCTGGTTATCGATATCGTTGTTTACCCAGGGCGTAAGGGTCCCGTTGGCCAGTCCGGCTACGTTGGGAGAAGTAGTGTGCAGGTCCGTGGCAATATCGGTGAACTGTGGATTGGCCGATATGGAGTTTAGGTCGTTCGAGGCAGGCGTGGTGATACCGGCGTTAAAGGCGGCAATGTCCACCGCATCGGTACTGTTCAGCAGGGCTACATAACCATTGGTGGCATTGGCAATGTAATAGTTGTTATAATCCACTGCCGAAGGGCCCATCGACGTTGCCGAAGTGGTACGCACGCAGTAGTGCTTGGCCGTCCCTGTCTGTGCCGCCGTATAATTGGCCAGGATGTTATTGCGAATGTTCTGTGCCGCCGTGGAGCCGCCCAGTTCAATGCAGGTACTGCTGATGGTGGCCGGACCGCTTATACTTACGCTGTTGAAGTCGATGTTGTAGGACGAACCTGCCCCACCCGAGCCGAGCAGGATCCCGCGTATCTGGCGTGTTGCGGAGGCGGTACCGGTATAGGCCGATGTAAGGTCGGATATAAAGTTGTTGTAGGCGCGCAGCACCGCTGTGGTCGAAGAGGAAAGATTGTTCAGGTCCATGCCCGTTACGGCCGATGTACTGCTGGTGCTGGTGTTGCGCAGGCCCATAATGCGGTTGTGACTGATAACGGTGGTATCCAGGCAGGAATTCACCCAGATACCGCGGGTTACGGCCGCCGATGCTGTAATATTACGGATGGTACAGTGCGTAACTTTTACACCGGACTGGTTCAGTACCTGTATACCGTACGCAGCCGAAGTACCCGCACCGATGTCCCCGGCCGGAGTACCTGTATACGAAGCGCCGATGGTGGTAGTTCCGCCGCCCGTAACGCCGATCTCGTTGCCGGTTTCAATATAGGTACTGTTCCCGTTCAGGAAAATACCGTTGAATGCATTGCTAACGCTTACATTATAGTATTTGTTGCGGCTGTTGGCCCCGGAAATATTGGTTGGTGCCACACCTCCGCCCGTAGTACCGGCTGTTTGCATAATACCGATGGATGAGGTATTACTGCGGTTCAGCGTTACGGCCGTGTTACGGATGATGTTGTTCGTGGCGCCGTTGGTGGCGTTCAGGTTGCGCAGCAGGTACCCGTACTCGACGTTTGAAACGGCCGAGGCATTGATGTCGATTCCGTCGAAAACGATGTAATCGGCCCCGGAAAGGATAATGCCGGCATCGGCAGAACCGCTGGTACCGTTGGGTGTGATCACCGGGTTAGCGCCTGCTCCCGATCTCTGGAAAGTGATGCCCGCCGTAGCCGTACCGCTTGCCGTAAGCGCAGGAGGCATCTCGGCAAAGGTCTGCCCTGCCGGAACGTTCAGTACTACGGGACCTGTAAAGCCGCAGCTGGTATTGTTCAGGGTATTGATGGCATCGGTAAAGCTGATGAAATTCGTTCCGCCTGTGGGCAGGGTATTGTTAATGCTGAACGTACCTCCCGCCGGGGGAATGCTTACCACAGGCGTTGCCGAGACCAGGTTTATGTTGTCGACGGCTGCCGGGGGATTGCTGCCGCCGCTGCCGTCGTTCTTCCAGGTGAAGATAAGACGCATGGTAACGGGTGCTGAACAGTTACCGATCGCTGAAGCCGGAACATTGATGGTGGCCGTCTGTACCGTACCGAAGGTCCAGAAACGTCCCAGCTCTATGGCGGGAGCCGGCAGCGGTACGTTACCCAGCGATGTGGTGGAAGAGGCCGGGGTGTAGGAAGTGGGCGCCAGGTGTACCATCAGTGCGTCCCAGAAACCGGTTTCGCCCTGGGCAAACCAGTTGAACGAGAGGGTCACCTGTGTCTGTCCCGCCGGGAAGGTGATGTCCCGGTAGAAATGCACCACGGAAGGCGAAGTGTTGGTGTAAGCGTTGGCCGCACCCGAGTTGTTGGATATATAGGCCGAGTTCCCGGAGAAACCTGCGGGTACCGTTCCTATATACCATGCATTGGATGCCGCACCGTTGTCGAGGGTCCAGCCGTTGCCCGCAAAGCCGCCGGGCAATTCAAAGCCTCCTTCGGCCGAAGGATTGATGAGCGTAGTTTGTCCCCACGAGTATAAGGTACCCGTGAAGAGCAGCAGAGAGAGAATTTTTTTCATGTAATGTTGAGTTAACAAAAACTTAACTGCAAAATTCAGGCCAATAATCTTAAAAAATACTATGCCTGTAAAAAATTGATCGTTCCCTACAAAAACAAAAAAGGCAGCCCCTTGCCGGAGCTGCCTTCCTATAATGCATTTGTGTTGTATTACCTGTTCACCACAATTCTGCGAACGGTGGTCTGTTCACCGGCAGTGAGACGCACCATGTAAATACCTTCGGCATAGGCGCCCAGGTTCAGTACATGTGTGGCAGCTCCACCGCTGGTATACACCACTTCACGGGCCAGTACGGCACCCGAAACCGAAAGGATCTCGAGTTGTACTTCCGCCGCATTGATCCCTTCCATACGTACGTTCAGCACATCATTGGTCGGGTTCGGGAACATATTCACCAGGCCTTTGGTACCATCGCTGTTCTCTACAGAGAACGTGGTAATGAATACCAGGGTATCTGCATCTTTACAGCCGTTGGCATCGGTAACCTGTACACTGTAGGTGCCCGAAGTCGTCACCGTAATGGTCTGCGTAACGTCACCCGTGTTCCACAGGTAAGAAGCAAAACCGGCCGGCGCTGTAAGCACCTGTGAAGCGTTGGTGGTTGTAATGTCCGCACCGAGGTTTACAACCGGGTTGGCGTTTACCGTAACGGTTACGTTGTCGGTATTGCTGCACTGGTTGGTATCGGTACCGGTTACGGTATAGGTAGTGGTAACGGTCGGTGTAAAGGCCACACCGTCGTTTACGCCGTTATTCCAGCTGTAGTTACCGGCGCCTGATCCGCTCAGGGTAACGGCCGTTCCGGCACAGATAGCCGTATCGGCACCGGCAGAAACTACCGGAAGTGCGTATACGGTAACCACAACAGAGTCGCTGTTGCTGCACTGGCTGGCATCCGTACCGCTTACCGTATAGGTAGTGGTAACGGTCGGTGTAAAGGCCACACCGTCATTTACGCCGTTATTCCAGTTGTAGTTGACCGCTCCGGAACCGTTCAGTGTAAGTGCAGTTCCTGCACATACGGCCGTATCGGCACCGGCAGAAACTACCGGCAGCGGATTTACGGTAACCGTTATCTGGTCTGTATTCTGGCAGTTGCCTGCACCTGTACCCGTAACCGTATAGGTAGTGGTAACCGTTGGTGTAAAGGCTACGCCGTTGCTCACACTGTTATCCCATCCGTAGCTGTTGGCTCCTGAACCCGAAAGGGTGATCTGGGAACCGGCACAGATCGAGGTGTCGTTTCCGGCAAATACCGCAGGAAGCGGGTTCACCGTAACGGTAACGTTCTGCGGCTGTGAGGTACATCCGTTACCTGTACGGGTTACCGTATAGGTTTGTGTACTTGTACCGTTAAAGTATACACTGCCTGCATGGGCACCGGAAACATAGGCTGTGGTAGCCGAAGCGTCCGTGTACAGGTCAGAAGCCGGTGACCATACCACCATATCCGAAGCCGCTGTGCCGAAACGGATATTGTTGCGGCTGCTGTAGCTGAAGCTGATGGCCGAGGTAGTATCTATCGTAGCGGCTGTAAGGTTATCGTTACGGTAGAAGATGGTACTCTGGAACGGTGTGGTACTATAATACGCACGGTTATACGGAGATCCTGAACCGCCGTTATTATTCGAATAGTTGATCTCAACCACTACGTTATCGGTACCGTTCCATACGAACGGAGTGCTGAACGTAAGGTTGTTGGCGCCTACTACCGGGGTATAGTTCGCGGCCGGACGCACCGTGGTGAGACCGCCTACCCAGGTACTGAGCGCTGTGTTATTGGTCGGACCCATTTTCACCCGCAGGTTCTGAAGGGCATACGTTCCGGCAACCTGTGAAAGGTCAATGGACAGTCCGGTGATCGGTCCCGCAGGTACGCCCATCGCCTGTAATTCCGAAGCCAGGAACAGCATCTGCTGACGGGTCCCGCCATAATAGCTCTGCATCGGGTTGGGGCCGAGTGTAGAGCCTGTAGAGTTAGCCGCAGACTGGGCAGTGCCCGTACCTGAAGGTGTGGAATATACCGGGGGCAGTGCGCCTACACTCATTTGTGTAGGTGCAGCACCGATACAGATCGAAGGAGCGGCCGGAGTAACCACAGGGGTCTGCGGCAGCGGGGTTACATTTACCTGGACACTGTCGATAGCTACGCAGCCGGCATTGGTACCACCGCTTGTATCGGTAGCCGTAACCGTGTAGTAACGGGTAGCTGCAGGACTCACGCTCTGTGAAGCACCGTGCAGGTTGCCCGGGTTCCATACGTATGAGTAACCGGTATTCGGACTGGTAACGCCCACCGTAGTGGAAGTACCGGCACAAATGGTCGGAGTGGTCACGTTCAGCGCAATGGCCGGAGCCGTTGTCACTGTAGCCGTTACCGGTGTTCTGGCGCTTACGCAGGTCTTTTCAACAGACCAGTCGTAGAAGAAGTAGAACGTACCGGTGGTAGTTCCGCCCCATTCGCTGGAAGTAAGCGAGATCGGAGAACCCGGGGTCGTGTACGGGAAAGAACTTACCGATTCGCGGTGCAGACCGCTGCTCATACCGGTGTATGACTGTACGATCATTTTATAACCTGTACCTGCGCTCGGGATATAGATGTTCATCGGGATGATCACCTTGGTGCCGATCTGGGCCGAAGTAAACGTATAAGTTACGGTTCCGAATACCGTCGGGGTCGTCATCGAGTTCTGGACCGCAATGGTAACGGTACCTGCATTACCCGGGTATACGGCAACCGAGTTGATGCGGCAGGGAGCCGTGGCATTAAAGGTAATACCCCAGTCGGTAGTGATATAGTAGCTGAGCGTAGCTGTATTATTGGCCGGGCCAACGTTCACGCTGGCACCGGAAGTCTGTGTTTCCGCATAATACGTGGTAGTGGCAGAGATCGCCGGAGTGGTAAAGCTGTTACCTGTTCCGATCGGGTTGCCACCTGTAGCGGCACTGTACCAGAATACGTTGCTGGCCGAAGCCGGCGTGGCGCCCAGTGTTACGGGACCGATACCACAGCGTGAACCCGGCGTTGTGCTGCTGAAAGCAACCGGCTGGCACGGTGTGGTAAAGTTGAACGGACCGGCCCATGAGCTTGAATCGCCTCCGCAATTGGCCTGTACATAATATGAATAAGCCGTTTCCGGGGTAAGACCGCCGAGCAGGAAGGGGTTAGACGGTGCCGGTACCAGTGTTCCCGCACCCTGTGTAAAGCCTGCGGGGCCATACTCAATGTTCCAGGCCGTAGCCATACCGTTTTCAGTCCAGCTCAGTTTGGCTGCTCCCGGGGCAATGCTGTCCACGGCAAGAGCTGAAGGCTGCAGACAGGCCGCAACGGTAATATTGATGTTATCGATGGCTGCAGGTGGCTGTGTACCGCTGCCGCCGTCGTTCCTCCACTCGAATACCAGGCGGAAGGGAACGTTCGAGTAGGCTGGCGGAATTACAAAATTCGCTGTCTGATAGGCAGTTACATCCTGCAGGTTGCCGCCCAGTCGAACGATGCCGGCAGGAGCATTACCCGCGGCAACGAGCTGTGTGCCTGCAACCGGTACGTAGCTTGTCGGAACAAGCCATACGCGCAGGTAATCGTAATCGTTCTCACCGTCGTTCTTCCAGTCGAAAGACAGGTTGATCGCCGGGAAACCGGCCGGGGTAAGAATGTCGCGATACAGGTGAGATACGGCACTGGTACCCGTGCTGTAAGCATTGGCAACGCCGTTGTTGTTCGAAACATAGGCACCTTGCGTACCACCGTTCGAAGTAGCCGTACCTACCGCCCAGTAGTTTACCTGGCCGGCCTGTGTGATCTGCCAGTTGTCCGGACCCGATTCAAAATCCTGTGTATACGGGAATGAAGTAACCGGTACCTGTGAGGTACCAAAGGCAAACGGACCTACCCACATACTCTGTTCCGCACCGCAGGCAGCCTGTACATAGTACGTATAAACAGTGGCCGGGGTCAGACCGCCCAGTATGTACGGGTTGGTGGTAACGCCGTTCACAAAGGTTCCGGAACCCAGTGCAAAGCCCGGAGCGCCATACTGGATATTCCAGGTAGTAGCGGTCCCGTTCTCTGTCCAGCTCAGTTTTACGGAGTTGGCAGTAGCGCTGTCCGCTGCGAGTGCGCTCGGAGGCAGGCAGGAAGAAGCTGTGATCACAACGTTGTCGATGGCTGAAGGCGGTTGTGTACCTGAACCGCCGTCGTTCGTCCACTCAAATACGATACGGAACGTCTGTCCGGCATAAGCCGCCGGGATCGTGTACATGGCATTCTGATAGGTGGTCACGTCCTGCAGGTTGGCACTCAGCATTACACGGCCCGCAGGAGCATTGCCCTGGGTCGTGATGGCCGTACCCGCCGTTGGAGTATATGTAATGGGCACCAGCCATACGCGCAGGTAGTCGTAGTTGTTCTCGCCATCGCCTTTCCAGTCGAATGCCAGGTTAATGGCCGACATACCTGCCGGTACCTGTACATCGCGGAACAGGTGCGATACAGAGGTCGATCCTGTGCTGTAGGCATTGGTAACACCATTGTCATTCGAAATATAGGCACCCTGGGTACCTCCGTTGGAAGTAGCCGTACCTGTCGCCCATTTATTGGTCTGGCCGTTCTGTACGGTTTCCCAGTTGGTAAAACCGGTTTCAAAACCGAATGAATACGGGAAGGTAGTTACGGGAACCTGGCGTGTGGTAAAGGTAAAAGGACCTACCCATACGCTGCTGGAACCACCGCCGCAATCGGCCTGTACATAATAGGAATAGGCCGTAGTAGGGTTAAGACCGTTCAGTGTGTACGGGTGCGACGTTACACCGCTGATCAGTGTTCCGCTGCCCTGTGTAAAGCCGCTCTGGCCCCACTCAATGTTCCAGAGTGTTTCTGAGCCGCCGGCCACCCAGTCCAGTTTTGCACTGCCCGATCCGATCGAATCCACAGCCAGTGACTGGGGTTGCGGACAGGCAGGAACGATATTGATCGCTACGTTGTCAACGAACAGGTCGTTATCTCCGTTGCTGCCGATGGTACTTTCTCCGTAGAAACCGAATTTTACCACACCGGTATACGCGGCCAGGTTAATAATTACGTGCTGACCGGTATTGCTGATCGGCGTGGCGCTGGTCCAGGTGCGCAGTGCGTTTGTCGAAGACCAGGTAGTGCCGTTATCGGTAGAGATAACTACTACAAATTTATCGTCCGGGCCCATGGTACCGGTACTCGTAACCCCATAACCCGTAAAGGCCAGATCGAATTCCAGCTGTCTGTCGTTGGTGGCTCCCAGGTCATAGCTTGGCGTAATGAGCCAGTCTTTCACACTGGTACCATAGATATTCAGACGGGCCGCCAGGTTTACCGGGTTGGTCACATTCCTGTAATCGTCAGATACCCATGCCGTAGACGTAGTAAGCGTAGTGGTAGTGCCCAGCAGACCGTTTGAACGCGTCCAGCAGGCGGGCGGGAACGTACCGAAGCCTTCCGTAAATACAGTAGGCGTAGCATTTATACCACACGTTGTGTTAAAGTTTGAAACAGATGAATAAGCACTTGAGCAACCATTATCGGCTTTCACACGATAATAGTATGTTGTAGAGTGCGACAGACCCGTGATGGCCTGGCTCAGTGTCGGATGTGCTATCGTAAAAGGGGAACCGCTGATCTGCGTAGCGAAGGTATTACTGGTAGATACCTCCAGGGTATACGTTACCGGTGAAGCACCGCCGCCGAAGGCAGAACCCCAGCCCAGTGTGGCATCCGTAGTTGTAATAGCCGCAGAAGTAAGCGAACCCGGTGCACTTACACAGGTAGTGGCTGCCAGGGTAAGCGGCGAAGTGGTATTGTATAAAGGCCCACCGCTGCACGCGCTGTTGTATCCGAAAACATAATAGGTATAGTTTGTATTGGCGGTAAGACTTGCGCTGTTAAAGGTAGTATTCGGACCCACATATACGATAGTGCCACCCAGACCTGCGCCTGTGGTGTACGTAGTTCCGTTCACGGGATTGGTGGGAGCCGCACCGGTAGTACGTACCACCAGGTAACGGTCAACCGCAGGAGACGCCGCGGTGAAAGAACCGGCTATAGATGTTGCAGCCGGCGTAAGTACCAGCGCTGTAGGCTGTGAAGTTGGAGCCACGCAGGGCGGAGGTACATTCCAGCTGAAGGTAAGACCCGATGCCGGAATAACGGTAGAAGTGAAAGAGATCGTACTGCTGCTGCTCGTTCCGGCGGTGGTAGAAGCCCAGCTGGTGGTAGAAGTACGGTTGTTGTAGTCTGCATTGGTGCTTCCTCTTAAGCCTGCTTCGGCAGAGTAAGAGGTCGTAGGCGCCGTAAAGCTGCCGTAGATAATGTCTACGCGGTTGCTGGTCTCGTTCAGTACGATCTGGAAATTGATAAGGCCCTGGTTACCGCCCGAATTGTAGCGTTTGTAACCCGACCATTGTACGATCAGCTGACGGTTCGGCGCCGTGCCCGTACTCAGGTAGCTGAGTTCCGAACCCGTAACAGCGATCATATCCGTGTTGAAACCGGAGATCAGGTTGGCAAAACCGGTAGTAGTGGAAGTCCCGATCGCATCCGTATTGGAGTTCCCGATCGAGAAGGTACCCGTACCCAGTACGATATAACCATTGGTTGCAACGGCAAATTTATCGTAACTTACATTGTTGTACGTAAAGTTGAACCCGATGGGGAAACCTGTGTTCGAAACCGGACCCGCCGCTCCCGTGGTGCTGTTGTTAAACACCTGGTCGTCATTGGCCGTTGTTCCTAAAACCGTTCCACCGGTAATGGGCGTATATGTGCCGCTGCTCTGCACAAACCCGTAGTTAGCTACCTGCGCTCGTAAACCTGGTATGGTCAGGAGGGCAAACAGCATCAGAAGAGGGAATAGTTTCTTCCCTTTGCCACTCCCCGGCGGGAGCGGAGATAGAGGTGAAAATCTTTTCATGATCTGTCCTGTAAGATAAGTATGTTAAACAAGTTGTATAGGTGGCTTTTGCCGGGTACGTTACCTCCCGACAAAAGCCCACAAACATATTTCATTCACGATGTATTGGCAAAAAATTAACAATTATCCCCGGTGTAAATTCGTCTAATAAATATAAACTATACATGGGATACAGGCGGGAGACCCTGCGTCATCCCGCTCCTTGAAAAAGTCTTCTGAAAGAGAATTATATACTGATATTCAAATAAATAAAAATATAAAAAGTCTCTAAAAATACAGATGAAACTACTGAACTATGGTGATACTTCCTTCCTTTTTGGACTCGCCGTAAAGCAGTACATAAAAGTAAACCCCGGGTGCAAGCTGTGCCCCGTTGCTTCCTTTTCCGTTAAAAGGTGCACTGCCCTTCGTCTGCAGGTATACCGGGTTGCCCCAGCGGTTAAACACCTTGAACTCATACTCTCCGCAGTCGCCCAGTAACTGGTCCAGGTCAATAAGGTCATTCACACCGTCGCCGTTCGGGGTAATAATGTTCGGTACCCCGTCCGGGATCGTCAGCGATGATTTTTCAATCTCTACGTCCTGTTCTTCCGTTACCGTACAGCCATAACTGGTCTGCACGGAAAAGGTTACATGGTAATTTCCTGACTGGGCATAGGCATGTGTTACCGTATCTCCGCTGCCGTTACCGCCGTCACCGAAATCCCAGCTGTACGAACTGATGAGTGAATCCGGAGCCACGTTGCCATAGAACGTTGCCTCCTGCAGACATTCGGCCTGGTACGTGAACGAAGCCTGCGGAACGGCATGTACCGTAACCTGTTTGGTAATGCTGTCGGCACAGACCGTACCGGAATTCTGTACCACCAGGGTCACCGGGTATGTGCCCGGACCGGCAAAAGCCAGGGATACATCGCTGCCGGTATCGGTATTGCCGCCGGATATCCAGAGGAATGCGGGGCCATTGCCGCCGCTGCCCGTCCAGCTGTGTTGTTCGTGGAATACGATATGCTGACCGTCGCAGAAATCTTCAAAGCTAAAGTCGGCCACCGGCACGTCGTTCAGCACAAAACTGAAGATGGCCGTATCTGCACAGTTGTTACTGCTTACGGCTACCACATACCCGTTTATGGTGGCGGGCAGGGTTACGCCGAACGTATGTGTAAGGTTTTGACCGCTGCCTATGGCATTCGGACTGTACCAGTCAATAGACGAGATGGTCGCTGGCGCCGCTACCGTAGCCAGGGCATTCAGTGTGGCCGTACTGCCGCAATAGCTCTGTGCAGCATTGTAGATCACCGCAGGCGAAGGGGCTATCTGCACCTGCAGGGTAGACGTAGCCGAAGTACAGCCGCCTACCACTACATAACAGCTGTAATTGCCGGCATCCGCGGCACCGGCATTGCCGATGGCCGGGTTCTGTACACCCGATGACCAGGCTCCGGGGCCCGACCAGAAATAAGCAGTATTGGCCGTAGTGACCGCATTCAGCTGCAGGGTGGCACCTTCACAGACCGGACTGTTCGACGATATCGACGGTGCCGAAGGCGGATTCACCACCGTAACCTGCGTGCTTGCCGTAGCGCTCGTACAACCGCTTACCGTTATGTACAGGTTGTATGTACCGGCATTGCCTGCCACGGCCGAAGGAATGACCGGGTTCTGCAGCGTGGAGGTAAAGCTCTGCGGGCCGCTCCAGCTATAGGTAGCTCCGGCCGTAGTGTTCGACGTAAAGGAAATGGGCTGACCCAGGCACACCGGCGTGTTCGATGAAATAACCGGCGT
The DNA here is from genome assembly GCA_016742095.1 of Bacteroidia bacterium. Classification (GTDB taxonomy): domain Bacteria; phylum Bacteroidota; class Bacteroidia; order CAIKAF01; family CAIKAF01; genus JACVCJ01. Next base: position 107,987 of record JACVCJ010000003.1, read on the forward strand.
AGCGGGAATGGCGTTTACCGTTACCGCATACGTAGCCGTGGCCGATGTACAGCCGTTCTGCACCACATATACACTGTAATTGCCAGCCGCAGCAGCCGTAACCGAAGGCACGGAGGGGTTCTGTACGCCCGAACTGAAACTGTTGGGACCGCTCCACACAAAGGTGCCGGTACCCGTAGACGTCAGGTTCAGGGTCTGTCCCTCACACAGCGGACTATTACCGCCCGCAACCGGGGTGGCCGGGGTCGGATTCACCACTACGGCCTGCGTTACCGCAGCCGAAGTACAGCCCGCCGCTGTGATCACCAGGGAATAAGTACCCGCTTCCGCAGCCGTGGCCGAGGGAATGTTCACGATCTGCCCGGTACCGGAAAAGCCGTTCGGACCGCTCCATACATAGGTTACAAACGGAAAGACCGTAGCCGTAAGTGTAATGGTCTGCCCCGTACATACCGGGCTGTTGGTCGTAAAGGCCGGGGTTACCGGCGGATTGATCACGTTTATGGTCACCGTGGCCGCAGCCGATGAACAGCCGTTCTGCACGATCACCAGGTTATAGGCTCCGCCGTCAGCCAAAGTGGCCGATGCGATCGTAGGATTCTGCAAAGTAGAACTGAAACCGTTGGGTCCGCTCCAGGCATAGGAACCGGAAGTCGGCGAAGTGGTGGACAGGTTGATGGCGCTGCCCACACATACCGGGCTGTTACCGCTGGCTGTGGGTGCGGCAGGTAACGAATGTACCACCGCATTATAGGTAACCGTAGCGGATGTGCAGCCGTTTTCTACAATATACAGGGAATACAGACCGGAGTCCGCAACCGTGGCCGGATTGATGACCGGGTTCTGGGTACCGGAACTGAAACTGTTGGGACCGCTCCATACGTACGTGGCCGTACCGCTGCCCGTACCCGTAAGATTAAGCGCCTGACCCGCACATACCGGTGCGTTACCACCGGCAACCGGAGCAGCCGGTATGGGATTCACCGTAACGTTCACCGTGGCTGTGGCCGAGGTACAGGTGCCCGCTACCACGTACAGGCTGTATGTACCGGCATCCGCTGCCGTAGCCGGGTTAATGACCGGGTTCTGGATAGTGGAACTGAAACCGTTCGGGCCGCTCCAGTTGTAATTGACACCCGCCACCGAAGTCCCCGTCAGGTTGATCGGCTGACCCGCGCATACCGGGCTGTTGCTGCCCGCCACAGGCGCCGCCGGGGGATCGGTGACCGTAACTGAATAGGTCGCCACCGCCGAAGTACAGCCGGAAACCACCACTTCGAGCGTGTAGTTTCCGCTGTTGGCCGGGGTAACAGATGGCAGAGAGGGATTCTGAAGACCGGAAGTAAAGGCTCCCGGACCGTTCCATATATACGAGGCCCCCGCAACCGAAGTGCCCAGGTTTAGCGTATTGCCCGTACAAAGCGGGCTGTTGCCCGTTATAACCGGTGTGGCCGGTGTAGGGTTTATCACAACGTTCTGTGTGCTTACGGCCGAGGTACAGCCGCTTACCACCACCGAAAGGTTGTAGTTGCCCGAACCCGCAACGGTTATACCGCTGATGGACGGGTTCTGGGTCGTGGAGCTGAAACCGTTCGGGCCGCTCCATATATAGGCCGAACCGGCAGAAGCCGTGTTCAGGTTCAGCGTCTGCCCCTCGCAGAGCGGCGCATTATGCGTAAAGGATGGTGCTGCCGGCTGTGGATTTACCACAACGTTTACCGTGGCTGTGGCCGACGTACAGCCCGAAGCCACCGTGTACAGCGAATAGGTGCCGGAACCGGCCGCCGTAATACTGCCGATCGACGGGTTCTGCGCCGAAGATGTGAATCCGTTCGGACCGCTCCATACATATGTTACACCCGTGGCCGTTGTGCCGAGGCTGAGCGTTTGTCCCGCACAAACCGGGCTGTTGCTCGTAAGGGTCGGCGCTGCCGGCTGCGGTGTTACGTTAACCGTTACATTGGCCGTAGCCGTCTGTGAACAGGCATCGGTCATGGTAAGCGTATAGGTCGTGGACGAGGAAGGACTTACTGTTACCGGCGAACCGTTGATATTGCCCGGGTTCCAGGTATAGGTATAGGGTGGTACACCCCAGGTACCACTGGCGCTGAGTGTTGCCGAAGATCCCTGGCAGATGGTGGTACTGCCCGAACCGTTCACCGAAGCCGAAACCACGGCCACCGTCTGCCCCACCAGGGTAATGGTCCAGGGAGAGGCCGCTCCGATACAGGCATTGCTGCAGCCCGCCGCATTGCTGTAACAGCGGTAAAAACGCATGGTAAAAGGCAGGTTCTGCGGCGTACACGAAGGCGCCGGCATACAGGAAGCCACATCCGGGAACATGGAAATATTGCTGCCCGTACAGGTTCCCGCACCGATACCGTTACAGAACCAGTAATAACCGGCCTGGTTCGGACTGGCGCAGGCGCCGGTGGTAAAGGTCACCGCACCGTCCCAGAGCCAGCAGCTGCCGGCAGCTACGTAATTAAATGACCATAAGGCATCTACAATGGTGGCATTGGCCGGGGTGGGTACCGAAAGATTATATGAACAATAATTCACAAAACAGGTCGCGCTGTAGGCTGAACCCGTTATAGAGCCCTGTGCCAGTGTATTGGACGAGTTTACCAGCGGGTCTACCGTATAGGGATATACCAGTTGTTCGCTTTGGAGCACTTCCAGCGGAAGAATGATATCGAGTGTATTGCCGTTGCGGGCATAGCGGAAACTCTGTACGCCGTTGTTCCGCGAAGGATGGTTGTCGTAACCGATACAGGACGATATATTGAACGCTTCGCCGCCCGAAGCCGTTTCTACCAGGAGCCCGTCTTCGTGTTCTTTCAGGCGCAGGCCGGCACTCAGCATGATCTCATCGCGGATGATGAGCTCCCCGGAGGTCTGTGACGGACGGTTCCGCAGTACAAAATTCGTCTTCAGTCCGCCCAGTATCGCGCGTATCTCCATATCCACGCCGGGCCACACGTCCATAATGCGCACCCCGTCATCGCCTGCGGTGTAGCGGCTGAAATCGGCGCGGCCCAGCGACCGCACCCCGCTCTCCGTTTTCCAGAGCAGTTCGGGGCGGTTATTGTAGCGGATCTCTCCGGCCGGATTTTTAATGGTGCTGTTACCCGCATTCAGGTCGATCTTTACCGGCGCATGCTGGTCGGGTGCACCATAGACCCCGGCCGTTAAGGGCTTCAGGCGTCCGTCCACCGGGATCCAGCGCCCCGAAGCATCTTTCAGGTGCAGCGGCGAATAGCCCGACTGGCTGTATACCTTGCCGGCATTCTTTCCCGTACCTTTGAACGAACGGGTGAATTCCGTACGGGCTGCCAGGTCCTCCGTACATTCGGTACAGGGCGCGTTATACGGCAGGGCATCCGGGCCGAAACGGCCCGTGGTGCTGAATGTAGTGTAATTAATGGGCTGCGGGGACATTCCCTCCGCCGCTTTCTGGCCTTGTGCCGCCAGGGTAAGGTATAAAACAAAGGTCAGGCTGCCGCAAAAGCGCAGCAGACCCGGGCTGTGGTGTAGCATACAGGTTACTCAGTTAGTTAGGATAAACAAAGCTAATAATTTAAGATTCATTAACAACTTTTTTCGACCAATTTGTCAAAAAATAAAAACCCGGAGCCTGTTACTCCGGGTTTTAACCTGTATGTTCTACCCTACCTTTCCTATCTGGAAAGGGTCATCATGTCTTTCAGTATCTGGCAGGCCTCTTCCAGCATAAAGTCTTTGTCTCCCTCCCCGTTATGAGCCGGAGAAACTTTTTTCAGCATTTCTTCGCGCAGTTTATCCTTCTCTTTATCTGCATCCCGCTCTTTTTTAAGCACTTCTTCGTTCAGGCTTACGCGGGTCTCCTGTTTTTTGCGGCTGAATTCGGCAATATCTTCCAGCAGGTACTTGTAGTGCAGGTTGTCGCTCATACGGCTGTCGTGCAGTTTCTGCAGCTGTGGTATGGCCGCTTTTACGGCCGGGTTGCCGGTAAACATCACCCCGCGGATCTGGTCCCAGGGCAGTGCATATTTCTCTGAGCTCTCGCCGTACTCTTCGGCCGGGAAAGGCGAAGGGAACCTGATATCCGGCTCTACACCCCTGTGCTGTGTGGAACTGCCGGTAATACGGTAAAATTTGGCCAGGGTAAGCTTCAGCTGGCCCAGTTTGCCCTGTTCACGCGGCAGCAGGCGGTTCAGGTCCATCAGGTTCTGTACCGTACCTTTACCGTACGACTGTGATCCGGCTATGATACCGCGGCCGTAGTCCTGCATGGCTCCCGCAAAAATTTCGGAGGCCGAAGCACTGAAACGGTCTATCATTACCAGCAGCGGGCCTTCCCAGCGGATACCGGCCTCGTCGAACTTAATGTCCGTTTGTCCGTCGGCATCGCGCACCTGTACCACGGGACCGCGGTCTATGAACAGGCCGCTCAGTTCCACGGCTTCGATCAGCGATCCGCCGCCGTTACCGCGCAGGTCCATCACCACGCCTTTTACCTTCTGCTTTTTAAAATCGTCCAGTATCTTGCCCACATCGCTGGTGGTACTGCGGTAGTCTTTTTCGCCGCGCTGGTAGGCTTCAAAATCGAAATAGAAGGAAGGCACCTTGATCACCCCGATCTTTGTCTTACCCAGGCTATGTATCTCGCCTTTGGCGGACTGTTCTTCCAGTTTCACCTTTTCGCGCACCAGGCTTACCGTTTTGGTCTGCCCGTCGCCCGAACCGGCCGGAATGATCTCGAGGCGTACCACGGTACCTTTGGCTCCGCGGATCTTGGCCACCACATCGTCGATACGCCAGCCCAGGATATCTTCCATTTCACCGTCGCCCTGGCCTACGGCCACGATCCGGTCGTTCTTCATCAGCTGTTTGCTTTTATCGGCCGGACCGCCTTTTACCAGTTCTACAATTTTGGTGTATTCGCCTTCGGTACTCAGCGTGGCGCCGATCCCCTCGAGCGAGTTGCTCATATTGATCTTGAACGACTCGGCCGTACGCGGCGAAAAATAGCTGCTGTGCGGGTCCACGATCTCGGTAAGGGCGTTCATGTACAGCTGGAACACGTCTTCGCTGTTCTGTTTACGCATGGCATCACTCAGGTTCCGGTAGCGTTTTTCTACTGTTTCCTCCGATTTTTCTGCTTCCTTACCGGCCAGTTTCAGGTTCAGTACATCGTATTTCACGCGTTTCCGCCAGTAATCGTCCTGCTGGTTCAGTGAGCTGAAGTAAGGGGCTTTTTCCCGGTCGTACTCCAGGTATTCGTCCTGTGTAAAATCGAAGGCCTTCTGGTCGATGCCCAGCACGAAATTAATGCGCTCTAACATCCTCTTACGCAGCAGGTTAAAGGCGTCGTAAGCAAACTGGACATCCCCCGATTTCAGTTTATCGTCGAGTTGCAGGCGCAGTTTGCTGAAACCGTCCACATCCGACTGCAGGAAGTACACCTTCTGCGGATCGAGCATTTCCAGGTAGGCATCAAAAAGGTGTGCCGAGAGGGAATCGTCGATAGCGGGTTCTTTATAATGATAAAAGCGCAGGGCGTTGGCAACTTCCTGTCCCACACGTCCGTGCTGCTCTTCAGGAGCCAGGTCGGGCACCGGGTCCACGCTCTTTTCCTGCGAAAAAAGGCCCGTGACCGTAGCTGCACAGAATACGAAATAGAAGATCAATATGCGTTTAGAAACCATAACTTATTTGTTCGGTTAATTATAACGTAAATGAACAAAAAAAGTACCGCTTTTAATAAAACTTTAGGATAATAACGCTGCCGGGGAAGACCAATGCTTTAATAGCAGCGAGAAATGAGTGAAGGGTATAGAGTGGCGCAGGGCGTTACCCGAAAAAACAACAGGCCAACGATCTCAAAAAAACAGCCTGTAAATTGAACAGAAACCCCGGGGCGCACACCCGATGCCGACCCGTGTCAGCCAACGGACCCTTAAAATCCATAGAAACTATGGCTGGCTGAGTTTATATATATTCTTTCTCGTTAGTAAGAACATCCCGGTTACAAAAAATGTCCAGACGGTCACAAGGATCGGCGAACCTGCTATCCAGGAGGTAGCAAAAATCCCTTTTTCGAGTAAGGTATTCATCACACCCAAAACTACCAGCAGGTCCATAACAACAGGTGCTATCAAAAATAACAAAAACCATCCGGCCTTCCATTTGTTTGTTATCAGGGTATAAGACCTCCACAGAGGAATTATTGTAATGGCAATAATGATTAGCAGTCCGGCCGTCCAGGCTAAAGTCCGGTCCTTCAATAACAGATGTAAGCCCCAGACCTCATCGCCGCCTCCCATAGCCGCCGTTACTATTCTTGCGAAAGGAATATTGGCAAAAATGAGGGAAAAACCCATTGCTTTTTGTTCATTGGTCTTATCCCGTCCAATGAAGACCGTGCCCAACCCGATCATTATATATGTAAATACCGGGCCGGCAAATGTCGCAATGACAGATATCGGTTTTTGTTCTGAACATCCTTCACATAACTCCCATACATTAAAATCCCGTTGTCCCCAGCAACCGCAGATAAGCCGCCCGACAGATGTGTGAACGATCTCGTGGGCTTCGTGCATTGTAAAGGTCAGGGCTAAAAAGGTAAGTACAAAAGGTGCTGATAGTTTTAATTTCATACTTTTTACCTGCTGATAAGATCTGCGTAACTTTTCGCGCAGGCAAAGCTACTTACGCCTTTATTCGCAAAATTGTACAAATGGGAACTCTCAGATAAAAAGCCAGACATTTCCTTTTTCGGTATCTACATTTTTGAAAAAGAAACCCGGATTTATGTTTGTCAGTTTTTTAAAGTCTTTTATAAAATGGGCCTGGTCGTAAAAAAGACTGTTGTGAGAAAGCTGGGTCAGGTTCTTCGCTTTTTTTGCTTCATTCAGTGCCGTTCTGAAACGATATATTTTACGATATTCCGAAGGTGTTTTGCCCACCTTTTTTAAAAATAATTTATTGATGTATCGTCTTGACAAATTATGTTTTTCAGCAATTTCCTCCATTTTCAGGTCTGCTTCAATATCGGATACTATTTGTTCAATTACAGCTGTATCTTTCTTTATAAATTTTGAGAGCCAATAGCCTTCCAGTAGTTCGATCTGTTGTTCGCGATATGCTGTCCGGAATATCTCCTGCATTGCCTCTTTAAAATCAGGGAAGGGGTTAAAGTCTTCCATTTTATTTTGTTTGGGAATGCCGGTATTACCAAGGAAATGATCTATTCCAAGAGGTTTGAAATAAATAGTGATCTCATTCACGCTACGTTCATAAAATACTTCGATGGGTTCGGTATAACGGGTTACCAGGTCTGCGGTTATATTTTCTTTAGCCGTGCCTGAAATAATTATTTTATTGTTCTCAAATTCAACTTCGGCATTCTGATTTATGGAAAGAATGCTGAAGTTATTGGGGAAAGTATAATACGTAACAGGACCCGAATTTTTGTCTTCCGAAATGAAATAATATCCTTCGATATATTTTTGCAGTATTTCGTTTTTCGGTTTGTAAAAATCTAACTTCATTTTTCGACCTTCATTTTTCGACATCGCTTGAAATGGGGTCACAGGTAGCGGGAAACACAGGGGCGAAGTGGCGAACGGACCGGACGAAAGGTCCGTGTTTGCCGAAATCTGAGGTCTTCCAAACCGATATGAGTTTGTGAATATGTCAGGCCCGCTGTACCCCTGGTCTGGTCCAAATACCCGGACTAATAATGTTTTCCTTCAATAAGGTACTGCTTCACGTACTTTTCCACGCCTTCTTCCAGGCTGTGGAAAGGCCGGTTGTATTCCGTGGCCTTCAGTTTGGCAGTTTCGGCTTCGGTAAAATACTGGTAACTGTCGCGGATGTCCTCCGGGGTATCGATGAACTCGATCTGTGGTTCGCGGTCCATGGCCTTAAATACGGCATGCACCAGGTCCAGGAAGCTACGCGCCTCTCCCGTGCCCATGTTCAGCAGTCCCGCCTGGGGCTGACATTTATAGGCAAACCAGATGTATTCGGCAATATCGTCTACAAAAATAAAATCGCGTTTCTGTTCACCGTCCTTATATCCTTCTTTATGTGAGCGGAAAAGACGCATCTTACCCGTTTCGCGGATCTGGTTAAAGGCGTGGAACACCACGGAGGCCATGCGTCCCTTGTGGTATTCGTTGGGGCCGTATACATTAAAGAACTTGAGGCCCAGCCAGTAGGGCGGGGTTTCGGTCTGTTCCAGCGCCCAGCGGTCAAAGTCGTTCTTGGACCTTCCGTAGGGGTTCAGCGGCTGCAACTCTGCGGGCAGGGTATGGTCGTCATACCCTTTGCTGCCGTCGCCGTAGGTGGCTGCCGAAGAAGCATAGATCAGGGCTACGTTATTTTCCGCACAGTATTGCCATACTTTCTGAGAGTACTGCACATTGAGCTCGTCAAAGATCTGTGTGTTCTGCTCCGTAGTATCGGTGCGGGCACCCAGGTGAATGAACGCATCTATCTTACCCTGGTATTCCAGGCTGCGCAGGGTTTCAAAGAGCATGGTACGGTCTACCCTTGCCAGGGCGTCTATGGCAGCAAAATTGGCAATTTTGTTCTCCTGCGTAAAATCGTCCACCAGAACCAGGTCGGTGATGCCGTAACTGTTCAGTTTCCTGGCCACATAACTGCCTATAAATCCCGCTGCGCCCGTCAGTACTATCATTTCTCTTAAGAATTAACGGCAACGAAGGTACAAAACAGTCTAAAACAAAAAAAGAGGCTTGCCGGGTAATTGGCAAACCCCTTTCACTACTAAACCAACCCCGGTCTGTTTTTCGCAAAACACGGCGGGGCGGGTGGCAGTTCTCAGCCGTTGAAAGCGTTCATCGTATTCTGAAGGCCGCTGAGTACGAACGATTCGATCATGTTCACCGCGCGGTCTATACCCAGGCGTACATCCGGTTCTTCTTCGGGCTTCCATTTGCCCAGTACAAAATCGGCCTGACGTCCCTTTGCAAAGTCGCTTCCTATACCAAAACGCAGGCGGGGATAATTTATTGTATTTAAAATTTCGTTAATGCTTTTGAGGCCGTTATGGCCCCCGTCGCTGCCTTTGGGTTTCAGGCGCAGTTTGGCCAGGGGCAGGGCCAGGTCGTCGGTGATCACCAGTATATTGTCCGGCTGAATTTTATGGGCATCGGCATGGTATTTTACCGCTTTGCCGCTCAGGTTCATATAGGTGGTGGGCTTAATGCAGTAGAGCGTATGCCCTTTGATCCTAAAGGCGGTGGTATAGGCCAGGCGACCCATTTCCCAGGCCGGGGCGGCGTGTTTGCGGACCAGTTCGTCCGCTACGTCAAATCCTATATTGTGGCGGGTAAAGGCATATTCGGAGCCGATATTCCCGAGTCCGGCGATCAGAAAATTCATAGTGCAAATTTGTAAAATTAGCCCGACATAGAGGGACAAAAAAAATCCCCCGGAAAAACCGGGGGACTGCATAATAAAGTAGAAAGATCGTTTATTTTTTCTTTCCGCCGGCATCTGCAGCAGCGTTCTCCTGGCGTGAAGCACGGGTAGCGGCTACGGTGCAGATCACGTTATCGGGAGCATCGAGGAACTCAACGCCTTCGATCTTCACCTGTTTAACGCGGAAGGTCTGACCGATGTTCACGTCTGTGATATCCACATCGATAAAGTCGGGCAGGTTGTTGGCCATACCTTTAACCTTCAGCTTACGCATGATGGTCTTCAGTTTACCACCGGCACGTACACCTGCCGAGTTACCGAAGGTACGTACGGGCAGGGAAACTTTTACGGGTTTGTCCTCGGTCACCTCGATGAAGTCAACGTGGTTCGTACGATCGGTGATCGGGTTGAACTGGGCGTCCTGAACGATGGCACGAACAGTTTTGCCGCCTGCTTCAATTTCAGCAATTAATACTTCAGGCGTATACAATAAGCTGTTCACTTCGCGCTCGTCCACGCTCAGGTGTAACACCTCATTGCCGCCATAGACAACCACAGGCACACGGCCTGCTCTGCGCAGATCAACGGCATCTTTTCTACCGATCTGCGATCTTACTTCGGCTTTGATTTGTACTGATTTCATTCTATGAAAATTAAAAAAATTACAATTTAAAATATAAACTGGGAGCTGATGGATTCGTCCTGCAGCATCAGTTTAATGGTTTTACTGAATACACTGGCACAGGACAGCACTTTTATCTTGCTGCTTTCCTGTTTCAGCGGAATGGTGTCGGTCACTACCAGTTCGGCCAGGCTGCTTTTTTCAATTTTAGCATAGGCATCGCCGGAGAGTACAGGGTGTGTGCAGATGGCGCGCACGCTCAGGGCTCCGCGTTCCATCATCAGGTCGGCCGCCTTGCAGAGGGTACCGCCGGTATCGATCATGTCGTCCACCAGGATAATGTTCTTGCCGGCCACGTCGCCGATCACGGTCATACTTTCGATCTCGTTGGCCTTTTTACGCACCTTGTAGCACATGGCCATTTCGCAGTTGAGGTATTTCGAATAGGCATTGGCGCGTTTGGAACCCCCGATATCCGGAGCGGCCACGGTCATATTTTCGAGATTAAGGCTCTTAATATAGGGTGCAAAGATCGAAGACCCGAACAGGTGGTCCACCGGGTAATCGAAAAAGCCCTGGATCTGGTCGGCATGCAGGTCCATGGTCATAATGCGGGTGGCGCCGGCTGCGGAAAGCAGGTTGGCTACCAGTTTGGCCCCTATGGAAACGCGGGGTTTGTCTTTACGGTCCTGGCGGGCATACCCGAAGTACGGGATCACGGCTACGATCTGACGGGCCGAGGCACGCTTGGCGGCGTCGATGATCATGAGCAGCTCCATCAGGTTCTCGGCAGGCGGGAAGGTACTCTGTATCACGAAAACATCGCATCCGCGGATACTCTCCTCGAATGAGGGTTGTATTTCGCCGTCGCTGAACTGCGAAATTTTGATCTGACCCAAAGCCACACCAAATTCGCTGGCGACTTTTTCAGCCAGGTAAAGGGAGGCTGACCCGGAAAAGATTTTTGCTTCTGCCGACATAAAAACCCTTGCTTAAGAGGGTGCAAAGGTAATGAAATAAATATGTAAACGAAAGTCTGCGGGAAAAAATAGGGCGATCCGGGCCGCAGTCTATGATACAGGCCTGTAAACGTTTACGGGAAAAGGCGGAATGCCGCTCTCTTTCCGGGTCGTATCCGGACAGGTTGTCGGGTGTATTTCCCGGGGCAATGAGCCATTCCGGGCATTTCCGCCTGTCCGTTTCTTATGCCCCCGGTTCATCTGCCTGAAGCGTCTGCGGTCTTTTACGTTCCTCGGCCAGGAAGGTGTTCCAGGTACGGCCCAGCAGGTATATCACAAAAAACAGGACCAGCCAGGGGTCTTTTTCCCAGCCGGCGTACAATACGGCACCCAGTCCCAGGAGAGCCGCTACGTCCAGCAGCCTGCGCGCAGCATGCAGGAAGGGCAGCATTTTTGCCGGGATACGTGTATACAGGGCATTTCCCAGTTTCCCGAGTTGTTTCCGGAACCACAGGCCTGTGAGCGTCAGCAATACAAAACCCAGCCCCAGCCAGAGCAGGAGCCGCTCGGCGCCGTTGTGCATCCAGGCCTCTGCCAGGAAACGGACGCCCAGGAAAAGCAATACCAGGAGCAATGCCGGGTACAGCAGCTTCTTCCAGGTGTAGAACAAAAATTCGCGGCGTTGCATACACCGTAAATATACACAAAAAAACAGATCTCTACTCTTTAAGCATTTCCAAACGGTCTGCCAGGATCTTTTGTCCCATAGCCCCGTCCGTACCGCTTTTGCGCAGCAGTATCTTCAGTAATTTTTCCGGGATGGCCTTCCCTTCTGCCTGAAGCAATACCCGGGTGCCATAAAAGGATCGCTGCTGCAGCAATAACCCGAGATCCGGGCTAAAGTACAGGTATCCCGTGCGGCTTCTGGCATGTCCGTGCCGGGAACTGCAGAACGGATCGTAACAGGTATATTCCGGGATGCCGTAAACAACATAGGAACGGCCTGCACAGCGATACCGTCTTTTCTTTGCCAGAGGACGTTTCCAGCCCTCTCCCCGCAGGTATATGTTCTTTTCGAGTTGCTGCCACAAGGTGGAATCGGACATGTTCCGGGCCAGCTCTTTCCGGTAGCCGGACGACAGCGGTTCCCGGTAATATTCATCGTATGCGCTGCCGGTACCATTCATCCGCAGTTTCAATGTATGCGCGCCCCGCGTTATCCCTACCGTGTCATACCGCATGAATTCTGTATGCAGAGTGTCCATACGCTTGCTGTAGCACGCATAATACGCATTATACAGGCAAGTTTCCTGGGCGTTCAGCTGCAGGAACATGCTTGCCAGTGCTACAAGAAGGAAAAAGGGTGTCGGGTGTTTTCTCATACCCGGTAATACACACGTCTGTACGCCGGGTTCAGTCGTAAGTCAGAAAAAACGGTGTCAGACCCTGCGGAACTGTGTGCCGCCCCCGGCAATGTAATGAATGATGCGCGGCAGGTCGGGGTTCCCGTCGCGAAGAAGCTGCGGTACCAGGTCTTCGCGGTCGAGGTTCGGTTCCAGGCGGCCGTTCTCATCTTCCACCGAATGGAAAGAATACAGGTCCTGCACGTGGATACGGCCACGGGCCACGATATGATGCCCGTTATCGAGAATGGTGCGGGCGCTGATATTTCCGCCGGCGCTGAGGGAATAATCACAGAGCGAATCGCCCAGAATGGTCTGCTCCACGTTTACATTGCCCGTTACGTGCATACTGCCCATATTGATGAGGTTACGGCAGCTGAGGTTGCCCAGCACGATGAGCAGGGAACTGTCCACTTTTTCGCAGTCTTCGAGCGTACCGCCGATATCGAGGTCGCCCTTTACAATAATAATATCCGCCCCTACCTTCAGTTCCGGCAGCTGTACATTGTTTTCGTATACAAATATGCTGCCGCCCGTTTCGTCGAAGGCATCCAGCTCGCCGATCACATCTTCGGCCGCTCCCGCACTGCGGATAAGCTCCGCTGCCTGATCAAGATCGTATTCTCTTACCATTTCCGTCCCGTTTTATAACTATACCAAATTCATGTATATACGTTTATCGCTTATGAGAGGACATTTTCGTATATACAGCAGGAACAGAATTATAAAAGTCCGGGTTTTATTCCTGATCGTCCGACTTCCTTACTTTTAGTCTGACTGTATCTTTTCAATTCCGTTCCCGGCGGTCCAAAGATAAAAATTAGCCGGGTTGCTCCGCTGTTAAATGAATCTTAAACCTTTGTGCATTGTCTGTAAACGTCTGTTTCAGCGGCCGGTATATATCTGTTTCAGCACAAATTCCATCTGTGTATCGCGGTTCTGCAGGAAATCTTCCGGGGTCTGGTGCAGGGTTATGTCCGGCAGTACCCCGCGGCCCGGCGGCTGTGATGCCAGCGGCGGAGCGTCCTGGGTTACGTGCACCACCGAAAAGCGGGTGTGAATGCCCGATGCCGGCAGACGGTATTCCACCGGGATATGCCCGTTATGGCCGTAATAGCCGCCTACGGTCTCCTCCCCGATCAACAGCGCATGGCTGTACCCGCGCAGCAGGGAGGCGAAATGCGAGGCCGCCGAGGCTACATCGGCATTCATAAGCAGGTACACCTTACCGGTATATCTGTTGGGATCGGGCTGCCAGAGCGGGTTCGTAGAGGGGTCCTGGAAATACCTGCCCCCGGGCCCCGGAATATAACGCTCCCGGAAAAAGGCGTTCAGTGAGCGCTGTTCATAGCGGCGGCCCTTTGCCGAGCCGGCTTCCCAGGCATAATACCGCGGCATGGGCACTTTACGGAAAATGATATAAGCTTCCGTATTTTCCCGGAAACTGTGCGGACTCAGGTACGTGAACACCTTTTCGTAGGTAGGGTCGTTCCCCCCGGGATTATTTCGTATATCGATGATCAGGTGCGGCACCTTTCGTTCGTTCAGCAGGCTGAAAACGCTGTCGAGAAAGCTACAGAACACGGCATAGGCCGGATCTTCGGCATTGGAGGCCATATCAAAGCGCCGGAAACTGAGTACTCCGGCAGAATCGCCCTCCATACGGAAACCGTAAGCCGGCTGCATACGCGGGTCCAGCAGATCGTCGAGCGGTTTAGAGTGTCTTTTCGCGTAAACGGCCGCATGCTCCGCCGCCGAAACGGAAGCTACATCCAGCTGCCGGACCTCCACAGAGCCTGGAACGGAATAACGGATGCGGAACGTATCACAGAGCCCATGTTCAAAAGCATACAGCCAGCCAAAAGAACGGTTTACGGCCGATGCGTTCTTCTGTGTGAGGGTATAGCCGTCTCCCGGGAAATATTTATAAAAGGAGTGCACCAGCAGGGTGTCGGCCAGTCCGTTCACAGAATGGACGCGCGCGCCCACGGGAATGCTAACGCTATCGCTGTTCACATATATTTTACCCGCCACATATTTAAGGCTGAAGGGGAAATACCCTTTATGGCGGCTCGTATAGGTACTGCCGTGCTGAGGCAGGGCGGTGCTGTTGTGGCAGCTGCCTTCAAGATCGGTGAGTTCCAGCAGTATCCTGTAGAATGCAGACAACGGCAGCGGCTCACGAATGGCCTTGTAGGCTTTTGCATAAAGGGCGTCGGTCTCTGCTTTTGTACGGTAGCGGTACAGCCCGGAATTGGCCTTTTCGCGTATCTGTCGGAAAATGCGCAGGTCTTTTTTCATCTCTGAAGGCTGCAATACCGGCATTACACCCACCGTATTGGCTGGTTCCGGGGCCGACTCAAAAGCCAGTGTGAAGCGGCCGCGAGGGGTATTGCCTTCTGCCTGCAGGGGTCGTATACGCAGTATAAACGTGCGCGGTGCCTTTACGTTAAATTCCATGGTCTCCGGTCCGAAAGGCCCGTTGGGCGCATCCTGGTGCAGCAATTCCTCTCCTTTTTCCGAAAGCAGGTGCAGTTCTATATCGATACCGATCTGTTCGGCACGTACGTAGTAGACCTTGCCCGGCAGGGCACGCAGTACAAAGCGTTTTTCAGCGCCTTCCCGCAGGGCATAGGTTTTCTGTTTCCCTTCACGCAGCGTGTCCTGGGCTTTTAGTGCAAATGGAAGAAGTAAAAGTGAAAATATAGCTGTTAAAAGCCGGAATACCTGTTTTTTAAGCCGGAATGGAATCATAGACATGCGTGTATTAGCCTGTCAAAAGTAATTTCTATGCCTATACAAAACTGCAGACAGGCCGTTAAATATACCTTAACGGATCGTTACAGTCTACGCGGTAACTGCCGGAGCACAATGAACCCGTTACCTATTTTTTGTATAATCATTATGAAGGTTTAATCCGTCCTTTTTTTCGGCCGGTATTTTTCCGTGACCTCTTTTGCACAGGCTTCTTCCCGTGTCATTTTTTCTTCTTTTCTGTTTTGGACAGCATCAGGGCTTCGGCCCCGGCACAGCGCTGCTCAATAATTTTTACAATAAGAGCCTCGGGAAGTTCTTTAGCAACGGAAAACTGCAGTGTCCCTTTTCCCGCACGGTAGGGCCCCAGCTCATTCTGAAAAGCCTCTCCGCCTTCATGGGGTGCAGGATAGATACTTACGTGTTTTTTGTACCCGGCAAAATAGAGCAGGTAGGTATTTTGCCAGCGAAAGCAGGGAATGGCATAGCTGATGGTCTCTTCCGCAGCGGGCAGGGTCTGACGGACCAACGCGCGTATGCGGCGCAGGTAAGCCTGTGCTTCTGCCGGCGCAGCGGCTATATAGGCATCGATGTTCTCAGGTTTGGGAGCGGACATATTTTTTCGGTTAACTCTCTATCCGGATTAAAATTAGATAAAATTCCCGTCCGCGGATGCCTTTAGTTTTACAGACATTTCGGCTCCATACGCAATGAGAGCATCGTGATCAGTGATATGCAGCATCCATTCGTATTTTCTGCAAACAAGCCAGGCATGATCAAACGGTACCCGGCTCAATATCAGGCATACGGCGGATGCCCTGCCTTCGTATACCCAGAATTTATTGCGTTCCTTCTGTGTTTCATTCAGAAGCAGCCATGCTTTTTCTTCTGCCGGAATGAGCTTCGGAAGCAGTTCTTCGGGAGGAACCGGCGGATCAGGCCAGGCCGCATCCGGCTTTGTTTTGTTAAAAAAGGTCTGACGGACCTTTCCCAGCACCTGTTCATGATCGCCGTGCACAGGAAGCATCCGGAGATCGTCCGGGGAAATACCGCCGGCTTCTGCCGCCTGCCTTACGGCCACACGCAGACCGTTCCAGTCTCTCCGCAGAAGTGCTCTTGGTTTGGACATAGGTTTATTTGAACGCGATCATCGTACGCAGGATGAACGGCGAGCTGTAGATACTTACGCCCGATCTCCATTTGGCGTTGTACAGCAGGTACAGGTCAACCCATACGGATTGCCTTGCGGTAAGGTACTGCCGGTAACCCAGGCCCGCATTTACACTGTGTTCGAAACTGCGCGATTTGATGCCGGCCGTTCCGTCGGTCCACACACGCGGGTAGTTCATGGCCTCGTATTCCAGGTGCAGCATGGCCCCGCGGAAAAAAAGCAGCTGGTTGAAATAGCGGAAACCGAGCAGGTTCGATTTCTGTCCGAAATTATTGGTGTAAATATAGGGAATACCGATGCCCACATTGTAGATCCTGGTGACCTGGTAACCCACTACCGGCGCCACACTGAAAAAAACGGGCTGTGAAAAGGTAAGGGCGATGGAACCGCCGTAAAATACCTTTTTCTCGGAGACTTTGGGAGGCTGCCCGTAGTTGTAATCGTCCGTATCATCGTCCAGGTATCGCTGTCCCATGGCGGCAGAGGAGAAAAAAGCGATGAATACTATGTAAAAAACGGCCCTGGCCTTCATAAACGTGAAGATCTCTTTAGTGATTTGTGCTTTAACATAACGTTTACACGCTTATCTTGTTGCATGTATCGTTCTTTTTCAAAATATTTCTACTTTCGCAAAGAACAAAATTAGAAAAATTCTGCACGCACATGAATAATTATCGTGTAATGAACAATTTAGGCGGCTGGCTTGTATTTGTAGCGGCATTTGTCACTTATTTCCTTACCATGGAACCGACTTCCAGCTTTTGGGACTGCGGTGAATTTATTGCCTCTTCGTTTAAACTGCAGGTGGGTCACCCGCCGGGAGCACCCCTCTTCCTGATGCTGGGCCGCCTGTTTTCCCTGATGGCCGGCAATGATCTTACCCAGGTCGGCTTCTGGATCAACATGGTTTCGGTAGTTTCGAGTGCGCTCACCATCGCGTTCCTGTTCTGGACCATCACCATACTGGCACGTAAGATCCTTACACGCAATGCAGATGCTGCAGCAGAACTTTCTTTCCCGCAGAAACTGATCATCTGGTGCTCCGGTCTCATCGGTGCCCTGGCCTACACGTTCAGCGACACCTTCTGGTTCAGTGCCGTGGAAGCCGAGGTATACGCCACTTCATCGCTGTTCACCGCCGTGGTTTTCTGGGCCATGCTGCGCTGGGACGAAGAAGCCGACAAGCCGCATGCCGACCGCTGGCTGGTGCTCATCGCCTACCTCATGGGTCTTTCCATCGGCGTGCACCTGCTGAACCTGCTTACCATTCCGGCCCTGGCCTTTATCTACTATTTCCGCCGCTACAAGACCACTACCATGGGTATCGTGGCCACGTTGTTCATCGGCGTATTTTTCCTGTATTTTATCCAGTACGGCATTATCCCGGGTTATGTGCGCGGGGCGGCCGCTTTTGAGAACCTCTTCGTAAACTCGTTCCATATGCCGGTATTCTCTGGTCTGGCCATCTTTACGCTGTTCGTGTTCGGGGCCATTACCCTGGGACTGCTCATGGCGCGTAAGCCCAATATCCCGCTGCTGGTATATCTACTCAGTACCTTCATCTTCTGGTTCTTTATGTCCGGAAGCTGGTTCATCAGCCTTGCCTTCGTGGTCATTTACATTATCGCCTACTACTCGGTGGGTAAAAATAAGTTCCACGCTTTTGTACTGGCCTGTACAGGCATTATCCCGGGCATCATCGTATGGCAGGGCATTATGAAAGACAAGACCAACGACCGTTTTGCAGGTATTCACAACGTGAACTCCACCATGAACTTCCTGCTGATGTCGTTTGCGGTGCTGATCCTCGGCTTCTCCTCGTATGCCATGATCATTATCCGTTCCAACGCCAATACGCCGATGGACGAAAACAACCCGGCCGACATGTACTCGCTGCTTTCGTACCTCAACCGCGAGCAGTACGGCAGTCAGCCCCTGTTCTACGGTCCGTACTACAACGCCACGCTCGATAACAAACAGAGCTATAAGGACAAAGGCCCTATCATTGTACTGGCTTATTCCATCTACGACAATACGGGCAAACGCGTTACCTATTTCTCCGACAATATCGAGGCCCAGGCCTACCTGAAAAAAGAAGCGGGTAAAAACCTGAGCCTGAAGACCGAATACATAGAGGTTGACCGCAAACGCGAGCCGAACTATGCCAGGGGAGAGACCATCTTCCCGCGGATGTGGAGCGGTCAGGACCCGCGCCACGTACAGGGTTACAAAATGTGGGGCAATATCAAGGGTGAGCCTGATTTTGTAGAGAACCTCACGTTCTTCTTCCGCTACCACGTAAACCACATGTATATCCGCTATTTCCTGTGGAACTTTGCCGGACGCCAGGACGACGAACAAAATGCCGATGGCACACCGCTGCACGGTAACTGGCAGAGCGGTATCGGTTTTGTAGACAATATCTTTACCGGCGCCAAAAGCAGCAACCTGCCCGACGAAGCCAAAGACAACAAGGGACGGAACCATTATTACTTCCTGCCCCTGCTGCTGGGACTGGCCGGAGCCGCGTTCCACTACAAGAAGGACGCGCGCAATTTCCTGATCGTAGGCATGCTGTTCTTCCTGACCGGTCTGGCCATTGTGATCTACCTGAACCAGGTGCCTTTCCAGCCGCGCGAACGCGACTATGCCTATGCGGGCTCGTTCTATGCCTTCTGTATCTGGATAGGCCTGGGCGTGCTGGCACTCTATACCTGGCTCGAAAGCAGGGCCGCGTCCATCAGCAAACCCATGCTGGCAGGCGGCGTTACCGTTGTAAGTTTAATAGCCGTACCGGTACTGCTGGCGGCCGAAAACTGGGACGACCACGACCGCAAACAGCGTTTCACCGCTTCCAATTTTGCTTATAACTACCTGAACTCCTGCGAAAAAGACGCCGTTCTTTTCACCAACGGAGATAACGATACCTTCCCGCTGTGGTACCTGCAGGAAGTAGAGAACGTACGTACCGACATCCGCGTGGTGAACCTGTCGCTGCTGAACACCGACTGGTACATCGACCAGATGAAGCGCGCCGCCTACGACGGGAAAGCCGTGGAATTTGACATGCGCCAGGACCAGTACCGTGCCGGACTGCGCGAGCAGGTGATCATGGACAAGGAAAATCCGAATTATTACACCCTGCAGCAGCACTTCGACTGGATCCTGCGTGAAGACGGCAGGAACCAGATGGACCTGGGCGGCGGTACCAAACTGTTCTACCTGCGTTCGAACAAATTCGTGATCCCGATCGACAGCGCCAAGGTGGCCACCAACGGTTCCGTACCTAAAGGCAAAGAAGGCCGTATCCTGAAAGAGATCCGCTTCGAGATCAAACGTTCGTACATCATGAAGAGCGATCTGATGATCCTGAACCTGCTGAAAAACTTCAACTGGGACCGTCCGGTTTACTTTGCCGTAACCATCGGGCAGGATTTCCTGGGCCTGGAAGACTACTTCCAGCTGGAAGGTCTGGCTTACCGCCTGGTACCGTACAGAGCCAATGCCACCAAGCCGGATATCGGGGAGATCAACAGCGAGCGTATGTACAACAACATGATGACGCAGTTCAAGTGGGGCAACATGGAAAAACCGGAGACCTACCTGGACGAGACCAACCGCAACATGATCTACAACATGCGTAACAATTTCGCCCGCCTGGCCAACCAGCTCATCCGCGAGGGCAGAAAAGACCGCGCCGTGGAAGTGCTGGACAAAGCGGCCGAACTGATGCCGGACAACAAGATCCCGTACAACGAGTACAACATCTATATGGTGGACGCTTACATCGAGGCCGGCGCCTACGAAAAAGCGGCTGCTATGCTGGGCCGTATGCGCGAGCGTGTGGAGCAGGATATCAATTACTTTAACCAGTTCACCGGCAACCAGGCCAAGTCCATCTCCTACGATAAAGACCGTGCCATGGGCAAACTGGACGTGTACGATCAGCTGCAGCGTAAGCTTACCCTGATGCAGGGCTCCAAGAGCAACCCGATGCCGGTCGACGGTTCAAAAGCTTCGATACAGCCCGACAGCATGCAGGCTGCCGATACCGGACGTTAAGAACGGTATCCCTACATATTTTGCAAACCTCCGGCGTACGTTCCGGAGGTTTTTTTTTGCGCTGTGAAATCCGTACGAA
Organism: Bacteroidia bacterium; assembly: GCA_016742095.1. Classification (GTDB taxonomy): domain Bacteria; phylum Bacteroidota; class Bacteroidia; order CAIKAF01; family CAIKAF01; genus JACVCJ01. Next base: position 128,472 of record JACVCJ010000003.1, read on the forward strand.
CTTCGTTTACGTATGTATACATATAACGTGATCAACACAGGACCACCCGCTGCATATACAGCCGTTGCGGGACTGTATTTAACGGGTATATTTCTCCCTACATAAAGAAAGGGTTGCCCTCAAGTGCAAGGCAACCCTTTTCTGTTATTTTAATGCGGTAATATCTTTTATGCAGAAGCAAAAAGCTGTTCCCGGTACTCCACGATAAAGACCAGTATCATTTCCACCAGGAAGAGGAAAAGCGTCATAACGGTGAGCAAAACAAATTTCAGGGCCGTTATACCGTAGCCCTGACCGTAGAAGTTACGCAGAGAAAGATAGGCATATACCATAGCGGCCATAAAAAGCAGGAATTCCAGCCAGGGCAAAATAAGGTCTCCGGCCGCTTCGGGCAGCACCCAGTCACAAAAACGCACCAGCAGGAAGGCCACACAGATCATCAGGAAATTAAAGGAATACAGGTACAGTGAAAATACCAGGTGGTCCCAGAGAAAGATCTTACGGCGGATGTACAGCAGCTTCAGGATAAGGGCAAAACCCGGCAGCGAGAACCAGAGCATATACTGCAGGTCTTTTTCGTAACGGCTGATGAAGTCTTTTACATCGTTTGCCCCGTTAAAGGTAACATTGCCTCTGCCCTCTTTGCCGGCAAGGGCCGCTTTTACACTGTCGGGGCTGAGGGCCAGGGCATTACCCGTCTGCACTTTCAGAGTAGGATCGGCTTTGCCCAGTTCCTGCCGGAGGCGCAGGGAATCGGCCGCAACGGCTCTCATCTGTTCTTCGCCCGTCTCCACTACTTCGCGCGCGGAGCTGAAAATAACGGCGGCCACAAAGAAAAAAAGGAACGAAGTGAACAGGTAGGCCCTTACGGCATCGTAATGTTTGGTGCGGTGGCCGGACACGAATTCCCTGGCCAGGAAACCGGGTTTAAATACCAGGCCGTACAACGAGGAAAAGAACTTGCCGTCCACATTCACAATATTGTTCACAAAGTGCCAGGGAACCTCCCAGAAGGGACGGCGCGGCTGTACGTTCTCCTGCCCACAGGCATGGCAATAACGTCCGTAAAGGTCGGTGCCGCAGTTCAGGCAGACTTTTTCGTTTCTTTCTTTCAGAGAAGACATAGGAATTGAGATAGTGAAGCAAATATATAAAAGCAGGCGTCCCTATCGTAACTGCACCCAACAAAAAAGGGAAGCCCTAAAGCTTCCCTTCTCCTGTTAAAAAAGATGGTTCTGTTATTTGATCACCAGCTTACGCATGAACACCTGTTCGCCGGCAGTAAAACGCAGCAGGTAGTTACCCGGCGCTACGTTTGTGATATGTACGGACGTATTGTTGAAGCTGTTGTTGATGACGTGGTTGGACACGCTGATCACTTTACCGTTCATATCCATTACTTCCAGCACTACTTCGCCGGAGTAATTAATGTCGGAAGTTACATAGAACTGTCCGTTGCTCGGGTTCGGGAATACGTTCAGTTTGTCGCTGTCCTCTGTTTCGGCAAGGCCTGAAGCGGCAGCCACTGTTACGGTAGCCGTTTGTGTACAGCCGTTGTTGTCGGTTACGGTCACGGTGTAGTTACCCGGAGCCAGGCCATTGGCCGTAGCACCTGTACCGCCGGCAGGAGACCAGGCGTAGGTATAGGGGGCCGTACCGCCGCTTGCGCTAACGGTAGCTGTACCGTCGTTACAGCCGGAGCAGGTCTCCGAAGTGGCCGTAGCCGTAGCTGTGATCTCGGCAGGTTCTGCAATGGTCACCGGACCAGCGTTCAGGATACATCCGTTGGCATCGGTAACCACTACGGAATAGGTACCCGCAGCTGCGTTGATGGTAGCGGTCGTGCCGCCGCCGTTGGTCCACTGGTAGGTATAACCCGGAGTTCCGCCGCTCACCTGTACGGTAGCTGTACCATTGCCGCCGTGGCACTGTGCATCGGTAGCATTGATGGACGTAAGTGTGGGTCCGTTCACGTTATTGATGGTATAGCTGCGCACCTGTGTGCACGCCAGGTCGGTATTGGTAACGGTAACCGTGTAGGTTCCGGGAGCCAGACCTGTAATATTGGCGGTGTTTTGTCCGCTGTTCCACTGGTAGGTATAGTTACCGGCCGGAGAAACGGCTATGCTGATGCTTCCGTCTGAAATACCGCAACCGGCATCACTTACCACGGTAGCCGCAGAGTCGATCAGGGCGGCAGGACATACATCGATAAAGCGGGGATTCAGTACATACGACTTGCGGAAGTTGGCGCCGAAAGCCTCGTTATTGGCCCAGGTAGGCTGGGGGTTCGTAGGCCAGTCAACCCAGGTACGGCCCAGGGTAAAGATCTCGTCGGTAAGGCCCAGGGCCAGTGTAGAGTCGAACTCGATGGCGGTAACCGCATAACGGCCGGGGGTAAGGGTAACCGGTCCTCCGTGCATAGGCAGCATGTAATAGGCCGCCGCGGTAGAAGGATACAGCAGTGTATCGGTTGTAGCAATGATCTGGTTAGGTATACCGGCGGCCATGTTCCAGATGGCAATACCCATACGGCGGCCTGTATAACCCTCTGTAACGTACATTCCGATAGAGTCTACGCGGCCGGTGTTCACCACCAGGAAATCCTGTCCCAGGTAACCGCCGTTACCGGCGCCGATACCCAGGGCACCGTTTACGGTATTGGTGTTACGGGCATAAGGCTCTTCAGAGATCACTACGGTACGGGTAAGCGTATCGTTCGCGTTCTGCTGATCTGTTTCGGTAGCCGAACTGAACAGTTTAACGGTATATACTTCGGCATTGGCCGGAGGTGTCCATGAAGGAATGGTGAATGAGCTCTGGGCACCGGCGTTTACCGTCACCGCAGCCGAAGAAGCATTATGTACAACGGCATTGGCACTATTACGTACTTCTACGTTCAGACGCACATTGGTCATGGCCTGTGAACCGTTGTTACGGATATCGGCGGCAAAGACCAGGGGTTGTGTCTGTCTTTTGGGGATCATGGTATACTCGGTGGGCAGTGTCAGGTTACGTACCTCGGCATCGTAGTTGAGCATTACTTCCACGGTTACGTCGTCGATGAGCTGAATGAACATATCGTTGGACGTATTGCGGAAACCGATGTAGACCGACTGACCCGCATACGCATTCAGCGGAGCGCTTTGTGCCGTCCAGGCAGCGGGACTGGTGGTTGTGGAAAAGATCACCGTAGAGTTGGTGATCTGGTTACCGATGGTACCGGTACCGCCTGTGGGAGTTGTAGGAGCGACCATTACGCGCACCTCATAGGCTTCCAGGTACAAAGGGTCATAGGATACCGCGTTCCAGCGCAGGACCGCGTTTGCAGGCAGCGGCCCGATGAGCGGGGTCCAGGCCCAGTCGTTGGCCTGACCGGCAGGACCATACCAGGAGTTACCGAACATGGCGGAGTCGGCCACGTTGAACTTAAAGTCCTCCCGACGCTCCCAGGCATCGTTCACATAGGCAGTGGCAGCATTCGGAGTACGGTTGTCCACGTTACGCAGGAGCCAGCCCGCAGGGAACGTGTATGTACCGGCGCCTCCGGCTGTAGGACCGCCTACGCCGTCGAAGTCTTCCTGGAAAATGATCTGAGAGAAGGATACGCTGCTGGTTGTCAGGGCCAACACTGCCGCAACACCCAGCGTTTTAAGTAAACTTTTTTTCATAGTTAATCATTTGGTTTTCGTCTGCAATATACGGCCAAAATCGCCAAATAGGCCCGCGGTAGTCGAAAATATCCGCCTCCGTACACGCAAAAAGGCCGTAAACAATACGGCCTTCTGCATTCTATACAAAGCTATTTTAGCGCACGAACAGCAGCTCGCGGTATTTCGGAAGCGGCCAGTCCTCATCGTCAACCAGCAGTTCCAGTTTGTCTACATGGTAACGGATCTGTTCAAAATGCTTCTCTTTTACTTCATTGCAGTATTCAAAGGCACGTTTGCGCTCGTCTTCGATCACATTGGCGCGTTTGCGGGCCTCCGTCATTTCTTCCACCAGGATGCGGATCTTATTGATGTGTTCAGTCATTTCGCGCACCATTTCGCTCACGGTTTCATCCTTAATGCCCAGTTCCTTTTTCATTTTCAGGTTCTTGAGCAGTTCGTTCTGGTACTTGATGGCCGCCGGGATCACGTGGTTCAGCGCCAGGTCGCCGATGATACGGCTTTCGATCTGCACCTTCATGATGTATTCTTCCAGCATGATCACGTGGCGGGCGCTTACCTCGCGCTCCGTATATACACCCTGGTTAATGAACACTTTGGTGAGTTTTTTATTCGTAAGCGCTTCCAGGGCCTCCGGCGTGGTCTTGTTGTTGCTGAGGCCGCGTTTTTTGGCCTCTTTCACCCACTCTTCGCTGTAGTTATCGCCTTCGAAAATAATGTTCTTGCTTTCTTTCAGGATCTTACGCAGCACTTCTACAATGGCGACTTCTTTCTTTTTGCCTTTGTTCAGCAGTACGTTCACTTCGGCCATAAAATCCTGCAGCTGCTGGGCCATGGCGGTATTCAGCACGGTCATGGGACGGGCGCAGTTGGCGGTGGAACCTACGGCGCGCAGCTCGAACTTATTGCCCGTGAAGGCAAAGGGACTCGTACGGTTACGGTCGGTATTGTCCAGGATGATCTCCGGTATTTTATTGATACCCAGCTTCATATACACATTGTCGCCTTTGTCCAGCTGTACGTTGCCGCTTTTTTCCAGATCGCCCAGTACTTTGTTCATCTGGGTACCCACGAACACCGAAATAATGGCCGGCGGAGCCTCGTTGGCGCCCAGGCGGTAGTCGTTCGAGGCCGAAGCGATGGACACGCGGATCAGGTCGGCGTATTTGTGTACGGCAGCAATGGTATTGATAAAGAACGTAAGGAACTGCAGGTTGTCCTTCGGTTTTTTGGCGGGAGCCAGCAGGTTGCGGCCCGTATTGGTGATCAGGGCCCAGTTGTTGTGCTTACCGCTTCCGTTCACACCGGCAAAAGGCTTCTCATGGAACAACACCTCAAAATCGTGACGTGAAGCAATGCGCTCCATCACGTCCATAAGCAGCATATTGTGGTCGCTGGCCAGGTTGGCTTCCTCGTACTGCGGGGCCACCTCGAACTGTCCGGGAGCCACCTCGTTGTGACGGGTACGCACCGGGATACCCAGCTTGAGACATTCGGTTTCGAAATCGACCATGAAAGCGGTCACGCGGCGCGGAATAGAACCGAAATAGTGGTCGTGCAGCTGCTGACCGCGGGCCGGAGAATGTCCGAACACCGTTTTACCCAGCATCACCAGGTCGGGACGGGCACGGAACAGGGCCTTGTCTACCAGGAAATATTCCTGCTCGGCACCCAGGGAAGCCGTTACGCGGGTCACGTCCTTATCGAACAGCTGACACACTTCCACGGCGGCTTTGTCCACGGCGTTCAGCGCTTTCAGCAGGGGCGCCTTATGGTCGAGGGCATCGCCCGTATAGGAAACGAAAATGGTGGGGATACACAGGGTCTTAGTACCGGCAATTTCGTAGATAAAGGCCGGTGAAGAGGCATCCCAGGCACTGTAGCCGCGGGCCTCGAACGTGGTACGGATACCGCCGCTGGGGAACGAAGAGGCATCGGGCTCCTGCTGTACGAGGGCGCTGCCTTTGAAACGTTCCACGGGCGTACTGCCGCTGAGTTCAAAGAACGAATCGTGCTTTTCGGCCGTACTGCCGCGCAGGGGATGGAACCAGTGCGTATAGTGCGTAACGCCCTTCTGCATGGCCCAGGTCTTCATGGCCGTAGCTACCGCATCCGCCGTTTCGTGACTGATCTTTTCGTTGGTACCGATGCTGGCCTCCAGGTTTTCCCAGGCCTCGGTAGAAAGACTCAGCTTCAGTTTATCGAGGCTGAACACGTTATCACCATAATAATCGGTGATGTTGTTGGACGGACGGGTCACTTCCCGCATCTTCCTGGAATGAACCCTGCTTAATGCGTCGAAACGTTGTTTTGACATAAAAATAAATTTTGAGGTGTATTTTTGAGGTACAAAAGTAGAAAAAGTATTAGAATCTGAAAAAATGAGTTTAAATTTTAAGGTGTATTTTCAAAAAAGTATAAAAAATCGGGAAAGTTAGTTTAAAAATGAAGGCAGAAGGATTCCCGCCGTCCCATTTGTTATTTTATTATTAATCGGACTTTGCGTATAGGGCCTCTATTTGAAATTTTAGATATTTAATTACCTTTGATTCATTATGAACGTAAACGGTTTTATAAAGGCAGCGGCGGGTATGATGATCGTATTATCGACTGCCTGCGCCGTTAAAAAAACCGTGGTGGTCGACATCCTGAAACCGGCCCGCGAAACCTTCCCTTCCTATACCCATGTGGCCATTACCGACCGCAGCAAGCTCGACTCCCTGTCGTTCAACACGGTATACCCGTCCAACCTGCTCACGTCCCGTTTCCGGGCCATTCCCAACTTCCTGGGCAGCGATGTGCTGAGTTCTTTTTACGACGGTATGGAAAATTTTCAGCGGGTACGCCTGAGCGAGATCAATCCCCTGCCCATCGTTCCGCGTGGTAAAGATTATAAGGCCCCGGCCCTGGATACGCTTACCCTGAAAAGGATCGCTTCAGAAAATCCGTCGCTGGATGCCCTGCTTACCCTGGACGGACTGAAGTACGAAATTTATACCGACGGTAACGTATACCGTGATCAGCTGCTGCTTTCCAGCGGTAAAGCGATCGATATTCCTATCTTTTCATCTGAATATTCTTATAAAGTGCTCACGTTCTGGCGCCTGTACGATCTTAAAACGCGCAGTGTGGTCATGGAACGGGCGTTCAGCGAGGAACTGCCTTTTTATTACGACGGCTACAGCATGTACGACAATAAGGGATACGGCAACAATGAACAGGGCTGGCAACGGGCCGCCGCCTATACCGGGCTGCGTTTTGCGGCTACCTACATTCCCAGCTGGGAAGCCCAGGAACGCTACCTGTTCCCCGGCGATACCCAGCAACTGCTGGAAGCGTCTGACGATGCCGAACTGGGACGCTGGCTCGACGCCGCCGAAAAATGGGAACTGTACAAAAACCAGCACCGCCTCAGCAAAGGCAATAAGGCTAAGGTGAACTACAACCTGGCCGTAGCCTACGAAGTACTGGGCAAGGTAACCTATGCACGCGAACTGTGCGAAGAGTCCTATGCCCTTACCAATAAGAAGTTCTACCTCGATTATGCCCGCAAACTGAAGATCCGCGAGGCCGACATCGAACTGCTCGATAAACAGTTCACCGGGCAGTAATTTCCTCTTTTATGTGATCGTTCAACCGTTGTAGGCCACTCCCGATATCTCTACGCGGGCACCGGCAGGCAGAGCGGCCACCTGTACCGTTTCGCGGGCGGGAAAATCACTGCTGAAATACGCGGCATATATTTTGTTCACTTCGGCAAAGTCCTTCATGTCCGTAAGGAAAATGCTGGTCTTTACCAGGTGTTCAAAGCCCAGACCGGCATCCTGCAGCACGGTACGCATATTTTCGAGTACCTGGCGGGTTTCCGCTTCGATGGAGCTTTGTTCCAGGCTGCCGTCCGCTTTGAGGGCAATGGCGCCGGAAAGATATACGAAGTTCCCGGCCTGTACGGCGCGGCTGTATGGACCTATGGGTGCGGGCGCGCTTTTCGATGTGATCACTTTTTTCATGCTTGCTGCGTTTAGAAGTTCAAAAGTAAAATAAAAAAGCCCGGAACGATCATTCCGGGCCTGTGTATTGTGGAGCCATGCTTACAGGGTACCTCTGCGGGCCTGTTCGCGCTCAATAGATTCGAAAAGCGCCTTGAAATTCCCTTTTCCGAAGGATTTGGCACCCTTGCGCTGAATGATCTCGATGAATACCGTCGGGCGGTCTACGATCGGTTTCGTGAACAGCTGCAGCAAATACCCTTCATCGTCGCGGTCAACCAGGATATTCAGCCTTTTCAGGATGCTCAGTTCCTCGTCGATGTTTCCTACGCGGGCCGTAAGGTCTTCGTAATAGGTATCGGGCACTTCCAGGAATTCCACCCCGCGTTTGCGCAGGTCGGTCACCGTTTCAATAATATCGTTGGTGGCCAGGGCCAGGTGCTGTACACCGGCGCCGTGGTAAAAGTCGATGTATTCTTCGATCTGTGATTTTTTCTTGCCTTCGGCCGGTTCGTTGATCGGGAATTTCACAAAGCCGCTGCCGTTGCTCATTACCTTACTCATCAGGGCCGTATAATCGGTGCTGATGTCTTTATCGTCGAAGGAGATCAGCTGGGCAAAACCCATTACATCGCTGTAAAAGGTACACCATTTGCTCATCTGGCCCCAGTCTACGTTACCCACCATGTGGTCGATATACTGCAGACCGCTGCTTTCGGGATTGTACGATGTGCTCATGGCTTTGTAACCCGGCAGGAAAGCGCCTTTGTACTTCGTACGTTCCACGAAAATGTGCACGGTATCGCCGTAGGTATGAATACCGGAACGTACCACTTCGCCGTCCTCGTCCGTTTCCACAACGGGCTCCAGGTACGGTTTGGCGCCACGGGCCACGGTCTCTTCAAAGGCCTTGCGGGCATCGTCTACCCAGAGGGCCACTACTTTTACGCCGTCGCCGTGCAGGGAAATGTGTTTCCACAGCTCACTCTCCGGGGTCAGGGGCGCGGTAAGTACCAGGCGGATCTTACCCTGCTGCAGTACATAGGAAACGCGGTCTTTTACGCCTGTTTCCAGTCCGGCATAGGCCAGGTCCTGGAAACCGAACGCCGTTTTAAAGTAATAGGCGGCCTTTTTGGCATCGCCCACGTACATTTCCACATAGTCGGTGCCTTTCAGCGGCAGAAAGTCCTGCGCTTCGGGAACTACTTTTTTATAGGTGTGATCCAGTACATTGATATCTGCATCCATAATCGTTAAATATTTTAATAGTTAATTTTCTTTACAAATTTATTAAAGAAATCTATTATTCCAACCATGAATTCACATAGGTCGGATCTTCGATACCGAGAGCGTCTTTTGTAACCTGCAGCGGACGGAAGGTGTCGATCATCACGGCCAACTCATTGGTCTCGGTCTTGCCGATGGAGCGTTCCGTGGCGCCGGGCTGTGGACCATGCGGTACACCGCCGGGGTGCAGGGTGATCATCCCTTTTTCCACGTCGTTGCGGCTCATAAAGTCGCCGTCTACGTAGTACAGTACTTCGTCGCTGTCGATATTGCTGTGATTGTACGGCGCCGGGATACTGAGCGGATGCCAGTCGTACAGGCGCGGGCAGAAGGAGCACACCACGAACTTATCGGTCTCGAAGGTCTGGTGTACCGGGGGTGGCTGGTGTACGCGGCCCACGAGCGGTTCAAAATTGTGTATGCTGAAGCCGTAGGGATAGTTGTACCCATCCCAGCCGATCACGTCGAAGGGATGCGTGGCATAGGTAATGGAGTGCAGCAGGTCCTGCTTTTTCACTTTTACCACAAAATCGCCCTTTTCGTCGTGCGTTTCCAGCTGCTGCGGCAGTTTATAATCGCGCTCGCAGAAGGGGGAATGTTCCATCAGCTGACCGAACCAGTTGCGGTAGCGTTTAGGCGTATAGATCGGGGTAAAGGACTCCACGATCAGCAGGCGGTTGTCTTCCGTATCAAAATGCATCTGGTAGATCATACCGCGGGGTATCAGCAGGTAATCGCCGTATTCGAAGGGAATATTGCCCACCAGCGTTTTCAGCGTGCCCGTGCCTTTGTGTACGAAGATCAGCTCATCGGCATCGGCATTTTTGTAAAAATAGTCCGTCATGCTTTTGCGCGGTGCGGCCAGCGAAATATAGCAGTCGCTGTTCACCAGCTGGTAGCGGCGGGCTTCCAGGAAATCGTCGGCCGGCTGTGTACGGAAGCCCAGCAGACGACGGGGAATGATGTTCTTTTCCACCGCCACTTCGGGTTTCATGTTCACGGGTTCGGCCACGCCGCGGACCTGTGTGGGGCGGTGCACATGGTACAGCAGGGAAGCCATACCCGAAAAACCTTCCGTTCCGAACAGCTGTTCATAGTACAGACCGCCGTCGGGCTTACGGAACTGTGTGTGTCTCTTGGGCGGGAACGCCCCCAGTTTATGATATATCGGCATACTTTTACAATAAATAGGTATTACAAAGGTAGCTAATTGGAATGTAACAAAATACTGACAAAAATCAGGCTTGCCAAAAAAGAAAAATCCGGGCTCTGAAAAATTCTTGCGGGAGTGTAAATTAATTTGCTGAAAACTTGGCTTTTTCAAAATTATTTGTGCAACTTGCAGCTGTTAATTATTTTTTCATTATGGCTCTTTATGTAGGAAACTTGCCCTGGCGTATGCGCGACAACGACTTGGCAGACGTATTCTCGGAATACGGACCGGTAGTGTCGGCTAAGATCGTTATCGACAACAAGACCCGCAGAAGTAAAGGTTTTGGATTCGTGGAACTTAGCGACGAAGGAAACGAGGATGCTGCCATCGCAGGCCTCGACGGAAAAGAAACTCAAGGTCGTCAGCTCCGTGTGAGCAAGGCTATGGGCGGCAAAAAATAAAATTACGGGCTAACCCTAATTTTCAGTAACCGTCTTTTCTGAACCTTATTTAAGCTGTCTCGCTGCAAAGCGGGACAGCTTTTTTCGTTAGGGGCGGCCCGCATTTTCTCAGGACGAACGATAGTCCGTTTCGTGGTACGTTTTTACATGCGGTCCCAGGAAGAGACGGGCATACATGCGTATCAGCGAAATGCCGCCGAAAATAAAGCCGAGCGCATTGAAAAAGGCCAGTACGAACTGTGTTTCATGGATATGGCTGAATATAAGGTCCTCTCCCACAAAAGTAGGTGTAAGCGGAAAGCCCGTCAGGGCCAGTACCGCCAGCAGGAATACCAGCGACAGGCGGCGGTATTCGTACACGTGCCCGTAATAGCGGTTCAGGCTGAAATATTCCTTTTCGCGGCGGTATAAGCGATACAGGCAGAACCCGCCCAGGATACCCCCGGATACGATCCCACTCAGGTAAATGAATACCTGGCCGGCATCGAAATACTCATTGAACGAAACGGCCAGCACCACCCAGAAATGGTTCATCAGCACCAACAGCCAGGCCAGAAAAGGATTACGCCGTTCAGTAAAGGAACGCAACACCATCATAAGACCCAGCAGCGAAAACAATTCAGGTATATGCTGCCGCAGCCACTCCGGCATTGTATTCCCCGTATACAACAAGGCAAGGCCCGCCAGGTAGGCCGGAATAAAAAAGAAAAACAGGTTGCGCACACTTACAAAGCGGATACGGCGGCCCAATCGTTTAAGCGGCGAAAACACCAGTCTGTTCAGCAGCCATTCCATGTTCCATTCGCGTAAGGCCAGCACGTACAGGGTCGATTCCACACGCATGCGAAAAGCACTTCGGAGAAGCTCCGTACGCGGTGCATAATGGTAGAACTGTTCCCGTACCAGATAACTCAGCGCCGAAGGCGAAATAAGCAGCTGGTAGGTACGCAGGAAGGCATTGCCGGCAAAGTGCAGCAGGGCCAGGTTGCTGAATCCCAGTGCCACTTCTGTGAAAATAAGCCCGATCTGGCTTACCGAAGCATACGCGATCTGGCTTTTGGCGGTGGATTGTACCCGGGCGCTGAAATAGGCCAGTATGGCCGTAACAAGGCCCAGCGCCCCTACCAGCACCCGCACGGGAAGCAGGTCCTGCCAGAAGGGAAAACTGCGCAACAGGATAAATACCCCGAAATGCACGGACAGGGAGCCGTAAAAGACCGCACTCGAAGTGGTGGGCCCCTCCATGGCTTTGGGTAACCAGTACGAAAAGGGGAACTGTGCCGATTTAACGCAGGCCGCCACCAGCAGCATGAGTGCAATAAAGACCATAAGACCCTGTCCCTCTGTGCCCTGCACCTGTCCCAGTTCGCTAAAGCTGATGCTCCGGTGCCAGAAGTGATGGCTGCCCCATATGGCCAGCAGTATGCACACATCACCTATGCGGTACACCGCAAATACCTTTACGGCATTGCGTACCGGCAGGTAACGCTCCCGGTAAAAAGCCACCAGCAGGAACGAAGATATCCCGATGAACTCCCAGCCGGTGAAAAGCGTCTCGAAATTGCCGGAAAGTACGGTAATATTATAGCCGGTATAAAAGAACAGTATGGTGGTAAAAAAGCGTTTAAAGCCCGGCTCGCGGTGCAGGTAATACTGGCTGTAGGCCGTAATGAGAAAGGCCAGCACCGAGCCCACCAGCAGGTATACCAGGGCAATGCGGTCGAAGTAAAGATCGAGCAGAAGATCGTATGTGCCCGAACGGTACAGGCAGATGCCTTCCCGGTTCAGCTCCGGTTGTCCTGCAGCGAGCCAGCAGACGGCAAAAGCGAAAAACAGGAGCATATTGAGCAGGGTAGTACCAAAGGCCAGCGCCGCGATCGGTCTTTCCTTCCGGCGGGGCAACAGCAGGCTTAGCAGGAATCCGGCCAGCGGCACAAGCACAAAAACAGGTGGTATGGAGTTCATATTCATACGCTGCTCATTTTATACGGTAAACAGGATAAGGACCAACTGCGGCTGCGGCCGGCTGCGGAGTACGAAGTTCGGGCAGGGCCGTATACACCGGGTCGTATTCCCGGAAACGGCCTCCTTCGAACCGGAAAATTTTCCTGGTCTCCGGTTCCAGGGCCAGCAGGTGGATCCAGTTGTTGGCGAACCATTCGTACAGGTCGGGAGAAGCGGCCAGGGTCTCCAGGATAATGTCCGGGAAATGCTCAATGACCATCAGCAGACGCATAGGCTCGTGCACTTCGGTCATCTGCACGGGCAACCCGGTGCGCAGGTCCCCATCCGTACCGTTGGCCACGCCGATAAGCCCCATCACATTGTGCGAGAGCTTGCTGCCCGCACCGAAACGGCAGGGGTCCACCCGTGAAAAATAGTATTCCAGATTTATGCCGCCCGCCACCGGTGTGGCTGCAGCCAGAGCCCCGGCCAGGAATTTGCCGCCGCTGTCGGTACGGTAGTCGTACGAATGCATAAAACTGCGGCGGTTCAGGAAAAGGTGCTCCGTACTTTCGCGGCGGCCGATGATGCATAAAGCGTTGGTGGCATGATTCAGTTCGGGCCTGGGCTCAAAAAGAGATACGGCCCGCTGTTTTACCTTTTTATGAATTTCCTGTGCGCTTCGGCCCCTGGGATTCAGCAGCAGAAAACGCGCTGCCCTTTCTACCGAATTGCGGTCCAGTGCCTTTTCAAACAGCAGACCATTGTGTGCATGCCGTATCCGGTTCTCCGCCGACAGTACGTCCTCGTCAAAATATTCGATCTCATCGCGCGTGGTATCGTGTAGGGCACCTATGAACTGTGTGCCTTCAGGTATATGCACTCCTCTTTCACGCAGTATCTGCCGCACACGCACATGGTTGGCCATAAAGGCAAATACGCGGGCGTTCACCGAGCCCGGCCTTCCGCCACAGGCACCACAGTCGTACCCGGCGTAATGGGTATTGTTCACGCTGCTGGCACCGTGGCCGATCACATACACCAGGGGTGCAAAATTGCAGATCAGACCGCTGCTCCTCAGCAATTGCTCCACGCGTTCGGCCATTTCCTCAACGGTAAAGCCTACCTGCAGGCCGTTCACGATATGTCCCGGGTCCCTGTTCTCGATCGTAAGCCGGCTGTTCTTGTCCATCAGCATCGAAGATGAGACCATCACGGCCGTTTCCGAGGGACGCAAAAGATTCAGGAAAAGGCGCAGGGGCGAAAGAAAACCGAGCGTATGCGACATAAGCCAGCCGCCGAACAGGCCTGTGGTCTGCCGGGTAAAATGCCGGTCTTTGCGAAACGCTCCGCCGCCGGTCATTTCTTTGATCACATGCCTGGGTTCAAGCGGCACCGGGCAGGCTTTGGTATAGAACTTACCCGATGCGGGCCTGAAGTAAAATTCCACGTTAAAAAAACCCGGGGTGCCGTAAGTGCGGCAGCGGGGATCCAGTTGTTCCAGGTAACGGCGCAGCGAGCCTTCGCGATCGTCGATACACAGGAATGCCTGGAAACTGTACTCCGGCATCGGGTCCGGGGTCCCGGACTCTTGCGGCTTCATCTGCAAACCGGTAAGCACCTGGTCATAATAACTCCATTCATACGCCTCCTGCAGCATTTTGAAAACTTCGTCCTTTTCCTCCGCTGCCGGGAGCTCAAAAAGCGGAAGCGGGTCCACATCTACCTTCGTTCCCAGCGGCACCCGTTCCCCGGCCAGTTTATATTCCAGCGTATCCAGTTCCAGCAGCAGCTCTGTCATAATAAGCTCGCGCAGGCTGATCTTCCGGCGCTCGAGCAGGCTGCCCGGGTTATCTTCCACGTAAGATACCATGCCCGACCAGCCCGGATGTGTAAACTGCTGATCGAAGAGATACCGCTCAAAAAGGGCAGGCCGTCCTACAATTTCTGTCAGCAGTTCTTCCATCTGCAATGAAGGCTGCTGCAGAAGTTCGCGCACGCGTTTGCTCCGGAAGAAGCTTATCCGGCTCCGGCGTTCGAGAGCCCGCAGCGCATCCAGAAATCCGCCCTCGCAGGCAGGAAAACGCCAGGCCGCAAGTCCCTGGTCAAGGTAGGAATCCAGGAGCCGGAAAAGTACAGGATGTACCTCTTTGTCCAGGTTCAGCCGGAATTCATCTTTCCATTTTTCACGAAGTTTCCCGATACGTGCATCCTGTGAGGTATCGTACTCCTGCCGCAAAAGCCGGTCTTCCCAGAGTTCCGGGTTTGCTGTGCCCTTGTGCGAAACGATCACCCGCCGCAGCACGGCCGGATCGATCTTGCCCTGCGCATACAGGTTGCGGTATTCGGTAAGGGACAGGTAGCTACGCGTACCGAAAACCGTGCCCGAAAGCCTCAACGCATCATGAAAGGTCAGGCCCATAAAGGCATGCAGGGTATTGTGATGGACAAAATCTTTAAGAGGGGCCTGTGAAGGCAGGTAGTGCTTCAGTTTGTGAAGGGTCCCGTTCTCATCAAATGAGGTTCCGTGCCCGGACACGGAATGATGGTCTTGCATACGAAGACGTATTGTTTAATTAAAAATTTACGGAAACTTCTGCTCCGCCTGAAATTCGGCAGGGTCAGGACCTTTCAGATACGGAGATTATGGACATGAAGCCATATGCTTTGCCATGCGTTGCAGAGCAGACCGCCGGCCGGTGGAAAATTCCCTGAACGTCGACGGGAGAACAATATACCAGGCGGCATAGTGCCGATAGGGACCAGGCCTCTGCGGGCCGAAAGTTCCATAAGAGCATAACGGACTGCAAATACTTTGAACGTAAGGAAATAATACGCCAGCAGTATACTGATAAAAGCATCCGGCAATTCAAGCCAGAACATTTGCCCGGTCATCGCATTTACGTTAAAACCAGGTCAAAGGTACGGAGTATATAGACAAAAGCAAATCCGGCGGAAAACAAAAACCGCGGTCTGGTATGGAACAGGATACATCCCCTGTCGCTAAAAACAGATCTTCCTTAAAAATCGCGCGGGTTCAGCAGCGAAGGTGTAGGCTTGTGCGGTTTCTTCCAGGAGAAGCTCAGCCCCAGTTCGTGCGTGCCTGTGTTATAGGGTTGCATGCGGCTCAGCGTGTAATCGAAAGAATACATCAGGCGCAGTCCCTTGCCCATGTGTACGCCCAGCAGCAGGGACCCCGCATCCTGGAAACGGTAACCCAGACCCACCCAGAAACGTTCTTTCAGGAAATAACCGGTAAGGTTTCCTTCGAACTGGGTTTTAAAGAAAGTGGTACGCACCAGCACGCCGGGAACCAGCGTTACCTTGCTCTTGATGCGGAAACGGTAATTACCGTAGGCATGGATCGTACGCGCCCAGTAGGGATGTTTGCTGCCCGGACTGCCGATCACGTGCGGCACGGCAATACCCACGGTATAGTTCTGATGTACAGCTTCTACGCCAATGGATACATCGGGCTGCCAGCGGTTCTGGTCCAGGGTACCGATCAGGGGATCGTTCGGGTTCGAAAAATTCAGGTCCGACATGCGGGTGGACGTATTGATGAACCCCGCGCCCACACCCACACTCAGGAAGGTCTTCTCGTTCAGGGTAACGTGGTAGGCATAATTTACCTTGATATTGGTATTGCGCTGAAAGCCCACCCGGTCGTAAAACCCGGAAATGCCCACGGCGCTGTTGGCCTTGGCAATGTAATAGCCGGCGTTCAGGAACGAGGTCCCCGGACGATTTTCCAGGCCGAACCACTGCTCGCGCTGCAGTATGGCTGCTTCCACGCCCTTGTTGGACGCGGTGGAAGCCGGGTTGAAGACGCCCCGCATCGTATACCAGTGCGTTATATTCGGATCGTTTTGCGCCCGCAGACCCAGTGCCGAAAGTAAGATCGCGGTGCTTAGAAGTACTTTTTTCATGGTTATTGAGCGTTGGTTACCTGGAATGTGGTACGGCGGTTGGCAGCATGTTGTTCTTCGGTAGTGGCATTCTTGTTCAGCGGGTTGCTTTCGCCCCAGCCTTTGGAGGTAAGGCGCCCGGCCTCGATGCCGTTCTCGATCAGGAAGTCCACCACACTTTT
Source organism: Bacteroidia bacterium (assembly GCA_016742095.1). Classification (GTDB taxonomy): domain Bacteria; phylum Bacteroidota; class Bacteroidia; order CAIKAF01; family CAIKAF01; genus JACVCJ01. The sequence goes on from JACVCJ010000003.1 coordinate 145,067, forward strand.
GGCGCGGCGCTGCGACAGTTCCAGGTTGTATTTATCGCTTCCCTGTTCGTCGGAATGCGAGTTGATCACAATATTGATGTTCGGGGTTTCCTTCAGCAGGGTGACCAGTTTGTTCAGTTCCCGCTTCGAGGTTTCGGTCAGCTCGGCCTTGTTGTATTCGTAATAGATATTGTCGAGTTTGATCTCGTCCTTAGTGATCTTCATGAGGTTCACCTGGGCCGAATTGCGCTCATTGAGCAGGACCGACTGGTCTGTGTTCGCATTCAGATCGAGGGCTTTCACCAGGGCCGATGCCGAAAAATAACCGTCGGCCGAACCCAGGATCTTGTAACCGGCTTCGGGGTTCACATTGCTCAGTGAAAAACGCCCGGTATTATCCGTAACGGCCGTCAGTGTGCTGCCGTCGGTGCCCATCAGGGTCACTTTGGCGTTGGCTACGGGCAGTCCCGTTTTTTCCTCGCGGATATAACCACCGATCGTTTTGTACTTGGGATCGAGCATAAAACGGTAGATATCGTCGTTACCGATACCTCCGCCGCGGTTGCTGCAGTAGAACCCGTCGAAACGGCTCTGTGCTGAATAGATCAGCCCGAAATCGTCCCCGGCTGAGTTGAAGGGGATATCCATGGGCAGCGGTTTTGAAGGATTGCCGTTGTTGTATTTTGCCTTGAAGATATCGTACCCGCCCAGACCGGCCTTGCCGTTGCTGGAGAAAAAGAACAGCGAGTCCCCCGCAATGGTGGGGAAGCCTTCATTGGCCGCCGTATTGATCTCCTGTCCCAGGTTGGCCGGCATTCCCCATGAATTGGCCGCCGCCCCGCGGGAAACCTTGTACAGGTCTTTACCGCCTACGCCACCAGGCCGATCGGAGGTAAAGAAAAGCGTTTTACCATCGCCGCTGATCGCAGGATGCGCATAATTGGCGCCGTCCGTACAGAAAGGCAGCACTTCCGGGGTACCCCAGGTGCCTACCGCAGGATCGTAGGTGGTCGAAAGCAGTACACAGGATTTGCTCTTGCCGTCATACCCGTTGCACTGTGAAAAATAGCCTACTTTATGTACTTTATCGTAGGTAAAGCTGCCGTTGTTGTACTGGGAATTGATGGCTTCCGGCAGGGCCGAGTTTATTTTCCAGTCCCCGTTCTCTGTAGCCGATGCGGCCACCAGGCGACTGAAACCCTGCCCGGTCTTTTTATCCTTTGCCCCGCTGAAGAGGCTGCTGGACGTGGTAAACACCACCTTATCGGCACTGATGTACCCGATACCGTAATCGCCCATTTCGCTGTTCAGCGCCTTTTCGTTCATGTGCAGCAGTACTGAAAACACCTCTTTGCGTTGCGGGGCGCTCTGTGCACTCTGTATACGCAAACGGGCAATTTTACCCCAGGCCGTATCGTTCTCGGCTTTGCGGTACAGGGCTATCGCCTGTTCGTACTGGCCGCGGTAGGTATAGATATCGCCGTAGTTCACAAAAAGTTCGGCATTGGTGGCATTGGCGTCCACCGACTGCTGAAACCATTGCTGCGCATGGGCATAATCGTTCAGGTGATAATAGCAGTTCCCCAGGCGAAACATCACCTGGGCTTTGGCCTCGGGGGCATTGATCTTAGCCACCAGCTTTTCATATTCTGCGGCGGCATCCACATAATTTTTATCCTCGTATTTCCAGTCGGCTTTCTCCAGCGGGGTCTGTGCCGGGAGCAATGCCGTGCCGAGGAGGAGTGTAAGTATGGAGATGTACAGTTTTTTCATAGGTCTTAACGAACAAGGGTTACGGGGTATTTCAGGGTAATGAGTTCCCCGCCGGAATTATAAAACTTTACGATGGCATAATAGGTACCGTTGGAGGCATTTTCGCCGTTCACCGTACCGTCCCAGCCGGTATTGCCCACGAACATGGTCTGGCCCCAGCGGTTCACGATGGCCACGTCCACGCCGTTCAGCAGGATGTCGTTGTAACCGTCGCCGTTGGGCGAAAAGGCATTCGGCATATTGTCGATGCAGTAGTCCATGGCAATATCTACGTTCAGGGTATCGCTCAGCACGCAGGGGTCCGAGGTAATGTCCCTGAATACGATCACGCTGTACTGTCCGGGCGACGAAGGCTGATAGCTCTGCGTGGAATCGGGCAGAGAAACCCCGTTGTGATACCAGCTATATACCGCATCGCTTACTCCGGCGTCCAGCACGGGATAATACAGGTCTACCGGGCACAGTTTCAGGTCTTCGCCCAGGTTGACCACGGGCTGCGGACCTACCAGCGCCGATATGGACATGCTGGTCATCATATTCAGACATTTATCACCGATGGAATTCCCGTCCGAACCTTCTTTTACCCCTACGGTAATGGTTTCGTTCTGGGTTTGCCCGGCGATCATTACGTCTATATAATTCGTATACTTATGAGAAGGCGAACATTCCACACCCACGGCTCCGATAACGGCTACCGGGGAACCGGCGCTGTTCGTGGCGAAGAAATCAGACCCGTCCGCAGCGATGGTACCGCAGGATATCAACTCATTGAAGTATATACGAACTCCGTAATTGTTGCATACATAAGCGGCCGAATCGGCTACAGGCGGAATGGTATCGTAGAGTTCCACCGTTCCCGCTGAAAAATCGAGCGTATAACCCGACTGCGTGGCGCTGAAATTGCTCACATTGATCACGAAGGTATGCCCCGCCGTTACGGGTATGGCCAGTTCGTTCTGTGCATGCCCCGTAGTATCGTTGTTGGCCCCTGTAGGCCCGGGAATGGCCGAAAAGTTACAGGCCACCTGCAGCGATGGATCTACGTAGATCTCCGGGCAGCTGTGACCGGTAAGGTCAAATACCGCCCAGTCGTAATCGTCGGCCGGGTTCAGCGGTGTAATGGTAAAATTCAGGATACCGCTGTTCAGGGCTGTAAAGATGTACCATACGTCGTTCTGTTCGCCGCCGTCGAGGCAGGAAATGGCCGGGTTTATCTCATTGGGGATATACCCTGTGCCCGAGTAGGAAAAGGTTTGTACATATACGTCCTGGCAGATCGTAATGGCATCGGGACAATCCTGCTCCGGCTGTATGTTCTTGTCGCTTTTGGGCGTGTTCTGCCCGGCCTGGAGCTTTGCCCTTTTGGCCTGCTCCAGGGCCTGTACCTGTGCAGGCGTGTACTGGGCCGACAGAGTGCCTGACAGGCCCAGCATAAGTGCCAGGCCCGTCATCCATGGATACAGTGTGTTTTTTAGCATGTGTGAGAACTGTTCTTAGGGTTGTTTTACAAAACGTACCGTGTACATGGCATCTTCCATACGCAGGCGTACGGTATACATTCCCGGAAGCAGGTCCTGCACCGGCATGCTCACTTTGTACAATTCCGAAGATTTTATGTCATTACGTATATTGATCACTTTGCCCTGCATATCGATGATCTCGAGCGTCATTTTGCCCGAAACGGCCGATTGCAGTGTAATGTTCAGCACATCTGAAGCCGGGTTCGGATATGCGTTGATCTGGAAATCGGCGTCACTCTCATCCAGGGAAAGCGCTTTATTTACGTATATAGATCGAATGATGGTATCGTTGCCGCAGCCGTTCGAAATGATGAGGCGTACCTGGTACGTTCCGTTATCCGGGAACTGGTGTACCGGGTTCTGCGTGGTCACGTCCGCGCTGCCATCGCCGAAGTTCCAGGTCCAGCCCTGTGCATTCTGTGAAATATCGGTAAAGTATACGGTGAGGCCGTTGTTCTGGTTATTGAACAGCGCTACCGGCAGCGGATCGACTGTTACGGTGATGGAAGCAGAGGCCGAACAACCCTGACCCGAAGTTACGCTGTAGGTAACCAGGTGACTGCCCAGTCCCGCTACGGCGGGATCGAAGGTATTGCTGTTCACATACGGACCGCCGCCCCAGGTACCGCCCGACGTAACCGCCGTCAGCGTCTGGATACCGGCATTTTCGCAAACCGTTCCCGGGTAGGTGATGGTCGCATCCGGGTTGGCATTGATGTTTACGTATACACTGTCGAAACCGGCGCAGCCGTTACCTCCCGTTACCGTGTACACCACCAGGTGTGTGCCGGTACCGGAGATCTGCGGATCGAACAGACCGGCTCCTGAGATATAGGAACCACCCGTCCAGACGCCGCCCGGGATATTTCCGAACATCATCTGGGAGCCGTCGTTAAAGCAGTAGTTCAGTGCGGAAAGCACCTGTACGTTCGGGGCGGAAGTTACGTTCACAAATGTGGTATAGGTATCCGAACAACCGGCATTGCTTACCGTGTAGGTCAGCGGGTGGCTACCCGCTCCCGCCGCAGCAGGATCGAACACGCCGGCCGCCGTGATGTAGGCGCCGCCGCTCCAGGTACCGCCGCCCGAATTCACCGCAAAAGTGGTCAGTCCGTCCGAAGTACACATAGTACTGCCCGGGGCAAAGGTCGCATCCGGCGACTGGTTGATCGTAAGCGTTACGGTATCCGTTGCCACGCAACCGTTACCGGCAGACACGCTGTATACGACCGGGTACAGACCCTGTCCGCTCAGTTGTGGATAGAACAGACCGGCAATACTGATATAGGGGTTACCGCTGTAGGTACCGCCCACCGGGGTAGCGCTTATAAAGAAGGCTGAATCGGCCGAGCAATGCGTAAGAACTCCGGTGATATTTGCCGAAGGTGCAGCAATTACATTGATCTGTGTGCTGCCCGTGGCCGAGCAGGAACCCTGCGTTACGGTATACGTTACGGCGTGTGTGCCTACGCCCGCCGCAGCCGGATCAAAGATACCCGCACTGCTCACAAAGGCGCCGCCGGCAAAAGTACCGCCCGAGGTGGCCGAGATCAGCTGTACCGGTGTGGCATTGGTACACAGGGCACTTACCGGACTGATGGAAGCATTCGGTCCCTGGGTCACCAGCACGCTCTGTGTGGAACTGGCCGTACAACCGCCGGAACTCAGCGTATAGGTTACGGAGAATGCACCGGAACCGGAAACCGCCGGATCGAACATGCCCGTTGCATTTATATACGGACCACCGCTCCAGGTACCACCCGCGTTCACGGCATTCAGCTGAACGGGGATACCGGTGGAACAGATCACCGGCTGGGCCGATATGGCCGCATTCGGAGCCGTGTTCACGATCACCGAGGTGCTACCCGCGCCCGTACAGCCGTTTACATCTGTATACGAATAAATAGGGTTAAAGGTTCCCGGACCGGAAAGCGAAGGATCGAAAAGACCGCCGCTGTTCACAAAGGGCGAACCGCTCCAGGTGCCGCCACCCGGTGTGGCGTTGAGCGCAAACGGCGTACCGTTGCTGCACAAAGGCGCCGGAGTAGTTACGTTCACCACCGGGGAAGGATTCACCTGGATATTGGTCGTGGCAAAACCTGCGCAGCCGTTGGGCGCAGTGTACTGGTATACGATACTGTGTACGCCCGCCCCGGCAACACCCGGGTTGAACTGACCACCGCCCGTGATAAATACACCGCCCGTGAACAGACCGCCTGCCGGAGTGGCATTGATCTGTGTAAGTGCGCCATTGTCACAGAAAACGGAAGGTCCGCCGATGGTAAGCACCGGCGACTGTTTTACATTGATCACCTGTGTGGCCGTGGAAGGACAGGCGCCACCCACCGTATAGCTTACGGTATACGTGCCCGCCGCAGAACCCTGCAGGTCGATATCTCCGAAGCTGCTGCCGAATACCAGGCCCGAAGGACTGGCCGTAAAGTTTCCGCCGGCACCCGGTGCGAAGGTCGGGTACGGCGCCGGATCATCGGTACAGAAAGAAGAACCTGGGTAATTCAGTGTTGCCACTGCACCCGAATTAATGGTTACTACAAATGTAGCCGTAGCATTACAGAAAGATGTGGGCAGACTGTGTGTTACCGTATAGGTACCGGCTGCAGATGCCGAAACGTCGATCTGGCCGGTGGAAGTGCTCAGGAATACGAGTCCTGCCGGAGCTGCACTGAATGTTCCGCCCGGGGTCTGTACCGCAGGCAGGGGATCGCTGCTGCCATTGGTGCAATAGGTATTGTTGGTATAGCTGAAACTGGCATTACCCAGCGGTTTTACATACACGATATCCGAAACCGAGATCGATTGCGGACAGGCGCCGCTCTGTACAATGGCACGGTAGGTATGCAGACCGGCAGTATTCGGGGTTACGGTAAGCGGGTTGGCACCGGCAGCGCCGATGTTCGAATAACCCGAACCGCTGATATCCCGCTCCCAGTAAAGCACAGAACCGGTCTGGCCGCCCAGGTTCACTGTAAGCGGTGTACCGATACAGATGGTGTCCGGAACGATGGCTGCCGTACCGGCAACCGTATTGGCCGAAACCGTAACGGTAGCCACGGCCGAAGTAGCGGTTGTACAGGCACCGCTTTGCACCACGGCGCGGAAATCATACACGCCCGGAGCGAGCACGCCCGTAACCAGGGAGGCAGAGCCTGCGCTGCCGATATTGGTATAACCTCCGCCGTTCAGTTGTTGTTCCCAGTATAAGATGGTGCCTACCTGTCCGCTGAGGGAGATCAGGGTACCGTTGCCCTGGCAGAGGGCCGGATTAAAGGCATAGGTGTTCCCGCCCGCTGAGGCCGGGATAATATTCACCACCACGGTACCTGAATAGGCCGCGGCACAAACGCCGTTCTGCACGCGTACGCGGTAGGTATAGGTGCCCTGCGCCAGTCCGCTTTCGGTAATGGTAGTGAGACCGGCATTACCGATGCTGCTAAAGCCGCCGCCGTTCAGGTCGCGTTCCCACTGTACCACCGAACCGGTCTGACCGCTCAGGGTAAGGTTAAAGTTAGAGCCCTGGCACACACTGGTGGCCGAAGCATTCAGCGAACCGGCCACGGTAGGCGTATTTACCGTAACCGTAAGGCTGGCACACACGGTGGTGTTACAGGTACCTTCGGCACGGGCATAATACGTGGTAGTGGTTGTCGGTGAAACCAGGATGGCCGTTCCGGAACCGGAAGCCACACCGCCGCAGCTGCCCGAATACCACTGCCACTGCGCTCCTGCGCCCAGCGAACCGCCGGCAACGGAAAGTGTGGTGGTAGAACCCAGACAGATCGGGTTGGATGTTGCATTTATAGAAGTAGCTGCCGTGGAATTGGCCAGTACAGTGAGCGTTACGCTCTGGCAGGTGGTATTACCGCACACGTTCTGGCCGCGTACAAAATACGTGGTTGTCGTAGCCGGGGCCGGAATGGTAAGCGCGGCATTGGAAGCCGTGCTGGTACCCACCAGGGTGCCGCCACAACTGCCCGAATACCAGGCCCAGTTACCGGATGAGCCGTTGGTGCCGCCCGTAAGCGTAAGCGTTACATTGGTACCGGCACATACGTTATTGGCCGACACATTGGCTGCCGAACCGATGATGAAAGGCGTTTCGTAGGTCACTACCAGCTGCGGACGGTTGCCGTCGCTCCAGCCGCGGTAGTCGATCCAGTCGTCATTATCGGGCGTACAGAAACAGCAGAACTGGGGTCCCGGATCGCTGTGACTGCCGTAATAATCGAAAGAAAGGGTCATAAAATTCTGAACGGCACGCGCGCTGGTCACCACGGCATTCAGGTTATAGGCATTGTAGTCTTTCCAGCCGTTGGCCGTACCCAGGGTATAACCCGAAAATACGTTGAAGGTGCCGTACACCGGGGCTGCGCCGATAGCGGTACGTATCTGGTCGCAGTTGGATACTACCGGATCGAAGGTAAGCGGACCGATGCCGCCGTAGAAATAATCGAGCTGATCGTCGTTACCCCAGCACTGTCCACCTGACTGTGTATTGCGGAAGTTGAACTGGTAAAAACGGGAATAGGCATTGGAAATACAGGCATTGGCCGGCAGGGCGTTGATATTGAATTTCGCATAGCCGTCGTAGCCGTCGTTGTCAACGGTACCGTCGTCAAAGCCCACGCGGATCTCATCGTCGTCATCGTTATCCGTGGAAAAATCGCAGCCGCCGTCATCGTCCACTGTTCCTGTCCAGTACACCGAAGCGGTAGGTGTGTAGGTAACCGTAGGGTCGATATACACGGGGAAAACACGCATCGGGTCGCTGATCCACTCTGCACTGATGGCATAGCTGATCTTCCCGGCGGCGTATTTCACCTCTGTGGCCCGTATACGGTCCTGGTTATCGTTGGAATCGTAAAAAAGGAATTTCTTGAATTTAACGTCTTTCTCCCCGTTGCTGAACGCTACACGGCCATCGCTGCCGTCTTCAGTGTTCACAAACCCCGGCCCCATGTTCAGTGTTTCCGAGATGCCTACCGTAACTGTTCCGACGGGCAGAGCGGCAAAAGCCTGCTGATCCTTAAGCACATAGCTGTATTTAAAACCGCCTCCGTTCTGTTCAGCCACCAGGTCGATGCCGGGAGCCACATCCTTGTAGGTGATGCGGTTACCCGAAACCGTAGCCGACTGGAAGGCGTTCAGCGTGATGCTGCCCGTTTCGTTGCCCTGTGCATCCAGGAACACCAGTTTCGGGGCCTGTATACCAAAAACATCGGTACCGTTCTCCCGCAGGGCAAACACGCGCGATGCGTCGTTACCGTAGAGCGTGGAGAACTCGTTGTAATGGTTCGCATGGGGATACATACCGGCGCCCGCCTGTGTATTGGGGCTGATATCGGTAAGGATCGTGTGCCAGAGCCCGTTCTTCAGGTAATGCTGCGGACCCGATGTGATCACCGCCGTTACTTTGCCATCGGCCAGACGGAAGTGCTTGGAATAGGCATCACGCAGGTCCAGGATCTCCGCCTCACGGTTGTAGATGTCGAGCGGACCACCTGCGTCGTACTGCCTGCGGAAAGCGGCATCCTGCTCAAAACCGGCGGGATACTTCTCCGCACGCACGGTAACTCCGGCCCCGGCCTTACTGGCCTGACTGAAGATGTACTCTTTGTTTGCGGGACTCTCCGGTGCGTTATTTTTCTGTGTTTGTGCAAAGGCACCAAAAACCAGGGTGCATGCAAGGGTTGTTAGTAGAGGTCTTTTCATATGGCTTTAAGAACATGGGTGAGAAAAAAGTCGTGAAAGATAAAAAAGAAATCGTATCCGTCAAATTTTTCAGCTACTTAGATACGAACACCGGCAAAACTTCGGCGGTCTCATGAATGAGATAAAGTCCGGGAACTCCCTGTTCGAGGCATTTATAGCGTGTACGCTGACGCGGCCCTTTTTGAAAGACCCGGCCGCCTTTCATTTTAAAATATCCGCCCTGGGGTATATCCTTCAGCAGCACTAAACTATTGGGTTTGTCATAGTTCCGGAGCAGTTCATACAATTCCGAATCGGCACAGCTCGAGGCCGCCAGGGTGTTTCCCCTTCGCCTGAGGTACCCCGAAATTTCGTCCGGGAAGCACTGCAGGGCAATGAGTTCGCGCAGCAGTTCCGAAAAGATGGTCTGCCATTCCCGGCCGTGCGGCGATACCTGGTTGCGGTGTTGTACCCAGCAGAGCAGGTGTGCCACTTCGTGTGCGTATACCACCAGGAAGGTAAAGGGATTGAGGTCGTGATTGATGGTGATGCGATGGCCTTTGCCACCGAAGGGATGGCGGTAATCGCCCAGTTTACTGTTGCGGCTGCGCGTGATCTTTACCTGTATGGCGTGTTCAAAAACCCGGTCCACACACCAGCTCACGGCTTCCTGCGGCACATACCGTGTAAACACTCCCGCAAACGCAGCTCTTTTATCTGTCATTTTACTGTTGCCTCTCAGGCTTCATTTACAGCCACCACGCCGGGCAGCGCCTTGCCTTCGATGTACTCGAGCATGGCTCCTCCCCCGGTGCTTACGTAGCTTACTTTCTGTTTTAATGCATATTTACCCACGGCAGCCACGCTGTCGCCTCCGCCTACGAGCGAAAAAGCGCCGTTTTCCGTAGCGGCTGCAATGGCCAGGGCCACCTGTTTAGTGCCTTCTTCAAAGGACGACATCTCAAATACGCCCATGGGGCCGTTCCAGAGGATCGTTCTTACGTCGGCCAGTTTCTCGCGGAACAGCTTTACCGAGGCCGGACCGATGTCCAGACCCATGTACCCGTCGGGAATAGCGTTGATATCCGCCGTTTTGATATCGCCTTCATTGGCAAAGGCGTTGTTGATCACCGCATCCACCGGCAATACAAATTCTACGTTCTTGCTTCCGGCTTCTTTCAGGAGGTTCAGGCAGGTTTCCAGCATATCTTCCTCACAGAGTGAGCTGCCGATACTGCCGCCCTGTGCCCTGATGAAGGTAAAGGCCATACCTCCGCCGATGAAAATGCGGTCTACCTTGTCCATCAGGTTGCGTACAATGGCCAGTTTATCTGAAATTTTGGCGCCGCCCATTACCGCAGCCGAAGGACGTTGCGGGTTCTCCAGGGCCTTGCCGATATTTTCCAGCTCGCGGGCCATCAGGTAACCGAAGCAGCTTTTCCCTTTAAAGAACTGAGCGATCACGGCCGTACTGGCATGCGCGCGGTGAGCCGTTCCGAAGGCATCGTTCACATAGATATCGCCCAGGCGGGCCAGTTTTTCAGCAAAGGTCACATCGCCCTTGGTTTCCTCTTTATAAAAACGCAGGTTCTCCAGCAGCAGCACTTCACCGGGTTTCAGGGCCGCGGCTTTTTCTACGGCTTCGGCACCGATACAGTCGTTGGCGAAATGTACCGTGGTATCCAGGGCTTTTTGCAGGTAAGGCACCAGGTGCTTCAGGGAAAATTTTTCTTCCGGACCTTCTTTCGGGCGGCCCAGGTGCGACATCAGTACCACCGATCCGCCTTCGCCCAGGATCTTACGCAGGGTAGGCAGGGCTTCCACGATCCGGGTATCGTCCGTGATCTGGAATTCTGCATTCAACGGCACGTTAAAATCAACACGAATGAGGGCTTTTTTGCCGTTAAACGAAAAATTATCGATGGTACGCATGTAAAAAATGATTTGAGTGACTAATTTTGAGCAAAATTAATAAACCGCCGCGTTTACCAAAAAGGTTTTACAAAAGCATGAAATTCAGCGACATACCGGGAAGTACTTCTGTGAAGGCCAAACTGATACAGGCCGTAAAGGATCAGCGTATACCGCATGCCCAGCTTTTTGTGAGCGCGGAGGGCGGCGGTAACCTGCCCCTGGCGCTGGCCTATGCCCAGTATATTTTCTGCAAGGACCCACAGCCGGACGACAGTTGCGGCATCTGTGAATCCTGCCGTAAAGTTTCGCAGCTGGCCCATCCCGACCTCAAGTTCGTTTTCCCGATCACGGCCAACAAGGCCGATAAGATCAGCACTTATAAAGATCAGTTTCCTGATTTTAAGGCGGCTTTTACCGACAATCCCTTCCTGGGTGTGTCTGACTGGCTGCAGGCCGTGGGCAAGGAAGACAAACGTCCGCTGATCAATGTGGACTCCGCCGCCGAAATTCACCGCGACCTGCAGTACAAGCCCTACGAGGCTCCTTTCAATATTATGGTGATCTGGCTGCCGGAACTTTTTTTCCACGCGGCGGTACCCAAACTGCTCAAGATCCTGGAAGAACCGCCTCCGCAGACCCTGTTCCTGCTCGTGAGTAATTCCCCGGGCGATATTCTGAATACTATCCTGTCACGCACCCAGTTGGTAAAGCTGGACAAGATACAGGACTGGGAAATGCTGGAAGCCCTTACGCAGAAGCACGGCGTGGACATACAACGCGCGCAGGAGATCGTGAACGTGGCCAACGGCAATTACAACCTGGCGCAATGGCTTATTAATGAAGAGGATAATTCCGAATCGGTGAACCTGTTCCGCGAGTGGATGCTGGCGGCCTACCAGACCAATGTGCCGGCCCTGATCCAGTTCTCCGACACGTTTAATGCCATGAACCGCGACCGGCAGAAGGGTTTCCTGGCCTATTGCCTGCACCTGATCCGCGAGGCCCTGATCAGTGCCCAGGAAATGCCCGAACTGAACCGTATGACCTCGGCCGAACGCTCTTTCATTCCCAAATTCAGCGTGTTCATACACCCGGGCAATGCCGCCGAGATCCGCAATATGCTGGAAAAAGCGCTGTATTATATTGACCGCAACGCCAATATGAAGGTGGTACTCACCAATGTTTCGCTGCGACTGATGGAGCTGATCCGCGAGCCGGTGAAAAAAGCCTGATCACATACGCACCTGCGCGGCCTTTATCTCTTTTTTAGCGCCTACCAGGTAGGGCATAT